>NZ_JBIRNE010000003.1:1368-269752 GCF_044331465.1 Streptomyces sp. NPDC017225 | reverse complement strand
TGGTCGGTACACCCCCCCCACCACCCCCACGCGAATACTAACCCCCCCCTCCACCTTTACCCACCCCCCCCGCCCCCCCCCCCCCCCCCGCGCGGCGGGGGGGCCGGGGGGGCGCCCCCCCCCCCCCCCCCCCGCCCTCTTGTCCGTCCGTCCGCCTGGGTGAGCGTGCCGTCACCGGTTCCCGGACGGCGCGGGCAGCCGCGCGCCCGGCTTGTGCACCGGGATCTCCTCGCCGTCCGGGCCCACCACCGTCCGGTCGCCGAGCGGCTCGTCCAGCGGCACCGTCCGCTCGTACTCCTTGGCGATCAGGATGCAGACCTTCTCCGGACGCGGGGTCTCGGTCACCGTGACCGTCACCTTCTCCCCGCTCTCCTTCACCGTGGCCTCGTAGTCGGAGCACACCCCGCCCGTGAAGTGCGCGGTCAGCTCCCCGCCCTCGGCCGTGTAGCCGCTCACCTGTACGTTCCGCGGGTCAGCCGGCGCCGAGGACGGCTCGTCGGACGGGGACGGCGCGGGCGAGGCGGGGGCCGCGGTGGTCAGGTACCGCGGGTCGACCGCCGGATACGTGACCGTGACGGCCTCCTTGGAGCCCGGCGCCCGCACCTCGAACAGCCAGGACGGCACCAGCGTCTGCCGCCCCCGCACCGGATGCGCGGCCAGCCCGAACACCGCGTCCTCGACCGTGACCGTCTGCTTCCGCGGCTTCTCCGGCGTGCCCGTCGGCGGGGCGCAGGGCAGGTCCGCGCCGTCCTGGTGCGGAACGGGGCTCGCGCAGCCGCCGATGCCGGACCCGGAACCGCCGTCCGGCGCGTTCAGCAGCGTCAGCGTCTCCTCGGCGCCCAGGACGGGGTACGTGTCCCCCTTGACCGGCGTCTTCACCTGGCCGCTGCCGCCGACCACGTCGCCCCGCGCGCCGACGACCACACCGGTCGTCCACCCGTACGTGGGCAGCCCGCCGACCTCGGGCTCGGCGTTCACGGCCCGCCGGGCGCCCATGACCTGGCCCGCGTCCAGCTTGGCGTCGTCCTGGCCCAGCGCCTTCAGCACCGGCGCCGCCGCCTTCTTCGCGGCCGCCTCGCTCACCGGGCTCCCGTCGGCGGACGGGGCCTTGCACACGGCGCCCTTCTTGCAGTTGTCGGTGCCCGGCGCGTAGCGGTGGAAGGTCCAGGTGCCCGGCGCCTGCCGGTTCACCGTGAGCAGGGGCCCGGAACCGTCCTTGGCGTTGCCGACCTTCCAGGCCTCGCCCTGGACCCGAGGCGCCCCGCCGACTCCCAGGGCCCCGGCCAGCCGGGCCACCTCCGCCTCGGTGACCTCGCCCTTCGCCCGGTACACGGGCGCCGAGCCGGGACCCTCGGGGAGGGCGCCGTCGGCGCGGTAGGTGACGCCGTACGGGTCGGGCTCTCCGGGGGCGATGCCGTTCACACCGTCCTGGCCGCCCTTGGAGGGCGCCCCGCGGCCGTCCAGGGCGAGCGGCGGGGGAGTGTCGTCGCCGGATGCCCCGGAGGCCGTACCGCCGTCCGCGCCGCCGTCGGAGGCGGACGCGGCCAGATAGGCCCCGCCGGTCCCCACGAGCAGCACGGCGGCGGCCACGGACGCGACGGCGACGGCCGGGGGACGCCGCCGCGCGGGACGCCCGGTACCGGCCTCGTCGGCGGCGGTGGCGTCGTCGTTGTCGGGTCGCTCGGTGTTCACCGCATCGCTCCTTCGGCTGTTACTGGGGACAGCGATGGGACGCGGTGGAGGTGGATCCGGTTCCCGGCGACGCCACGCGTCGCCCGAACGGCCGCGAAGCCGCCCGGCGGCGCTCAGTCGCCGTAGTCCGACATGGCGTCCAGCAACCGGGCCGACGTCCGCGGCACCCGCACGCCGTGGAGGAGCGAGACGGGGACGGGACGGGCGGAGGCGTCGGCCGGAGCCTCCCAGCGCGGGGCCATCCGGGCGCAGTCGCCGCGCAGCGACGCCAGGTCGCCGTCCAGGTCGGCCGGGGCGGGGTCGGCGGTCCTCAGGTTCGTCATAACAGAACCGTAGGCACGTTCCGGACCGCGAAGAAAGTTGTACTACCGGGTAGTTTTGCCTGCTTCGGGCCGGGGGCACTCCCGGGTAGCGTGAACTGTCAACCCGCCTCCCCCTCAGGAGAGAGTCCACGCCGTGCGCATCGCAGTCACCGGCTCCATCGCCACCGACCACCTCATGACCTTCCCCGGTCGCTTCTCCGACCAGCTCGTCGCGGACCAGCTGCACACGGTCTCGCTCTCCTTCCTGGTCGACCAGCTCGACGTGCGCCGGGGCGGCGTCGGGGCGAACATCGCCTTCGGCATGGGCCAGCTCGGCACCCGGCCGATCCTCGTCGGCGCCGCCGGCTCGGACTTCGACGAGTACCGGGCCTGGCTGGACCGGCACGGGGTCGACACCGGCTCGGTGCGCATCTCCGAGACCCTGCACACCGCCCGCTTCGTCTGCACCACCGACGCCGACCACAACCAGATCGGCTCCTTCTACACGGGCGCGATGAGCGAGGCCCGCCTGATCGAGCTCAAGACCGTCGCCGACCGGGTCGGCGGCCTCGACCTGGTCTCCATCGGCGCCGACGACCCGGAGGCGATGCTCCGGCACACCGAGGAGTGCCGCACGCGGTCCATCCCGTTCGCCGCCGACTTCTCCCAGCAGATCGCCCGGATGAACGGCGACGAGATCCGGATACTGCTGGACGGGGCGACCTACCTCTTCTCCAACGAGTACGAGAAGGGGCTCATCGAGACCAAGACCGGCTGGACGGACGAGGAGATCCTCGGCCGCGTCGGCCACCGCGTCACCACCCTCGGCGCGCGGGGCGTCCGCATCGAGCGGGCCGGCGAGGAGAGCGTCGAGGTCGGCGTACCGGACGAGGAGCGCAAGGCCGACCCCACGGGTGTCGGCGACGCCTTCCGCGCGGGGTTCCTGTCCGGACTGGCCTGGGGAGTGTCCCTGGAGCGGGCCGCGCAGGTCGGGTGCATGCTCGCGACCCTGGTCATCGAGACGGTCGGTACGCAGGAGTACCAGCTGCGGCGGGTGCACTTCATGGAGCGCTTCACCAAGGCGTACGGCGACGAGGCGGCGGCCGAGGTCCAGGGGCACCTGGGCTAGAGGGCGGCCCGGCGGCCACGGGGGAGGCCCCCGGGAGCGACGCCGGGCGCGGGTGCGTGGGGCCGGTCGAGGTCACGCGGCCGAGCCGCACATCGACACAGCCCCCGCGCCCCTGCCCGGCGGCAGCTCACCGGCGTCAGCTCACCCGGCGGACCAGGTACGCGATGCCCCTCTCCGCCGGCTGCTCGCCCCCGTACTCCTGCCCCCGCATCTCGCACCACGCCGGGATGTCCAGCCGGGCCGCCTCGTCGTCGGACAGGACGCGGACCGTGCCGCCGACGGGTACGTCGCCGATGACCTTGGCCAGTTCGATCACCGGAACGGGGCAGCGCCGGCCCAGCGCGTCCACGACCAGGTCCGCGCCCGTGACCCGGGCACTCTCCCCGGCCACCGGCGCCCCCAGCTTCTCCCGCACCGCGGCCACCGTGCCCGGCAGCACCTCCAGGAACCGCTCGACCTCCTCGGCCGGCGTCCCCGGCGGCAGCGACACCCGGACGTTGCCCTCGCTGAGCACCCCCATCGCCTTCAGGACGTGACTCGGCATCAGGGTGCCGCTGGTGCAGGACGAGCCGGAGGAGACCGAGAAGCCCGCGCGGTCCAGCTCGTGCAGCAGAGTCTCCCCGTCGACATAGAGACACGAGAAGGTGACGGTGCCGGGCAGCCGGCGCACCGGATCGCCGACCACCTCCACATCCGGCACCAGGGCCGGCACCCGGGCCCGGATCCGCTCCGTCAGTTCCCGCAGCCGGGCCGCCTCCCCGGCCGCCTCGGCCCGCACCGCCCGCAGCGACGCCGCCGCGGCCACGATCGCCGGAAGGTTCTCGAAGCCGGGCGCCCGGCCCGACTCCCGCTCGTCCCCGGGCCCTTGCGGCGCGAACCGCACACCCTTGCGTACGACGAGCAGCCCGACCCCCGACGGGCCGCCCCACTTGTGGGCGCTCGCGGTGAGCAGCGACCAGTCGCCCGCCACCTTCCCCCAGCCCAGCGACTGGGCCGCGTCCACCAGCAGCGGCACGCCCGCCGCCCGGCAGGCCTCGGCCACGTCCGCCACCGGCTGCTCGGTGCCCACCTCGTGGTTGGCCGACTGGAGACAGGCCAGCGCGGTGTCGTCGCGCAGGGCCGCCGTGTACGCCGCCGGGTCCACCGCCCCCGTCCGGCCCACGGCGACCTGGGTGAGCGTCCCGCCGCCGGCCTCGTGCGCTTCGGCCGCATGGAGTACGGAGGAGTGTTCGACGGCGGACACGATCAGGTGACGTCCCGCGCGGCGCCGCCCGGCCAGCGCCCCCGCGACGCCCGAATGCACCGCCCGCGTCCCCGAAGGGGTGAACACCAACTCGTCCGCCCGGCACCCCACCGCCTCGGCCGCCGCCTCCCGCGCCGCGTCGAGCAGCAACCGTGCCCGCCGCCCCTCCCGGTACAGCCGTGCGGGGTCGGCCCACCCCTCGTCGAGGGAGGCCAACAGGGCCTGTCGGGCGACGGGATGGAGGGGAGCGGCGGAAGCAGCGTCGAAGTAGGCCACACGGCAACGCTATGACCCCCGGCGGGGGAGTGCCGACCAGGGGTGCGGGACCGCGCCGATATCCGGCTCCGCCGCGCGGGCGCGACCGGCCACGACGCACCGTCAGTCCCCGGACAACCCCCGGTCCCGGCTTCGTGGGCGCCCGATCCCACCCTTGGGAGTGACCGACGGCGCGTATGCCACCCTCCCCGCGAACCCCCGAAGTGCGTCGGCTAGGGTTTGGTCCGCATAAACATCAAACCCCTGCCCGACGCAGGGCGGCGACCGACCAGCGAGAAGGCCGCAGCCGAACAGCGCGGGCGAGACTCTCGGGAAGGCGCTACGTGAGTCCCAACGGCTCCGACCGCTCGCCGCGGCGCCCCATGCGGCGGAAGCTGCTGCAGGCACTGACCGCGGGCCTGGTCCTGGCGACCGCCACCGGTTGCACATGGGAGGACTTCCCCCGCCTCGGCATGCCCACCCCCACCACGGAAGAGGCTCCGCGGATCCTCTCCCTGTGGCAGGGATCGTGGGCTGCCGCGCTGGCCACCGGCGTGCTGGTGTGGGGCCTGATCCTGTGGAGTGTCTTCTTCCACAGGCGCACCCGCACCAAGGTCGAGGTCCCTCCGCAGAACAGGTACAACCTGCCCATCGAGGCGCTGTACACCATCGTTCCACTCGTCATCGTCTCGGTGCTGTTCTACTTCACCGCCCGTGACGAGTCCGAGCTCATGAGCCTGGAGGACAAGCCCGACGTCACGGTCAACGTGGTCGGCTTCCAGTGGAGCTGGTGCTTCAACCACGTCGAGAACGTCGAAGGTTCGTCCGGCGACGCCAAGACCTCCAAGGAACTGGCCGCGATCCCGGACCGGTTCAAGAACGACTTCCCGGCGAACGCCGGCGGCGTCCACGACTGTGGTGTCCCCGGCACGCGGAACCCGCAGAACAACAACCCGGGCCCGACCCTCTGGCTCCCCAAGGGCAAGAAGGTCCGCTTCGTCCTGACCTCGCGTGACGTCATCCACTCCTTCTGGGTGGTGCCGTTCCTCATGAAGCAGGACGTCATTCCGGGCCACACCAACGCCTTCGAGGTGACCCCCAACAAGGAGGGCACCTTCATGGGCAAGTGCGCCGAGCTGTGCGGCGTGGACCACTCCCGGATGCTGTTCAACGTCAAGGTCGTCTCCCCGGAGCGCTACGAGCAGCACCTCCAGGACCTCGCGAAGAAGGGGCAGACCGGTTACGTTCCCGCCGGCATCGCGCAGACGAGCCACGAGAAGAACCGGGAGACGAACAACCTGTGAGCATCCTCAACGAACCCCAGGGTGCCTCGGCAGCGGAGGACTCGTACGAGAACGAGCTGCCGGTACGGCGCAAGCAGCCCGGCAACGTCGTGATCAAGTGGTTGACGACCACTGACCACAAGACGATCGGCACGCTGTATCTGGTGACGTCGTTCGCGTTCTTCGTGATCGGCGGCGTGATGGCGCTGCTCATGCGCGCCGAGCTGGCCCGTCCGGGCCTGCAGATCATGTCGAACGAGCAGTTCAACCAGTCGTTCACTATGCACGGCACGATCATGCTGCTGATGTTCGCGACGCCGCTGTTCTCGGGCTTCGCGAACTGGATCATGCCGCTGCAGATCGGCGCCCCGGACGTGGCGTTCCCCCGGCTGAACATGTTCGCCTACTGGCTGTACCTGTTCGGTTCGCTCATCGCGGTGGGCGGCTTCCTGACCCCGCAGGGCGCGGCCGACTTCGGCTGGTTCGCCTACTCCCCGCTGTCCGACGCGGTGCACTCGCCGGGCATCGGCGGTGACCTGTGGATCATGGGTCTGGCCTTCTCCGGCTTCGGCACGATCCTCGGCTCGGTCAACTTCATCACCACGATCATCTGCATGCGCGCGCCCGGCATGACCATGTTCCGCATGCCGATCTTCACCTGGAACGTGCTGCTGACCGGTGTGCTGGTCCTGCTCGCCTTCCCGGTGCTGGCCGCGGCCCTGTTCGCGCTGGAGGCGGACCGCAAGTTCGGTGCGCACATCTTCGACTCGGCCAACGGCGGAGCGTTGCTGTGGCAACACTTGTTCTGGTTCTTCGGGCATCCAGAGGTGTACATCATCGCGTTGCCGTTCTTCGGCATCGTCAGTGAGATCATCCCGGTCTTCTCCCGCAAGCCGATCTTCGGCTACATGGGTCTGATCGCCGCGACGATCGCGATCGCCGGTCTGTCGGTGACGGTGTGGGCCCACCACATGTACGTCACGGGCGGCGTGCTGTTGCCGTTCTTCTCCTTCATGACCTTCCTGATCGCGGTCCCGACCGGTGTGAAGTTCTTCAACTGGATCGGCACCATGTGGAAGGGGTCGTTGTCCTTCGAGACACCGATGCTCTGGTCCACCGGCTTCCTGATCACCTTCCTCTTCGGTGGTCTGACCGGTGTCATCCTGGCCTCGCCGCCGCTGGACTTCCACGTCTCGGACTCGTACTTCGTGGTGGCGCACTTCCACTACGTGGTGTTCGGCACCGTGGTGTTCGCGATGTTCGCCGGCTTCCACTTCTGGTGGCCGAAGTTCACCGGCAAGCTGCTGGACGAGCGACTGGGCAAGATCACTTTCTGGACGCTGTTCATCGGCTTCCACGGCACCTTCCTGGTCCAGCACTGGCTGGGCGCCGAGGGCATGCCGCGCCGGTACGCCGACTACCTGGCGGCCGACGGCTTCACCGCCCTGAACACGATCTCGACGATCAGCTCGTTCCTGCTCGGCATGTCGCTGCTGCCGTTCTTCTACAACATCTGGAAGACGGCCAAGTACGGCAAGCCGGTCAACGTGGACGACCCGTGGGGCTACGGCCGTTCGCTGGAGTGGGCGACCTCCTGCCCGCCGCCGCGGCACAACTTCCTCACGCTGCCGCGCATCCGCAGTGAATCCCCCGCCTTCGACCTGCACCACCCCGAGGTCGCCGCGCTCGACCAGCTCGAGAACGTCGGTCACGGGGAGAAGGCCCTCGCCGGCGGCAAGGAGGCCGGGAAGTGAAGATCCAGGGCAAGCTCTTCATCTGGCTGAGCGTCTTCATCCTGGCCGTCGCGATCGTCTACGGCTACTGGTCGATGGAGCCGGTCGGCACCACGGCCCTCTTCATGGCCTTCGGCCTGGCCATCATGATCGGCTTCTACCTGGCCTTCACGGCCAGGCGGGTCGACGTGGGCGCCCAGGACAACAAGGAAGCGGACGTCGCGGACGACGCCGGCGAGATCGGGTTCTTCAGCCCGCACAGCTGGCAGCCGCTGGCGCTCGGGATCGGCGGAGCCTTCGCCTTCCTGGGCGTGGCGGTCGGCTGGTGGCTCCTGTACTTCTCGGCTCCGATCCTGCTGATCGGTCTGTTCGGCTGGGTCTTCGAGTACTACCGCGGTGAGAACCGCACCCAGTAGCACGCGCCGAGCGCCGAGGGGCCCGGACACTCCGTCAGGAGCGTCCGGGCCCCTTCGTCTGCCGCACCCGCCTCACTCGTCCGGGTTACCCGCCGTGCCGCCATTGACGTCGCTCCCTAGCGTGAGGTCATGAGCAACACGGTTCACTTCCAGGCGCGGGGGCGTACGGTCGTCGGCTGCACCCTGCTGGTGATCGCTCTCGGCGCGAGCGTCACCGCCTGCACCGGCGGCGACGACAACCCGCTGTCCGCCGCGCCGTACGACGCGGCCGGGCAGATCTCCTTCAACGGCCCCACCGAGGCCGGGAAGAAGGCCGACCCGGACAAGCCCCTGGAGGTCGTCGCCGAGGGCGCCGACGGGCGCATCACGGACGTCACGGCCATGGACGCGGCGGGGCGCCACGTCGCGGGCGAGCTCTCCGCCGACGGAGCCCGCTGGCACAGCACCACCCCGCTGGCCGCCGGCGCCAGCTACACGGTGCGGGTCAGCACCGAGGACGGCGACGGCGCGCCCGGCCGCAAGGTCCTCACCTTCGAGACCGGCCGGCCCAGCACCAAGAAGACCCTGGACGTCTCCTTCGGGCCCGAGGCGGGCGCGTACGGCGTCGGCCAGCCCGTCACCGCGGAACTGAGCCAACCGGTCGCGGACCCGGCCCAGCGCGCCATAGTGGAGCGCGCCCTGAAGGTGGACTCCACGCCCGCGGTGGAGGGCGCCTGGCACTGGGTGGACGACAAGAAGCTCCACTACCGGCCCAAGGAGTACTGGCCCGCCCACGCCACCGTCCAGGTCCGCAGCACCCTCGACGGCATCAAGATCGGCGACCGGATGTGGGGCGGCACCGCCAAGCCCCTCACCATCACCACGGACGACCACGTCGTGGCCGTGACCGACGCCGCCGCGCACACGCTGACGGTCTACCGGGACGGCGAGGAGGTCAGGCAGATGCCCGTCACCGCGGGCAAGCCCGGCTTCGAGACCCGCAACGGCGTCAAGGTCGTCCTGGCCAAGGAACCCTTCGTACGCATGCGCAGCAGCACCGTCGGCATCGCCGAGGGCTCCTCGGAGTCGTACGACCTGCCCGTGTACTTCGCCACCCGGGTCACCTGGAGCGGCGAGTACGTGCACGCCGCCCCGTGGTCCGTCGGTTCGCAGGGCGCGGCCAACGTCAGCCACGGTTGCGTCGGCATGAGCACCGCCGACGCGGAGTGGTTCTTCGACACCGTGCAGGAGGGCGACCTCGTCGAGGTCGTCAACTCAGGTGGCGAGACGATGGAACCCTTCGGCAACGGCTTCGGCGACTGGAACCTCGACTGGACCAAATGGCGCACGGGAAGCGCCCTTACGGGTGGTACCCCGAACGGCCAGGGCACGGCGGAGCAGGCCAGGCTGAGGCCGCAGAGCGTCTGACCGCGCCCCCATGAGCGGGCGGGCGCCCCCGGCCCCGCCGGGCGCCCCTAGACGCCCTCCAGCCTCTTCTGGCGCAGCAGCGAGGCCAGCGCGCCCGCGAACTCCACCGGCTCCACCGGCAGCGTCACAGCCGCCTCGGCGCGGCTCCACGTCGCCAGCCACGCGTCCTGCGGCCGTGCGATGAGCAGCAGCACCGGCGGGCACCGGAAGACCTCGTCCTTGATCTGGCGGCACAGGCCCATGCCCCCCATGGGCACCGCCTCGCCGTCGAAGACGCAGACGTCGATCCCGCCCTTGTCCAGCTCCTTGAGCGCGGCGGCCACAGTGGCGCACTCCACGAACTCGACCACGGGCACGTCCGGAGCCGGCCGGCGACCGGTCGCCAGCCGCACCTGCTCGCGGGTGTTGGAGTCGTCGCTGTAGACCAGCACCGTGGCGGTCGGCTGCATGCTTCCTCCGATACGCAGTGAAACAGTCGTAGCCCGTCGCGCCGGATGCTACTCCCTCGAACACCTCGTCAACACTGGTTCGGACAGGGCTTCGACACGGCTTCGAGGGCCCGTTCGATGGGCCATACGGGCAGTACAGACGGTGCGGACACTCCGAACGGCACCCCCCGGGGTGAGGGCGGGATAAGCGACCGACATAATGTCGGTCGTGGCGACAGCAACGACAGTAGAAACCGGGCACGCGCACCCGTCGGTCAACCGGCCGAACCTCACCAGCGTCGGAACCATCATCTGGTTGAGTTCCGAGCTGATGTTCTTCGCGGCCCTCTTCGCGATGTACTTCACCCTGCGATCGGTGACCGGCCCGGACTTCTGGTCCGAGAAGGCCGACGCGCTGAACCTTCCGTTCTCCGCGACGAACACCACGATCCTGGTGCTTTCCTCCCTCACCTGTCAGCTCGGCGTGTTCGCGGCCGAGCGCGGTGACGTGAAGAAGCTCCGGATGTGGTTCATCGTCACCTTCGTGATGGGTGCGATCTTCATCGGCGGTCAGGTGTTCGAGTACACCGAGCTGGTCAAGCACGAGGGCCTCTCGCTCTCGTCGGACCCGTACGGCTCGGTGTTCTACCTGACCACCGGCTTCCACGGACTGCACGTGACGGGCGGCCTCATCGCCTTCCTGCTGGTCCTCGGCCGCACCTACGCGGCCCGGAGGTTCACCCACGAGCAGGCGACCGCCGCCATCGTCGTGTCCTATTACTGGCACTTCGTCGATGTGGTCTGGATCGGCCTGTTCGCCACGATCTACCTGATCAAGTAGTCGCGGCGCGCACCCGCGCAATACCAGAAGCATCGACGCAGAAGATCCTGACACCGGGGTAATCCGTGAAAAAGCTCTCCGCACGACGACGCCACCCGCTGGCGGCGCTCGTCGTCCTACTCCTCGCGCTGGCATGCACAGGGGGGCTGTACGCCGCGTTCGCACCCGCGAGCAAGGCGCAGGCCGATGAAACCGCCCAGTCCCTCGCCATCGACGAGGGCAAGAAGCTCTACGCCGTCGGCTGTGCCAGTTGCCACGGCACCGGGGGTCAGGGCACCACCGACGGTCCGAGCCTGGTAGGCGTCGGCGCCGCCGCCGTCGACTTCCAGGTGGGCACCGGACGTATGCCGGCCCAGCAGCCCGGCGCACAGGTCCCGCGCAAGAAGGTGATCTACTCCCAGGCCGAGATCGACCAGCTGGCGGCCTTCGTCGCCTCGCTGGGCGCCGGCCCGGCCGTCCCGTCGGCGGAGAAGTACGGCCCCCAGGGTGCGGACATCGCCAAGGGCGGTGAGCTGTTCCGCAACAACTGCGCGCAGTGCCACAACTTCACCGGCAAGGGCGGTGCGCTGACGCACGGCAAGTACGCGCCGACCCTTGAGGACGTCGACCCGAAGCACATCTACGAGGCCATGCAGACCGGCCCGCAGAACATGCCTTCCTTCCCCGACAGCACGCTGACGGAGCAGAACAAGAAGGACATCATCGCCTACCTGGACGCGGTCAACTCGGACGACACCGTGAACCCCGGCGGTCTCTCGCTCGGCGGCCTCGGGCCGGTCAGTGAGGGCCTCTTCGGCTGGATCTTCGGTCTCGGTGGCTGCATCGCCGTCGCCGTGTGGGTCGCCGCTCGGACCGCAAAGGCCAAGAAGTCATGAGTAGCCAAGACATTCCAGAAGAGAACCTGCCTGCCGAGCAGGGCCGCACGCACGGCGTGCCGAAGCCCGCGGACGAGAAGCACCCGTTCGCGGACCCGGGGCTGCCGCCCCACGAGCACCGGATCCAGGACATCGACGAGCGGGCCGCCAAGCGGTCCGAGCGCACGGTCGCCCTGCTGTTCACGCTGTCGATGCTGGCCACCATCGGCTTCATCGCCTCCTTCGTGGCGATCCCGCACGACGAGGCGGTCTACGTCTGGCCGCTCGGGCACATCAACGCGATGAACCTCGCGCTGGGCCTGACCCTGGGCGTGGCGCTGTTCGCCATCGGCGCGGGCGCCGTCCACTGGGCGCGCACCCTGATGTCCGACGAGGAGGTAGCCGACGAGCGGCACCCGATCGAGGCGTCGCCCGAGACCCGTGCGAAGGTCCACGCGGACTTCAAGCAGGGCGCCAAGGAATCCGTGATCGGCCGGCGCAAGCTGATCCGCAACACGATGTTCGGGGCGCTGACGCTGGTGCCGCTCTCCGGCGTCGTCCTGCTGCGCGACCTCGGCCCGCTGCCCGGGACGAAGCTCCGCCACACGCTGTGGTCCAAGGGCAAGCTGCTCGTCAACATGAACACGAACGAGCCGATGCGTCCGTCGGACATCGCGGTCGGTTCCCTCACCTTCGCCAAGCCCGAGGGCCTGGAGGAGCACGACCACGGCTTCCAGAACGAGATCGCCAAGGCGGCCCTGATGATCATCCGGCTGGAGCCGGAGGCCATCAAGGACAAGCAGGAACTCGAGTGGTCGCACGAGGGCGTCGTGGCGTACTCGAAGATCTGCACCCACGTCGGGTGCCCGATCTCGCTGTACGAGCAGCAGACGCACCACGCGCTGTGCCCCTGCCACCAGTCCACCTTCGACCTTGCCGACGGTGCCCGGGTGATCTTCGGTCCCGCCGGGCACCCGCTGCCGCAGCTGCGGATCGGCGTGAACGACGAGGGCTACCTCGAAGCGCTCAGCGACTTCGAGGAGCCCGTCGGTCCTGCATTCTGGGAGCGCGGATGAGTACTGCAGCCAGCAACCCGAACCCGTCCGCCGGCGCATCGGCGGACCGGTCGCGCGGAAAGGCCCCGGCCGGCGAACGTGTCGCCGACTGGGCCGACGGCAGGCTCGGGATCTACTCCCTGGCCAAGGCCAACATGCGCAAGATCTTCCCGGACCACTGGTCCTTCATGCTGGGCGAGATCTGCCTCTACAGCTTCATCATCATCATCCTCACGGGTGTGTACCTGACGCTGTTCTTCCACCCCTCGATGAACGAGGTGGTGTACCACGGCTCGTACGTCCCGATGCAGGGACAGCTGATGAGTGAGGCGTACAAGTCGACGCTCGACATCAGCTTCGACATCCGGGGTGGTCTGCTGATCCGGCAGATCCACCACTGGGCGGCGATCATCTTCCTCGCCGGCATGTTCGTGCACATGATGCGCGTCTTCTTCACCGGCGCGTTCCGCAAGCCACGTGAGATCAACTGGCTGTTCGGCTTCCTGCTGTTCGTCCTGGGCATGTTCACCGGTTTCACCGGCTACTCGCTCCCGGACGACCTGCTCTCCGGCACCGGTGTCCGCTTCACCCAGGGCGCGATCCTGTCCGTGCCGATCGTCGGTACGTACATCTCGATGTTCCTGTTCGGCGGGGAGTTCCCCGGGACCGACTTCGTCGCCCGGTTCTACTCGATCCACATCCTGCTGCTGCCGGGCATCATGCTCGGGCTCGTGGTCGGCCACCTGATCCTGGTCTTCTACCACAAGCACACGCAGTTCGCGGGTCCCGGCAAGACCAACAAGAACGTCGTCGGCATGCCGCTGCTGCCGGTGTACATGGCGAAGGCCGGAGGCTTCTTCTTCCTGGTCTTCGGTGTCATCGCGGCCATCGCCGGCCTCGTGGCGGTCAACCCGATCTGGTCCATCGGCCCCTACCGGCCGGACATGGTCTCCACGGGCGCCCAGCCCGACTGGTACATGGGCTTCGCCGAGGGCCTGGTCCGGGCGATGCCCGGCTGGGAGATCAACTTCTGGGGTCACACGCTGGTCCTGGGCGTCTTCATCCCACTGGTGATCTTCGGCATCTTCCTGATGCTGATCGCCCTGTACCCGTTCATCGAGTCCTGGGTGACCGGGGACAAGCGCGAGCACCACATCCTGGACCGGCCGCGCAACGCCCCGACCCGGACCGCGTTCGGTGTGGCCTGGGTCACCGCGTACATGATCATGCTGATCGGCGGTGGCAACGACATCGTCGCCACCCACTTCCACCTGTCGATCAACGCGGTCACCTGGTTCGTGCGGATCGGGTTCTTCCTCGGGCCGGTCGTCGCCTTCGTCGTCACCAAGCGGATCTGCCTCGGCCTGCAGCGCCGGGACAAGGAGAAGGTGCTGCACGGCCGCGAGTCGGGCATCATCAAGCGCCTGCCGCACGGTGAGTTCATCGAGGTGCACGAGCCGCTCAGCCAGGAGCAGCTGCACACGCTCACGGCGCACGAGCAGTACAAGCCCGCCGAGATCGGCCCCACGGTCGACGAGAACGGCGTCGAGCGCAAGGTGAAGAGCACCGAGAAGCTCCGCGCCAAGCTCAGCGAGGCCTACTACGGCGAGGACGCGCAGATCCCGAAGCCGACTGTCGAGGAGTACAAGGAGATCACGAGCGGCCACGGCCACCACTGACCCTCCAGCGTCGCCACACCACGGTCGAAGGGCCCCGTCCGATCCTCGGACGGGGCCCTTCGCCCTGCCCGGGGCTGGATAGGGTGGGAGCACACTCCCTTCCCACCACACACACGATGCAGGAGCGGCTCATGAGCGCTGTGACCCCCGCTGGAGGCGACATCGCGGCGGGCCGCTCCTGGCCCGCCGTGCTGAACAAACTGCTGGACGGCCACGACCTCTCCGCGGACGACACCGCGTGGGCGCTGGACGTGATCATGCGCGGCGAGGCGACCGACGCGCAGATCGCCGGCCTCGCGGTGGGCCTCCGCTTCAAGGGGGAGACGGTCGAGGAGATCTCCGGTCTCGTCCGCACCATGTACGAGCACGCCAACGTGATCGAGGTGCCGGGGGAGACGGTCGATATCGTCGGCACCGGCGGCGACGGCGCCAAGACGGTCAACATCTCCACCATGTCGGCGATCGTCGTGGCCGGCACGGGGGCGAAGGTCGTCAAGCACGGCAACCGGGCCGCCTCCTCGGCGTCCGGGGCCTCCGACGTCCTGGAGAAGCTCGGGGTCAATCTGGAGCTGACGCCGAGACGGGTGGCGGAGGTCGCCGAGGAGGCCGGCATCACCTTCTGCTTCGCCGTGAAGTTCCACCCGGCGCTGCGCCACGTGGCGGCGGCCCGCGGCCAGCTGGGTATCCGCACGGTGTTCAACTTCCTGGGCCCGCTGACCAACCCGGCCAGGGTGAAGTCCCAGGCGATCGGGGTCGCCCACGCCCGGATGGCGCCGATCATCGCCGGTGTCTTCGCCGAGCGCGGCCACTCGTCCCTGGTGTTCCGCGGCGACGACGGCCTCGACGAGCTGACCACGACCTCCACCTCCAGGGTCTGGGTGGTGCGGGACGGCCGGGTGACCGAGGAGAGCTTCGACCCGCGGGACGTCGGCCTGGAACTGGTGCCGGTCGAGGCGCTGCGCGGCGCCGACGCCTCCTACAACGCCGACGTCGCCCGCCGCCTGCTGGCCGGCGAGGTGGGCCCCGTACGGGACGCGGTGCTGCTGAACTCGGCGGCGGCCCTGGTGGCCCTGGCGCCCGGCGAGGCGCCGCTGACCGAGCAGCTCCGGGCCGGCATGGACCGGGCCGCCGAGGCGATCGACTCGGGCGCCGCCAAACGGGTGCTGGACCGCTGGGTGGCCGTGAGCAACGCGTAACGCCCTCCCGTGTGACGTGCGTCCCGCGATCCGGACCCGGGTTGCGGGGCGCCGATCTTTTCCCGTACGTTCCTGTGCAGGTCATGAGCGACAGTCATTCGGCCCCGGCCGACTGTCCGGCAACCCTCCGTCCGTGGCGGGGTGCCCCGGGTGAAGACCAGGCCGTAGGCAGCGAGGTCTGCGGCAAGCGCGGACCCCTCGCACTCTTCCGAGTGATCAGCCCAGGGGTCCTGGTCGTTCGAGGGAGCCTCCCGTGAACCAGCGAATGCGATAGGGCCGCAGAGCCCCGCCTCCGCATCCCCCTTTCTTCTCCGTCCCCACGCTCGAGCCGCCGCGGTTCGCGTGGTGACGGCACCTGCCTTCACGGGAGTACACCCATGTCCGTCTCCACCGCTGCCGTCGACCAGTCCCTTTGTGCCCCTCTGCCGGTTCTGGGGCGAGATGTCACCGTCCCGCTCGTCACCGGCGGCGAGGTCGCCTACGCCGCTCTCGACTACGCCGCCAGCGCGCCCGCGCTCCAGCGGGTCTGGGACGACGTGGCGGCCTACGCCCCGTACTACGGCAGCGTGCACCGGGGCGCCGGGTACCTGTCGCAGCTGTCGACCGACCTGTTCGAGAACGCCCGCGGGACCGTCGCCGGGTTCCTCGGCTGCCGGGACGGCGACCAGGTCGTCTTCACCCGGTCCACCACCGACTCCCTCAACCTGCTCGCGGGCGCGCTGCCCGACGGCTGCCGGGTCTTCGTCTTCGAGACCGAGCACCACGCCTCGCTGCTGCCCTGGCGGGGCGCCGACGTGACCTGCCTGGACGCCCCGCGCACTCCCGCGCAGGCCGTCGAGACGCTGGAGCGCGCCCTCGCCGCCCGTGAGCCGTACGGGCCCGCCCTGGTCTGCGTCACCGGCGCCTCCAACGTCACCGGTGAGCTGTGGCCGGTGCGTGAACTGGCCGCCGCCGCGCACGCGCACGGCGCCCGGATCGTCCTGGACGCCGCCCAGCTCGCCCCGCACCACCCGGTCTCCGTGGCCGACCTGGACGTGGACTGGGTCGCCTTCTCCGGACACAAGCTCTACGCCCCCTTCGGCTCCGGGGTGCTGGCCGGCCGCGCCGACTGGCTGCGCGAGGCGGAGCCGTACCTCGCCGGGGGCGGCGCCAGCCGCAGCGTCACCCGGCGCGCCGACGGGGGCGTGGACGTGGAGTGGCACGACAGCGCCGCCCGGCACGAGGCCGGGTCGCCCAACGTCATCGGCGCCTATGCCGTCGCCTCCGCCTGCAAGGCGCTCACCGAGGCCGGGTTCGACAGCCTGGTCGCCCGCGAGGAGCACCTGATCCGGAAGGTACGGGAGGGACTCGCCGAGGTGCCCGAGGTGCGGACCCTCTCCCTCTTCGGTGACGACGCCCCCCGCGTCGGCGTGCTCTCCTTCGTCGTCGAGGGCTGGAACAGCTCGCACTTCGCCGCCGCGCTCTCCGCCGAGTACGGCATCGGCGTGCGCGACGGTCTGTTCTGCGCCCACCCGCTGGTGCGCACCCTGCTCGGCGGTGACCCGCAGGCGCAGGGCGAGTGCGGCGCCCCCGAGGCGGCGCCCGGCGAGAAGTCCCTCAACGCCATCCGCGTGAGCTTCGGCGCGGGCACCCCGGACGAGCACGTCGAGCGGTTCGTGCACGCCGTGCGGGAGCTGGTGAGCGACGGCGCCCGGTGGAACTACCGCACCGAGGACGGCCGCTGCGTCCCCGACACCACCTCCGCCGACACGTCCGGCGCCGAGACGGCTTCCGCCGTCTGAGCGGCCCGGCCCGGCAGCCGCGACCCCAGCAGGATCATCCGCAGCGCCCGCTCCGTGGCGTCCGTGAGCAGCTCGGCGGCGCGCAGCAGCGCGTCCGCCAGGGCCATCGGCGCCGGCATGATGCCGTGGCAGGCGTCCACCCCCGGCACCTCGTGCGCGCCCTCGCCGAGCGTGCCGGCCAGGGCGAGGACGGGACGGCCGTAGAGCTTGGCGCGGCGGGCGACCTCGGCCGGGACCTTGCCGCGCGGCGTCTGGTGATCCAGCGCCCCCTCGGCGGTGAGCACCAGGTCGGCGCGGGCCAGGCGGGCGTCCAGGTCGAGGTGGTCGAGCAGCACGTCGAAACGGGGCAGCAGCCGGGCCCCGACGGCGGCCAGCCCCGCGCCCAGCCCGCCGGAGGCGCCGGTGCCGGGGCCGTGGCGCAGGTCGGTGCCGGTGACACCGAGGTCGCGGGTGAGGACGCGCGCCCAGTTCTCCAGCCCGGCCGACAACTCCTCGACCTGCGCGGGCGTCGCCCCCTTCTGCGGGCCGAACACCCGGGCCACGCCGCGCTCTCCGCACAGCACGTTGAACGGGTTGCAGGCGACGAGCAGTTCGGTGTCCTTGAGCCGGGTGTCCAGCCCCGACGGGTCGATGCGGGCGAGGCGGGTCAGCTCCCGCCCGCCGGGTGGGAGTTCGAAGCCGTCGGCGTCCAGCAGCCGCGCCCCGAGCGCCTGGAGCGCGCCCGCGCCCCCGTCCGACGTACCCGAGTCGCCGCAGCCGATCAGGACCCGCCGTACGCCGGTGTCGAGCGCGGCGCGGATCAGCTCGCCGACGCCGTACGTCGTGGTGGCGCCCGGGTCGCGCAGGGCGCGGGGGACCAGGGACAGTCCCGCGACGGCCGCCATCTCCACCACCGCCGTGTCCTGGGCGCCGAGCAGCGCGAAGTGGGTGCCGACGGGTTCACCGACCGGCCCGGTGGCGGCCAGCGCGACCAGCCGGCCGCCGGTCGCGGCGGCCAGCGCGACGGCCGTGCCCTCGCCGCCGTCGACGAGCGGGATCAGGTCGATCTCGGCGTCCGGCAGGACCCGGCGGACGCCCGCCGCGATGGCGTCGGCGGCGGCCTGGGCGGACAGGGACTCCTTGAAGCCGCTGGGGGCCACGACGACGCGGTCCAGCAGGGAGGGCACGACCGGCACGACCGGCACGGCGGAGACGGCGGATACGGCGGATACGGCGGGCATGGCGGACATGGAGGACTCCTTCAACGGGTCACGGGTACGCCGAGCAGCGGCCAGACGGCGGCGGCGAAGAACAGCACGAGCGCGGCGGTCAGCGGTGCCAGCACGGCGGACAGCCGCAGCAGGTCGCGCGGGGTGTAGGTGGGGGTGCCGGGGATGTCGGAGAAGAGCGTGACCGGCTTGGCGGAGGCCGGGAGGGTGTGGCAGAAGCCGGCGGCGGCGGTGGACGCGAGCGCGGCGGCGACCGGGTTGACCCCGGCGCCCAGGGCCGCGGCGATGACCAGCGGGACCAGGACCGAGGAGCGGGCCGAGCGGGACTGGAGGACCAGGTGGGCCGCCGTGCTGACGGCGATCACGATCCCGAGGAAGACGGCCGGCGCGACCCGCGCGGGCAGTCCCGACACCAGCCACTTCGCCGCGCCGGAGTCGGCGAGCGCGACGCCCATCGCCATGGTCGCGGCCATGAACAGCAGCAGCGACCAGGGGACGGTCTTCAGCGCGTCCTTGAGCCGTACGGTGCCGAGCGCGGGGGAGGAGGCGACGACCGCGCCGATCAGCGCCACCACCGCCGGCGAGACATGGTGCAGCGGCTCACTGCACCACAGGGTCACCACCGTGGCCAGCAGCGCGGCGCAGCGTTTCTCCGCCTGCGTCCAGGGGCCGGTGACCGGACTCTCGCTGTGCCGCTGTATCTCCTCGGCGGTGATGTGCACCGGGCCCTTGCGGTCCGCCCGCCGGGTGGTCGTCAGCAGGACGGTCTCGGCGGCCAGGTGGGAGGAGGTCACCGCCAGCGGCAGGCCGAGCAGCAGCCACTGGGTGAAGCCGATCCGGTCACCGGTCGACTCCCACAGCACCGACACGGTGATCAGGTGGGCGCCCGCGCCGATCAGGGTCGCCACCGCCGACAGGAGGATCACGGTCGGGAACAGCAGCGCGAGCATCACGACCAGTCGCTTCCGGTCGGCGAGGGCCTTGGCGAGGGCGAGGAACACCGGCAGCGCGAGCGCCGCCCGGCCCGACGTGGCCGGCACCGCGAAGGCCGTCACCACCAGCGCGGCCGTCGTCAGGTGCACCAACTGCCGTACGCTGCGCGCCCCGCCGACCAGGAACGCCGCCGCCCGCCCCGCGAGCCCGGTCCGGGCCACCGCCGCCGCGAGTACGAAGGCGCAGATCAGCAGCCACACCGTGTCGTCGCCGAGGGTGCCGAAGAGGGTGTCGCTGCTGATCACGCCGGTCGCGGTCAGCGCGAGTCCGGCGCCCAGCGCGATGTACGTGTCGTCGATCGGCGTACCGATCCACGCGCAGGTGGCCAGCGCGAAGACGGCGAGGGTGAGGCGCGCGTCGCCGCCGAGGGCGGGGAAGTTGGCGGGTACCGCCAGCAGCGCGCACAGGGACAGCGCCACGCACAGGGCCGCCGCGAGGCGGAGATTCAACGTCACATCACTGAGGGTTCTCCTGGGCGGTGAGCCCTCAATGAGTCCGACATGAAGGAAACTTCACCAAATGCCGCCCGGTGGGCCGATACGTCAGCCCGGCAGCCGGTACCCCATGCCCCGCACCGTCTGCACCCGCTGCGCCCCCAGCTTCTTGCGCAGCGCCCGCACGTACACGTCCACGATGTTGGAGCCGGGGTCGAAGTCGTAGCCCCACACGTGCGACAGGATCTGCTCCCGGGACAGGACCTGCCCCGGATGCCGCAGGAACAGTTCGAGCAGCACGAACTCACGGGCCGTCAGGTCCACCGTCCGCTCCGCGGCACGGGCCCGGCGGGTACGCAGGTCCAGGGAGAGGTCGCCCGACCTCAGCACCGTCACCTCGGGCGCCCTGGCCGCCGTACGCAGCCGCAGCCGTACCCGGGCGAGCAGCTCCTCGAAGCGGAACGGCTTGGTCATCCAGTCGTCGGCGCCGCCCTCCAGGCCGGCCACCGTGTCCCGTACGGAGTCCCGCGCGGTCAGCACGATCACCGGAGTCGTCACCCGGGACTCGCGCAGCTCGCGCAGGACCGTGAAGCCGTCCCGGCCGGGGAGTCCGATGTCCAGGACGACCAGGTCGAAGCCGCCGGTGAGGGCGTACTCGTAGGCGGCGTCGCCGTCGGCGACGGCGGTGGTGGTGAAGCCGTTGGCGCGCAGGCCCTTCTCGACGAAGGAGGCGATGCGCTCCTCGTCCTCGACGATGAGGATGCGGTTCATGGGCGTGCCTCTTCCGGAATCAGTCCAGTGTCAGTACGAAGGTGGCGCCGCCACCCTCGGTGGTGCGCAGGGCGACCCGCCCGCCGTGGCCCTCCGCGATCGCCTTGACGATCGACAGCCCGAGCCCGGCACCGCTGCCGCGCGCCCCGCGCCGGGCCGTGCCGCGCCGGAACCGCTCGAAGACGACCTCGGCGTCCTGCGGCTGGACCCCGGGCCCGGAGTCGGCGACGTACAGCTCGATACGGGTGCCGTCGGAGCGGGAGCCGATGCGGATGGTCTGGCCGGCGGTGGTGTGCTGCACGGCGTTCTGCGCGAGCTGCACCATGGCCTGCGTGATCCGCTGGGGGTCCAGCCGGGCCTCGCGGTCGGCGACCCCGTCCAGCACCCAGTCCCGCTCGCCGAGGGTGCGGGCCTTGACGTAGACGTCGGCGGTGAGTTCGGCGAGCTGGACCGGCTCGGGGGTGACGAAGTCGGGGCGCTCGGCCTTGGCGAGGAGCAGCAGGTCCTCGACGATGCGGCTCATCCGGTCCAGTTCGTCGGTGACGAGGCGGACGGTCTCCTCGCGTTCCGCCGGGTCGTCGCCCATCAGCTCCAGGTGGCCGCGGACGATGGTGATCGGGGTGCGCAGTTCGTGGCTCGCGTCGTCGACGAACCGGCGCTGGGTGGCGAAGGCGCGTTCCAGCCGGTCGAGCATGGCGTTGAACGTCTCGGCGAGCGCGGCCACGTCGTCGTGTCCGTGCACCGGGATGCGCCGGGTCAGGTCCTGCTCGGTGAGCTGCGCGGCGGTGGTCCGCACCAGCCGGACCGGTTTGAGGATCCGGCCCGCGACCACCCAGGCGATGCCGGTCGTCATCAGCAGGGCGACGCCGGAGATGGCGAGCAGGACGCGGAACACCTCGTTGGCGCGGGCCTGTTCCCGCCCGGGGTGGAAGGCGACCACGAACGCGGCCGCCGGTTCGCCGCCGTACCGGGCCACGGTGACCTTGGCCCAGCGGATGTCCCCCTCAGGCCGGTGCAGGGTGCCGGTGGAGTCGGACGAGGCGTAGATGCGGCGCCTGGCGTCGGCGTCCTTGTGCAGGGGCAGGGCGACCGGGATCTCGCGCTGCTGGATGATCTGGGTGGGCCTGCTGCCCTTCTCGCCCACCAGGCCGATCAGTTCCTCGTCCAGGTCGGCGTACTGCCTCTCCAGGAAGACCCGCAGCAGCCGCCCCGGGTCGGTGAACGGGCGGCCGGTCTCCGGGTCGAAGCCCTGCTCCTCGAAGTTGGCGAACTCGCCGGCCTCCTGCGCGAGCAGGCCGTTGATCCGCTGGTCGGTGTCGTGCAGCAGGATCGACCGGGTGGTCGTGGCCACCGAGGCGAGGGCGACCGCCATCACGAGCAGCAGCCAGAGCAGGATGCGGACACGGGCCGAGATCCGGCGGCGCTCGCGGTCAGCCGTCGTCGCCGGGTCCGTCGTCGGCGCCCGAGTCGTCCCCGGTGTCCTGGCCTCGGTCGTCGTCATCGTCGTCATCCGGAGGGCTGTCGGTCACCGGTGGCCGGGTCACCACCTGGTCGCTGGGCGTCGGTGAGGGCGAGGAGGAGGTGGCAGTCGGCGTCGGGGAGCCGCTCTCCAGCTCCACCTTGGCCGGGACCCTGGGTTCCTGAGGGCTGTCGGTGAGGGCGAAACTGGTCGCGGCGATGCCGAGCGGGATCAGGACGACGGCCGCCAGGGCCGCCATCCGGCGAGAGAAGACCATGTCCCCGATCCTGCGCCCGGTACCCGTCGTCCCGGATGAGTCCGCGATGAAGAACTCTTCATCAGCGTCCGCGCCGGACGTCGGTGCCGGACGTCGGTACCGGCGTCAGTTGTCGAGCCCGATGGCGAACGCCGCCTCCAGGTCGTGCTGAGAGTACGTCCGGAACGCCACGTGCGTGTCCGTGCCCTCCACGCCCGGGATCTTGCTGATCCGGCCGGGGATGACCTCCGCCAGGTCCTCGTGTTCGTTCACCCGCACCATGGCGATCAGGTCGTAGGTGCCGGTGACGGAGAAGACCTCGCTGACGCTCTCCAGCGCGGCGATCTGCTCCGCGATCTCCGGGATCCGGTCCACGCTGGTCTTGATGAGGACGATCGCGCTGATCACGGCTGTTTCTCTCCCTCGGGGCCCGTCACTGGAACGCTCCTCACTCTAGTCCTACGCCCGAACCGCGCCCACGCGAAGACGAAGCCCAGCCCGAAGCCCACCAGGTGCGCGAGGTACGCCACCCCCGGGCCGTCGCCGGCCCGCCCCGCCGCCAGCCACTGGAGGGCGGCCCAGAACGGCAGCACGACCCAGGCGGGGAAGCGCAGCGGCAGGAAGAAGAGGAAGGGCAGGAGGCTGGTCACCCGGGCGTGCGGGAAGAGGAAGAGGAACGCGCCGAGGATCGCGGAGATCGCCCCCGAGGCGCCGACCAGGGACTCCTGCGAGTGGGCGTTGGCCCCCGCGTAGCCGAGCAGGGCCAGGTAGCCGCAGCCGAGGTAGAACAGGGCGAACTGGAGCCGGCCCATCCGTTCCTCGGTCATCGCGCCGAAGACGTGGAGGAAGAGCATGTTGCCCAGCAGGTGCACCCAGCTTCCGTGGACGAACAGCGCGGTGGCGGGGGTGAGGGCGGACCCGGGGGAGTCCTCGAACAGTTCTGCGGGGATCACGCCCCACCGCCGGAAGTAGGCGCGCTGCGCGGCCAGCAGTTCCTCCCCGGTGCCGTACGCCGGATTGAGACCCGCCGCCGGGCTGAGCAGGAACAGCAGGCAGCACAGGGTGATCAGCCCGTACGTCACCGGCGCGGACCGGCCTTGCGCGGTGCGGGCCGTGCGGGCCGTGCCGAGCGTCCTGACCGTCCTGAGGGCCGCCGTGCGCCAGTCGCGGATCATGTACACAGAGCATGACGTAACGGGACGCAACCACCCGGACCGCCTCGCCGCCGTGGACACGCGGGCATCGGGTACCCGCCAGGCCGTAGGGTTACGAGCCACACACGCCGGGGGAGCCCGGCGGCTCACCGACACCGGAAGAGAGCGAACAGCCACGATGACGGTTCCCCAGCCGACCGACACGACGCGGTGGCGCTGCACCCTCTGCGGCAACCTCACCCGCTTCGACGTGACCCGGGCCTCGAAGGTCGTCGAGTACGTACACCTCGATCTGGCCGGTGAGCCGAAGGTCGAGGAGCGCGAGGTACTCAGTGAGACCATCGAGTCGGTGCGGTGCCGCTGGTGCAACGCCGTGGACCAGGTGGAACTCGTGGACAGGCCGGGTGCCGCCTCCTGATGACGGGAGCGGCCCCCGCATGAGGTGATCCCGAACGGGATCGCGCAGAGGCATTGGGGTGACGGATGGTGGAGACACATGGCGGGGAGCCGGGCGACGGCGCCGCCGAGGTGCTCGACCGGCCGCTGCCCGACGGCGTACGCCGCAGGGTCGTGCAGATCGTGTCCGACGGCTTCGGCGGACTCACCCTCGGCGAACTGCCCGCACAGCTGAGACAGTACGCCCGGTTCACCCCGAGCCGCAGGGCCAAGTTCGCCGGCAACGCCATGGCCGCCGCCGTGGAGAGCGACCCCCTGTTCCGCCAGCGCATCGGCGAGAAGCTCCGGGAGGCGCAGCCGGAACTGGCCGGCGCCCTGGACGCGGGCTCCCCGCCGCCGGCCGCGGACCCGCTCGACGTGGCGGCGGCGGCCTACGTGCTGCGACCGCACGGCTGGGTGAAGCTGGTGACCGCCGCCGGCGAGGAGGCGCAGCGCGCCGACGCCGAGCGCGCCGGTGAGGAGAGCCGCGCGGAACTGGATCGGCTGCACGAGGAGCTGGCCCGGGCCCGGGAGCACACCAGGACCGAGACCGAGCGGCTGCGCGCCGAACTGGAGTCGGCGAAGAAGGAGGGCGAGTCGCTGCACCGCAAGCTGCGCTCCGCCCTCAGCGACGTCAAGCGCGGTGAGGCCGCGCTGCGCAGGATCCGGGCCGAGATCGACGCCGTGCGCGCCGAGGGGCACGCCCAGGTGTCCGCCGCCGAGAGCGAGACCCGGCGGCTCAAGACCCGGCTCGGGGAGGCGGAGGCCGCCCTGGAGGCCACCCGCAAGGCGGCCCGCGAAGGACGCAGCGTCGAGGACATGCGGGTGCGGCTGCTGCTGGACACCCTGCTGGACGCGACGCAGGGGCTGCGCCGGGAACTCGCGCTGCCCCCGGTGTCGGTGCGGCCCGCCGAGACCGTGGACGCGGTCGAGCCCGGCCGGATGACCCCCAAGGACATCGCCGCCCGCGCCCTGTCCGAGAACGACCCCGCGATCCTCGACCAGTTGCTCGCGCTGCCGCAGGCGCACCTGGTCGTCGACGGCTACAACGTCACCAAGACCGGCTATCCGCAGATGCCGCTGGAGAAGCAGCGGCTCAGACTGCTCGGCCAGCTCTCCCAGCTCGCCGCGCAGACCGGCGCCGAGATGACCTGCGTCTTCGACGGCGCCGAACTGGCGGCGCCGGTGCTGCTCGCGCCGCCGCGCGGGGTGCGGGTGCTGTTCTCCAAGCCCGGCGTCACCGCCGACGAACTGATCCGCCAGCTGGTGCGGGCCGAACCGCCGGGCCGGCCGGTCATCGTCGTCTCCACCGACCGCGAGGTCGCCGACGGCGTGGCCAGGGCGGGCGCGCGGCCGGTGGCGTCCGTAGTGCTCCTGAAGCGGCTTTCCTAGCCTCTGAGTCACTTCCGTCCCAAGCGCAACGTAGGGGCCCTATGCCCCAATTGACAGAACCGTCACGCGACGTAGCGTCAGGGGAGGGTCACCGCAGGTGAGTTGTGGCAAAGAATGCGGTGCGTAACCGGCCTTTTTCGGCGGAGGATTTGAACTGATCACGAGTGGGTCACTAGGGTCAGCCCTCGAACCCTCGAACCCTCGAACGGGTGATCCCTCTCAAGAAGGAGCTCGTCTCCGTGGCGTCCCACCGTCGTCCCAAGCAGCCGAGCCGCACGCGTGTGACCGTGCTCACCACCGCTGCCGCCGCCGCCGTCGCTCTCAGCTCGCAGGCCGCCAACGCCGCTCCGAGCGAGAAGCCGAGCAAGGACGAGGTCAAGGCCAAGGTCGACAAGCTCTACACGGAGGCCGAGCAGGCCACCGAGAAGTACAACGGAGCCAAGGAGAAGCAGGAGAAGCTCCAGAAGGAGATCTCCACCCTCCAGGACAACGTCGCCCGCGGCCAGGAGGAGCTCAACGAGCTGCGCGACGGCCTCGGTTCGATGGCCAGCTCCCAGTACCGCTCCGGCGGCATCGACCCGTCCCTCCAGCTGTTCCTGTCGGCCGACCCGGAGAACTACCTGGACAAGGCCTCCGCGCTCGACCAGCTCAGCGGTCAGCAGGTCGAGACGCTGAAGAAGGTCCAGGAGAAGCAGCGCGACCTGGCCCAGCAGCGTGCCGAGGCCGGCGAGAAGCTCAAGGACCTCGCCTCCACCCGCACCGAACTGGGCAAGAAGAAGAAGGAAGTCCAGGGCAAGCTCTCCTCCGCGCAGAAGCTGCTCAACACGCTCACCGCGGCGGAGAAGGCAGCCCTCCAGAAGGAGGAGCAGCGCTCCACCCGCAGCAGCGAGCGCGAGGTCCTCTCCAGCGCCGGGACCCCCTCCGGGAAGCCCGCCTCCGGCCGGGCAGCCGCCGCCTTCGCCGCCGCCCAGAGCAAGATAGGCACGCCCTACGTCTACGGCGCCACCGGCCCGTCCTCCTTCGACTGCTCGGGTCTGACCTCCTGGGCCTACGCCCAGGCCGGCGTCGGCATCCCGCGCACCTCCGAGGCACAGACCGGCGCCGGCACGCGCATCTCCTCGATGAGCCAGCTGCAGGTCGGCGACCTGGTCTTCTTCTTCAACGACCTGCACCACGTCGGCCTCTACGCCGGCAACGGCCAGGTCCTGCACGCGCCGCGCACCGGCACGGTCGTCCGTTACGAGTCGATGAACACCATCGGCGGCCCGTTCATGTTCGGCGTGCGGGTCTGACCCGCGACCGCCGAACCTGAACGGGCGGGGCCTGCCCCGCACCCCGCACACGATCCGAAGTCGTCCTCGCCGTACCGCCCGTTCGGGCGAATCGCGGCACGGCCTTCTGACCCCCCGCCCCGCCGGTGACCTGCGTCAGCGGCGGGGCGTCGTGCTGCGCGGCCCCCGAGGTCGTTGGCCGGTGCCCCGCCACGGGGTTACTGTCTGCCGCGTTTCCCTGTCCGCCAGCGGAAGGAGTGCGGCTTCCCGTGGGGTCCCATCGCCGCCTTGCACCAACCGGGTTCGACCGCGGCGCCGTCGCCGCCGTCGGCCTGCTGTCCGTCGCCGCCGCAGTCCTGGGCGCCGTACCGGCCACGGCCACCCCGCACGACGACCGGCGGGCGGAGGTGGACCGGCTCCACACGGAGGCGGAGCAGGCGACCGAGGCCTACAACAAGGCGGACGCGCGCACCGACGCCCTGCGCGAGGAGGTCAGCGCCGCGCAGGACGAGATCGCCCGGCAGCAGGGGCGGATCAACACCATGCGGGACGCGCTCGGTTCGCTGGCCGGTGCCCAGTACCGCTCCGGCGGCATCGACCCGTCGCTGGCGCTGCTGCTCTCCGCCGACCCGGACGACTACCTGGACAAGGCCTCCGTGCTCGACCGGATCACCACCCACCAGGCCGGCGAGCTGAAGAGACTCCAGGGAGCCATGATCGACCTCGCCCAGGACCGCGCCGAGGCCGGCCGGAAACTCACCGAGCTGGAGAAGGGCCGCAAGGCCGTCGCCGCCCACAAGAAGACCGTGGAGCACAAGCTCGCCAAGGCCCGCGAGCTGCTCAACTCCCTCCCGGACGAGGAACGCGCCGCCTACGACCGGGGCTCCCGCTCCGGCCGCACCGACCTGGCCGGTCCCGGCCCCGGCGAGGCCGTCCCCGCCTCCGGCCGTGCGGCGGCGGCCGTCGCCGCCGCCCGCTCCGCCCTCGGCAAGCCCTACGTCTGGGGCGCCAACGGGCCCACCGGCTTCGACTGCTCGGGCCTGACCCAGTGGTCGTACGCCCAGGCCGGCATCGGCCTGCCGCGCACCTCGCAGGCGCAGTCCGGCGCCGGGCAGCGGGTCTCCCTGGACCAGGCGCGCCCAGGCGACCTGGTCGCCTACCGGGACGACGCCAGCCACATCGGCATGTACGTCGGCAACGGCCAGGTGATCCACGCGCCCTACCCCGGCGCGCCCGTGCGCCACGACCCGGTCGGCATGATGCCGGTCTCCTCGGTCACCCGCGTCTGACCTCCGCGTCCCCGGTCCCTCTGCCCCCGGCGGTCCGGCGCCCGTACGATCGGGAAGATGGCTGGTCGAACGCGGGTGTCGGGTTCCTCGGTGGTGGCGCTGTGCCTGCTGCTCGTCTCCCTCGTGGCCTGCGGCGGCCGGACCGCCGCCGACCCGGCCCGGGCCCAGGTGCAGCGGGTGCTGGACCGGCGGGCGGCGGCCGTCCTCGACCAGGACCGGGCCGCCTACGCGCGCACGGGCACCGGGGCCGGCTTCGACGACCTGAGCGCGGTGCCCCTGGCCGCGTGGTCGTACCGGGTGAGGGACGTGGACCGCACCGGTGACACCGCCACCGCCGGCGTCGAGCTCCGCTACCGCATCGAGGGCCACGACCGGGGTCCCGTCACCGCCGCCCGCACCGTGCGGCTGAGCCGGGACGGCCCGGACGGGCGGTGGTCCGTCGACTCCGAGGGGCCCGCGAAGGAGTCCGGCGAGCAGCCGTGGGACCAGGGCGCGGTCGAGGTCGTACGGGGCAGGCACAGCCTCGTACTCGGCGTCGGGCAGTCCACCGGGGCGCTGCGCGGCTACGCGGACCTGGCCGACCGGGCGGTGCCGGCCGTGTCGGACGCCTGGGACGGCGACTGGGCCCGCCGGGTCGTCGTGCTGGTCCCGGAGTCGCTGGAGGGGATGGCGGGCCTGCTCGGCTCCCCCGCCTCGTCCTACCGGGGCATCGCCGCCGTCACCACCGGCGAGACGGGCGGCCGGGAGCGGGCCCCGGCGGACCGGATCATCGTCAACCCCGACGCGTACGGCCTGCTCGGCAGCCTCGGCAAGCAGGTCGTGCTCACCCACGAGACCACCCACGTCGCCACCCGGGCCGACACCACCGCCGCCACCCCGCTGTGGCTGTCCGAGGGCTACGCCGACTGGGCCGGCTACCGCGACAGCGGCCGTACCCCCGCCCAGGCCGCCCCCGAGATGGCCGGCGCGGTCCTGGAGGGCCGGCTCCCGGCGGGGCTGCCGACCGACGAGGACTTCGGCTTCACCGCCGACGCGGACGGGCTGGCCCGCGCCTACGAGGGCGGCTGGCTGGCCTGCCGGATGATCGCCGACCAGTGGGGCGAGGACCGCCTGGACGCCTTCTACCGCGCCGTGGGCGCGCACGACGACCGCGCGGGCGCCGTCGAGGACGCGATGAACGAGGTGCTCGGGACGGAGCCGGAGGACTTCACGGCGCGGTGGCGGGAGTATCTGCGGGCGGAGTTCGACTGAGCCGGGCGGTCGGTCCCGACGGCCCCGACGGCCCCGACGGTCCCGACGGTCCCGACGGCCCCGACTGCCCCGACCGCCCGGGTGGGCCGGACCGTGCCGACCGCCCGGACGGACCGGGCCGCCCCGGCCGCTCGGGGTGCCCGCGCGGCGCGGTGTCGCGCCACAGGGCGTGGGCCGCGACGAGCGCCGCGGCGACCAGCAGGCCGTTGCGGACGGACAGCAGCGCGATGCCGAGCGGATCACTGGCGACGACCTGGGCGAAGAAGACCGGGAACTCCAGCACCGTCACCAGGCTCGCCGCCAGCACCAGGGCGACCGGCACCCGCATCCGGCTCGCCCAAAAGCACCGGCAGACCGCCGCGAGGCCGATCAGCCACACCATGTACTGCGGGCTGATCACCCGGCTCGTGACCGTGAACACCAGCACGGCCACGAAGGCCGCGTCCGCCGCCGTGTGCGCCGCGAAGCGCGAGGCCGCCAGCCGCCACAGCAGCAGCCAGCCCAGCGCCAGGGCGGTGAGCACGAGGGCGACCGTGCTCACCGTGCCCACGTACGGGCCGAGGAACTCGACCGAGCCGTAGTTGAGCAGCACCTCGCCGTCCCAGCCGAAGTGCCGGGCGACATGGAAGACCAGCGAGCCCAGCGACTCCACCTCGGTGCCCCGCTCGCGCTGGAACGTCAGGAACGCGAACGCCCCCGGCATCACCACGGCGAACAGCGCCGCCAGCCCCGCACCGCTCAGCGCGGCGGCGACCCACGGCGCGCGCCCGCGCATCCCGATCAGCACCAGCGCCGGCCACACCTTCAGCAGCGCCCCGAAGGCCGCCAGGGCCCCCGCCACGCGCGGATGCCGGCCGGCGGCGAGCACCGCCGCCACCGCGACGGCGGTGACCATCACGTCGTAGCGGGCGTACACCGTCGGCCCGAGCAGCGGCACGCCCACCACCCACACCCACGCGCCGCGCGACGAGCGACCGCCACCGCGGCCCGCGCGCCACAGCAGCGCGAGGACGGCCAGGTCCGCGGCGCAGGCCAGGACGAAGAAGGCCGTCGGGTACGAGAGGAAGGGCAGCAGCGCGGGGGAGAGGACAGCCAAGGCGGCGGCGGGCGGGTACTGCCAGGTGACGTCGTCCAGTGGAAACGTTCCCGTGCGCAGGACCTCGTACCAGTCCCGGTAGATGACGGACACGTCGCTGGTGACGTCCGGCCCCGGGAAGACCAGCACCTTCAGCACGAACAGCAGCAGCACCAGCCGCGTGGCGCCCCAGACCACCGGCAGCCACGCCGCAGACCGCCTCGCGTCCGTCGTCTCCACGTGCTCCCCGCCCGTTCGCGTCCCGTGCCGGTGGGCCCATGATGACCCGGGCACCCGCGCGTCTGCCACCGGGCGCGGCCGGGCCCCGGCCCGTGCGGCGGATTCGGTAGGGTCGGCGGCGTGCGCAAGACCTTGATCGTGACGAACGACTTCCCGCCCCGCCCGGGCGGCATCCAGGCCTTCCTGCACAACATGGCGCTGCGGCTGGATCCCGAGCGCCTCGTCGTCTACGCCTCCACCTGGAAACGCGGCCAGGAGGGCGCCCGGGCCACCGCCGCCTTCGACGCGGAGCAGCCCTTCACCGTCGTACGGGACCGTACGACGATGCTGCTGCCGACGCCGGACGCCACCCGGCGGGCCGTCGGGCTGCTGCGCGAGCACGGGTGCACGTCGGTGTGGTTCGGGGCGGCCGCGCCGCTGGGCCTGATGGCGCCCGCGCTGCGGAAGGCCGGGGCCGAGCGGCTCGTCGCCACCACCCACGGCCACGAGGCCGGGTGGGCCCAGCTGCCCGGGGCCCGGCGACTGCTGCGCCGCATCGGGGAGTCCACGGACACGCTCACCTACCTCGGCGAGTACACCCGCTCCCGGATCGCCGGCGCGCTGACGCCCGAGGCCGCCGCCCGGATGACGCAACTGCCGCCCGGCGTCGACGAGAGGACCTTCCACCCGGACAGCGGTGGCGAGAAGGTACGGGCCCGGCTCGGACTGACCGAGCGTCCCGTGGTGGTGTGCGTCTCGCGGCTGGTGCCGCGCAAGGGGCAGGACACGCTGATCCGGGCCATGCCGCGCGTCCTCGACGCCGAGCCCGACGCCGTCCTGCTGATTGTCGGCGGCGGCCCCTACGAGAAGGACCTGCGCCGCCTCGCCGCCGACACCGGTGTCGCCGCCTCCGTCCACTTCACCGGCGCCGTGCCCTGGTCCGAGCTGCCCGCGCACTACGGCGCCGGCGACGTCTTCGCCATGCCGTGCCGCACCCGCCGGGGCGGCCTCGACGTCGAGGGCCTCGGCATCGTCTACCTGGAGGCGTCCGCGACCGGCCTGCCCGTCGTCGCCGGCGACTCGGGCGGCGCCCCGGACGCGGTGCTCGACGGCGAGACGGGGTGGGTCGTACGCGGCGGCGACGAGGAACAGGCCGCCGACCGCGTCGTCACGCTCCTGGGCGACGCCGAGCTGCGCCGCCGCATGGGCGAGCGGGGCCGGGCGTGGGTCGAGGAGAAGTGGCGCTGGGACCTGCTGGCGAAGAGGCTGGAAGCCCTGCTGTAGCGCGCACCCGCACCCGCGCCTCACCCGCCCACGGCGAAGAGGGGGCACCTCCATGGGCGCCCCCTCCCGCTCGGCTACTTCGCGTAGATCGCCTCGACCTCGTCCGCGTAGTCCTTCGCCACCACGTTCCGCTTCAGCTTCAGCGACGGCGTCAGGTGCCCCGACTCCTCGGTGAACTGAGCGGACAGCACCCGGAACTTCCGCACCGACTCCGCCTTGGAGACCGCCGAGTTGCCGTCGTCGACGGCCGACTGGACCGCGGCGAGCAGATCCGCGTCCCCCCGCAGCGACGCCGCCGTCGAACCGGCCGGCTTGCCGTGGTCCGCGCACCAGCGGACGAGGAACTCCTCGTCGATGGTGACCAGCGCGCCCACGAACGGCCGCCCGTCGCCGACCACCATGCACTCCGCGACCAGCGCGTGGGCGCGGATGCGGTCCTCGATCACGGCCGGGGCGACGTTCTTGCCGCCGGCGGTGACGATGATCTCCTTCTTGCGGCCGGTGATCGAGAGATAGCCGTCCTCGTCGAGGGTGCCGATGTCACCGGTGTGGAACCAGCCGTCGGCCAGCGCCTCGGCCGTCGCGTCCGGGTTGTTCCAGTACTCCTTGAACAGGTGCTCGCCGTGCAGCAGCACCTCCCCGTCGTCCGCGATGCGCACCACGGAGCCGGGCAGCGGCTGGCCGACCGTGCCGATCTTCTGCCGGTCCCACGGGTTGAAGGCGGTGGCCGCGCAGGACTCGGTCAGGCCGTAGCCCTCCAGGACCGTGAAGCCGATGCCGCGGAAGAAGTGTCCCAGCCGCTCGCCCAGCGGTGCGCCGCCGGAGATGGCGTACTCGCCGCGTCCGCCGAGGACCGTGCGGAGCTTGCTGTAGACGAGTTTGTCGAAGACCTTGTGCTTGATCCTCAGGCCGAGGGACGGGCCGGACGGGGTGTCCAGGGCCCTGCTGTAGGCGATCGCCGTGTCGGCGGCCTTGTCGAAGATCCTGCCCTTGCCGTCGGCCTGCGCCTTGGCGCGCGCCGAGTTGTACACCTTCTCGAAGACGCGCGGCACGCCGAGGATCAGCGTGGGCCGGAACGCGGCCAGCTCGTCGGTGAGGTTCTTGATGTCGGGGACGCAGCCCAGCTTGATCGGCGCGATCATCGGCGCGACCTGCACCAGGCGCCCGAACACGTGCGCGAGGGGAAGGAAGAGGAGGACCGAGCACTCGCCCGTGCGGAACAGCGGGCGCAGCCGCTCGACGACGTTGCCGCACTCGGCGAAGAAGCTGCGGTGGGTGAGCACACAGCCCTTGGGGCGGCCGGTGGTGCCGGAGGTGTAGACGATGGTCGCCGGGTCGTCGGCCTTCGCGATCGAGCCGCGCTCCTCGACGGTCCGGTCCGTGACGTCCTGGCCCAGGCGTCCCAGCTCCTCCACGGCCCCGGCGTCGATCTGCCAGACGTGCTTGAGGGCGGGCAGCCGCTCGCGCACCGACTCGACGGCGGTGGAGTGCCCGGCCGACTCCACGACGCACGCCGTGGCGCCCGAGTCGCCGAGGATCCACTGCACCTGTTCCGGCGAGCTGGTCTCGTAGACCGGCACCGTGATCGCGCCCGCGCTCCAGATCGCGAAGTCCAGCAGGGTCCACTCGTAGCGCGTACGGGACATCAGTCCGACCCGGTCGCCCGGCTGGACGCCGGAGGCGATGAGGCCCTTCGCGGCGGAGCACACCTCGGCGAGGAAGTCGCGGGCGCTCACGTCCTGCCACACGCCGTCCACCTTGCGGGAGATGACGGCGACGTCCGGGTGCTGCGCGGCGTTTCTCCGGACGATGTCGGTCAGGTTTCCGTCCGCGGGGACCTCGTACAAAGCCGGAAGGCTGAACTCGCGCAAGACTGCTGCTCCTCATAAGGCGCCGGCGCCACGACGTTGTGCGATGCGACGGTGCGGTCCAAGGCTCGGGCAAGTGCTGAGGACAACTCATGCGGGATTCACATGTTGAAATCCAGAGCACGACTGGACTGCCCGGACGTTACCCGTCGGTATGGCTTCTCCGACAGGGGGTCCCCGCGAGATGTTCGCTGCGTCACACGGATGGGGTTTGCTTTGCGCACAGTAGTCGACGGATCAACCGACCAGCCAGTAACCGCAGGTCCGACCGCCACTGTTCACAAGAGGCGCGCGCTGCTTACGCTTGATCGCCATGGCACCCACACCGGCCGGTAACCCGACGACCCGCGTCCATGTCATCAGCGACGTCCACGGCAACGTCCGCGACCTGGCCAGGGCCGGCGAGGGCGCCGACGCCCTGGTCTGCCTCGGGGACCTGGTCCTCTTCCTCGACTACGCCGACCACTCGCGCGGCATCTTCCCCGACCTGTTCGGCACGGCCAACGCCGACCGCATCGTCGAGCTGCGCACCGCCCGCCGCTTCACCGAGGCGCGGGAGTTCCAGGCGCGGCTGTGGGCGGGCGTCGACGGGGACCGGCGGGCACTGATCGAGGGGGCGGTGCGCAAGCAGTACGCCGAGATGTTCGCCGCCTTCCCCACTCCCACGTACGCCACCTACGGCAACGTCGACATGCCGCCCCTGTGGCACGAGTACGCCGGCCCCGGCACGACCGTGCTCGACGGACAGCGCGTGGAGATCGGCGGCCGGGTCTTCGGCTTCGTCGGCGGCGGCCTGCGCACCCCGATGAACACGCCGTACGAGATCGGCGACGAGGAGTACGCCGCGAAGATCGAGGCCGTCGGCGAGGTGGACGTGCTGTGCACGCACATCCCGCCCCAGGTGCCGGAACTGGTCTACGACACGGTGGCGCGGCGCTTCGAGCGGGGCAGCCGCGCGCTGCTGGACGCGATCCGCCGCACCCGCCCCCGCTACGCCCTGTTCGGGCACGTGCACCAGCCACTGGCGCGGCGGATGCGGATCGGGGCGACCGAGTGCGTGAACGTCGGGCACTTCGCGTCGACGGGCCGGCCGTGGGTCCTTCAGTGGTGAGCGGGGGCGCGCCCGGGGCGGCCGGGCGGGAGCCGGACTTGCGCAGGTAGGTGGTGACATCCGCCCTGCCCGTGCGCGATAGCCTGCACGCGGCACACGTGCGCACGACGGCGCACGACCACCTCAGTACCGGCCCGCATCTGGAGGAGCCACAGCGATGGCGGAACACACCAGCTCGAGCATCATGATCGAGGCGGCACCGGCCGACGTCATGGCGGTGATCGCCGACTTCGCCCGTTACCCGGACTGGACCGGCGAGGTGAAGGAGGCGGAGGTCCTCGCGACCGACGCGCGGGGGCGTGCCGAGCAGGTCCGACTCGTCATGGACGCCGGGGCGATCAAGGACGACCAGACGCTGGGGTACACCTGGACCGGCGAGCACGAGGTGTCCTGGACGCTGGTGAAGTCCCAGATGCTCCGCTCCCTCGACGGCTCCTACCTGCTCCGGCCGGCGGGCACGGGCACGGAGGTCACCTACCGGCTCACGGTCGACGTCAAGATCCCGATGCTCGGCATGATCAAGCGCAAGGCCGAGAAGGTCATCATCGACCGTGCCCTGGCAGGCCTGAAGAAGCGAGTGGAGTCAGGAGAGAAGTAGCACCCGCCCCCAGCCGTGGGCCGCCCCCCAGCTGCGGGCAGTCGTGCCGCTGGGGCGGCACGGGTGGGCGGTGGGGGCACCTCCCGCTCGAGCGAAGCCGAGAGTGGGGGAGGCACCCGGGCAGATCCGGCCCGCGTCACGCCGCGCGATGCCCGGGACGCCGGGCAACAACCGCGGCGCCGCCGCACCTCGCACCGGACAGCGCGCACGCACACCGCCGTCGCCCCCGCCCCCGCAGGTACCGTTCACCCCCATGCGCACCATCCTGATCACCGGCCCCGGCGGCAGTGGCCGTACCACCGTCGCCGCCGCCACCGCGCTCGCCGCCGCCCGCCAGGGCACCCGCACCCTCCTCCTCGGCGCCGACCGCGACGACACCCTCGGCGCCGTGCTCGGAGTGCGCACGGGTCCCGCACCGAGCACCGTCGAGCCCCGCCTCACCGTCTGGCGGCCCGATCCCGTCCAGCGGTTCCGGGACGGCCTCACCGCCCTCCAGGACCGCGCCGCCTCCGCCCTCGACCTCCTCGGCGCCGCCCGCCTGGACCCCGAGGAACTCACCCCCCTGCCCGGCGCCGACGAACTCGCCCTGCTGCGCGCCCTGCGCGACGCCGCCCTCGCCGACGGCCCCGACCACCACGAACTCCTCGTCGTCGACCTGCCGGCCGCGCCCCGGGCCCTCGCCCTGCTCGCCCTGCCCGAGGAACTGCGCCGCTACCTGCGCCGCCTGCTCCCGCCCGAGCGGCAGGCGGCCCGCGCCCTGCGCCCCGTCCTCGGCCGGCTCGCCGGCGTCCCCATGCCCGCCGAGGCGCTGTACGAGGCCGCCGCCCGCTGGGACCTGGAACTCGCCGCCGCCGAAGCCGTCCTCGCCGACCGGAACACCGTCGTACGGCTGGTCGCCGAACCCGGCCCGGCCGGCGCCGACGCCGTCCGCTCGGCCACCCTCGGTCTCGCCCTGCGCGGCCTGCGCACCGACCTGCTGGTCGCCAACCGCGTCCTGCCCGAGGACACCCCGGCGGACAGCCGGCTCACCGGCCCCCTCACCCAGCAGCGCAAGGCACTGGAGGAGTGGCAGGGCACGTACGACGTCCGCACCGTCGCCCACCTCGGACGCGACCCGCGCGGCGCCGACGACCTCGCCGCGCTCGCCGCGCCGGGCGTCAACCCGGACGTCGCCCCGGTCGAGTGGCCCGTCACCGACCGGCTGGCCGAGGACGGCGTGCTGGTCTGGCACCTCCCGCTGCCCGGCGCCATACGCGACGAACTCGACCTGATCCGCCGCGGTGACGAACTGGTCGTCACCGCCGGGCCGTTCCGCCGGATCGTTCCGCTTCCGTCGGCGCTGCGCCGCTGCACCGTCGCCGGGGCCGCCCTGCGCGAGGGCGTCCTCGCCGTCCGGTTCGCGCCGGACCCGCGGCTGTGGCCGCGCAGCCGCTGAACGCGCCGCAGCCGTTCGGGTAACGTCGTAGGGACGAGCCGTAGTCAGGAGTCCGTCATGAGTGAAGAGCTCCCCCCGTCCGAGGCCGCTCGCCCCGACGAGGCCGACGCGGTCGACGAGGTGCGTGCCACCGACGCCGACGCCTGGGCGACGGCGTGCGCCGAGGACCTGGAGGCGGAGAAGGCCCGCCGCCGTGCCGAGTACGGGCCCCCGCCCGGCTCGGCGGCCGAGGAGCTGCGCCGGCTCTTCGACACCGTCGCGGACAAGCTGTCCGGCCTCCAGTCCCCGCTGCTCGGCCAGGTCGCCGGCCCGGCCGCCCAGCAGGTGGTCCGGCAGGTCGTGCAGCAGGCCAAGGCCGCCGTCGAACCGGTCATCGAGCGCAACCCGGACGTCTTCGACCACCTCGCGGCCGCCGGCGGTGAACTCCTCGCCGCCTACCGTTCCGCCGTCCAGAACCAGGAGAGCCGCTGGACCGCCGGGGCCTCCGGGACTTCCGCGGACGACCCCCGCGACCCCCGTGACCTGGATGAACCGCGCGACGGCCAGAGCGACACCGGACGCGAGGACGGACCCGGCGACGGTCACGACGACGGCGACGAGGGCACCGGCCCGGGCCGGCGCATCGACTTGGACTGACACCGCCCTCGGGTACGGTTGGCCGTAGCGGGGCTCGACCGAAACTGAGGGATTCATGGGACTCACCATCGGCGTCGATATCGGCGGCACGAAGATCGCGGCGGGCGTGGTCGACGAGGAAGGCAACATCCTCTCGACCCACAAGGTGCCGACCCCGGGCACGCCCGAGGGCATCGTGGACGCCATCGCCTCCGCGGTGGAGGGCGCGCGCGCGGGTCACGAGATCGTCGGCGTCGGCATCGGCGCCGCCGGATACGTCAACCGCCAGCGCTCCACGGTCTACTTCGCGCCCAACATCGACTGGCGCCAGGAGCCGCTCAAGGAGAAGGTCGAGGCCCGCGTCGGCCTCCCGGTCGTCGTGGAGAACGACGCCAACGCCGCGGCCTGGGGCGAGTACAAGTTCGGTGGCGGCAAGGGCCACCGCAACGTCATCTGCATCACTCTCGGCACCGGCCTCGGCGGCGGCATCATCATCGGCAACAAGCTGCGCCGCGGCCACTTCGGCGTGGCCGCGGAGTTCGGCCACATCCGCATGGTGCCGGACGGTCTGCTGTGCGGCTGCGGCTCGCAGGGCTGCTGGGAGCAGTACGCCTCCGGCCGCGCCCTCGTGCGCTACGCCAAGCAGCGCGCCAACGCCACCCCCGAGCGCGCCGAGGTGCTGCTCGCGCTCGGCGACGGCACGCCGGACGGCATCGAGGGCAAGCACATCTCGGTCGCCGCCCGACAGGGCTGCCCGGTCGCCGTCGACTCCTACCGGGAGCTGGCCCGCTGGGCCGGCGCCGGCCTCGCCGACCTGGCCTCCCTCTTCGACCCGTCCGCCTTCATCGTCGGCGGCGGCCTCTCCGACGAGGGCGACCTGGTGCTCGACCCGATCCGCAAGTCGTACAAGCGGTGGCTGGTCGGCGGCAACTGGCGCCCGGTCGCCGACGTGGTCGCCGCCCAGCTCGGCAACAAGGCCGGTCTGGTGGGCGCGGCCGACCTGGCCCGGGAGCCCGACCCGATCATGTAGGCGTAGGCGATCCGACGCTCCCTGGGGGCGCGAGACTCTGTGAACACGCGGCCCGACCGCGTGGGCGGGACAGGCCGGCCACGACCGGCAGCCGCCCGCAGACCTCGCGCCCCGAGCTGTCGGACCTACGGCGACGCTGTGGGGCGTACGGCGCTGCCGTGGCGCGTACGACGACGCTGTGGCGCGTACGACGACGCTGCGGGGCGTACATTGATCCACATGGAGCCGCTCCCCAACTCCCGTACCGAACCCGACGGTTCCGCCGTCGTCCGGGTCCTCACCTACAACATCCGCTCGATGCGCGACGACACCGACGCCCTCGCCCGCGTGATCGCCGCCTGCGCACCCGACCTGGTCCTCCTCCAGGAGGCGCCCCGGTTCTTCCGCTGGCGCAAGAAGCTCACCCGGCTCGCCGCCGCCTCCGGGCTGGTCCTCCTCTCCGGGGGCGGCACCGCGGCGGGGCCCGCGCTGCTGTGCTCCCTGCGCGCCACCGTCGAGCGCACCCAGGACGTGCTGCTCCCCCTCACCCCCGGTCAGCACCGCCGCGGTTTCGCGACCGCCGTGGTCCGGATCGGCGGGGCCCGTCTCGGCGTCCTGAGCTGCCACCTGTCACTGCGGGCGGACGAGCGGTACGAGCAGGCGGGCCTGCTCATCGACCGGCTCGCCGGGCTCGGCGTGACGCACGCGGTGGCCGGCGGCGACCTGAACGAGCGCCCCGGCGGCCGCACCTTCCGGCGACTCGGTGACGGCCTGCGGGACTGCTGGACCGCCGCGCCCTGGGGCGGCGAGTACACCTTCTCCCCGACCGACCCGGACCGGCGTATCGACGCGGTCTTCGTCACGGAGGGCGTCGAGGTACTGGGCTGCGGCGTGCCGCTGGGCCTTTCCGGGGTGACCGAGGACGACCTGAGGGCGGCCACGGACCACCTCCCGGTCCTGACCGCCCTCCGTGTGCCCGCCTCCGCGGGCTGACGGCACTCCCTAGACCACCGCGCCCCGCCCCGGGTCGTCGTCGTCCTCGTCGCCCGTCCGCATCCGCATGACCAGGGTGGCGAAGCCGCCGAGGAAGCCGCCGATGCTCGCGGTCGTCAGCCACCAGCTCATGTCCCAGCCCAGCACCACCGCCAGCAGCAGCAGGACGGGCCCGCCGAGCACTCCCAGCCACGCGAACCTCGCGGTGGTGTCCCCCTCCGGCAGGCGGGGCGGCTCGGGCGGCACGAAGTGGCCCTCGTCGTCCTCGTCCAGGTCGTCGTCCGACGGCTCGGCCGGCGTGTGGTCGCGAGGGCCGGGGCCGACGCCGGGGGCGAAGGCGATCGAGCCGCCCAGCGGCCGTGCCGAGGCGGGCCGGTCGGCCCCGGGCTTGTCGTCGTTGGTCTCGGGCTCCAGGAGCGCCAGGTCCTCGACCGACTTGAACGGCTTCGAGCCCGGCGGGTCCGGCGGCTCGTCCCCGTAACCGGCGACGATCGCGTCCCACGCGGCGTCCTCGTCGAAGGGCACGCCCTGCTCCTCGGGCCCGCGGTCCACCGCGTCCTCCCGTCCCTCGCGGTGCTCCCGCTCCCGCGCCACGTCCTGTCCCAGGTCTCTTCCCAGGTCCCGTTCCGGATCCCGCTTCTCGCGCTCTTCGCGGTCCTCGCGGTCCGAGTCGTGCTCAGCCACCTGCGGCCGTCCCTTCCTTGCCGAGACCGGGCTCCGGCTCCCTGACGGAACCGGGCGCGAGCCGGCCGATGAACGCGACACTCTCCGCGAAGATCCGGTCCGCGTCGTGGTCCAACGTCGCCACGTGGTAGCTCTGTTCCAGCAGGACCTCAGTGACGTCCGTCGAGGACACCCGGCCGAGGACGCGGGCCGAGTCGGCCGGCGGCACCACGTGGTCCTGCGGACTGCGCAGCAACAGCAGCGGCTGCGTCACCTGCGGCAGGTCGCCGTCGGCGAGACGGAAGAACGTGCGCAGCGAGTGCGCCGCGTGCAGCGGCACCCTGTCGTATCCGAGCTCCGTGCCGAGCGGCTTGGCGATGTCACTGGCGATGCCCTTCGTCGCGGGCAGCAGATGACGCAGGACCGGGAGGGCGTGCTGGGCCACGCCGTGCATCCGGTTCGCCGGGTTGACGACCATGACGCCCGACACCGCGTCCCCCTGCTTGGCCGCGAGCCGCAGCGCCAGCGCACCGCCCATGGACAGGCCGGCCACGAAGACGCGCGCGCACCGCTCCCGCAGGGCGCGCAGCTCGCGGTCCACCTCCGCGTACCAGTCCTGCCAGCCGGTGACCTGCATGTCCTGCCAGCGCGTGCCGTGCCCGGGCAGCAGCGGCAACGCGACGGTCAGATCGCGCGCGGCGAGATACCGGGCCCAGGGGCGCAACGACTGCGGGGACCCGGTGAACCCGTGGCAGAGGAGGACGCCGACCTCGCCGCCCTCGTGGCGGAACGGCTCGGCTCCGGGCAGGACCGGCACGTCTCGGTCTCCTGTCGTCAGGGGGCCGGCACAGCCGGCACGTCGGGTGCGGTACATGCGGGTGCGGTACTTGCGGGAACTTCACCGTACGCGACCGCACTGACACCGACCAGGGCCGTCGGGGCCATTGACGGTGCCCCGGGATAGGGTCTGACCCACAGACACAGGAGGCACTCGCTTGTTGTACGGCGCGATGAAGGTCACCGTCGGGGGTTCGCTGAAGCTCGCCTTCCGGCCCTGGGTGGAAGGCCTGGAGCACATCCCGGCCGACGGCCCGGCCATTCTGGCGAGCAACCACCTGTCGTTCTCCGACTCGTTCTTCCTGCCCGCCGTCCTCGACCGCAAGGTGACCTTCATCGCCAAGGCCGAGTACTTCAACACTCCCGGGGTCAAAGGCCGGCTGACCGCCGCCTTCTTCAAGGGCGTCGGCCAGCTCCCGGTGGACCGCTCCGGCGTGCGAGGCGCGGGTGAGGCCGCGATCAAGAGCGGCATAGAGGTCCTGGAGCGCGGCGAGCTCTTCGGCATCTACCCCGAGGGCACGCGCTCCCCGGACGGCCGGCTCTACCGGGGCAAGCCGGGCGGCCTCGCGCGCGTGGCGCTCGCCACCGGCGCGCCCGTCATCCCGGTCGCCATGATCGACACCGAGAAGATCCAGCCGCCCGGCAAGGTGATGCCGAAGCTGATGCGGCCCGGCATCCGCATCGGCAAGCCCCTCGACTTCACCCGCTACCAGGGCATGGAGCACGACCGCTTCGTGCTCCGCGCGGTGACCGACGAGGTCATGTACGAGATCATGAAGCTCTCCGGCCAGGAGTACGTCGACATGTACGCGACCGCCATGAAGCGGCAGATCGCGGACGCGGCGAAGGCCGAGAAGGAGGCGGGCAAGGCCGCGAAGGCCGCGCTCGCGCAGGCGGAGAAGGAACAGGCCGCCAAGGAGAAGGCGGCGGCCGAGCAGGACCGCCCCACCGACGACCGGTAGCGGCCGGACAGGGCGGCGGCCGGACGGGAAGCCGTCGAGCAGGGCGGCGGCCGGCCGGGGAAGCGGTCGAGCAGGGCAGCGGCCGGCAGGGGAGCCGGCCGGACAGGGCAGCCGGGGGACGGGGGGACATGGCCAGGCGCGAGAGAGTCATGAGGATGTCGGTCGAGCAGCCGCTGTGGCGCGCCCTCGCCGGCTACCGCGTGCTCACCATGCTGTACGCGATCGGCTTCTTCACCACCGCCTACTCCGGCTTCGCCCGTCCCTGGCTCGCCGTCGCCTACTACGCCGTCCTCTTCGTCTGGACCCTGGCCACCCTCCCCAAGGTCTCGAGCGCGGCGAGCTGCACCAAGCGGTTCCTCACCGCCGATCTCACCATCGCGCTGACCGGCATCCTGCTCACGCCGTTCGCCGACGCGCACGAGCGGGTCATGGACGGCGGCCCGACCCTGCCGTCCATATGGACCGCCGGCTCCGTCCTCGCCTTCGCCATCAAGGGCGGCTGGCGCTGGGCGGCCGTCGCCTCCACCCTCGTCGCCGTCGCCAACCTGGTCGAACGCGGCAGCCCGGCCCGCGACACCGTCCACAACGTCATCCTCGTCTGGGTCGCCTCCATCGCCATCGGCTACGTCGTCGAGGTCGCCCGCGCCTCCGAACGCACCCTCGCCCGCGCCCTGGAGATCGAGGCGGCGACCAGGGAGCGGGAGCGGCTCGCCCGGGACATCCACGACAGCGTGCTCCAGGTGCTGGCGATGGTGCAGCGGCGCGGCGCCGTCATCGGCGGCGAGGCGGCCGAGCTGGGCCGGATGGCCGGTGAGCAGGAGGTGGCACTGCGCACCATGGTCTCCGGCGGCCTGGTGCCCGTCTCCCGCGTCTCGGAGGACACCGCCGAGGGCGCGGTCGTACGGGCGGTGGACGAACCGGAGCGGGACGATCCGGACGGTCCCGTCGACCTGCGGGCCCTGCTCGCCCCGTACGCCGGCTCCCTCGTGAACCTCGCCGAGCCGGGCGCGCCGGTCCCGATGGCCCCCCTCGCGGCCCGGGAGCTCGCGGCCGCCGTGGGCGCCGCCCTGGACAACGTGCGCAAGCACGTCGGTGAGCACGCGCGCGCGTGGATCCTGGTCGAGGACGAACCGGACGAGGTGATCGTCACCGTCCGCGACGAGGGGCCCGGCATCCCGGAGGGCCGGCTCGCCGAGGCGGAGGGCGAGGGACGCCTCGGCGTGGCCCTGTCGATCCGGGGCCGGCTGCGCGAGCTGGGCGGCACGGCCGAGCTGATCTCGGTGCCCGGTCAGGGCACGGAGGTCGAACTGAGGGCACCGAAGAAGACGACCAGCAGTACCACCGCACGGGGGAAGGCAGCGGAGCGATGACCGAACGACAGGAACCGATCAGGGTCATGGTGGTCGACGACCACCCGATGTGGCGCGACGCCGTCGCCCGGGACCTCGCCGAGTCCGGCTTCGACGTGGTCGCCACCGCCGGCGACGGCGACCAGGCGGTGCGCCGCGCCCGGGCCGTCGCGCCCGAGGTCCTCGTCCTCGACCTCAACCTGCCCGGCAAGCCCGGCGTCCAGGTCTGCAAGGAGGTCGTCGGCGCCGACCCGAAGCTGCGCGTCCTCGTCCTCTCCGCGAGCGGGGAGCACGCCGACGTGCTGGAGGCGGTGAAGTCCGGCGCGACCGGATACCTGCTGAAGTCGGCCTCCACCGAGGAGTTGCAGGACGCGGTGCGCCGCACGGCCGCCGGCGACCCGGTCTTCACCCCGGGGCTGGCCGGACTGGTCCTCGGCGAGTACCGCCGCCTCGCCTCCGAACCGGTCCCCGCCGCGGAGACCGGCGAACCCGGGGCGCCCCGGCTCACCGACCGCGAGACCGAGGTGCTGCGCCTGGTCGCCAAGGGACTCAGCTACAAGCAGATCGCCGAACGCCTCGTCATCTCCCACCGCACCGTGCAGAACCACGTCCAGAACACCCTGGGCAAGCTCCAGTTGCACAACCGCGTGGAACTCGTGCGGTACGCGATAGAGCGCGGCCTCGACGACGAGTGAGTGACGCGCGACACCGACCGTTCGAGTGTGAGCTGCCCCGGCTTCAGCCGGGCAAGAAGACGCATCCTGGTGATCGGAGCAGCGGAGCGACATGGGACGCCGCGCACCTGCTTCGGCAGCGGTCAGGGCCCGGCCGTCATGAGGGTCCTCGGATCCAAGTGAGAAGCCCCCTCGTTCACGAGGGGGCGGAGTCACGCGCGTCGGAGTTCTGACCCGGCGGAGGCGGCGACTGCCCGGCGTTCAATGCCATCTGGGCCATCGCCCAAGGGAGGCGCATACAGGTAGCCTCGCTGCGTTCAGCGTCGAGGCGCTCATCACGGTTGGCGGCGAGGACACCTGTGGGCGTCGCCATCGCCACCGAGGCCATCGACCGGCTGCACACCACCGCCGAGTCGCACATGCGCGTACTGGTCGTCGAGGTCATGGGCCGGCACGCCGGCTGGATCGCGCTCCACTCCGGCCCGGCCGGCGGCGCCAACGTCATTCATCCCCGAACAGCGCTTCGACACCGAGCAGGTCTGCGCCTGGGTGACCTCCCGGTTCCGGGCGTCCTACGCCCCGATCGTGGTGGTCGCCGAGGGGGCGATGCCGAGGGACGGCGACATGGTGCTCAAGGACCAGTCGCTGGACTCCTACGGGCACGTCCGGCTGTCCGGGGTGGGCGAGTGGCCGGCGAAGAAGATCGAGAAACGCACCGGCAACGAGGCCCGGACCACCGTCCTCGGCCACGTCCGGCGCGGCGGCACCCCGAGCGCCTTCGACCGCAGGCTCGCCACCCTCCCCCACTGCCTTGACGGCGTGGGGGGGGGAACCCCCACCGGCCTGCACGCCGTCGACCGCGTCCGCGACGGCGACTTCGGCAAGATGGTCGCCCTGCGCGGCACGGACATCGTCCGCGTCCCCATCGCCGACGCCACGGCCCGGCTGAAGACGGTCGACCCGAAGCTGTACGAGAAGGCCGGGGTCTTCTTCGGCTGACCGGCGGCCGAAGGCGCGGCGCCGTATATTCGGCCCGGAGCCCCGGCAGCGGCCCGGAGCCCCGGCAGCGGCCCGGAGCCCCGGCAGCGGCCCGGAGCCCCGGCAGCGGCCCGGAGCCCCGGCAGCGGCCCGGAGCCCGGCAGCAGCCCGGAGCCCGGCAGCAGCCCGGAGTCCAGCAGAAACGGGAGCGGTCATGGAGATCCTGGTCTTCGGCGTCCAGGCCGACGAGAAGCCCCTGATCGAGCGGGCCTTCCAGGGCCACGAGGAGGTCCGCTGCCTGGACGTGTTCCTCAACGAGGACACCGCCCCCATCGCGGCCGGCCACGAGATCGTCTCCACCTCCGTCAACGCCGACCTCGGCGCCGGCGTCCTGGAGATCCTCGCGGCCGGCGGCACCCGGATGGTGGCCCAGCGCTCCACCGGTTTCAACAACATCGACCTCGACACGGCCGAGCGGCTCGGTCTGACCGTGGCCAGGGTCTCGTACTACTCGCCCCACTCGGTCGCCGAGTTCGCCTGGACCCTGGCCATGGCCGTCAACCGCCGGATCGTGCGCGCCGCCACCCGCACCCGCGACTTCGACTTCCGCCTGCACGGCCTGATGGGCCGGGACATGCACGGCCGCACCGCCGGCGTCATCGGCACCGGCAGGATCGGCGAGTCCTTCGCCCGGATCGCCCACGGCTTCGGCATGCGGCTGCTCGGCTGGGACGTCGCCGAGAACCCCGCCTGCATGGAACTCGGCATGTCCTACGTCCCGAAGGACGAGCTGCTCGCCCGGTCCGACCTGATCACCCTGCACGTTCCGCTGATGCCCGAGACCCGGCACCTGATCGACGCGGCCGCCCTGAAGTCGATGCGGGACGACGCCATCCTGGTCAACTCCAGCCGCGGCGGCCTGATCGACACCACCGCGCTCGTCGGCGAACTGCGCGCGGGGCGCTTCACCGGCGTCGGCCTGGACGTGTACGAGGCGGAGGCGGGCCTGTTCTACCTCGACAAGTCCCTGGAGGCCATCGCCGACGACACCCTGGCCCGCCTCGTCACCTTCCCGAACGTCCTGGTGACCTCCCACCAGGCGTACTACACCGAGGACGCCGTCGGCCAGATCGTCGACACCACGGTGAAGAACGTCCTCGACCACCTGGCCGGCCGCCGTTCGGAGAACGTGCTGGTGCCGCGGAGCTGACGGACCGTCCCCGCTGGAGCGGGGACGGTCCGTCACGCCAACGGCGACGCCCTGGGGACGTCACGGCTGCCGGATCAGTGACCCGGTCATCAGCGCCGTGACGATCGCCTGACCGTTCAGTGTCAACACGGACTCGGGATGGAACTGCAGCGACGCGAACCCCGCACCCCGCAGCGCGTGCACCTCGCCGCCCGCCGCCCGGCTCACCTCCACGCCGTGCGCGGCCAGCGACGCGGCCGCCCCGTCGTCGCAGCGGGCGGTGAAGCTGTTGTAGAAGCCGACGGTCTCGCGCCGCCCGAACAGGTCGATCTCCGTCTGCGCCCCCTGGTACGGCACCTCCTTGCGGACGATGTCCAGCCCCAGCTCCGCCGCGATCAGCTCGTGCCCGAGGCAGACGCCGAGGACACCGTGCCGGTTGTCCCGGAGCACCTCGGCGGTCAGGGCGCGCAGGAAGCCCATCTTGGGATCGGCGGGGTCGCACGGATCACCGGGGCCGGGCCCCAGCACCACCGGCCCGTCGTGCCCGAGCACCGCCTCCCGCAGCCCCGGCTCGCTGTACCGCCGTACGCTCACGGTGAGCCCCGACGAGCGCAGCACGTGCGCGAGCATCGCCGTGAAGGTGTCCTCGGCGTCGACGACCAGGGCATGGCCCTCCAGCGCGTGGGACGGCTCCTGCATCCGCAGCCAGAACGGCGCCAGCGAGGAGCGGCGCCCGTCCAGCGCCGCCCGCACCCGCGGGTCGTCGGCCAGCTTCGGCCGCCCGGCCTCCGTACGCGGCCGGGCGGGGCGTACGCCCAGCGCCGACAGCACCCCGGCCGCCTTGGCGTGGGTCTCCGCGACCTCGCCGGCCGGATCCGAGCCCCGCACCAGCGTGGCGCCGACCGGCACCCGCAGCCGCCCGGCGGCGTCGATGTCGGCGGTGCGGATGAGGATGGGGGAGTCGAGGGTCTGGGCCCCGCCGGAATCCCTGCCGAGCAGGGCCAGGGCGCCCGCGTAGTAGCCACGCCCCCCGACCTCGTGCCGCTCGATGACCCGGCAGGCGTTCTGCACCGGCGAGCCGGTGACCGTCGCCGCGAACATGGTCTCCTTCAGCACCTCCCGCACATCCAGCGAGGAGCGGCCGCGCAGCTCGTACTCGGTGTGCGCGAGGTGCGCCATCTCCTTCAGCCGCGGCCCGACGACCACACCGCCCATGTCGCCGACGGTGCACATCATCTTGAGTTCCTCGTCGACCACCATCGACAGCTCCTCGATCTCCTTGCCGTCGGCGAGGAAGCCGAGCAGGTGGTCCGGGGTCGGTCCCTCGGCGGGATAGCGGTACGTCCCGCTGATCGGGTTCATGACGACCGTGCCGCCGGACATCCGCACATGCACCTCGGGGCTCGCCCCGACCAGCGTGCGGTCCCCCGTGTGCACCACGAACGTCCAGTACGCGCCCCGCTCGCCCGCCAGCAGCCGCCGGAACAGCGCCAGCGCGTCGGCCCGCCCGAACCCGGGGATCAGCCCTCCGTACGTCCGCCGGATCACGAAGTTGGCGCCCTCGCCGCCGCCGATCTCCTCGTCCAGCACCCGCCCGACGATCTTCGCGTACTCCTCGTCGTCCACGTCGAAGCCGCCGTCCTCGACCTGGACGTCGTGCGCGGGGAGCCGGTCGAGGGCCTCGGCGAGCGGGATGTCGTGCCGCTCCTCGGGGGTCAGCACCAGCAGGGGCGTGCCGTCGTCGCGGACGTCGAAGCCGCGCTCGCGGATCTGCCGGAAGGGGACGAGCGCCAGCCCCTCGTCGGGCAGGCCGGCGAGTCTGTCGTGCTCCGTGACCGGGCCGAGCAGCAGTTCCACGGTGTCGTGGTCGTGGCCCGGGGTGCGGCGGCGGAGCAGGGCGAACGGGCGGGAGTCGTCCAGAAGGCGGTCGATCGGTGTCATGGGTCCGTGTCCCTCTCGGTCTCTCGGCGAGACTCTCGGTGGGAGGAACGGCCCGGTCGCGAAAACACCGAAGGCCGCCCCTCGGGCGGCCTTCGCGAAGTCTTGCGTACGCGCAGTCAGTGGGCCGCCGGAAGAGCGGTCCACCACCAGTTCTGGATCGAGTGCGCGAACATACGGCGCAGCGTACCGCACCGCGGCCCGTCCGCAGGGCGTTCCACGCGTCTCATTCCCTGGGCACGGGGCGGGAGCCGCGGTCCGACCCCGTAATGTTGGGGCCGTGACCGTGAACGCTAAGACCAGCGCGAGCGCTGGCAACACCTGGCGAGACCTGCCCGCGGCGCAGCAGCCCGAGTACCCCGACACCGAGGCTCTGCGCGCAGTGATCGCGGACCTCGAGTCGTATCCGCCGCTCGTCTTCGCGGGCGAGTGCGACCAGCTGCGCGCCCGGATGGCGGCCGTCGCCAAGGGAGAGGCGTTCCTCCTCCAGGGAGGCGACTGCGCCGAGGCCTTCGACGCCGTGTCCGCGGACCACATCCGCAACAAGCTCAAGACCCTGCTCCAGATGGGCGCCGTGCTCACGTACGCCGCGTCCGTGCCCGTGGTGAAGGTGGGCCGGATCGCCGGCCAGTACTCCAAGCCGCGCTCCAAGCCGACCGAGACCCGCGACGGCCTGACGCTGCCGACCTACCGCGGCGACTCCGTCAACGGTTTCGAGTTCACCGAGGCGGCCCGGATCCCGGACCCCGAGCGGCTCAAGCGCATGTACCACGCGTCGGCGTCCACGCTGAACCTGGTGCGCGCCTTCACCACCGGCGGCTACGCCGACCTGCGCCAGGTGCACGCCTGGAACCAGGACTTCGTGAAGTCGTCGCCCTCCGGCCAGCGCTACGAGCAGCTCGCCCGGGAGATCGACAACGCGCTGAACTTCATGCGGGCCTGCGGGACGGACCCGGCCGAGTTCCAGACGGTCGAGTTCTTCTCCTCGCACGAGGCGCTGCTGCTCGACTACGAGTCGGCCCTCACCCGCGTCGACTCGCGCACCGGGCAGCTGTACGACGTCTCCGGGCACATGGTGTGGATCGGTGAGCGCACCCGGCAGCTGGACCACGCGCACATCGAGTTCGCCTCCCGGATCCGCAACCCGATCGGCATCAAGCTCGGCCCGTCCACCACGGCCGAGGAGGCGCTGCAGTACATCGAGCGCCTCGACCCGGAGCGTGAGCCCGGCCGGCTGACCTTCATCGTCCGGATGGGCGCGGACAAGGTCCGCGACAGGCTCCCGGAGCTGGTGGAGAAGGTCACCGCGTCCGGCGCCACCGTCGCCTGGATCACCGACCCGATGCACGGCAACACCTACGAGGCGGCCTCCGGCCACAAGACACGGCGCTTCGACGACGTGCTCGACGAGGTCAAGGGCTTCTTCGAGGTCCACAAGTCGCTCGGCACCCACCCGGGCGGCATCCACGTGGAGCTGACCGGCGACGACGTCACCGAGTGCGTGGGCGGCGGCGACGAGATCTTCGTCGACGACCTGCACCAGCGCTACGAGACGGCCTGCGACCCGCGGCTGAACCGCAGCCAGTCGCTCGACCTGGCGTTCCTGGTGGCGGAGATGTACCGGGACCAGTGACGCACCGCCCGTCGGACGAGGCCGGACGGGCGGCGGGGACACGGAATGGGGCGCGGGTCACATACGATCCGCGCCCCCTTCCCTTTTGCCGTTCCTGCGTGATGGGTAAGGTTAGGTTTGCCTCACCGAACAGTCGGAGTCTCCGGTCGTCGGTACGGCACGACCCTGTACTCCGCCCGGGAGGTGAACCACGTGTTCGTCTGCAGCTGCTTCGGTGTCACCGAGGAACAGGTGAAGAGCCACGCGGACGCCGGTGCCTGCACTCCCCGGCAGATCGCCTCCGCCTGCAAGGCGGGCACCGACTGCGGCGGCTGCGTGCGTCGCATCCAGGCGCTGCTCGGCCGTGGCGCCTGCCCCCGCCGGCAGCAGGCCGACCGGAACGAACCGGTCCTCGCGAAGCTCCCGGAAGCGGCCTGACCCGAGCGGCGACGGCCCGGCCGGAGCGCGAGCGGTTCGGCTAGAGCGAGCCGGGGCCCGACGGGTCCGGCTGGGTCTGCTCGATGACCGTCGACAGGTAGAGCGGCTCGCCCAGCTTCTCGATCAGGTCGAGCTGCGTCTCCAGGTAGTCGATGTGGTGCTCCTCGTCGGCGAGGATGGCCTCGAAGACGTTGGCCGACGTGATGTCGTTCTTGGCCCGCATCACCTCGATGCCCCGGCGCAGCCGGTCGATCGCCTCGATCTCGATCTCCCGGTCGGCCTCGAACATCTCGGTCACGCTCTGGCCGACCCGCACGTGGAAGAGCCGCTGGTAGTTCGGCAGGCCGTCCAGGAGCAGGATGCGGTCGGTCAGCACCTCGGCGTGGCGCATCTCGTCGAAGGACTCCGCGCGCGTGTACTTCGCGAGCTTGGTCCAGCCCTTGTGGTCCTGCAGCTTCGCGTGCAGGAAGTACTGGTTGATCGCCGTGAGCTCGGCGGTCAGCTGCTCATTGAGGAACTCGATGACCTCGGGGTCGCCCTGCATCGCTTGACGCTCCTTCGAACGGGAACTGGCGTGTTGCGCCGCATGATTGCACCGGCTCCGAAGATCGTCCAGTAAGTCTCTACTTAGTAAGTAAGTACAGGCTTAGTCCAGCTTGTGCCTGTTCGACCGAATGTAAGTGGAGCGGGTCAGGGGCATCGGTCCGGGTCTGTCAGGATGGAGGCATGGGTCAGCCGGTGGGACACGAATCGGGAGAAGGCGGTCCGGAAGGAGCGTCGCGGTTCGAGCTACCGCCGGGGCAGCGACTGCAGCGCGGCTGGCCGGTCACGCACTACGGACCGGTCCCCAGGTTCCGCCCCGAGCGCTGGGAGTTCCGGGTCTTCGGCACCACCGCCGACGGTGGCAAGCGCGGCTGGAGCCACGAGGAGTTCACGGCCCTGCCGTACACCACGGTCGTCGCCGACCTGCACTGCGTCACGAAGTTCAGCATGCTCGGCTCCGAGTGGGGCGGCGTACCGGCCGCCACGATCCTGGACCTGGCCCCGCCCGCGCCCGCAGTCACCCATGTGATGGTGTGGGCGGAGTACGGCTTCAGCTCCAACCTCCGGCTGTCCGACTTCGCCGCCGACCGCACCCTGTTCGCCACCCACAAGGACGGCGAGCTGCTCACCGCCGAGCACGGCTTCCCGCTCCGGCTGGTCGTCCCGCACCTGTACGCCTGGAAGGGCCCGAAGTGGGTCCGCGGCATCGAGTACATGACCGCCGACCGCCGCGGCTTCTGGGAGGAGCGCGGCTACCACAACATCGGCGACCCGTGGCGGGAACAGCGCTACTCCTACCAGGAGGAGCCCGGGGACGGCCCCGGGCTCTGAGCCGCCGTACGCCTGTCGGGCGGCCTGGCGTTCCCCCTGGCCTGCGCTGTCAGCCGTCGCGCAGCTTCTTCAGCCGCTCCACGTCGGCCGCGTGGCCCTCCTTGCCGCCCGGCGTCTCGATGACCAGCGGCACCCCCTCGGTCGCGGGGTGGGTCATCAGCGCCCGGAACGGGTCCTCACCGATGTGACCGGCGCCGATGTTCTCGTGCCTGTCCTTGTGCGCGCCGGACACGTCCTTGGAGTCGTTGGCGTGGATCAGCTTCAGCCGGCCCTCGCCGACCGTGTCCACCAGCAGGTCCAGCGTCCGGTGCATGCCCGTCGGGCCGGTCAGGTCGTGTCCCGCCGCGAAGATGTGGCAGGTGTCCAGGCACACGCCGAGCTTCGGATGGGCGTCCAGCGCCTCGAAGTACGGCCCGAAGTCCCAGGTCCGCGAGCAGAGCGAGGCGCCCTGCCCGGCGGTCGACTCCAGGAGCAGGCAGGGGTCGTCGTCGTGGGTGAGTTCCTCGAGCAGCGGCAGCATGTACTCCCGTACCTGCTTCAGTGCCACCGACCGGTCCCGTCCGCCGGTCGCGCTGCCGGTGTGCACGACCACGCCCAGCGCCCCGATCGCCCGCCCGCGCCGCAGCGAGTGCCGCAGCGACTCGACCGACCGCTCCACCGTCGCCTCGGTGTGCGAACCGAAGTTGATCAGGTACGGCGCGTGCACGTAGGCCGGGACCGAACCGGCCGCGCAGGCCTCCCGGAACGCCTCGTCCTGCTTCGGGTTGCCGGCCGGCGTGGCCCAGCCGCGCGGGTTGGCGACGAAGACCTGCACGGCCTCCGCCTTCAGGTCACGGGCGTAGGACAGACCCACGGAGTGCAGGCCGCCGGCCACGGGGACGTGACCGCCGACGGGGTTGCGGGGGAGCGTGGGAGAGGGGGCGGACTGTTGACTGTTCACCCATTCAGGGTGTCATGCGGGGATACGCGTCCGGACCGTGAGCGCCGTCACCTGATGGTGATCCTGATGGTGGAGCCCTTGGGCGCCGTGTCCCCGCCGTCCACCGACTGGTCCTTCACGGTGTCGCCGAACAGGCCGAGCAGACCGCGGTCCTCGTCCACCTGGAAGCCCGCGTCCCTCAGCTCCCGCTTGGCGTCGTCCACGCTGTCACCGACCACGTCCGGGACCTCGATCATCTCGGGGCCCTTGGACACCGTGAGCGTCACCGTGTCGCCCTTGGCGGCCCGGCTGCCCGGATCCGGCGTCTGCCGGGCGACCTGGCCCTTGTCGTGCTCCGAGTTCACCTGCTCGGTGGCGACCTTCACCTTCAGGCCGGCCTCCGTCAGGTCGGCCCTGGCATCGGCCAGGTCGTCGCCGGTGACGTCCGGGACGTCCACCGGGCTGCCCTTGCTGACGACCAGCGCGACCGCCGAGCCCGAGCGCACCGTGGTGCCCGTCGCCGGCTTGGTGGAGACCACGAAGCCCTGGGGCACGTCCTCGCTGAACGCCCGGGTCACCATGCCCGGCTCCAGCCCCTCGTCCTTCAGCAGCTTCCGCGCCCGGTCCAGCTTGTAGCCCTGGATGTCCGGCAGCTTCACGGTGTCGGGGCCGTCGGAGACCGTGAACGACACGGAGTCGTTCTTGCGGATGCGGGTGCCCACGCCGGGGTCGGTACTGATGACCTTGCCGCGTTCCACGGTGTCGCTGTAGGCGTGCCGGACCTTGCCGACGTCCAGGCCGGCGTCGTCCAGCCGGTCCCGGGCCTGCGCCTCGGTCTTGGACAGCACCGGCGGCACCTTGGTGAACTGGCCGGAGTTGATGTACCAGACGCCCGTACCGACGCCGAGCACCAGCAGGACGGCGACGACGATCGCCAGCGGGCCGCGCCGCAGCTCCGGCAGGCGCCGCCGGGGCGGGGCGGCCGGTGGCCAAGGCGCCAGCCGGCTGGTGCGGTCGACACCGTCGGCGGGGAAGCCGACGCCCGCGCCCGTGCCCTCGTCCTCGTTCACGGGCAGCGGCCGGGGCATCGTCAGCGCCCGCGGGATCACGCTCGTGCGGTCCTCGGCGTTGTCGTGCTCCGCGGCGAGCGCCTGCGGCGGCACCGCGTCCAGCTGGTCCGCGCTCAGCGCCTCGCGCGTCTCACGGGCCCGCGCGAACAGCGCCACGGCGTCGTGCGGACGGATCTCCGGGTTGCGGGCGGTCGCCGAGGCGACCAGCTCGTCCAGCTCGAACGCCATCCCCGGCACGGCGGCCGACGGCGGCGGCACGTCCTCGTGCAGGTGCTTGTAGAGCACCTGGGCGGGGGAGTCCCCGTCGTGCGGCTTGCCGCCGGTCAGCATCTCGTACAGCACGACACCGCACGCGTACACGTCGACCCTCGGGTCGGCGGTGCCGTGCTCGATCTGCTCGGGTGCCAGGTAGGAGACGGTGCCGAGGACGGACCCGGTGGTGTTCGTGACCGTGTCCACGGCCCGGACCAGGCCGAAGTCGGCGACCTTGACCCGGCCGTCGTCCCCTATCAGGACGTTCTCCGGCTTCATGTCCCGGTGCACGAACCCGGCCCGGTGCGCGGCGCCGAGCGCGGCCAGCACCGGCTCCAGGATGTCCAGCGCCGCCCGCGGCCGGAGCGCCCCGCGCTCGCGCAGCACGTCGCGCAGGGTGCAGCCGGCGATGTACTCCATGGCCAGGTAGACGTACGCGCCCTCCGCCCCCTGGTCGAAAACCTGCACGACGTTGGGGTGGTCGAGCCGGGCCACCGACTTCGCCTCGCGGATGAACCGCTCCACGAAGGTGGCGTCGGCCGCGAGCGTCGGGTGCATCACCTTCAGCGCGAGCACGCGGTCCAGGCGGGTGTCCACGGCCCGGTAGACCGTGGCCATCCCGCCGACCGCGATCCGCGCCTCGACGCGGTACCGGCCGTCGAGCACCTGCCCGACGAGAGGGTCCTGAAGGGTCGTGTCCACGCAGCGAGTCTACGAGTCGCCACGGACACCCGGCGTCGCCGCCGGCGCTCGGGGGCGGTACTGCAGCGCACCTGTGACGCTTCACACGCGCGGCGGCCGCCGACGGAGCTCGGCCCCCATGGACGAGGTTCACCGGAAAGCGGGCCGCTCCGGATCAAGAGCAGCCAGGCCCTCCGCAGGAGACGACGCCTCGGCGAACCGCCGCCGCGGAATCCGCCCCGCCCGCCGCGCGAAGCGCCCCGCCTCCACCGCGCACCGCATCCCCTCCGCCATCAGCACCGGCTCCTGCGCCCGCGTCACCGCGGAGGCGAGCATCACACCCGCGCACCCCAGCTCCATCGCCAGCGCCACGTCCGACGCCGTGCCGGCCCCCGCGTCCAGAATCACCGGCACGCGCGCGTGCTCCACGATCAGCTCGAAGTTGTGCGGATTGCGGATACCGAGCCCCGACCCGATCGGCGAGCCGAGCGGCATGATCGCGGCGCATCCGACGTCCTCCAGCTTGCGCGCGAGGACCGGGTCGTCGTTCGTGTACGGCAGCACCGTGAACCCGTCGTCGACCAGTGTCTCCGCCGCGTCCAGCAGCTCGATCGGGTCCGGCAGCAGGGTGCGCTCGTCGGCGATGACCTCCAGCTTGACCAGGTCGGTGCCGAGGGCCTCGCGCGCGAGACGGGCGGTGAGGACGGCCTCCCCGGCGGTGAAGCAGCCGGCCGTGTTCGGCAGCACCCGGATGCCCAGCTTCTCCAGCACCGACAGCACGGACCCGTGCACCGAGGCGTCCACCCGCCGCATCGCGACGGTCGTCAGCTCCGTCCCGGAGGCCACCAGCGCCCGCTCCAGCACGTCGAGGCTGGGCGCCCCGCCGGTACCCATGATCAGGCGGGACCCGTACGCCGTACCGCCGAGGACAAAGGGATCGTCGGCCATGGTCAGCCTCCTTGGACGGCGGTGAGGACTTCGACGCGGTCGCCGTCGGCCAGCGCGGTGGCGGACCACCGCGCGCGCGGGACGACGGTTTCGTTCAGGGCGGCGGCCACGCCGGACGGTGCCGCGGTGAGCGTGTCCACCAGGGCGTCCAGGGCGGTGCCGGGAGCCACCTCGCGCGGCTCGCCGTTGACGGAGATGTTCATGCGGGCTGCTCCGAGAGTTCCTTGAGTGCGGGGGCGGCGCCGAAGCGCCGGGGGCTGAAGGGCAGCGCCTCGGCGGGAAGCTCCCCGGTGGTCAGGGCGTCCGCCATGACGTCGCCGGTGACCGGGGTGAGCAGGACGCCGTTGCGGAAGTGCCCGGTGGCCAGCAGCAGGCCGGCCAGCCCGGTCGGGCCGAGCAGCGGGGCGTTGTCCGGGGACCCCGGGCGCAGACCCGCCCGGGTCTCCTGCAGGGGCAGCTCGGTGATGCCGGGGACCAGCTCGTGGGCGTCGCGCAGCAGCTCGTAGACGCCGCCCGCGGTCACCGTCGTGTCCCAGCCCATCTCCTCGCTGGTGGCGCCGACGACCAGCTCGCCGCTCTCCCGGGGCACCAGGTAGAGGGGGTTGCCGCGCACCACGGCACGCACCGTCCGGTTCAGCAGCGGGCCGTGCGTCCGCGGCATCGCCAGCCGCAGCACCTGCCCCTTCACGGGCCGCACCGGCGGCAGCACGTCGTCCGGGACGCCCGTGAGCCGCCCGCTCAGGCTGCCCCCGGCCAGCACCACCTGCCCGGCCTCCAGCGCGGTGCCGTCGGCCGTGACGACACCCGTGGCCCGCTCGCCGCCGCGCCCGACGGTGAGCCGGTCGGCCCACACCCGGTGGAAGACGACGCCCACGCGTTCGCAGGCGGCCACGAGCGCGACGGCCAGGCGCCGGGGGTCGATCTGGTGATCGCCGTCCACCCGGAGCCCCCCGCGCACGCCCGGCGCGAGCATCGGCTCCAGACGTCGGCACTCGCGCCCCGTCAGCCACTCGGACTCCAGGCCCGAGCGCTGCTGGAGCGCGTGCAGTTCCCGCAGGTGGGCGCGGTCGTCGGCGTCCAGCGCGACGGCGAGGGTGCCGCACCGGCGATAGCCGAGGTCGTGGCCGGTGAGGTCGGCCAGCTCGGCCGCGAACTCCGGGTAGCGGCGGGCCGAGGCGAGGTTCAGCGCGAGCAGCGTCTGCTCGCCGTAGTGCAGTTCCGTGACGGCGGCCAGCATCCCGGCGGCCACCTGGGCGGCCCCACCGCCCGGCTCGGGGTCCACGAGCGCCGTGACGAGCCCGCGCTGCGCGGCCCGCCAGGCCGTGACCAGTCCGATGATCCCGCCCCCGACGACGAGGACGTCGGGTGTGGGTGACGGCGTGCGTGACGTCGTGTGTGACGGTGACGGCATGGGCGTCCAGCCCCTCCCTTCGCCGGCATGACCCGGATCAGGTTCGTACGGTCGGAGGCCGCCAGCCTCCCTCTCAGCCCGGTGCGTCCGGGCTCCCGCGAGTGTCTTACGCCGGCCAGCCTAGCCCGCGGCGCGTCGCACTCGTAAGGGGAGCCGCCCCGCGCCCGCGTACGACGCGTACGACCCGTACGGCCAAGCGGTGTGGAGCAGGTCACCGCGCACGGCCCCTGACTGACGACCGGCCGGTGTCTAAGGTGATCACGTGAGCGAGCAGACGCAGGAGCGGACCCGGCAACGGGAAGCGGACGCGGAACGCCGCGTGGTCGTCGTCGGCGCGGGCATGGCGGGCGTGCAGACCGCCGTCGCCCTGCGGGAGCAGGGCTTCACCGGCACCGTGACCCTGATCGGCGCGGAGCCGCACCAGCCGTACGACCGCCCTCCGCTGTCCAAGGCCGTCCTGCTCGGCACGGCCGAGGGCTCCGCCTTCGACGTCGACTTCGAGGCGCTCGGCATCACGCTGCGGCTCGGCTGCGAGGCCCTGGGCGTCCACCTGGCGGAGCACGTCCTCGACACCTCCGCGGGGCCCGTGCCGTACGACGCCCTCGTCCTCGCCACCGGCGCCGAACCGGTCCGCCTCCCCGGCACCGAGGGCGTGCCCGGCGTGCACCTGCTGCGCACCCTGGACGACGCCGAACGGCTGCGCCCCGTGCTGGCCCGGCAGCACGACGTCGTGGTCGTCGGCGCGGGCTGGATCGGCGCCGAGTTCGCCACCGCCGCGCGCGAGGCGGGCTGCGCCGTGACCGTCGTGGAGGCCGCCGACCGGCCCCTCGCCGGCGCGCTGCCCGACGAGGTCGCCGCGCCGATGACCGCCTGGTACGCCGACGCGGGCGCCGTCCTGCGCACGCACGCCCGCGTGGAGCGCGTGGAGTCCGGCGGCGGCCCCGGGGAGCCCGGTCACGTCGTCGTCCTGGACGACGGCTCACGGCTGCCCGCCGGCGCGGTCGTCGTCGGCATCGGCGCCCGGCCCGCCACCGCCTGGCTCGCCGGCTCCGGGATCGCTCTCGGCTCGCAGGGGGAGGTCCTGGCCGACGACCGCCTGCGCACCTCTGCGCCGGACGTCCACGCGGTCGGCGACTGCGCCTCCTTCCCCTCCGGCCGCTACGGCGAACGGCTGCTGGTGCACCACTGGGACAACGCCCTCCAGGGGCCGCGCACGGTCGCCGCCGACATCATCGGCGCCGTCGGCGGCGAGGCCGTGGCGGCCTACGACCCGGTGCCGTACTTCTGGTCCGAGCAGTTCGGCCGCTTCGTCCAGTACGCCGGTCATCACACGGCCGCCGACACCACCCTGTGGCGCGGGGACCCCTCGGGACCCGCCTGGACGGTCTGCTGGCTGCGCGAGGGCCGCCTGGTCGCCCTGCTGGCGGTGGGCCGCCCCCGGGACCTGGCCCAGGGAAGACGCCTGATCCAGGCGGGTGCGACGATGGACCCGCGGCGGCTGGCCGACCCGGCGAGGCCGCTGAAGGCGGCGACCGCGTAGTCCTTCCGGCGGGTGCCCGGCCCAGGTCGGACGGGTCCGGCTTCCGACTGTCGGTGCCAGATGGCAGGCTTGGGCCGTGACCGAGATTGACGCAAAGACCGATGCTCTCGTGCCTGCCTGGCTCACCGTCCCCGACATCGCCGAGATGCTCGGTGTCGAGGTGACCCGCGTACGCCAGCTGATCAAGGAAGGCCAGCTCATCGCCGTACGCCGCGGTGAGAACCGCGCGCTGCACGTCCCCGCGGCCTTCATCGATGAGGACAAGGTCGTCAAAGGCCTGGTCGGGACCCTGACGCTGCTGCGGGACGACGGCTGGACGACCGAGGAGATGCTGGAGTGGCTCTTCACGCCCGACGAGACCCTGCCCGGCACCCCCGCGCAGGCGCTGAGCGAGAATCGCGGCACGGAGGTGAAGCGCCGCGCCCAGGCGCTCGCCGTCTGACCTGACACACCACCGTGCGTGCGGGCCGCGGCACAGGGCCCCCGCCCCGGAGGCCCTGCCGGTCCGCCGCCCGCACGCCACCCACCGCACGCCACGACCGCGCTCCACCGCCGCCGGGCGGGGGGACAGCCGGGCCGCGGTGCGGCCGGCCACGGCTCCCAGCGCACGACCGGGACCATGGCAGGCCGCCGCCCGCGGCGCGCTCCGTATCCTCGGGGCCGTGGCGGCGCCCGAGGCGCCACCGCAGCACGCGAGCCAAGGCCGTGCGGCCCCGCGCGGGCCCACGCCACCGAACCCAGGGGGACACCAGCATGCCCGGCACCGACGCCACCGCCACCGCCCGAGCCCGGCTCGCCGACGCCCGGCTCTACCTGTGCACGGACGCCCGCCGCGACCAGGGCGACCTGCCCGAGTTCCTGGACGCGGTGCTGGCCGGCGGCGTCGACATCGTGCAGCTGCGCGACAAGGGCATGGAGGCGGGGGAGGAGCTGGAGCACCTCGAGGTCTTCGCCGACGCCTGCGCCCGCCACGGCAGTCTCCTCGCGGTGAACGACCGGGCGGACGTCGCCCACGCCGCCCGCGCCGACGTGCTGCACCTCGGGCAGGGCGATCTGCCGGTGCCCGCCGCCCGGGCGATCCTCGGCGACGACGTCCTCGTGGGCCGCTCCACGCACGCCGAGTCCGAGGCCGCCTCCGCCGCCGTCCAGGACGGCGTGGACTACTTCTGCACCGGCCCGTGCTGGCCCACTCCCACCAAGCCCGGCCGCCACGCACCCGGCCTCGGTCTGGTCCGTCACACGGCGTCCCTGGGCACCGACCGCCCCTGGTTCGCCATCGGCGGCATCGACCTCGGCAACCTCGACGAGGTGCTGGAGGCCGGTGCCCGGCGCGTCGTCGTCGTCCGAGCGATCACCGCGGCCGACGACCCGGGCGCGGCGGCCGCCGAGTTCGCGAAGCGACTGCGGCAGGCGTAGGTCTCCGGCCGGTCCCCGGCGGGTGCCGGAGGCATGGGCCCCGGGGTCGTGCCCCGTGAGTGTCCAAGGAGTGGACAACAACTCGACAATGCGGACAAATGTCCCGCATCCGGTTGGGTGACCGCCGCCCCCTGGCTAACCTGCCCGTATGGCCCTCGGAACCGCATCCACCAGGACTGATCGCGCACGCACCGTGCGCGACATGCTCGCGTCCGGCAAGACGACGTACTCGTTCGAGTTCTCCGCGCCGAAGACGGCCAAGGGCGAGAAGAACCTGTGGAGCGCGTTGCGGCGGGTCGAGGCGGTCGCGCCCGACTTCGTCTCCGTGACCTACGGCGCCGGCGGTTCCACGCGCGCGGGGACGGTCAAGGAGACCGAGCAGATCGTCGCCGACACGACGCTGACCCCCGTGGCACACCTCACCGCCGTCGACCACTCCGTGGCCGAGCTGCGCAACATCATCGGCCAGTACGCGGACGCCGGCATCCGCAACATGCTGGCGGTGCGCGGCGACCCGCCCGGCGACCCCACGGCCGACTGGGTCCCGCACCCGCAGGGGCTGACCTACGCCGCCGAACTGGTCCGGCTCATCAAGGAGTCGGGCGACTTCTGCGTCGGCGTCGCGGCCTTCCCGGAGATGCACCCGCGCTCCGCCGACTGGGACACGGACGTGACGCACTTCGTCGACAAGTGCCGGGCCGGCGCCGACTACGCGATCACGCAGATGTTCTTCCAGCCCGAGTCCTACCTGCGCCTGCGCGACCGGGTCGCCGCGGCCGGCTGCGAGACCCCGGTGATTCCCGAGGTCATGCCGGTGACCAGTGTGAAGATGCTGGAGAGGTTGCCAAAGCTCAGCAACGCCTCGTTCCCGGCCGAGCTGAAAGAGCGGATCCTCGGAGCAAAGGACGATCCGACCGCTGTACGCTCCATTGGCATCGAGTTCGCCACGGAGTTCTGCGCGCGGCTACTGGCCGAGGGTGTGCCCGGACTGCACTTCATCACGCTCAACAACTCCACGGCGACCCTGGAAATCTACGAGAACCTGGGCCTGCACCACCCACCGCGGGCCTAGACCGGTCGCACGTATTTACGACACACTGCGTAACGGCCACTGGGAGAGGGGCGTACATGGGCTGGACGGTCCTCTACATCGCGTTCGGCGGCGTCGCACTGTGGCTGCTCGGTGAGGTGCTGCTGCAGTACAAGGCGCGGCTGCGCTACCGACTGCTCGCCTTCGGCGGCTTCCTCGGCGTCGTGATCGGTGTCCTGATCCCGTCCGTCGTCGTCATCGGGCTGGGCGCGGCCGCCTTCGCGGTCGGTCAGACCTACGTCACGCTGTCGTTCCGCCGGGGCTTCGAGGCCGGCTGGGCGGTCAACGCCCCGGCGAGCCTCGTCGGCAAACGCGGTCGTCCCGAACGGGGCCGCCGGGAACCGACGTTGGAGGTCTCCGGTCTCGAGGCGGCCGAGGGCGGCCGGCACGACCACGACGCCTACGGTGACGGCGCACAGGGCCATGCCGCGGGGCCGGGCGGCCTCCCGTACGGCCACGACGACTACGGCCACGACGACCGCGACGACGTCTTCACCCCGGCCCGCCCGGCCGACCCCACGGCCGCGGAGACCACCGCCGTCTACGAGCCGCAGCCCATGCCGGACGACACCGGTTCCTACGGTGTGTACGCCGACTCCGGCTTCGGCCACGACCAGCAGACACCGGCCGCGGCCGCGCAGGGCTCCGACCCCTCCTACGCCTACGACTACTCGGGCTACGGGCAGCAGCAGGGGTACGGCTACGACACCGGCGCCCAGCAGCAGTACGCCGCCTACTCCGACCCGTACATCGGCACCCACACCTACGGCGGGGCGTCGTACGACACCGGCTCCTACGACACGGCCGGCGGGCAGCAGTACGGCCAGCAGGGCTACGGGCAGGACCAGTACGCCACCGGCACGCCCGGCGGCTACGGCGGCGAGACCCCGGCCGGCGGGGTGTGGGTGCCGCAGCAGCGCAGCACCGACGACCCCTACGGCGGCGAACTCCCGCAGGAGCAGACGTACCCGTACCAGGGCGACGGCCAGACGCAGGGCCAGAACCAGACGCAGGGCCAGGGCTACGACGAGCAGTACCGTTTCTGACGCGCCCCGCGCGGCCTCCGCCGTCCGGTGAGCGGCACCCGGCCGCTCACCGGGAGCCCCGGAACTCCGGTCCCTCCACGACGAGTCCGGCGACCAGCGCGCCCGACATACCCGCGTGCGGCAGGCCTCCGCCGGGATGCGACCAGCCGCCGGCCGTGAACAGTCCGCCGACGCGCGTGCCGTTCGCCGCGTGCAGCAGGCGTCCGCCGGCCCCCGCCAGCGCCGGCACGGGCACCGCGCCGCCCTGCGCACCGGTCGCCTCCGCGACATCGGCCGGAGTGCGTACCTCCTGCCACAGCAGACGCTCGCGCAGATCCGGTATCGCACGCTCGGCGACCTCGACGAGGCGCCCGGCGAGATCTCCGGCGTCGGCCCCGCCGCCGGCGGGCACCACCGAGGTCAGGGTGACCGCCTCGTGGTCCGCGTCCGGGACCAGCGCCGCGTCGTCGGGGCGCAGTACCGTGACGGTCGGACGCGCGGGCATGCCGGGCGCCGGACCGAACAGCGCGTCCAACTCCGCCTCACGGTCCGGCGCGTGCACCACCGTCCGGTGTGCCGCGCCCGGGGGACGGCCGCCGCGCAGCGCCAGCAGCACCGTCAGCCGGCTTGCCCCACCGCGCTGTGGCGGCACCTCCCCCTCGCCCCGCACCGCCGACCCCCCGCACAGGCGGTCCAGGACACCGGGCGCCACACCGGCCACCACGAACTCCGCCTCGGCGACGCCGCCTTCGGCCAGCTCCACCCCCGCCACCCGGCCGTCCTTCTCGACGACGCCCGTGACCTCGGCGCCGAAACGGAACTCGACCCGGCGGGCCAGACACCGCTCGTACACCGCCCGCGCCAGCTCCCGCAGACCGCCACCGCGCACGTACCACACACCGAAGGCGTACTCCATGTACGGCAGCACGGCGGCGTTCGCCGGGGCGGTCCGGGGGTCGAGGCCGTACGCGAGCGCGTGGCTCTCCAAAAGGGCGGCGAGCCGGGCGTCCCGCAGCTCCCAGGCGCCGACCTCGGCGAGCGTGCCGGCCCGGCGGGTACGCAGCAGCCGCTTGTGAGGGACCGCGGGATAGGGCTCGCGCTCGGCCAGCACCTCCCAGTTCGGCCACAGCGGCTCCTCCAGGAGCGGGCGGCGTGTCCGGTCCCAGGTCTCCCGGGCGCGCACCAGGAAGTCACCCCAGCGCTGCCCGGCGCCCCGGCCGAGCGCCTCGTCCAGGGAGGCGACGACGCCCGCCCGGGAGGCGTTCGGCAGCGAGACCTCCGTGCCGTCCGCGAACACGTGCCGTGACGACGGGTCGACCTGGACCAGCTCGGCACACGCCTCCAGCGGCTCCTTGCCGGTCTTGACGAACAGATCACGCCATACCGCGGGCAGGGGCAGCAGACCTGGGCCGGTGTCGAAGGAGAAGCCGTCCCGCTCGAAGCGGCCCAGGGCGCCGCCGTACGTCCGAGTCCGCTCGTACACCGCCACCCGGTGGCCCGCGACGGCCAGCCGGGCGGCGGCCGCCATCGCGCCCATCCCGGCGCCGATCACCGCAATCCGTGCCATGCCAGGGACTTTATCCGCCGCCACCGGCCGTCCGGCCCCAGGGGCCGCCGGGCCGCACACCCGCGGGAACGGCCCCCGACCGACCGGAACCGAGTACCGCGACGGGCGCGCGCGTGACCGGCCGGGGACACGCCCCTGTGAGCCGGGGTGCGCACGACTGAGTACCCGTACCTAGCCCGGTAGATGAGTACCCGCGCGGATGGGCCACGACCTGCGAGAACGAGAGAGTGGAGGCACGGAGAGGGGCACGGCTCCGGAACCGGCGACACGGGGCGCCGGAACGGAGCCGGGCCCGCGATCCGCTCCTTCCGCCGGCCGCGGTCGGCGGGAGCGAGGCACGGGGGAGTCCGGGGGAACGACCGGGAACGGGGGTTCCAACGGGGGAACGTACGGGGGAACGTACGGGGGAGCAGGAGAAGGCGCCGGTCCGACGGTGGCCCGCGGGGGACGCGGCCACCACGGGCCGGCGCTCTTCGTGCGCGGCCGGGCGGTCCCGGCGCGGCCCCGGCTCAGGGGCGTCCGCTCACGCGCCCCTGAAGCAGCCGCGACAGGGCCGCGTGCACGTCGTCGAGGGAGCGCTCCGACTGGAACGACTTCCAGTCCAGCGCCGCCACCAGGACCATGCCGACCAGCGCCGCGGCGGTCAGCGGTACGTCGATCTCCTCGCTGAACTCACCGCTTGCCACCCCTTCGCGCAGCACGCCCTCCACCACCGCGACGGCCTCCTGCCGGACCACCAGCAGCGTGGACTGCCAGGCCCGGTTGGTCCGCCACAGCTCGGCCACGTAGAGCTGGGTGAAGGCCGGGTAGCGGTCGATGAAGACGAGCCCCGCGCGGATCATCGCGTCCAGGGCGTCGACCCGGCCGCGGCCCTCCCGCGCCGTCCGCTCCGCCGCCTCCCGCAGCGATGCGGTGAGGAGCCGGACACCATGGCGCAGCAGCTCCTCGAAGAGGACGGCCTTGCTGGCGAAGTTGTAGTAGACCGTGCCCTTCGCGACCCCGGCGCGTTCGGCGATCTCGTCCACGGTGGTGGCGGAGAAGCCCTGCTCGGCGATGAGGGTGACGGCCGCCTCGTAGAGCTTCTGCCGGGTGGCCTCGCGACGGCTGCCGCCGTGCGTGGCGGCGCTGCTGCTTTCCATGGTCCCGATTGTCACAGCACCTTTCCGGACCAGCCGACTCGAACCTACGACCGAGGCAAAAGTCCAGGTCGGGGCGGATTGTCAGTGGCATACCTCACGATGGGCACATACGGCACCTCCTGCCAGGGCGTGCCGTCATGGAGACGACAGGAGGATCGTCATGGCCCACTCGTCCGCAGCCGCCGCCCGGCGGCGCCGCGCGGCCGGCCCTGCACCCTCACTGACCGGCCCGGCGAGCGACGTGCACCCCGTACTCCGCCGGACGACCGCCCCGCCCGCCGCCCTCGGTCTGCTCGCCCAGGCCCGGGCCGGACTGGAGGAGGCCACCGTCCTCGAAACGCCGAACGAGCGCTACGCGACGGCCCATCTCGCCGCCCTGCGCACCGCCGCCGCCGTGCTCGCCGCGCGAGGCCGTCCCGAGACCACCCCACGGGCCCGGGCCCGCATCCGCAGCGCCTGGGAAGTGCTGCCCGAGATCGCCCCCGAGCTCTCCGACTGGAGCGCGCTGTTCGCCGCGGGCGCCCGGCGCCGGGCGCGGGCCGAGGCCGGCATCCAGGGCGCGGCCAACCGGCGGGACGCCGACGACCTGATACGCGACGTGGCGATGTTCCTGCGCCTCGTGGAGCGGATGCTGGTCCTCCAGCCGGTCCTGCCCCAGCCCCGTCCCGACGCGGACCGTCCCGACGCGGACCGTCCGAACCCGGACCGTCCGAACCCGGACCGTCCGAACCCGGACCGTCCGAACCCGGACCGCCCAGCCGCCGACCACCCGCCCGCCGACCGGCCGTCCACCGACCACCCGTCCGCCGACCGGCCGGGCTTGAACGGACCCGGCTACGACGGACCCGGCTACGACGGACCCGGCTACGACGGACCCGGCTACGACGGAGCCGGCTCGGACGGACCCGGCTCCGACCATCCGGGAGGCGGGCGGGCGGGAGGCGGCCGGGCGGGAGGCGGGCATGCGGGTCACCACCTGCCGGACGTGGGATGAGCGCTTCGGCGGAGGACGCACGGGCTCCTGTGGGGGCGGTGGGACGGGATGACCGGTCGGCGCAGCGGAGGCAATAGGGTGGGAGACGCCTGAAGCCTGCCCCTTCCCGGTACCCGGGCCGGGGCGGCAGCCCGTTCGCTCCGCCCGTGCCGAGGCGGTGCCGCGCCGAGGAGTCAACTGCCGTGTCGGACCCGATGCGCCCGCCCGTCTCCCCCCACCGCCCGCAAACGGCGTCGCCGCGCTCGGAGCCCTCTCGTTCCCGCGCCGCCCTGCGTACCGCTGTGGTCTGGGACGTTCTCCAGGACGCCCTCGACCGTCGGGTCAAGGCCACGGGCCGCCAGGCGCTGGACGTCCTGGACACCGGAGGCGGCAGCGGCAACTTCGCCGTGCCCGTGGCCCGCCTCGGCCACCGCGTCACCGTCGTCGACCCGAGCCCCAACGCGCTGTTCGCCCTGGAGCGCCGCGCCGCCGAGGCCGACGTCGCCGACCGCGTGCGGGGCGTCCAGGGAGACGCCCACGGCCTCTTCGACGTGGTCGAGCGCGGCGGCTACGACGTGGTGCTGTGCCACGGCGTCCTGGAGTACGTGGACGACCCCGCGGAGGGCATCCGCAACGTGGTGGCCGCCCTGCGTTCCGAGGGCGTCCTCAGCCTGCTCGCCGCGGGCCTCGGCGGGGCCGTGCTCGCGCGGGCCCTCGCCGGCCACTTCTCGGAGGCCCGGCAGGCCCTCGGTGACCCGGACGGCCGCTGGGGCACGGGTGACCCCGTGCCGCGCCGGTTCACGGCCGAGCAGCTCACCGGGCTGGTCGAGGCCGCGGGGCTGCGGATCGGCGCCGTGCACGGCGTACGGGTCTTCGCCGACCTCGTTCCGGGAGTGCTGGTGGACACGGAGCCCGGCGCCATGGAGGCGCTGCTGAAGCTGGAGGCCGCGGCGGCCGAACTCGCCGCGTTCCACTCCGTGGCCACACAGCTTCACGTGCTCGGTGAGACGCGAGGGACCCAGGGGGCCTGAGCCGCCCGGTGGGGTAAGGCGCTGATCAGGGACGCGACTGCAGATGGAGTACGCCACAGGCCCCCCGAACGGCGGCCAGTCGCCGTATGATCGAGGGAGACCGCCCGGCATGACCGGTCGGCCGCTGGGGAATGGGAACTTCAGCGAGCCGGCACGGCCATGACGGAGACCGGTTGGCCAATTGGCGTAGAGGGGCGGGTTTCACGGGGGCGATTCCCTGCCTATCCTGAAGGGACCCCCCCCGGGTCGCCCCGGCGACTGCACGATGAGGAGGACTCCGTGCCGCTCTCGGAGCACGAGCAGCGAATGCTCGAGCAGATGGAGCGAGCGCTGTACGCCGAAGATCCCAAGTTCGCGACAGCGCTCGAGGGAAGCGGGCTGCGTACGTACACCCGGCGACGGGTCTACCAAGCGGTCGCGGGCTTCCTCGTAGGTATTGCGCTCCTCATGGCCGGTATGGTCGCCCAGCAGGTCTGGCTCAGTGTGGTGGGCTTCCTCGTCATGCTGGGCTGTGCGGTTCTCGCCGTGACCGGCTGGCGCAAGGCCCCGAAGCCGGGCGAGCAGCCCGCCGCCGGCGCAGGTGGCGGCGGCGGTGGAGGTAGTGGCGGTGCCGGTGGAGGACCGCAGGCGCGACGTCAGGGGCGGCAGAAGCGCTCCATGATGGACCGCATCGACGAGCGCTGGCAGCGCCGCAGGGATGAGCAGCAGGGCGGCCAGTAGCCTTTCGGCAGCCGCTCGCCAGGACATCTGCGTGAGGGGGTGACCACCGTCGAGGTGGTCACCCCCTCACGCGTACCCATGAGTGCCGGAGGCCGGAGAGCCGGGCGGTCGTTCACCCGACTGGGCGCGGTCGGGCCACCGGATGAGCGCGGTGGCACCCGGAGAAGAGCACGTTGGACAGCCCCGCGGGTCCGGGGCGGGGCGGAGTGAGGGCCGGGGCCGGTGCTCCCGCGTGGACTCGGCAGCTCCCGACCCGCCCCGGTCCCGCACGGGCCCCGCGGCCCCGCCCTGTGGGCGCAGCCCCCACGGCCCGGCCCGGCCCGACGACTCTCAGCTCTGCTGCCCCGAAGCCTTCCGCCACGTGGGCCGGGCCGCCACGGCCCGCTGTCTCAGGGCCGCCCACCGGGCCGAGACCGCCCAGACCACCCGCACGGTCGAACGCGGTGCGAACCGTGCGCGCAGCCGCGTGCCGCGGCCGACCGCGGCCCGCAGACCGGCGCTCGCCCGGTGGACGTCCTCCGTGAGACCCGCCGTCAGGCGGGGCCGGGGCGCGTAGAGCACCTGCTCCACGGCATCCGCCACCCGGTGCACCGCCGCCGCGGCCGCCGGCTCCAGCTCGCCGAGCCGGACGATCCGGGCCGCCGCCTTGCGCGGAGTCTGCGACTCCTCCGGCGGAATGCCGAAGTCCCACGCCGTGTCGGTCAGCTCCCGCCAGACCGCCAGGGTGTGCGGTCCCGCGTCCGCCTCGGCGCGGCCGTGCGCCCCCAGCCGCACCGACCGGGTGCGCAGCCGCCACAGCATCGGCGCGAGCGGGATCAGCAGCACCACGAGCCCACCCAGGACCCAGGCCGGTACCGCGTACCACTTCGGACCGCTCCCGCCCGTGACCGGCGCGGCCGCCGCGGACTCGTCGGAACAGGCATCCAGCTTCTTGTCCTGGGCCGTGCAGCTCTCGCTCGTCGAAGGCGCCGCCGACGGCTCCGTCTCCGCGTCGCGGGACGGCAGCGCCGGGTCCGGAACGGTGCTGCCCGGTGTCTCCGTCTGCGTGTACGACGGGGTCGTCCCGCGGGTCGGCGTCGGCTCGAAGCGCGTCCAGCCCACGCCCTCGAAGTACACCTCGGGCCAGGCGTGGGCGTCCCGCAGCCCCACCGACACCGAGCCGTCCGCCTGCGGGGAGCCCGGCGCGAAGCCGACCGCCACCCTGGCCGGGATGTCCAGGGAGCGTGCCATGGCCGCCATGGCGAAGGAGAAGTGGACGCAGAAGCCCTGCTTGTCCTTGAGGAAGCGGGCGATCGCCTGCGAGCCGCCGCCGACCTTGACCTCGGTGTCGTACTCGAAACCGCCGTTGACCGCGAAGTACTCCTGGAGCTTGACCGCCTGCTCGTAGGGGTTCGCCGCGCCGGCGGTGACCTGGCGGGCGGTTTCGGAGACCACCTCGGGCAGCGAGTCCGGCAGCTCGGTGTGCTCGCGCTTCAGTACCGCGGGCGGCTGCGAAGCGGCGGCGAGCTGGTCCGCCGTCGGCTGCACGTCCAGGCTCCACACCTCGTACGTCAGCCCGCGCGTGTTCTGCCCGTGGTCGCCGACCAGTGTCATGCCGACGGGCTCGTAGCGCCAGTTGCCCGCGATGCGCACGCCGCTCGGCGGATACGGCATCGGCAGCCAGTCCTGGGCGTACCAGTCCGCGGCCGAGATGGTGGTCAGGGTCTCCGCCCGCGCGATGTCGGACCCGAGGCCGACCGGCGTGGGGAACGTGCCGTCCGGCACGGCGGTGATGTGCCGCTTGGACGGCTTCCAGGTGGTGCCGTCGAAGTCGTCCAGGGAGACGATGCGCAGGTACAGGTTCGACAGGTCGTTCGAGTCGGTGTCGACGGAGAGGACCTCTCGGTTCTCGTCGACGTTGAGGCTGTCGCGCAGGGAGACCAGGGGGTTCACCGCGGAGATCGTGCCGCCGCCCCCGGTCCCGGAGCCGACACCCGTCCTGGCGCTGTCCAGCAGCCCGCCGTCCATCGCGGGCAGGGCGAGGGGTACCACCAGGGCGACGCCCAGCGCGAACGCGCCGATGCGCCGCCCGGTGCGGACCGGGGCGACCGCACCGCTCCGCTCCCCGCCCGGGGCGCGTGGTGTGCCGCCGAAGACCCGGCCCCACTGCGAGAGCCGGTCACGTCCCTCGGCCAGGAGCAGCGTCAGGTAACCGGCCGCCGCGACGAGGAACCACAGCCAGTCGGCACCGCCCTCGGACAGCCCCGCGGCCACCGAGTAGAGCGCGAGCAGCGGCAGCCCGGCGGGGGCGGCGCTGCGGAAGGTCACCGCGAGGGTGTCCACCAGCAGCCCGATCACCAGGACACCGCCGACCAGCATCAGCCGGATGCCGTCGGACTCCAGCGGCGCCGGGATCGCGTACCGGGCGATGTCGTCGCCGCCCTGTTGCAGCAGGTCGGCGAAGCGCTGGAAGGCCTGCGGGCCGGGGATCAGCCCGGCGAGCGCCTGCTGCCGGGCGAAGACCAGGGTCAGGAACACCAGCGTGACCAGGGCCTGCGCGGCGATGGTCAGCGGCCGGGCCAGCGGAACCCGGCGGGCCGCCGCGCCCACCCCGGACTGGACCGCCAGCAGGAACGCGGCCTGCAGTATCCAGGTGGCCGGATCGACCAGGGGCAGCAGCGCGCACGCCGCCATCAACGTGGCCGCCCACGCGCACAACGCCAGCCGCGCCCGCCCGCTCATCGCCCGCCCTCCCGGCCGGCGGCCGCCCCGGGCCCGGTGGGCTCGTGGTCCGCCGGTCGCCGGTGTCGTTCAGGTGTGGCCGCCCGGGCGTGTGCCGCCGGTCGCGCCGCTGCGCTCATCGCGTGCCCTTCCGGCCGGTGGCCGTCGTCGGTCCGGTGCGCCCGCGGTCCGCCGGTGGCCGTCGCGGACCTGGTGCGCTGGTCCGCCGGTCGCCGGGTGTGGTCGGGCCTGCCGGCTCCCGCGCGGGGTTTGCCGGCTCCAGCGCGGGGCCTGTCCGCTCCCGCGCGGGGTCGTGTCCGCCCACGTCCACTCGTCTCCGCGGACGACGTCGGCCGTGCCACTCGCCTCATCGCGTGCCCTCCCCGCCGCTCGCCGCCGCCAGGCCCGTGCGTTCGTGGTCCGCCAGGCGCCACAGCTCCTCCATGGTGGCCCCCCGCGGCACGATCACGGCGGTCCAGCCCGCCTCGCGCAGCATCCGCAGCCGTTCCTGGCCCCTGGCCGACGGGCCGCGCATGTCGGCCGGTTCCCGCGCCCAGGTCTCACTGTCCAGGACGAAGGCGACGGCGCCGCCGCTGCGCTGCCGCATCCTGGCGGCCACCGTGGCCTGCTCCTCGTCCAGGTCGCCGAAGAATCCCACCAGCAGCCCCTCGTTCCCGCCGCGCAGCACGTCGTACGCCTGGGACAGGCCCGTGCTGTCGGAGTGGTCGATCACCGCGAGGGTGTCCATCATCAGCCCGGCCGCGTCGGCCGTGCCCTGGCTCGCGCCGGCGAAGCCGTCGGAGCCCTCGCCGGGCACCGAGTTGCCGGTGTCCGTGAGCAGCCGGACGGAGAAGCCCCGCTCCAGCATGTGCACCAGCACGGAGGCGGTGCCCGAGACCGCCCACTCGAAGGCCGAGTCGGGCCCGGTGCCTTCGTAGGCCACGACCCGGGTGTCCAGGAGCACCGTGCAGCGGGCGCGCTGCGGCTGCTCCTCGCGGCGCACCATCAGCTCGCCGTAGCGCGCGGTGGAGCGCCAGTGCACGCGGCGCAGGTCGTCGCCGTAGCGGTACCCGCGCGGGATCACGTCGTCGTCGCCCGCCAGCGCGAGCGAGCGCTGCCGGCCCTCCCCGTATCCCTTGGCCTCCCCGCTCAGCCGCACCGGCGGCAGTGCCTCCACGCGCGGGATCACGGTCAGGGTGTCGTACGTCGAGAAGGACCGGGTCAGCTCGCACAGCCCGAACGGGTCGGTCAGGCGCAGTTGGAGCGGGCCCAGCGGATAGCGCCCGCGCAGGTCCGAGCGGACCCGGTAGGACACCTCGCGGCGACCGCCCGGCTCCACCCGGTCCAGGACGAAGCGGGGCCGCGGTCCGAGGACGTAGGGCACCCGGTCCTGAAGCATCAGCAGGCCGGTGGGCAGCCGCGAGACGTTGTCGACGCGCAGATGCACCCGGGCCTCGCTGCCCGCGGGCACCCGCCCGGGGGAGAGCCGGCGGCTGCCCGCGACCCGGTACCGGGTGCGGTAGAGCACGGTCGCGCAGACCAGCGGCAGCACGCCCAGCAGCAGTCCCACACGGAGCAGATCGCTCTGGCCGAGGACGTACGCACAGACCGCGGCGGCGATGCCGGCGGCCAGGAAGGAGCGCCCGCGGGTGGTCAGCCCGGTCAGGGCGGTACGGATGCCGCCGCCCTCGCCCCGGTCGTCCCGCGACCGGTCCGTCCCCCCGGCGTCCATCACAGCCTCCGTGGCGCTTGGTGGTCGTACGCCGACGAGCCGCGGCCGGCGCCGAAGCCCGTCTGCTGCTGGGGTGCCGCGGGCACCGGGGTGCGCTGGAGGATCTCCTGGACGACCTGCTCGGCGGTGCGGCGGTTCAGCTGGGCCTGGGCGGTGGGCAGCAGGCGGTGGGCCAGGACGGCGACCGCGAGGGCCTGCACGTCGTCCGGCAGCGCGTACTCCCGGCCGCTCAGGGCGGCGGACGCCTTCGCCGCGCGCAGCAGATGCAGTGTGGCGCGCGGCGAGGCGCCGAGTCTGAGATCCGGATGGGTGCGGGTGGCGGCGACCAGGTCCACGGCGTACCGCCGGACCGGGTCGGCGACATGGACGCCCCGGACCGCCTCGACCAACTTGAGGATCTCGTCCGCGTGCGCCACCGGTTGCAGGTCGTCCAGCGGGTTCACCCCGCCGTGCACGTCGAGCATCTGCAGCTCGGCTTCCGGGCTGGGATAGCCGATGGAGACGCGTGCCATGAAGCGGTCGCGCTGGGCCTCCGGCAGCGGGTAGGTGCCCTCCATCTCGACCGGGTTCTGCGTCGCCACCACCATGAAGGGGCTGGGCAGCTCGTAGGTCTGGCCGTCGATGGTGACCTGGCGCTCCTCCATCGACTCCAGCAGCGCGGACTGCGTCTTCGGCGAGGCGCGGTTGATCTCGTCGCCGATGACCACCTGCGCGAAGATCGCGCCCGGTTTGAACTCGAAGTCCCGGCGCTGCTGGTCCCAGATGGACACCCCGGTGATGTCCGACGGCAGCAGGTCCGGCGTGAACTGGATCCGGCGCACGGAACAGTCGATGGACCGCGCCAGCGCCTTGGCCAGCATGGTCTTGCCGACCCCCGGGACGTCCTCGATCAGCAGGTGTCCCTCGGCGAGCAGCACGGTCAGCGAGAGCCTTACGACCTCGGGCTTGCCCTCGATCACGCCCTCCACCGAACCGCGCACCCGCTCCACCACAGCGGTCAGATCAGTGAGGCTCGCTCGATCGTCATAGGTCGTCACCGGCCCTCCTCGGCCTTGCCCCGCGCTTCCTGGGAAGCGGGAGTACCCCAACTTGCCGGGCGGGCCCCCGCATCGCGGACCGGCCCACCCCGAATCACGGACAGCGCGCGGAAATAGTTCCGCGCGACACCACTTCCCGCATTCTTGCCGCCGTTACCGATTCGTGTCACTCGCCTGTGGACAACTGGCCGCGATATGTCGGGCCTTGCGTTCTTTGCGGCGCTTGTGCGGCGGGACTCGTCGGGGTGGGCGACGAGGTCAGGCGGCGTCGACCTCGCGCAGCAGGCCCGTCTTCACGTCGAAGACGAAGCCGCGTACGTCCTCGGTGTGCAGCAGGAACGGCGAGGTGCGCACCCGCTCCATCGACTGCCGCACATCCTGGTCGGCGTCCCGGAAGGCCTCCACGGCCCATGCCGGGCGCTGGCCGACCTCCAGCTCCAGGTCGTGCCGGAACTCCTCGGTGATGGACTCCATGCCGCAGCCGGTGTGGTGGATGAGGGCCACACTGCGGGTGCCGAGCGCCCGCTGGCTGATGGTGAGCGAGCGGATCACGTCGTCGGTGACGACACCGCCCGCGTTGCGGATGGTGTGGCAGTCACCGAGTGCCAGGCCGAGCGCCGCGTGCAGGTCGAGCCGCGCGTCCATACAGGCCACGACGGCGACGCGCTGTACGGGGCGGGCGTCCATCCCGGGGTCGGTGAACGCGGCGGCGTAGCGCTCGTTCGCCTCGACGAGCCGGTCGGTGACGGTGTGGTCGCCGACCATGGCGGATCCGGAGCCGGCGGGTACCGATGCAGAAGTCGTCATATCCATGACGTTACTGGCCGTCCCCCGCCGCGGCCCGCTGTGAAGCGGGACAAAGAACGCCATCGAGGCTTGTTGTGAGCCAACCCACAGGGCGGAGCGGACGCGTCCGTACGAGTGAAAAGCCGTACGGCACCGGTTTGCGGACGCCGTACCCGCGACGCGCAGGCCGGTTGATTGACCGGGCGACAGGGTGGACTAAAGTGACGCGAAGCGGGAGGCGAGGCTCTCCCTGCTGGACTGAAATCCCCGGAGACCTGGGCGACGTCCCGCCAGATCTCCCCACGTGCGCGGCGCGTACGTACGGCTCGGCCTCCTCCCGCTCCCGGCCGGCCGACGCTTTTGGCGCCGGCAGGCCTCCCCTTCACGAGCGGGAGGGGACCCGGCGGTGCGTGACGCCGCGCCGGACCTGAGAGGCCGCCCCACTTGAGCCAGAGTCGACACGTCCCGGTGATGCTCCAGCGGTGTCTGGACCTGCTGGCGCCCGCCCTGACGGAGCCGGGCGCCGTGGTCGTCGACTGCACGCTGGGACTCGGCGGACACAGCGAGGCGCTCCTCGAACGCTTCCCCGAGGCCCGGCTCGTCGCCCTCGACCGGGACAAGGAGGCCCTGCGCCTGTCCGGCGAGCGGCTCGCGCCGCACGGTGAGCGCGCCACCCTCGTGCACGCCGTGTACGACGAGCTGCCCGACGTACTCGACCGGCTCGGTATCCCGCGCGTCCAGGGCGTGCTGTTCGACCTCGGTGTCTCCTCCATGCAGCTCGACGAGGCGGACCGGGGCTTCGCCTACGCCCAGGACGCCCCGCTCGACATGCGGATGGACCAGAGCACCGGCATGAGCGCCGCCGAGGTCCTCAACACCTACCCGCCGGGCGAACTCGTCCGCATCCTGCGCGCGTACGGCGAGGAGAAGCAGGCCAAGCGGATCGTGTCCGCGGTCGTGCGCGAGCGCGAGAAGGAGCCGTTCAGCAACAGCGCCCGCCTCGTGGAGCTGATCCGCGCCGCGCTGCCGCAGGCCGCCAAGCGCACCGGCGGCAACCCGGCCAAGCGCACCTTCCAGGCCCTGCGCATCGAGGTCAACGGGGAACTGTCCGTCCTGGAGCGGGCGATCCCGGCCGCCGTCGAGGCCCTCGACGTGGGCGGGCGGATCGCCGTGCTGTCGTACCACTCCCTGGAGGACCGGCTGGTCAAGCAGGTGTTCGCGGCCGGCGCCGCCAACACCGCGCCGCCCGGTCTGCCGGTGGTCCCCGAACGCTACGCGCCCCGGCTCAAGCTCCTCACGCGCGGTGCCGAACTTCCCACCGAGGAGGAGATCGCCGAGAACCGGCGGGCGGCACCGGCACGGCTGCGCGGAGCCCAGCGCATCAGGGAGTCCATCGGGTGAAACGAGCGAGGCAGGCCAGGAGCGGGCCCGGACGGTCCACCCGGGCCCAGGGAGGGCGAGTGGGCGGGAAACCCGAACTGAAGGGGAGGGCGGCCCGGCTGGCCCAGCTCCTGCCGCCCGCGGGCGGACGCGGCCAGGCGGCCCGGGCCCCGTTCGTCCTCCTCGTGGTCGTCCTCCTCGGCGGCGGCCTCATCGGGCTCCTGGTGCTGAACTCCGCCATGAGCGAGGGCTCGTTCCAACTGGACGACCTGAAGCAGAAGACCAAGGAGCTCACCGACGAGGAGCAGGCGCTCCAGCGGGACATCGACGCGTACTCCGCGCCCCGGGCCCTCCAGCGCCGCGCCCGCGAGCTGGGCATGGTGCCCGGCGGTGATCCCGCCTTCCTGGCCCCCGACGGCACCGTCAAGGGCTCGCCGAGCCCCGCGCCCGCCGCCGCCACCCCGCTGGTCCTCGCCCCCGAGGCGCTCACGGCACCCCCCACCACGGCACCCCCCACCGCCGCGGCCACCCCCACCCCCACCAGCACGACCACCCCCGCCCCGACCCCGACTCCCGGCAGGTGACGGAAGTGTCCGACAGGGAACCGCCGCGCCGCCGAGTGCCCGGACCCGCCAGGCCCGTCCGCCCCGGCGGACGGCGGCAGCCCGGCCCCGGCGCCCGGCCCGCCCGCAGGCCGGGCCCGCCCCGGCCCGCCGCGCCCCGCACCATCCGGCTGGGCAGCCCCCGCCCGCGCCTGCGCATGATCGGCCTCGCGCTGACCCTGGTGCTCTCCGCCTTCGTCGTACGGCTGCTCCAGGTGCAGGCCGTCGACGCCGGCACGTACGCCGCCAAGGCCGAGCAGAACCACTTCGTCGTCCACGCCCTGCCCGCCGAGCGCGGCGGGATCACCGACCGCAACGGCGTCGCCCTCGCGTCCACCGTGGACGCCTACGACATCACCGCCGACCCCACGCTGTTCACCCGTGAGCAGCTGGATGTCGGCGACGGCCCCGAGCAGGCGGCGGCGCTCCTCGCGCCGATCCTCGGCGAGGACCCGGCGGACCTGGCCGACCGGCTCCGCCCCGAGAACGAGAAACTGCGCTACGTCGTCCTCGCCCGCCGGCAGACCCCGCAGGTCTGGAACCAGATCAAGGACCTGAAGACCGCGCTCGCCAAGAAGGCGGAGACGGACAAGTCCGCGGTCAACGTCCTCGCGGGTGTCCTCGCCGACCCCAGCAGCAAGCGCGTGTACCCGGGCGGCGACCTCGCGGCCGGTATCATCGGCTGGGTCGGAGCGGACGGCAAGGGCGGCGGCGGTCTCGAACGGAAGCTGGACAAGACGCTGGCCGGCAAGGACGGCGAGATCCGCTACGTGCAGTCCGGCGGCCGGCAGGTGCCCACCGCCGGCTCCACCGGGACGCCCGCCGTGCCCGGCAGCGACGTCGAGCTCACCATCGACCGCGACATCCAGTGGGCCGCGCAGCACGCCATCAGCGAGCAGGTGGAGAAGTCCAAGGCGGACGGCGGCTACGTCATCGTCCAGGACACGGCCACCGGCGAGATCCTCGCCATGGCCAACTCGCCCGGCTTCGACCCCGGCGACCTCGCCCACGCCGACCCGGACGCGCTGGGCAACGCCGCCCTCCAGGACGCCTTCGAGCCCGGCTCCACCGCCAAGGTGATGTCGATGGCGGCCGTACTGGAGGAGAACGCCGCCACCCCGATGACCCACCTCGTCATCCCGAACCGGCTCAAGCGCGGCGACCGGCTCTTCAAGGACGACATCGACCACCCCACCTGGTACCTCACGCTCAACGGCGTGCTCGCCAAGTCCAGCAACATCGGCACCATCATGGCCACCGGCGAGCTGGGCAGGACGCAGGAGGAGGCCAACAAGGTGCTCTACTCCTACCTGCGCAAGTTCGGCCTCGGCAGCCACAGCGGCCTCGGCTTCCCCGGCGAGACCAAGGGCATCCTCGCGCCGCCCGGCCAGTGGTCGACCTCGCAGCAGTACACGATCCCTTTCGGCCAGGGCGTCTCCGTGACCGCGCTGCAGGCGGCCTCCGTGTACTCGACCATCGCCAACGGCGGCGTCCGCGTCGAACCCACCCTGGTGCGCGGCACCAAGGGGGAGGACGGACGTTTCACCCCGGCCGCCGAACCCGAGAAGACCCGCGTGATCAGCGAGAAGACGGCGAAGACGCTCTCGCAGATGCTGGAGTCCGTCGTCGACGACGAGGAGGGCACCGGCACCAAGGCACGCATCCCCGGCTACCGGGTCGCGGGCAAGACGGGCACGGCCAACCGGGTGGATCCGGCCACCGGCAAGTACCACGGTTACACCTCGTCGTTCGCGGGCTTCGCCCCCGCCGACAAGCCTCGCGTCACCGTCTACTGCGCCATCCAGAACGCCACCGAGGGCAGCTACTTCGGCGGCCAGATCTGCGGCCCCATCCACAAGCAGGTCATGGAGTTCGCCCTGAAGACCCTCCAGGTCCCGCCGACCGGTGCCGACCCCGCGAATCTCCCGGTCACCTTCAAGCCCTGACCGGGAGCGACGGACCCGGACCGGCACAGAGCCCACCAGAGAGCACAGAACCGAGCCAGAACCGAGCCAGTACCGAGCCAGCGCCGATTCAGTACCGAGCCACCAGGAACCACCCGTGACGACGATCACCCCCGAGCCCGGGAACCAGAGCACCTCCCCCACCTCACTTCGCCCGGAAGCGGGTACGCCCGGTACGCTCACCGCCGTGCCACACGCTGATCAGTCCCAAACCACCCAGAAGGGCCACCCCGTGACCTACCCGGGACCGCCCCGGCCGGTGCGGATCTCCGCCACACCCCTGGCGGAACTCGCCGGTCAGCTGGGTGTCACCGCACCGGACAGCACCGCGGAGGTCACGGGCATCACCCACGACTCGCGTGCCGTCCGCCCCGGTGACCTGTACGCCGCCCTCCCCGGAGCCCGCGCCCACGGCGCCGACTTCGTCACGCAGGCCGCCGGCCTCGGCGCCGCCGCCGTGCTGACCGACCCGGCCGGCGCGGAGCGCGTCGCCGCCACCGGTCTGCCGGCGCTCGTCGTCGACGACCCGCGCGCGCGGATGGGCGAACTGGCGGCCACGATCTACGGCCACCCCGGCCGCGATCTCCTTCAGATCGGCATCACGGGCACCTCCGGCAAGACCACCACCGCCTACCTCGTCGAGGGCGGCCTGCGCACGGCGAAGTCCACCGGGCTCATCGGCACGGTCGAGATGCGCATCGGCGACGAGCGCATCAAGTCCGAGCGCACCACGCCCGAGGCCACCGACCTCCAGGCGCTGTTCGCGGTGATGCGCGAGCGCGGCACCGAGGCGGTCGCCATGGAGGTCTCCAGCCACGCCCTGGTGCTCGGCCGGGTCGACGCCTGTGTCTTCGACCTCGCGGTCTTCACCAACCTCAGCCCGGAGCACATGGAGTTCCACTCCGGCATGGAGGACTACTTCCAGGCGAAGGCCCAGCTCTTCACGCCGGAACGCAGCAGGTTCGGCGTGGTCAACGTCGACGACGAGTACGGGCGCCGCCTCGCGAACGAGGCCACCGTCCCGGTCGTCACCTACTCCGCCGAGGGCCACCCGGACGCCGACTGGCGCGCCGACGAGGTCGAGGTCGGCCCGCTGGACTCGACGTTCACCGTGCTCGGGCCGAAGGGCGAGCGGATCGCCGCCAAGTCGCCGCTGGCCGGCCCGTTCAACGTGGCGAACACGCTCGCCGCGATCGTCGCCCTGGCCGCGGCCGGCCTCGACCCGCAGGCCGCCGCCGACGGCATCGCCGCGGTGCCGGGCGTGCCCGGCCGCCTGGAGCGGGTGGACGAGGGCCAGCCCTACTTCGCGGTGGTCGACTACGCCCACAAGACCGACGCGGTCGAGTCCGTCCTCAAGGCGCTGCGCAAGGTCACCGAGGGCAAGCTGCACGCCGTGCTCGGCTGCGGCGGCGACCGGGACACCACCAAGCGGGAGCCGATGGGCGCCGCCGTGGCCCGGTTCGCCGACACCGCCGTACTGACCTCCGACAACCCACGCTCCGAGGACCCCCTCGCGATCCTCGCCACCATGCTCCAGGGCGCGTCCTCCGTGCCCGCCTACGAGCGCGGCGAGGTGCAGGTCTTCGAGGACCGGGCCGCCGCGATCGCCGCCGCCGTCGCCCGGGCCGAGCCCGGCGACACCGTGCTGGTGGCGGGCAAGGGCCACGAGCAGGGCCAGGACATCGCCGGAGTGGTCCGTCCCTTCGACGACCGCCAGGTGCTTCGCGAAGCCATCCAGAAGACCCAGGGATGAGATCCCGAATGATCCAGCTGATCCGATGATCCAGGGGACGAACTTGTGATCACCCTCTCTCTCGCCGAGATCGCAGAAGTCGTCGGCGGGCGGATGCATGACATACCGGACGCGTCCGCGCAGGTCACCGGGCCGGTTGTCCGGGACTCCCGGGAAGCGGGGCCCGGCTGCCTCTTCGTCGCCTTCGTCGGCGAGCGGGTGGACGGCCACGCCTTCGCACCGGCGGTCGTCGAGGCGGGCGCGGTGGCCGTGCTCGGCTCCCGCCCCGTCGGCGTGCCCGCGATCGTCGTGGACGACGTCCAGGCCGCCCTCGGTGCCCTCGCCCGGCACGTCGTACGACGCCTCGGCGCCACCCTCGTGGCCCTCACCGGGTCCGCCGGCAAGACCAGCACCAAGGACCTGATCGCCCAGGTGCTGCGCCGCAAGGCGCCCACGGTCTTCACGCCCGGTTCCATGAACAACGAGGTCGGGCTGCCGCTCACCGCGCTCACCGCCACCGAGGAGACGCGCTTCCTCGTCCTGGAGATGGGCGCCCGCGGCATCGGTCACATCCGCTACCTCGCCGAACTGACCCCGCCGAGGGTCGGATTGGTCCTCAACGTCGGCTCCGCGCACATCGGCGAGTTCGGCGGCCGGGAGCAGATCGCCCAGGCCAAGGGCGAACTCGTCGAGGCGCTGCCGCCGGCCGAGGAGGGCGGCACCGCGATCCTCAACGCGGACGATCCCCTCGTACGGGCCATGGCCTCCCGAACGAAGGCGAAGGTGCTCCTTTTCGGAGAGTCCGACGAAGCGGACGTGTCTGCCGAGAACGTGCGACTCACGGACAGCGGACAGCCTTCCTTCAGGCTTCACACACCCTCCGGTGCAAGCGATGTGACCATGCGCCTGTACGGTGAGCACCACGTGTCGAACGCGCTCGCCGCGGCCGCCGTCGCCCACGAGTTGGGCATGTCCGCAGACGAGATCGCCACCGCGCTCTCCGAGGCGGGCTCCCTCTCCCGCTGGCGGATGGAGGTCACCGAGCGCCCGGACGGCGTGACGGTCGTCAACGACGCCTACAACGCGAACCCCGAGTCCATGCGAGCCGCCCTGCGCGCGCTCGCGGCCATGGGCAAGGGACGTCGTACGTGGGCGGTGCTCGGCAAGATGGCCGAGCTCGGGGACGAGGCGCTCGCCGAGCACGACGCGGTCGGGCGGCTCGCCGTCCGGCTCAACGTCAGCAAGCTCGTCGCGGTCGGGGGCAGGGAAGCCCGATGGCTGCAACTGGGCGCATACAACGAGGGTTCGTGGGGTGAGGAGTCGGTGCACGTGTCCGACGCACAGGCGGCGGTCGACCTGTTGCGCAGCGAGTTGCGCCCAGGGGACGTCGTGCTCGTGAAGGCGTCCCGTTCGGTGGGTCTGGAGAGCGTCGCCACGGCGCTGCTGGAGACCGGCGCCGAGGGTGAGGTTGCCGCCCGATGATGAAGCAGATCCTGTTCGCGGGAGTCATCGGCCTCTTCCTGACGCTGGTCGGCACTCCGCTGCTGATCAAGCTGCTGGCCCGCAAGGGCTACGGCCAGTACATCCGCGACGACGGCCCGCGCGAGCACGCCAGCAAGCGCGGTACGCCGACGATGGGCGGTATCGCCTTCATCTTCGCGACGGTCGCCGCGTACTTCCTCGCCAAGGTGATCACCGGCTACACGGACCCCGAGGTCGACGCCGCGCCGACCTTCTCGGGACTGCTGGTGCTCGGCCTGATGGTGGGCATGGGCCTGGTCGGCTTCCTCGACGACTACATCAAGATCGTCAAACGGCGGTCGCTGGGCCTGCGGGCCAAGGCGAAGATGGCCGGCCAGCTGATCGTCGGCATCGCCTTCGCCGTGCTCTCGCTGCAGTTCGCGGACAACCGGGGCAACACCCCGGCGTCCACGAAGCTGTCGTTCATCACCGACTTCGGCTGGACCATCGGCCCGGTGCTGTTCGTCATCTGGGCGCTGTTCATGATCCTCGCGATGTCGAACGGCGTGAACCTGACCGACGGTCTGGACGGTCTCGCCACCGGCGCCTCCGTCCTGGTCTTCGGCGCCTACACGTTCATCGGCGTCTGGCAGTTCCAGGAGTCCTGCGCCAACGCGCTGACCCTGACCAACCCGGGCGCCTGCTACGAGGTGAGAGACCCCCTCGACCTCGCCGTGGTCGCCTCCGCGCTGATGGGTTCCTGCCTCGGCTTCCTGTGGTGGAACACCTCGCCGGCCAAGATCTTCATGGGTGACACCGGCTCGCTCGCGCTCGGCGGCGTGCTCGCGGGTCTGGCGATCTGCTCGCGCACCGAACTGCTGCTGGCCATCCTCGGCGGCCTGTTCGTCCTGATCACCATGTCGGTGGTCATCCAGGTCGGTTCCTTCCGCCTCACCGGCAAGCGGGTCTTCCGGATGGCGCCACTCCAACACCACTTCGAACTCAAAGGCTGGTCCGAGGTCCTTGTCGTGGTCCGTTTCTGGATCATCCAGGGCATCTGTGTGATCGTCGGACTGGGCCTCTTCTACGCGGGATGGGCAGCGGACAAGTGACCTCCTCCTCGGTGCCTTTCGACTTCCAGGGCAAGCACGTCACCGTCGCGGGACTGGGTGTCTCCGGTGTCCCGGCGGCCAAGGTCCTGCACGGCCTGGGCGCGCGCGTCACCGTCGTCAACGACGGCGACGACGAGCGCGCGCGGGCGCAGGCGGCCGACCTGGAGGCGCTCGGCGTCACCGTGCGCCTCGGCGACGGGGCCACCCTCCCCGAGGGCACCGAGCTGATCGTCACCGCGCCCGGCTGGAAGCCGGACAAGCCGCTGTTCACGGCGGCACGCGAGGCCGGCGTCCCCGTCTGGGGCGACGTCGAACTCGCCTGGCGCCTGCGCGGCCTGGACGGACGGAAGGCCGCGCCGTGGCTGGCCGTCACCGGCACCAACGGCAAGACCACCACCGTCCAGATGCTGGCGTCGATCCTGAAGGCCGCCGGCCTGCGCACCGCCGCCGTCGGCAACATCGGCGTCTCGCTGCTGGACGCGGTCACCGGCGAGACGGAGTACGACGTCCTGGCCGTGGAGCTGTCCAGCTACCAGCTCCACTGGGCGCCCTCACCGCGCCCCCACTCGGCCGCCGTGCTCAACCTCGCCCCCGACCACCTCGACTGGCACGGCTCCATGGAGGCCTACGCCGCCGACAAGGGCCGCGTCTACGAGGGCAACACCGTCGCCTGCGTCTACAACGTCGCCGACAAGGCGACCGAGGACCTGGTCCGCGAAGCCGACGTCGAGGAGGGCTGCCGGGCGGTCGGATTCACCCTGGGCACCCCCGGCCCCTCCCAACTCGGCGTCGTGGAGGGCATCCTGGTCGACCGCGCCTTCGTCGAGAACCGGCAGAAGAACGCCCAGGAACTCGCCGAGGTCTCCGACGTCGACCCGCCGGCCCCGCACAACATCGCCAACGCCCTTGCCGCGGCGGCCCTCGCCCGCGCCTACGGCGTGCCCGCCGCCGCCGTACGGGACGGGCTGCGCGCCTTCACGCCCGACGCCCACCGGATCGCGCACGTCGCCGACGTCGACGGCGTCGCGTACGTGGACGACTCCAAGGCCACCAACACCCACGCCACCGAGGCCTCGTTGGCGGCGTACGGGTCGATCGTCTGGATCGCCGGCGGGCTGGCCAAGGGCGCGACCTTCGACGAGCTGGTCGCGGGGGCGGCCGAGCGGCTGCGCGGGGCGGTGCTGATCGGCGCCGACCGCGCCCTGATCCGCGAAGCCCTGGCGCGACACGCCCCCGAGGTACCCGTGGTCGACCTCGGCCGGACCGACACTGGGGCGATGCTCCAGGCCGTCCGGGAGGCCCAGCGGCTCGCCAGGCCCGGCGACACGGTCCTGCTGGCCCCGGCCTGCGCCTCGATGGACATGTTCACCAACTACAACAAGCGCGGTGACGCGTTCGCGGAGGCCGTTCGCGAACTCGGCGCCTGACCCGGCCGTCTCCTGCGCCGGGTGACTTCGGGAGGACGGGTGGGACGGTCCATGCCGACGTATAGCGGAGGCCGCGATGCCGGGTAGTCCTCAGAGCCGTACCGGACGTCCGCCCGTACAGCGGGCCGTCAAGCGACCCGCCACGCCGGGGCCGCCGCACGAGAACCCGCTGCTCCGCCTGCACGGCCGCCTCCGCCGCGCCTGGGACCGGCCGCTGACCGCGTACTACCTGATCTCCGGCGGCAGCGCGCTGCTCACCGTGCTCGGCCTGGTGATGGTCTACTCGGCCTCCCAGATCACCGCGCTCCAGCTGTCGCTGCCGGGGTCGTACTTCTTCCGCAAACAGGCCCTGGCGGCGCTGATCGGCGTCGTCCTCCTCGTGGCCGCCATGAAGATGCCGGTGAAGCTGCACCGGGCGCTGGCCTACCCGATCCTCGCCGGGGCCGTCGTCCTGATGATCCTGGTGCAGGTGCCGGGGATAGGGATGGCGGTCAACGGCAACCAGAACTGGATCGCGCTGGGCGGCTCCTTCCAGATCCAGCCCAGCGAGTTCGGCAAGCTGGCCCTGGTGCTGTGGGGCGCCGACCTGCTCGCCCGCAAGCAGGACAAGAAGCTGCTGACGCAGTGGAAGCACATGCTGGTGCCCCTGGTGCCGGCGGCGTTCATGCTGCTCGGACTGATCATGCTCGGCGGCGACATGGGCACGGCGATCATCCTGACGGCGATCCTGTTCGGCCTGCTGTGGCTGGCCGGCGCGCCCACACGGCTGTTCGCCGGCGTGCTGTCGATCGCCGTGCTGCTCGGCTTCATCCTCATCAAGACCAGCCCCAACCGCATGGCCCGGCTGGACTGCATCGGCGCCACCGACCCGGGCCCCGGCGACGCCTGCTGGCAGGCCGTGCACGGCATCTACGCCCTCGCCTCGGGCGGACTGTTCGGTTCCGGGCTCGGTGCCAGTGTGGAGAAATGGGGCCAACTCCCCGAAGCCCACACCGACTTCATCTTCGCCGTCACCGGTGAGGAACTGGGCCTGGCGGGGACGCTGTCGGTGCTCGCCCTGTTCGCGGCTCTAGGCTATGCGGGTATCCGCGTGGCCGGACGCACGGAGGACCCCTTCGTGAGGTATGCCGCGGGAGGCGTGACCACCTGGATCACGGCCCAGGCCGTGATCAACATCGGTGCGGTCCTCGGGCTGCTGCCGATCGCCGGTGTGCCCCTCCCGCTGTTCTCCTACGGGGGGTCGGCCCTGCTGCCGACCATGTTCGCCATCGGACTCCTCATCGCCTTCGCGCGCGACGAGCCCGGTGCGCGGGCGGCGCTTGCGCTGCGGCAACCTCGCTTTGGTAGAAAGCGGGGAGCCGGGGTTTCCGGGTCCAAGCGGAGCCCCCGGAGTTGGAACACGATGCGACGGCGTGCCTCTGCGGCGCGTTCGTCCGGAGAGCGGTGAATTTCGGTGCATGTCGTACTCGCCGGCGGAGGAACCGCGGGCCACATCGAGCCCGCGCTCGCCCTCGCGGACGCCCTGCGCAGGCAGGATCCCACCGTGGGGATCACGGCCCTGGGCACGGAACGCGGCCTCGAGACCCGCCTCGTACCCGAGCGCGGGTACGAACTGGCGCTGATCCCGGCCGTACCGCTGCCGCGCAAGCCCACCCCCGAACTGATCACCGTCCCGGGCCGGCTGCGCGGCACGATCAAGGCGACCGAGCAGATCCTGGAACGCACCAGGGCGGACGCCGTGGTCGGCTTCGGCGGCTACGTCGCCCTGCCCGGCTATCTCGCGGCCAAGCGGCTCGGGGTGCCGATCGTCGTCCACGAGGCCAACGCCCGCCCCGGGCTGGCCAACAAGATCGGTTCGCGGTACGCGGCGCAGGTCGCGGTCTCCACGCCCGACAGCAAGCTGCGCAACTCCCGCTACATCGGCATCCCGCTGCGCCGTGCCGTCGCCACCCTGGACCGCGCCGCCGCGCGTCCCGAGGCCCGCGCGGCGTTCGGGCTCGATCCCAACCTGCCGACGCTGCTGGTCTCCGGCGGTTCGCAGGGCGCCCGCCGCCTCAACGAGGTGGTGCAGCGGGTCGCGCCCTGGCTCCAGCAGGCCGGCATCCAGATCCTGCACGCGGTCGGGCCCAAGAACGAACTGCCGCAGGTGCACCAGATGCCGGGGATGCCCCCGTACATCCCGGTAAGTTATCTGGACCGGATGGACCTCGCGTACGCCGCGGCCGACATGATGCTCTGCCGCGCGGGCGCGATGACCGTCGCCGAACTCTCCGCCGTCGGACTCCCGGCCGCCTACGTCCCGCTGCCGGTCGGCAACGGCGAACAGCGGCTCAACGCCCAGCCGGTGGTCAAGGCCGGCGGTGGACTGCTGGTCGACGACGCGGAACTGACGCCCGAGTGGCTGCAGCACAACGTCCTGCCCGTGCTCGCCGACCCGCACCGGCTGTACGAGATGTCCCGCGCCGCCGCCGAGTTCGGCCGCCGGGACGCCGACGACCTGCTCGTCGGCATGGTGTACGAGGCGATCGCCGCCCGTGCGCACCGCTAGGGAACGTCTCGGCGCCTGAGGCGTCCGGGAGGTGAGCCGAGCCAGGAAAGGGAGTGCGCGTGGCCGGACCGACCACTGCCGAGCGCGGTGAACGCCAGCGGAAGTCGTCCGGCCCGCCCCGTGCGTGGCGGTTCGGCCGACCCCGTCTTCGTACGATCATCATCCTGGCCGGGGCTCTCGTGCTCGTCACGGGCGCGACCCTCTGGCTGCTCTACGGCTCGAACTGGACACGGGTGGAACGCGTGTCCGTCTCCGGGACTCGCGTTCTGACGGCCGCGCAGGTGCGCGAGGCGGCCGACGTGCCCGAGGGCGACCCGTTGGTCTCCGTCGACACCGAGGTGGTCGAGGCGCGGCTGCGACAGGAACTGCCCCGCGTCGACGAGGTCGTCGTGGAACGTTCCTGGCCGCACGGAATCGACCTGAAAGTGACGGAACGTACTCCGGTTCTGATTGTTCAAAAGGGCCGAAACTTCGTGGAAGTGGACGATGAAGGCGTCCGTTTCGCCACGGTTTCCCGGGCGCCGAAAAACGTTCCCACGCTGGAATTGGAGCTCGCCCGGTCCGGGACGGCGGCGGCGAGTCTGCGGCGCTTCGACGAGGACCGCCTGGTGCGGGAGGCGGTCCGGGTGGCCGGCCACCTCCCGGACGCGGTCGCCAAGGACACACGGGTCGTCAAGGTCCGTTCCTACGACGACATCTCGCTGGAGTTGAGCGGCGAGAGGACCGTGGCGTGGGGGAGCGGTGAACGGGGCGTACGGAAAGCGCGCGTACTCACCGCGCTGGTGAAAGCGTCGCCGGACGCGCGGCACTTCGACGTGAGTGTCCCCACTGCCCCGGCGTCATCCGGGAGTTGACGGGTATACGTGCAGGCCAGCACCCTGGTTGGGCAGCGCTACGGCTGATCACATAGGGTGAAAAGAAAAACGGGAGGTTCGGCGTGTTCGTTGAACGTGCGCCACTTGTCGACTTAGTGTCCTGTTCAGAAGACTCCAAGGAACAGACACACTGGTAACCCTAAACTTCAGCGTTAGGGTTCGGGTCGGCACTACGGACCGTCCCATTCGGCATCAGTCGTCGGGTCGCGGGGCAGCAGTGCTCCGGCGGATCGACGACACGTAACTCGAGGCGAGAGGCCTTCGACGTGGCAGCACCGCAGAACTACCTCGCAGTCATCAAAGTCATCGGTGTCGGCGGCGGTGGTGTCAATGCCATCAACCGGATGATCGAGGTCGGTCTCAAGGGCGTCGAGTTCATCGCCATCAACACCGACGCGCAAGCTCTGTTGATGAGCGACGCCGACGTCAAGCTCGACGTCGGCCGCGAACTCACCCGCGGACTCGGCGCCGGAGCCAACCCGGCCGTCGGCCGCAAGGCCGCCGAGGACCACCGCGAGGAGATCGAGGAGGTCCTCAAGGGGGCCGACATGGTCTTCGTGACGGCCGGAGAAGGCGGCGGCACCGGCACCGGCGGTGCACCCGTCGTGGCCAACATCGCCCGCTCACTGGGCGCCCTCACCATCGGCGTGGTCACGCGCCCGTTCACCTTCGAGGGGCGGCGCCGCGCCAACCAGGCCGAGGACGGCATCGCGGAACTCCGCGAAGAGGTCGACACCCTCATCGTCATCCCCAACGACCGACTGCTGTCCATCTCGGACCGACAGGTGAGCGTGCTCGACGCGTTCAAGTCCGCGGACCAGGTGCTGCTGTCCGGTGTGCAGGGCATCACCGACCTCATCACCACGCCGGGCCTGATCAACCTGGACTTCGCCGACGTGAAGTCGGTCATGTCCGAGGCCGGCTCGGCCCTCATGGGCATCGGCTCGGCCCGCGGCGACGACCGCGCGGTGGCCGCCGCCGAGATGGCGATCTCCTCGCCGCTGCTCGAAGCGTCCATCGACGGCGCCCGGGGCGTGCTGCTCTCCATCTCCGGCGGCTCCGACCTCGGCCTGTTCGAGATCAACGAGGCCGCCCAGCTGGTCAGTGAGGCCGCACACCCCGAGGCCAACATCATCTTCGGCGCGGTCATCGACGACGCCCTGGGCGACGAGGTCCGGGTCACCGTGATCGCGGCCGGCTTCGACGGGGGCCAGCCGCCGTCCAAGCGGGACAACGTCCTCGGCTCCTCCTCGGCCAAGCGCGAGGAGCCCACCCCGGTGCGGCAGACCGAGAGCCGTCCGTCCTTCGGGTCGCTCGGCAGCGTCAAGCCGAAGGAGGACCCGGAGCCGGCCCCCGCGCCGGAGCCGGTGAGCGACCTGCCGCCGGTCTCCGCGCCGCCGGTCCCGCCGTCCCGGACCTACTCGGACAGCGCCGCCGAGGAACTGGACGTGCCGGACTTCCTGAAGTGATAGGACAGCGCGACACCGTGAACGGCGCGCACTTCGGCTTCACCGACCGGTGGGGCGGAGTGAGCGCCGTTCCGTACGAGGAGCTCAACCTCGGCGGCGCGGTCGGCGACGACCCCGGCGCCGTGACGGCCAACCGGGAACTGGCGGCGAAGTCGCTGGGCGCCGACCCGGCCCGGGTGGTCTGGATGAACCAGGTGCACGGCGCCGACGTCGCCGTCGTCGACGGGCCCTGGGGCGACGGCCCGGTTCCCCGGGTCGACGCGGTCGTCACCGCCGAACGCGGTCTCCCCCTCGCCGTCCTCACCGCCGACTGCGTGCCCGTCCTGCTGGCGGACCCCGTCGCCGGCGTCGCCGCCGCGGCCCACGCGGGCCGGCCGGGCCTGGTCGCCGGGGTCGTCCCCGCCGCGGTACGGGCCATGGCCGAACTCGGCGCGGACCCCGCCCGGATCGTCGCCCGGACCGGACCCGCCGTGTGCGGACGGTGCTACGAGGTGCCGGAGCGGATGCGGGCCGAGGTCGCCGGCGCCGTACCGGAGGCGTACGCCGAGACCGGTTGGGGCACACCGGCGGTCGATGTGAGCGCCGGCGTGCACGCGCAGCTCGAACGCCTCGGGGTGCGCGACCGGGCGCGGTCGCCGGTGTGCACCCTGGAGTCGAAGGACCACTTCTCGTACCGACGCGACCGCACCACCGGGCGGCTCGCGGGCTATGTCTGGCTGGACTGATGGGGCATGACGGACCGTAAGCAGGAACTCGCCGCGAATCTGGCGAGAGTGGAAGAGCGCATCGCCGCCGCGTGCGAGGCCGCGGGCCGTCGCCGCGACGAGGTGACCCTGATCGTGGTCACCAAGACCTACCCGGCGGACGATGTGCGCATTCTCTCGGGACTGGGTGTGCGCCATGTCGCCGAGAACCGCGACCAGGACGCGGCCCCCAAGGCCGCCGCATGCTCGGATCTGCCGCTTTCGTGGCATTTCGTCGGTCAGTTGCAGACCAACAAGGTGCGGTCCGTGGTCGGCTACGCGGACGTCGTGCAGTCCATCGACCGGGCCAGGCTCGTCACGGCCCTGTCCAAGGAGGCCGCGCGGGCCGGGCGCGAGGTGGGCTGCCTGCTCCAGGTCGCGCTCGACGCGGGGGAGGGCGGGCGCGGCGAGCGCGGTGGTGTCTCGCCCGCGGGAATCGAAGAGTTGGCCGACCTCGTCGCCGGATCGGAGGGGCTGCGGCTCGACGGACTGATGACCGTCGCCCCGCTCACCGGCGCATACGCGGGACGCCAACAGGCCGCCTTCGAGCGCCTCATGGATTTGTCGACCTACGTGCGCCGAACCCATCCGGCTGCGAACATGGTCTCCGCAGGGATGAGTGCGGACCTCGAGCAGGCCGTGGCCGCCGGAGCGACACATGTGCGCGTCGGCAGTGCGGTACTCGGAGTCCGCCCCGGGCTCGGGTAACGTCGCCAAGAAGTCGGACCACAGCAGAAAATATGGTCATTACCGCCGAAAGGCGGACGCAACGACCTCGTGGATCGCGGGCATTTGGCAGTCGTCAGCCGATCCACCACAGAGCGGAGGACTCAGAGCATGGCCGGCGCGATGCGCAAGATGGCGGTCTACCTCGGCCTCGTGGAGGACGATGGGTACGACGGCCGGGGGTTCGACCCCGATGACGACTTCGAACCGGAACTGGACCCGGAGCCCGAGCGGGACCACCGGCGGCACGAACCGGCGCACCAGCCGCACGTGTCACATCAGCCCCTAAGGGACGAAGAGGTACGAGTCGTACAACCGCCCGCGCAACGCGAGCCGGTGCCACGTGCCACTTCGCTCGCGGCGGAATCGGGCCGCCCGGCGCGTATCGCGCCCGTGGCATCCATCACACAAGAACGCGCGAGCCTGGAAAAGAGCGCACCGGTCATCATGCCCAAGGTCGTGTCCGAACGAGAGCCCTACCGGATCACCACGCTTCACCCCCGGACCTACAACGAGGCCCGTACCATCGGGGAACACTTCCGTGAGGCCACGCCGGTGATCATGAATCTGACTGAGATGGATGACACAGATGCGAAGCGACTTGTCGACTTTGCGGCCGGTTTGGTGTTTGGTCTTCACGGCAGTATCGAGCGGGTGACGCAGAAGGTGTTCCTGCTGTCTCCTGCTAACGTCGATGTCACGGCGGAGGACAAGGCCCGCATCGCAGAGGGCGGGTTCTTCAACCAGAGCTGAGACGCACCACCGGTACAGAGCAAGAACGCGGATCCGAGAACGGGTCCGAGAGATGGTTCAGGGGAGAGGGAAGCACAGGTCATGAGCGTGGTCCTGGATGTCGTCTACATCGCGCTGATGTGCTTCCTCATCGTGCTCATCTTCCGGTTGGTCATGGACTACGTGTTCCAGTTCGCCCGCTCGTGGCAACCCGGCAAGGCGATGGTGGTCGTTCTGGAGGCCACCTACACTGTCACCGATCCACCGTTGAAGCTTCTGCGGCGGTTCATCCCGCCGCTGCGTCTCGGGGGCGTGGCGCTCGACCTGTCCTTCTTCGTACTGATGATCATCGTCTACATCCTGATCTCGATCGTGAGCCAGCTGTGAGCGATGACAGAGATACGGGCTTGCCGAATGCCGACGACAACGTTGAGGTGAAGAGATGCCGTTGACCCCCGAGGACGTGCGGAACAAGCAGTTCACGACCGTCCGCCTCCGAGAAGGCTATGACGAGGACGAGGTCGATGCCTTCCTCGATGAAGTCGAAGCCGAACTGACCCGCCTGCTCCGCGAGAACGAGGACCTGCGGGCCAAGCTGGCCGCGGCGACGCGCGCGGCTGCGCAGAACCAGCAGAACATGCGCAAGCCCCCGGAACCGCCGCAGGACCAGCAGCAACAACAGCAGCAGCACCAGCAACAGCAGCACCAGCAGCAGCACCCTCAGCAGGGGGGTATGCCGCAGCAGGGCATGCGAGGTCCCGGCGCTCCGGTGCCCGCCGGCATATCGGGCCCGCCGCAGCAGCAGATGGGTGGCCCCATGGGTGGTCCGCCCCAGCTGCCGAGCGGCGCCCCGCAGCTGCCCGCCGGCCCCGGCGGACAGGGCGGCCCGCAGGGTCCCGGCCCGATGGGCCAGGGTCCGGGGCCGATGGGCCAGGGCGGCCCCGGCCCGATGCAGGGCCAGATGGGTCCCGGTCCGATGGGTGGCCCCATGGGCGGCCCGCAGGGTCACGGCGGTCCTGGTGGCCCCGGCATGCCCGGTCAGGGCGGCCCCGGCGGCGACAGCGCCGCGCGTGTCCTCTCGCTGGCCCAGCAGACCGCCGACCAGGCGATCGCCGAGGCCCGGTCCGAGGCCAACAAGATCGTCGGCGAGGCGCGTTCGCGTGCCGAGGGTCTTGAGCGGGACGCCCGTGCCAAGGCGGACGCCCTGGAGCGGGACGCGCAGGAGAAGCACCGCGTCGCGATGGGCTCCCTGGAGTCCGCCCGCGCCACGCTGGAGCGCAAGGTCGAGGACCTGCGCGGCTTCGAGCGCGAGTACCGGACGCGGCTGAAGTCGTATCTGGAGTCGCAGCTGCGTCAGCTGGAGACCCAGGCGGACGACTCGCTCGCCCCGCCGCGTACGCCCGCGACGGCCTCTCTGCCGCCGTCCCCGGCGCCTTCCATGGCACCGGCCGGCGCGAGTGCCCCGTCGTACGGCGGCGGCAACCAGTCGATGGGCAACGGGCCGAGCCAGAACGGTCCGTCCTACGGCGGTCAGCAGCAGATGTCGCCCGCGATGACCCAGCCGATGGCTCCGGTACGGCCGCAGGGGCCGTCGCCGATGGGGCAGGCGCCTTCGCCGATGCGTGGGTTCCTGATCGACGAGGACGACAACTGACGGGTTGACGAACAGTAGTACGGCGTAGCAGCCGGCAGCGTTCAGGGCGGGCCCCGGGTTTCTGACCCGGGGCCCGCCCTTTTGTCGCGCGCGGGGCCGGTGTGCCGGTCCGGGCGGGCGCGGGCCGTGCCGGTATGACGAAAGGCCCGGCCCCCCGCGGGGACCGGGCCTTTCGCGGCCGGTTATCGCTTGCGCAGACGGAACGTCAGGGACAGCCCCTCGTCCGTGAACGGGGCGCCGTACGCGTCGTCCGCCTCGCCCTGGGCGAAGTCCGTCGCGAGGACCTCGTCGGAGATCAGGCCGGAGTGGCCGGTCAGGGCGGCGATCGTCGCCGGGTCCGTGGCCGTCCACCGCAGCGCGATCCGGTCGGCCACGTCGAGCCCGCTGTTCTTGCGGGCCTCCTGGATCAGGCGGATCGCGTCCCGGGCGAGGCCCGCCAGGCGGAGCTCCTCGGTGATCTCCAGGTCCAGGGCGACGGTGGCGCCCGAGTCGGAGGCGACCGACCAGCCCTCGCGCGGCGTCTCCGTGATGATCACCTCGTCGGGAGCGAGGGTGACCGTCTCACCGTCGACCTCCACCGACGCCGTGCCCTCGCGCAGGGCGAGGGAGAGCGCCGCCGCGTCCGCGTCCGCGACGGCCTTGGCGACGTCCTGGACGCGCTTGCCGAACCGCTTGCCCAGCGCGCGGAAGTTGGCCTTCGCCGTCGTGTCGACGAGGGAGCCGCCGACCTCGCTCAGTGACGCGAGGGACTCGACGTTCAGCTCCTCCGTGATCTGCGAGTGCAGCTCGGGGGAGAGCGTCTCGAAGCCCGCCACCGCGATCAGCGCGCGCCTCAGCGGCTGCCGGGTCTTGACGCCCGACTCCGCGCGCGTGGCGCGGCCCAGTTCGACCAGGCGGCGGACCAGGACCATCTGCTTCGACAGCTCCGGGTCGATCGCCGGCAGGTCCGCCTCCGGCCAGGTGGACAGGTGCACGGACTCGGGGGCGCCCGGGGTGACCGGGACGACCAGGTCCTGCCAGACCCGCTCGGTGATGAACGGGGTCAGCGGGGCCATGAGCCTGGTGACCGTCTCGACGACCTCGTGCAGCGTGCGCAGCGCCGCCTTGTCGCCCTGCCAGAAGCGGCGACGGGAGCGGCGTACGTACCAGTTCGACAGGTCGTCGACGAACGCGGACAGCAGCTTGCCGGCGCGCTGGGTGTCGTAGGCGTCCAGTGCCTGCGTGACCTGGTCGGTCAGCGCGTGCAGTTCGGAGAGCAGCCAGCGGTCCAGGACCGGGCGGTCGGCGGGGGCCGGATCGGCCTCGCTCGGCGACCAGCCCGTGGTGCGGGCGTACAGGGCCTGGAAGGCGACCGTGTTCCAGTAGGTGAGGAGCGTCTTGCGGACGACCTCCTGGATGGTGCCGTGGCCGACGCGGCGGGCCGCCCACGGGGAGCCGCCGGCCGCCATGAACCAGCGGACCGCGTCCGCGCCGTGCCGGTCCATCAGCGGGACCGGGTCCAGGGTGTTGCCCAGGTGCTTGGACATCTTGCGGCCGTCCTCGGCCAGGATGTGGCCGAGGCAGACGACGTTCTCGTAACTCGACTTGTCGAAGACCAGGGTGCCGACCGCCATCAGCGTGTAGAACCAGCCGCGGGTCTGGTCGATGGCCTCGGAGATGAACTGCGCCGGGTAGCGGGACTCGAACAGTTCCCTGTTCTTGTGCGGGTAGCCCCACTGCGCGAACGGCATCGAACCCGAGTCGTACCAGGCGTCGATGACCTCCGGCACGCGCGTGGCCGTCTTGCCGCACCCGTCCTGCGGGCAGGCGAAGGTGACCTCGTCGATGTACGGGCGGTGCGGGTCCAGGGCGGACTGGTCGGTGCCGGTCAGCTCGGTCAGTTCGGCCCGGGAGCCCGCGACCGTGAGATGGTCGTCCTCGCAGCGCCAGATGGGCAGCGGGGTGCCCCAGTAGCGGTTGCGGGAGAGCGCCCAGTCGATGTTGTTGTCCAGCCAGTCGCCGTACCGGCCGTGCTTGACCGAGTCCGGGAACCAGTTGGTCTTCTCGTTCTCCTCGAGGAGACGGTCCTTGACGGCGGTGGTGCGGATGTACCAGGACGGCTGCGCGTAGTACAGCAGCGCGGTGTGGCAGCGCCAGCAGTGCGGGTAGCTGTGCTCGTACGGGATGTGCCTGAAGAGCAGGCCCCGGGTGTCCAGGTCCTCCGTCAGCTTCTCGTCGGCCTTCTTGAAGAAGACGCCGCCGACCAGCGGGACGTCCTCCTCGAAGGTGCCGTCCGGGCGGACCGGGTTGACCACCGGCAGGCCGTAGGAGCGGCAGACCTTGAGGTCGTCCTCACCGAAGGCGGGGGACTGGTGGACCAGGCCCGTGCCGTCCTCGGTGGTGACGTAGTCGGCGTTCACCACGTAGTGGGCGGGCTCGGGGCTGTGCCCGTCGGTTCCCTCGCCGGCGCTCGGGAACTCCACCAGCTCGAACGGCCGCTGGTACCTCCAGCGCTCCATCTCGGCGCCGGTGAAGGACCGGCCGGTGGTCTCCCAGCCCTCGCCGAGGGCCTTGCCGACCAGCGGCTCGGCGACGACGAGCTTCTCCTCGCCGTTCGTCGCGACGACGTAGGTGACCTCGGGGTGCGCGGCGACCGCGGTGTTGGAGACCAGGGTCCAGGGCGTGGTCGTCCAGATCAGCAGCGCGGCCTCGCCGGCCAGCGGGCCGGAGGTCAGCGGGAGGCGGACGTAGACGGACGGGTCGACGACCGTCTCGTAGCCCTGCGCCAGCTCGTGGTCGGACAGGCCGGTGCCGCAGCGGGGGCACCACGGGGCGACGCGGTGGTCCTGGACCAGCAGGCCCTTGCCGAAGATCTCCTTCAGCGACCACCAGACGGACTCGATGTACTCCGGGTCCATCGTGCGGTACGGGTCCTGGAGGTCGGCCCAGTAGCCCATGCGGGTGGTGAGCTCTTCGAAGGCGTCGGTGTGGCGGGTCACCGACTCGCGGCACTTGGCGTTGAACTCGGCGATGCCGTACGCCTCGATGTCCTGCTTGCCGGAGAAGCCGAGCTCCTTCTCCACCGCCAGCTCGACCGGCAGACCGTGGCAGTCCCAGCCGGCCTTGCGGCCCACGTGGTACCCGCGCATGGTGCGGAAGCGGGGAAAGACGTCCTTGAAGACGCGGGCCTCGATGTGATGGGCGCCCGGCATGCCGTTGGCGGTGGGCGGGCCCTCGTAGAACACCCACTCGGGGCGGCCCTCGGACTGCTCCAGGCTCTTGGCGAAGATCTTCTGCTCACGCCAGAAGTCGAGCACCGCGTGTTCGAGCGCGGGCAGGTCGACCTGGGCGGGCACCTGGCGGTACTGCGGCTGCGTATTCAACGAGCTTCCTCCGGCGGACGTGCTGCCTTCCGTCGGAGGGACGAGAGTTGTGCTCCCGCGGTACCACCCTCCTTGGCTCTCCGGTGCTTCGTGTGCGCCGGTGAGCCCCCTCATTGGGGTCGCGAGCCGGTTCTACTCGCCGTGACCGTCTTGTCACGGCTTTCCTCCGGCGGCTCCGGGGTGATCTTCACGTCGCGCTCGCCCCCGGGCTCACACCGTCCCCGGGTCGCTCTGGGCCGCTCACGCCGCTACTCGTCCCCATCCACGCCTTTCGCTGCGCCCAGTGTACGGCGCCGCGCGGACAGCGGCCGACCGGTTTTCGGCACCGCGGCGAGCGGGGGTGCTCCGTGGCCTTCGTACGGCTGGGCGTGACCCGAATGCCGTCGCGGGCGTACGGCCCCGGGGCGGCCCGGGAGGGAGGAATCCCGGCGGATTACCGGGCGGGGAGCTGGGCACAACGCATGCATGCTCGCCGCGCGGCGCACGGTGGGCGGGCGATTCGGGCGGCGTGCCCCGTTGCCGCGGGACCCGAGTCGATTTATCGTCCCAGCACGATTCGCGCGCAAGATCGCAAGATGTGAAGGGGCCGCGGCCATGGTGGGGAAGAAGACCGCCGTACAGCAGTCGGAGACGACTGCGAAGAAGTCCGCGGCGAGGAAGGCCCCGGCGAAGCAGGCCGCCGCGGAGGAGAGCACTGCGGAGAGGGACACGGCAGAGGAAGCGGCAGACAACGCGGCTGAGGGTACGGCAGGAACGACGGCGGAGGACGCGGCAGAGAAGACCGCGGCGAAGCAGAAGGGCCCGGCGAGGAAGACCGCGGCCAAGAAGAGCACGGCGAAGAAGAGCACGGCCAAGAAGGCGGGCGCGGCCGAGGCCGCGGAGCAGACGGGAGCCACGACGGTGGTTGCGAAGAAGACTCCTGGCACGGCCACGGCGGCCAAGTCCGCCGTTCCCAAGGCCCGCGGCGCCGCGGACCCCGGTGACCTCGCGGTACGCCCCGGAGAGGAACCCTGGACCCCGCAGGAGGTCGACGAGGCGCGCGGGGAGCTGCAGTCCGAGTCCGACCGGCTGCGCTCCGAGATCGACGCCTCCGAGCGGTCGCTGCAGGGCATGATGCGGGACTCCGGGGACGGCGCGGGCGACGACGAGGCCGACACCGGCAGCAAGAACATCACGCGCGAGCACGAACTGGCGCTGGCCGCCACCGCGCGCGAGGTGCTCACCCAGACCGAGCGCGCCCTGGAACGCCTGGACACGGGCACCTACGGCCTGTGCGAGAACTGCGGCAACCCCATCGGCAAGGCGCGCATGCAGGCCTTCCCGAGGGCCACCCTGTGCGTCGAGTGCAAGCAGAAGCAGGAGCGCCGGTACTGATCCGCCGAGGCAGGCCGCTGTCCGCCGCCGTCCGCCCCCCGTACGCGTCCTGAGCACGTACGGGACGCGGGACGTGCCGTACCCTCGTCCTCAGTCAGGTACCTAGGTTGAGGGACTCACGTGGCAGAGGCGGAGCGCATCATCGGTACGCCGGACACCCCGGACGCGGCCGGGGACGGACAGGAGCGGCCCGACGCCGAGCAGGAGCAGCCCCCGGAGCGCCCCCGGGGCAAGCGGCGGATCGCCGTGCTGTTCGCGGTGGCCGCGTTCGCGTACCTCCTCGACCTGGTCAGCAAGATGATCGTGGTCGCCGAGCTGGAGCACCAGGAGCCCATCGAGATCGTCGGGGACTGGCTGCGGTTCGTGGCGATCCGCAACGCGGGCGCGGCCTTCGGCATCGGTGAGGCCTTCACCGTGATCTTCACGGTGATCGCGGCGTCCGTGATCGTCGTGATCGCCCGCCTCGCGCGCAAGCTCTACAGCCTGCCGTGGGCGATCGCGCTCGGCATGCTGCTCGGCGGCGCCCTCGGCAACCTCACCGACCGGATCTTCCGCGCGCCCGGCGTCTTCCAGGGCGCGGTCGTGGACTTCATCGCGCCCAAGCACTTCGCCGTCTTCAACCTCGCCGACTCGGCGATCGTCTGCGGCGGCATCCTGATCGTGATCCTCTCCTTCCGGGGCCTGGACCCGGACGGGACCGTCCACAAGGACTGACCGTCGACGCGTCCTGACCGTCCGCGAGCACTGACCGGCCGCGAGGACTGAGCGCGTGTTCGGGAGTGTCCGGTCCGTCCGGCATACTCGACGGGTGAGCACGATTCCCGAGATCCGTACCCTGCCCGTGCCCGACGGCCTGGAGGGCGAGCGTGTCGACGCCGCCATCTCCCGCATGTTCGGCTTCTCCCGTACCAAGGCCGCGGAGCTCGCCGCGGCGGGCAAGGTCCAGGTCGACGGATCGGTGGTCGGCAAGTCCGAGCGCGTCCACGGCGGCGCCTGGCTCGAGGTGGAGATGCCGCAGGCGCCCGCGCCCGTGCAGGTGATCGCCGAGCCCGTCGAGGGCATGGAGATCGTGCACGACGACGACGACGTGATCGTGATTGTCAAGCCGGTCGGCGTCGCCGCCCATCCGTCCCCGGGCTGGAGCGGCCCGACCGTCATCGGCGGACTGGCCGCCGCCGGGTACCGCGTCTCCACGTCCGGTGCCGCCGAGCGGCAGGGCATCGTGCACCGCCTCGACGTCGGCACCTCCGGCCTGATGGCGGTGGCCAAGTCGGAGCGCGCGTACACCTCGCTCAAGCGCCAGTTCAAGGAGCGCACGGTCGACAAGCGCTACCACGCGCTCGTGCAGGGCCACCCCGACCCGACCAGCGGCACCATCGACGCCCCCATCGGCCGCCACCCCCAGCACGACTACAAGTGGGCCGTCACCGCCGAGGGCAAGCCCTCCGTCACGCACTACGACCTCATCGAGGCCTTCCGCGCCGCCTCCCTGCTCGACGTGAAGCTGGAGACTGGCCGCACCCACCAGATCCGCGTCCACATGGCCGCCCACCGGCACCCCTGCGTCGGCGACCTGACCTACGGCGCCGACCCCACGCTCGCCAAGCGGCTGCGCCTGACCCGCCAGTGGCTGCACGCCGTACGGCTCGGTTTCGAGCACCCCGGCGACGGCCAGTGGGTCGAGTACGCCAGCGACTACCCCGAGGACCTCCAGCAGGCCCTGGACCTGGTCCGCGAGGAGACTTACGGATGAGCGCCCCGGCCCGGACGCCCTCGTACGAGGTGCGGCTCGCCGAGGACCTCGACGACCGGGAGGCGTGCTTCGCCGTGCGCAAGGAGGTCTTCGTCGGCGAGCAGAAGGTCCCCGAGGACATCGAGTACGACGCCCACGACGCCGACGCCGTGCACGTCCTGGCGATCCGGGAGGACGGCGTACCGCTGGGCACCGGCCGGCTGCTGCACGGCGCGGCCGCCGCGGCGAAGAACGGCGACGGAGACCCGGCCGTCGGCTCCCTGGGCCGGCTCGCGGTGACCGCGCACGCCCGAGGGCTGGGCGTCGGGGCCGCCCTGGTGCGGGCCGTCGAGGACGCGGCACGCGCGCGGGGACTCACCGCGGTGGACCTGCACGCGCAGACCCACGCCCTGGGTTTCTACGAGCGGCTGGGGTACGAGGTGTACGGGCCCGAGTTCCCCGACGCCGGGATCCCCCACCGCGCGATGCGGCGCGCCCTGTAACCGGGGCGCCGAACGGGCTGGTGGGGCCGGTGGCGTGGCAGGCTTGAGGTCCGCCGTCACGACAGCCCCTAGACCCCACCGGAGCGCTGACCGTGGATCAGCTGGCCCTGTTGTTCATGCTGCTGCTCGGGGCCCTGCTGAGCGTCCCGGCCGGTGCCCGGCTCGGGCTGCCGGCGCCGGTGCTGATGACGGTCCTCGGGATCGTCCTGGCGCTGCTCGAGTTCGTGCCCGACGTCGACATCCCGCCCGAGCTCATCCTGCCCGCGCTGCTGCCGCCGCTGCTGTACGCGGCCGTGCGGCGCACGTCCTGGCGGCAGTTCGCGGCCAACAAACGCCCGATCTTCCTGCTGGCGGTCGCGCTGGTCTTCGTCACCATGACCTGCGTGGCCGCGGTGGCGAGCGCGGTCGTGCCGGGGCTGCCGATCGCCGCCGCCTTCGCGCTGGGCGCGCTGGTGGCGCCGCCCGACCCCGTCGCGGCGACCGCCGTCGCCGGGCAACTGGGACTGCCGCGCCGCCTGGTCTCCATCCTGGAGGGCGAGGGGCTGTTCAACGACGTCACGGCCATCGTCCTGTACCACGTGGCCATCGCCGCGGCCGTCGGCGGCACCTTCTCGCCGTGGCGGGCCGGGCTCGACCTGGTGCTGTCCGCCGTCGTCGCCGTCGCGGTCGGCCTCGCCCTGGGCTGGGCCACCAACAGGCTGCTGAGCCTGCTGGGAGACGCCACCCTGCAGATCGGCCTGACCCTGCTGGTTCCGTACGCGGCCTACGTCCTGGCCGAGGAACTGCACGGCTCCGGGGTGCTCGCGGTGCTCACCACCGCGATGTTCCTCGCCGAGTACGCCTTCGACGCCGACGACGTGATGATCCGGCTCGCCGGGCACACCGTGTGGGACGTCGTCGACACGCTCGTCACCGGCGTCGCGTTCGGGCTGGTCGGTCTGGAGCTGCACAACGCGATTCGCACGGCCTCCGGTCACTGGACCGAGTTGCTCGGCTGGGCCGCGGCGATCGCCGGTGTGGTGATCGTGGTGCGGCTGGTGTGGCTGCTGCCGGCCACCTGGCTGACGAAGCGGCTGCACGCCAGGCGCGACCGCGACGAGGACATCCCCATGTCCCTGCGGGAGACCGTGGTCATGTGGTGGTCGGGGATGCGGGGCGTCGCCTCGGTCGCGCTGGCGCTCGCGATCCCGCTGGAGACGGACGACGGGTCCGCCTTCCCCCACCGCGAGGAGATCATCTTCGTCGCGTTCGGCGTGATCATGGTCACCCTGCTGTTGCAGGGGCTGACGCTGCCGTGGCTGGTGGGCCGGCTCGGGGTGCGGGCGGACACCGAGCGGGAGAAGGAGTACGAGAAGGAACTGGCCGTACGGGCGGCCAGGGCCGCGAAGCAGCGGCTCAGGGAGATCGAGTCGGTCGAGGAGCTGCCGGAGGAACTGTCCGAGCAGCTGCTGCGGCGGGCCTTCGACATCGGGATGCGGATCAGCCCCGACGTCGCCGACGAGGAGCGGCGCGAGGCACAGGAGCAGCGGGCCAGGCGGGCCAAGCGGATCCGCCGTATCCAGGGCGAGATGATGAGCGCCGCCCGGCACGAGGTGCTGGCCGCGCGCAGCGAGGCCGGAGCCGACCCGGAGATCGTGGACCGCGTACTGCGTCAGCTCGACGTCCGCAGCCTGCGCTGAGGCGGGCCCCCGCCGTACATGCCGGGGCCCCGCCTCAGCGGGCTCACAGGCTCTTGGCCGGCTGTTCCGGGAAGCGGCGGGGACTGCTGTCGGGGGAGCGGCGGGGGCGGTGCAGGCCGTCGAGGGGCGGACGCGTGACCGCGTCCGCCGTGTTGATCCGCGGCAGTGCGTGCGGGTGCTCTTCGGCGAGCCAGCGGATCATCCCCTCGCGGACCGTGACCCGTACCGTCCAGATGTCGTCCGCGTCCTTCGCCGTCACCAGGGCCCGCACCTGCATGGTGTTCGGGGTGGTGTCGGTGACGGTCAGGTTGTAGTCGCGGCCGTCCCAGGCCGGGCACTCCCGCAGGATGTCGCGCAGCCGCTCGCGCATCGCATCCAGCGGCGCCGAGTGGTCGAGGTGCCAGTAGACGGTCCCGGTCATCTGCGGGGTGCCGCGCGACCAGTTCTCGAACGGCTTCGACGTGAAGTACGACACCGGCATGGTGATCCGGCGCTCGTCCCAGGTACGCACGGTCAGAAACGTGAGGGTGATCTCCTCGACGGTGCCCCACTCCCCGTCCACCACGACCGTGTCGCCCATGCGCACCATGTCGCCGAAGGCGATCTGGAAACCGGCGAACATGTTGCCCAGCGTGGACTGGGCGGCCACACCGGCGACGATGCCGAGGATGCCGGCCGAGGCCAGCAGCGAGGCGCCCGCCGCCTGCATCGCGGGGAACGTCAGCAGCATCGACGACACGGCGACCACGCCGACGACCGCCGAGACCACCCGCATGATCAGCGACACCTGCGTACGCACCCGCCGGACCCGGGCAGGGTTGCGCTGGGCGTGGGCGTGCGCGTAGCGGGAGTACGACGTCTCGACGACCGCCGCGGCGATCCGGATCACCAGCCAGGCCGCCGAGCCGATCAGCACCAGCGTCAGCGTCCGGCCGACCCCCTCCCGGTGGTCGGGGAACACCTGTGCCTCGACGTACGACCCCCTCAGCAGTGCCGAGCAGAGGAGGAGCTGGTAGGGGATGCGGGCACGGCGCAGCAGCCCCCACAGGGGCGTCTCGGGGTGCCGTCCGTCGGCCTTGCGCAACAGCAGGTCGGTGGCCCATCCGATGACCAGGGTCAGCAGGACGGAACCGCCGACCACGATCAGGGGCCGGAGTATGGTCTCCATCCCTCGAACGTAACCGGACCCGCCGTGCCGCGAACCTGTGACTTCCGTCCCGTCCCGGGTATCGCCGCGCACCGCGTTGTCACACCCGGCTGGCACCATGGGCTCATGAACATCGTGCTCTTTCACTCGACCCTCGGCCCCAGGCCCGCGGTGCGGCAGGCCGCCGACCGGCTGCGCGAAGCCGGGCACCAGGTGTGGACACCGGACCTCTTCGAGGGCCGGACGTTCGACACGGTCGAGGAGGGCATGGCCCACCAGGAGGAGATCGGCAAGGAGGAGCTGCTGAAGCGGGCCGTGCTGGCCGCCGCCCCGTATTCCGAACGCGGGCTGGTGTACGCCGGGTTCTCGCTCGGCGCCTCCGTCGCCCAGACCCTCGCCCTCGGTGACCACCGCTCCCGCGGCCTGCTGCTTCTGCACGGCACCTCGGACATCGCGGCCAACGCCTCGGTCGACGACCTGCCGGTCCAGCTGCACGTGGCGGAGCCGGACGCCTTCGAGACGGACGACTGGCTGAGCGCCTGGTATCTCCAGATGGGCCGGACCGGCGCCGACGTCGAGGTGTACCGATACGCCGGGGCCGGCCACCTCTACACCGACCCCGGCCTGCCGGACTACGACGAGGAGGCGGCCGAGGCCACCTGGCGGGTGGCGCTCGGCTTCCTCGACTCGCTCCGGGCGCAGGACGAGACCGCCGGCGACGGGGGCCGGACCGGGAATCAGACCGGCGAGTAGACCCGCTCCACCCGCTGCGTACCGCTGCGGGTGCGGTACGAACGCGCCCACTTCGACGTGGCGTCCGGCTCGGTGCGGTCGGAGACGACGTAGTAGTCCATCTGCGTCCGGTCCGCGGTGATGTCCAGCACGCCGTAGCCGTGCCGGTCGGTGTCGACCCAGTGGACGTGCCGGTTCGCGGCCCGGATGACCGGTGCGGCGATCGCCGAGACCGTCCCCTCGGGGACCTTGAGGATGTCGTCGAGGTTGTCGGAGGTCACCGAGGTGACGACGAACTCCGTGGCGGCCGAGGCGGACAGCGGGTACGTGGCGGCGTTGTGCGGCACGTCGTTGGCCCAGGCCATGTGGATGTCGCCGGTCAGGAAGACCGTGTTGCGGACGGCGTTCGCGCGCAGGTGCGCCAGCAGTTCGCGGCGGTCGTCGGTGTACCCGTCCCACTGGTCGGTGTTGAGGGCGAGGCCCTCCTTGGGCAGCCCGAGCAGTTCGGCGAGCGGCTTCAGCAGCTCGGCGGGGATCGAGCCGATGGCGAACGGCGAGATCATCACCGAGTTGCCGACCAGCCGCCACCTGGTGTCCGAGGAGGCGAGATTGGACTTGAGCCAGTCGAGCTGGGCGCGGCCGGTGAGGGTCCGCTCCGGGTCGTCGACCTCGCCGTCGCCGAGCGCCACCTGCTGCGAGCGGAAGGAGCGCAGGTCCAGCAGCGACAGGTCGGCCAGCTTGCCGAAGCGCAGCCTGCGGTAGGTGGTGCCGGCGATCGCGGGGCGCACCGGCATCCACTCGAAGTAGGCCCGCTTGGCGGCGGCCTGACGCGCCGGCCAGGTGCCCTCGGCGCCCTCGGTGTGGTTCCCGGCACCGCCCGACCAGGCGTCGTTGGCGATCTCGTGGTCGTCCCAGATCGCCACGACGGGCGCCGCGGCGTGCAACGCCTGGAGGTCGGGGTCGGTCTTGTACCGGCCGTGCCGGAGGCGGTAGTCCGCGAGGGTGAGGATCTCGTGGGCGGGCGCGTGCGGCCGTACGACGGTGTCGCGGGTGCCGTACTCGCCGGCGCCGTACTCGTAGATGTAGTCGCCCAGGTGCAGCCAGGCGTCCAGGTCGCCGCGGGCCGCGAGATGCCGGTACGACGAGAAGTGGCCGGCCTCCCAGTTGGAGCAGGAGACCACGCCGAAGCGCAGGCCCGTCACCGCCGCGTCGGCCGCGGGGGCGGTGCGGGTGCGGGCGGCGGGGGAGTCGGTGGGGCCGGCGGAGAAGCGGAACCAGTAGTCCGTGGCGGGTGACAGGCCCCGGACGTCGGCCTTGACGGTGTGGTCGGAGGCGGCCGTCGCCGTGGTGGACCCCTTGGCGACGATGTTCGTGAACGCCTTGTCCGTGGCGACGACCCAGCTCACCTCGGTGTCCGGGCCGGCCCCGGAACCCGGTATGGACTCGGGCGTCGGGGTCACCCGGGTCCACAGCAGGACGCCGTCGGGGTGGGGGTCCCCCCACGCCGTTGAGGCAGTGGGGGAGGATCGCCGGAGGCGACGCCGTGCAGGAAGGCGGGGGCGACGCCGGCGGCACCGGCGGGCAGCGCCGCGGCGAGCGGGGCGGCCAGGACGGCGCCGGCCGCCGCGGCCTTGACGACCGTACGGCGGCTCGGGATCAGGGTGTCCGCACCGTCGGCGGCCGACGGAACGGTGTTCTCGGATGGTCTGTGTCGACTGGTCACGACCGATCAGGTTACTGATCGGTATGCGAGCGGGCGGGCGAACTCGGGAAGTTCGCCCGCCCGTTCACGCCAGGTTCACTTGGTGACGCCGGCGTCCTTGAGAGCCTTCTGCCAGTCGGCGTCCGTGCCCGGGGTCTCGATCACCTTGTCGTTGATCTTGACGGTCGGGGTCGACTGGACGTCCTCGGCCTTCTGGAAGGCGTCGCTCATCTTCATCGCCCAGGCGTCGTAGGTGCCCTTCTCCACGGCGTCCTGGAACTTCTTGTTGTTCTTCAGGGCCTCGACCGTGTCCGCCACCTTGATCAGGTAGTCGTCCTTGGCGAACTCGTCGGTCGACTCCGAGGGGTGGTGCTCGGAGGAGTAGAGCGCCGTCTTGTAGTCGATGAACGCCTCGGGGCTGACGTTCAGCGCGGCACCGAGCGCGCTCAGCGCGTTCTTCGAGCCCTCACCGCCGAGGTTCCCGTCGAGGAAGGTGCCGATCGTGAAGGACAGCTTGTAGGTGCCGTCCTCCATGCCCTTGTTGACGGACTCGCCGACGCCCTGCTCGAAGGAGGCGCAGCCCGGGCAGCGCGGGTCCTCGTAGAGGTGGACGACGTGGTCGGACTTGGAGTCGCCGACGAGGACCGTGGTGCCGTTCTTGCCGGAGGTGTTGGCCGGGGCCACCACCTTGGCGTCGGCGGCCTTGTCCCAGCCCGAGGGCTCGTTCATCTGCATGACGGCGTAGCCGATGCCGCCGGCTATCGCCAGCACGCCGACGATGGAGCAGGCCACGACGACCTGCCGCTTGGTCTTGTCACGCCTGGCCTGACGCTCGCGCTCCTCGCGCAGGCGCTCACGCGCCGCCGTCTTGGCCGCCTGGGTGTTCCGCTTGCTCATGGTGGTGATCTCTCCGGGGACGCGCACACGGGTGTGTGCGGAATGCGTACGGGGGACTGCTGGGTGCTCGGTGACACGTCACACGAAGGCGGCCGAGCACGGTGGTCCGCGCCGTCCCAGGGAGTGCGTGAGGATCCGCTCGCGGGCGCCGGTGGTGCGGCGGGCCGGGGCCGCCGGGCAGCGCACCGCCGGGGCCCGGCGTACGCTCACGGCCGCGACGGCGAGCAGCAGCGGCCGGAAGGTGGTCGCGGCCACCGCGCTCAGCAGCTGGGCCAGCGCGCGCTCGCCGCGCCGCAGCCAGGCCGCCGCCAGCAGGCCGACGCCGACGTGCGCGCCGAGCAGCAGCCAGGCGGTCGCGGGGTCGGAGTCGGCGAGCACGGTCGCCAGCCGGTCGGTCTCGGCGCCCGTGACCCGGGTCAGCGGGGCCGCGACGCCGGCGTGGACGCCGGTCCCGCCGCCGCACAGCACGTCGAAGCCGACGGAGCGCAGCGGGCCCGTGACCGGGCCGCCCGTCCGTCCGTAGCAGACGTGCTGGCCGGTGGTGAAGACCGTGTCGGCGGCCAGCTCCAGCGGGATCAGCAGGGCGGCGATCCGCCCGAAGCCGCGCTCGCGCCGCCCGGCCAGGGCGTACGCGATCAGGAAGACGGCGGCGGCGACCCCGGCCACGGTGGGCAGCGGCAGCGGGACCCCGGACAGCAGTACGTGCGACGCGGTGCTGAGCGTCACGACGAGTGCCGTGAACAGCGCCGCGCGCACGGCTCTGAGCGGGGTTCCGGATATGTCCATAGCGATTGGAGAGTGTGTCATGGGGCCCGGTAAGGGACCCCTAAAGGGTTCCTGTGCGAGAGCCGACGGTTACAGACCCGGGATCCGGCCGTTGCGGAAGAGGTCGACGAAGGTCTGGTGGTCGGCACGCGCGCGTGCGCCGTACCGGTGGGCGAAGTCGACCAGCAGGGGGGCGAAGCCCTCCTCGTCGGCGGCGATCGCCGCGTCGATGGCCCGCTCGGTGGAGAAGGGCACCAGGGACTCGCCGGACTGGTCGTCCGCCGCCGCGTGCATGGCCGCCGTGGCCCGGCCCAGGTCGGCGACGACCTCGGCGATCTCCTCCGGGTCGTCGATGTCGCCCCAGTCCAGGTCGACGGCGTACGGCGAGACCTCGGCGACCAGCTGACCCGAGCCGTCCAGCTCGGTCCAGCCCAGCCACGGGTCGGCGTGCGCCTGGAGGGCGCGCTGGGAGATCACCGTGCGGTGGCCCTCGTGCTGGAAGTAGTCCCGGATGGCCTGGTCGGTGATGTGCCGGGAGACCGCCGGGGTCTGGGCCTGCTTGATGTAGATCACGACGTCGTTCTCCAGGGCGTCGCTGTTGCCCTCCAGGAGGATGTTGTACGAGGGCAGGCCGGCGGATCCGATGCCGATGCCGCGGCGGCCGACGACGTCCTTCACGCGGTAGGAGTCCGGGCGGGTCAGGGACGACTCCGGGAGCGTCTCCAGGTATCCGTCGAAGGCCGCGAGCACCTTGTAACGGGTGGCCGCGTCCAGCTCGATGGAGCCGCCGCCCGGGGCGAAACGGCGCTCGAAGTCCCGGATCTCGGTCATCGTCTCCAGCAGCCCGAAACGGGTCAGGGACCGCGCGACACGCAGGGCGCCCAGCAGCGGCCCGTCCGCGGTGTCCAGCGTGAACGGCGGCACCTCGTCGCTCTTGGCCCCGGTGGCCAGGGCGCGGATCCGCTCCCGGTACGCGTCCGCGTACACCCGCACCAGCTCGGTGATCTGCTCGTCGCTGAGCGCCTTCGCGTACCCGATCAGCGCGACGGAGGCGGCGAAGCGCTTGAGGTCCCAGGTGAAGGGTCCGACGTAGGCCTCGTCGAAGTCGTTGACGTTGAAGATCAGCCGGCCGGTCGAGTCCATGTACGTGCCGAAGTTCTCCGCGTGCAGGTCGCCGTGGATCCACACCCGGGAGGTCCGCTCGTCCAGGTACGGGCCGCCCTGCTGTGAACCGAACTCCTGGTCCACGGTCAGATCATGGTAAAAGAGACATGCCGTGCCGCGGTAGAAGGCGAAGGCCGAGGCAGCCATCTTCCGGAACTTCACGCGGAACGCCGCCGGATCCGCGGCCAGCAGCTGGCCGAAGGCGGTGTCGAAGACGGCGAGGATCTCCTCGCCGCGGTGCTCCTCGTTGAGCTGCGGGACCGACATGCCTGGTGCCTCCTGGTGCGGGTGGTGCGTGACGAGTGGAGCGCGTCTCCACTCGGACCAACGTTCGAAGGGGTGCGGGAGTGCCCGCGCCCGGGGTCCGCCCCGACACGCGGGCCCGCCCCCGAAGGTACGCGCGGATCGCCTCGGAGTGTCAGTGGCGAGGCATAGACTTCGACGCTGACCCCCGGACCGACCGCGGACCGGCCGCGGCCCGCCGCCGGCCCGTCGCCCCTCAACGAGGCGCTTCGCGCCCAAGCCCTGATTTGGAGGCCGAACGTGTCCAAGCCGCCGTTCACGCACCTGCACGTCCACACCCAGTACTCGCTGCTGGACGGTGCCGCACGGCTGAAGGACATGTTCGACGCCTGCAATGAAATGGGCATGACGCACATCGCCATGTCCGACCACGGCAACCTGCACGGGGCGTACGACTTCTTCCACTCCGCGAAGAAGGCCGGAGTCACCCCGATCATCGGCATCGAGGCGTACGTCGCCCCCGAGTCCCGCCGCAACAAGCGCAAGATCCAGTGGGGCCAGCCGCACCAGAAGCGGGACGACGTCTCCGGTTCGGGCGGTTACACCCACAAGACCATGTGGGCGACGAACAGCACCGGCCTGCACAACCTCTTCCGTCTCTCCTCCGACGCGTACGCCGAGGGCTGGCTGCAGAAGTGGCCCCGGATGGACAAGGAGACGATCTCCCAGTGGTCCGAGGGGATCGTCGCCTCCACCGGCTGCCCCTCCGGCGAGGTGCAGACGCGGCTGCGCCTCGGTCACTTCGACGAGGCCGTCCAGGCCGCCTCCGACTACCAGGACATCTTCGGCAAGGACCGGTACTTCCTGGAGCTGATGGACCACGGCATCGACATCGAGCACAGGGTGCGCGAGGACCTGCTGCGGATCGGCAAGAAGCTCGGCATCCCGCCCCTGGTGACGAACGACTCGCACTACACCTACGCGCACGAGGCGACCGCCCACGACGCCCTGCTGTGCATCCAGACCGGCAAGAACCTCTCCGACCCCGACCGCTTCCGCTTCGACGGCACCGGCTACTACCTGAAGTCGACGGACGAGATGTACGCCATCGACTCCTCCGACGCCTGGCAGGAGGGCTGCGCCAACACGCGCCTGATCGCCGAGATGATCGACATCGACGGCATGTTCGAGAAGCGCGACCTCATGCCGAAGTTCGACATCCCCGCGGGCTTCACCGAGGTCACCTGGTTCCAGGAGGAGGTCCGCCGCGGCATGGAGCGCCGCTTCCCCGGCGGCGTCCCCGACGACCGCCAGAAGCAGGCCGAGTACGAGATGGACGTCATCATCCAGATGGGGTTCCCGGGCTACTTCCTGGTGGTCGCCGACTTCATCATGTGGGCCAAGAACCAGGGCATCGCGGTCGGCCCCGGCCGAGGCTCCGCGGCCGGTTCGATCGTGGCGTACGCCATGGGCATCACCGACCTCGACCCGATCCCGCACGGTCTGATCTTCGAGCGGTTCCTCAACCCCGAGCGCGTCTCCATGCCCGACGTCGACATCGACTTCGACGAGCGCAGGCGCGTCGAGGTGATCAGGTACGTGACGGAGAAGTACGGCGCCGACAAGGTCGCCATGATCGGCACGTACGGCAAGATCAAGGCGAAGAACGCCATCAAGGACTCCGCGCGCGTCCTGGGCTACCCGTACGCCATGGGCGACCGGCTCACCAAGGCCATGCCCGCCGACGTCCTCGGCAAGGGCATCGACCTCAACGGCATCACGGACCCCACGCACCCCCGCTACAGCGAGGCCGGCGAGATCCGGGGGATGTACGAGAACGAGCCGGACGTGAAGAAGGTCATCGACACCGCCAAGGGCGTCGAGGGCCTGGTGCGGCAGATGGGCGTGCACGCCGCCGGCGTGATCATGTCCAGCGAGCCCATCGTCGACCACGCCCCCATCTGGGTGCGGCACACCGACGGCGTGACCATCACGCAGTGGGACTACCCGCAGTGCGAGTCGCTCGGCCTGCTGAAGATGGACTTCCTGGGCCTGCGCAACCTCACGATCATGGACGACGCCGTCAAGATGGTGAAGTCCAACAAGGGCATCGACCTCGACCTGCTGTCGCTGCCGCTGGACGACCCCAAGACCTTCGACCTGCTCCAGCGGGGCGACACGCTCGGCGTCTTCCAGTTCGACGGCGGACCGATGCGCTCGCTGCTGCGGCTGATGAAGCCCGACAACTTCGAGGACATCTCCGCCGTCTCCGCGCTCTACCGTCCCGGCCCCATGGGCATGGACTCGCACACCAACTACGCGCTGCGCAAGAACGGCCTGCAGGAGATCACGCCGATCCACAAGGAGCTGGAGGAACCCCTCCAGGAGGTCCTCGCGGTCACCCACGGCCTGATCGTCTACCAGGAGCAGGTGCAGAAGGCCGCCCAGATCATCGCGGGCTACTCGCTCGGCGAGGCCGACATCCTCCGCCGCGTGATGGGCAAGAAGAAGCCCGACGAACTGGCGAAGAACTTCGTCCTCTTCCAGGAGGGCGCCCGCAAGAAGGGCTACAGCGACGAGGCCATCCAGGCCCTGTGGGACGTGCTGGTCCCCTTCGCCGGCTACGCCTTCAACAAGGCGCACTCCGCCGCGTACGGGCTGGTCTCGTACTGGACGGCGTACCTGAAGGCGAACCACCCGGCCGAGTACATGGCCGGTCTGCTCACCTCGGTCAAGGACGACAAGGACAAGTCGGCCGTCTACCTGAACGAGTGCCGGCGCATGGGCATCAAGGTCCTCCCGCCCAACGTCAACGAGTCCATGTCGAACTTCGCCGCGCAGGGCGACGACGTGATCCTCTTCGGCCTCTCCGCCGTGCGCAACGTCGGCACCAACGTCGTCGAGTCGATCATCAGGTGCCGCAAGGCCAAGGGGAAGTACGCCTCCTTCTCCGACTACCTCGACAAGGTGGAGGCCGTCGTCTGCAACAAGCGGACGACGGAGTCGCTGATCAAGGCCGGCGCCTTCGACGAGATGGGGCACACCCGCAAGGGCCTCACCGCGCAGTACGAGCCGATGATCGACAACGTGGTCGCGGTCAAGCGCAAGGAGGCCGAGGGCCAGTTCGACCTCTTCGGCGGCATGGGCGAGGAGCAGAACGACGAGCCCGGCTTCGGACTCGACGTCGTCTTCGGCGAGGACGAGTGGGACAAGACCTACCTGCTCGCCCAGGAGCGGGAGATGCTCGGTCTCTACGTCTCCGACCACCCGCTCTTCGGCCTGGAGCACGTGCTGTCCGACAAGGCCGACGCGGGCATCTCCCAGCTCACCGGCGGTGACTTCGGCGACGGCGCGGTCGTCACCATCGGCGGCATCATCTCCGGCCTCCAGCGCAAGATGACCAAGCAGGGCAACGCCTGGGCCATCGCCACCGTGGAGGACCTCGCGGGCTCCATCGAGTGCATGTTCTTCCCGGCGACGTACCAGCTGGTGTCCACCCAACTCGTCGAGGACGCCGTGGTGTTCGTCAAGGGACGCCTGGACAAGCGGGAGGACGTGCCCCGGCTGGTCGCCATGGAGCTGATGGTTCCCGACCTGTCCAACGCGGGTACCAACGCGCCCGTGGTCCTCACCATCCCCGCCACCCGGGTCACCCCGCCCATGGTCAGCCGCCTCGGCGAGATCCTCACGCACCACCGGGGCGACAGCGAGGTGCGGATCAGGCTCCAGGGGCCGAGGAAGACGACGGTGCTGCGGCTGGACCGGCACCGGGTGAAGCCCGATCCGGCCCTGTTCGGCGACCTGAAGGTGCTGCTCGGTCCGTCCTGTCTGGCGGGCTGAGCGCGCGAGGCGGCCGAAGCCGCCGGGGCCTTCGAGGTGTCCGAGGTCCCCGTAGCGCCCGAGGGGCGTACCCGTCGCCGGGTGCGCCCCTCGGGTGTGCGGGCCGCAACGGCCCGTCCTGCGGGTGTCAGTTGTGGCCGAAGCGCTTCTGCCGCTTGCGGGAGGCGACGTCGCCGGGCGTCAGCTGCGGGCCGTGCTGCTCCTCGCGGTCCAGCACGGGGGACTCGGCCGTCTGCTGGGCGCGCTCGGTCTGGGGCTGCTTACGATCACGGTTGTTCTTGTTCTTGGCCATGGTGATCTACCTCCTGAGGGGGATCTGGGGGCCAGGTCCGGGATCAGATTCACATAGGCCAACCAAGAACGCATATCGGGCAATTACCGTCCGTGATGCGGCTCGTCGGGGTGCGAGGGCGAACCGGTTGTGCGGAAACGCCACGCCGAAGATCGAGTTCGGGCCGTTAACCTCCGCGTGGTCGGGCAGACTCGAAGGAAGCCCGAAGCAAACCTCCCGGAAAGAGGGTGGATCGCGTGGACCGCTGCATCGTCCTGGTGGACGCCGGGTATCTGCTGGGGGCCGCCGCCAGTCTCCTCGCCGGAGAGCCGTCGCGCTCACGCATCACCGTCGATCACGCCGCCCTCATCCAGGGGCTCCGTGATCGCGCCGAGTCCGACACGCAGCAGCCCCTGCTGCGCATCTACTGGTTCGACGGCGCCCCCGACCGCGTCCCGCAGCCCGAACACCGCCGGTTGCGCGTGATGCCCCGGGTCACCGTCCGGCTCGGTGCCCTCACCCGCAGCGACGGCCGCTGGGCGCAGAAGGGCGTGGACGCCGCCATGCACGCCGAGCTGACCGAGCTCGCCCGCAACCGCGCCTGCTCCGACGTCGTCCTGGTGACCGGCGACGGCGACCTGCTGCCCGGCATGATGGCCGCGAAGGAGCACGGAGTCGCCGTCCACCTGTGGGCCGTGCAGGCGGCCGACGGCGACTACAACCAGTCCGAGGACCTGGTCGCCGAGGCCGACGAACGGCGCGTCCTGGACCGTACGTGGATCACCAAGGCCGTACGCGCCAAGGAGATCGGCGGGATCTGCGCGCCGCCGCCCGTGCCCCGCCCCGAGATCGCCGCGATCCTCTCCGCGCCGCTGCCCGAGTCCGCCCTGTCCGCCGCCGCCGAGCGGCGGCCCGCGGAGGAGCCGGAGCACCCCACGACGACCAGCGCCGCGCGCAACGGCACCGAGGAGCGCGTACCGCCCGCCAAGGGCGTCCCCACCCCCAAGGACCTCGCCGCGCTGCGTGCCCCCGGCGCCGCCACCGCCCACCCGGCCCCGCACCCGCCGACCGCCACCCTGCGCTGGTCCTCGGACAAGGGCTGGGTCGACCGGTCCGGCGCCGAGCCGCCCGAGGCCGTCTCGCTGCCGACGCTGGCCCAGCTCACCACCGCCGAGCAGCGCTGGGCCGACCGCGAGGAGGACATCACCACGGTCGGCGGCGACCCGTACGAGGTCGGGCAGGTCTTCGCCCGCCGCTGGCTGGAGCGCCTCGGCGACCACGGCCACCTGCAGAAGCTCTCCGGGATGTACCCCCGCATCCCGCACCGCGTCGACGGCGAGCTGCTGCGGTACGCGGCCCGCTTCGGACTGCTGGCCCACAAGGACGACCAGATCGACGAGCACGACCGGTACGCGATCCGGGCCGGATTCTGGCGGGAGATCGACGTCCGGACGGCGACCGAGCGCACCCCCGCGGTGGAGTGAGACTCTCCGGCGCTCCTCCGGCTTCCCTCCGGCTTCCCCTCGGCTTTCCTCCGGCTCCCCCCGGCGCCCCTTCGGCTTTCCCGGCTGAATCGACACTTATGGGCGGACCCGAGGGCGGGGCGGAGGGGCGGACCCCGTACTCTCGTCCCTTGTGAGTACGCGCGCGGCACAGGCACTTCGACCCGGTGACGATGCCGTGTGCGTGGTGCGCGGACTGACCAAGACCTATCCGCCGGTACGCGGCAGGCGCGGCGTTCCCGCCACCCCCGAGGTGCGGGCCACCGACGACGTGAGCCTGGAGATCCGCCGCGGCGAGATCTTCGGACTGCTCGGACCGAACGGCGCCGGCAAGTCCACCCTCGTACGCCAGCTCACCGGGCTGATGCGCCCCGACCGCGGCAGCGTGGAGATCCTCGGGCACGACATCGTGCGCCACCCGGAGCGGGCCGCGCGGATCCTCGCCTACCTCGGGCAGGAGTCCAGCGCCCTGGACGAGCTGACGGTCTCCCTCGCCGCCGAGACCACCGGACGGCTGCGCGGCCTGGAGGTGCGGCAGGCCCGCGCCGAGCGGGACGCCGTCCTCGACGAGCTGGGCCTGACCCCGCTCGCCGCCCGCCCGATCAAGAAGCTCTCCGGCGGACAGCGCCGCCTGGCCTGCTTCGCCGCCGCGCTGGTGGGGGCGCGCTCGCTGCTCGTCCTGGACGAGCCGACCACCGGTATGGACCCGGTGGCCCGGCGCGCGGTGTGGGGGGCCGTCGACCGGCGGCGCGCCGAGAGCGGCGCCACCGTGCTCCTCGTCACCCACAACGTCATCGAGGCCGAGACCGTGATGGACCGGGTCGCCGTCCTCGACCGGGGACGCGTGATCGCCTGTGACACGCCCTCCGGGCTCAAGGAGAAGGTCGCCGGTGAGGTCCGCGTCGACCTGGTGTGGCGCGAGACGGCGCCCCTGCACGTCCCGGAGGTCGCCGCCCTGCGCGACCGCGCCACCGAGTCGGGCCGCCGCTGGACACTGCGGCTCGCCCCCGAGGAGGCCCGTGCGGTCGTCGCCACCGTCACCGGCGGCGCCGCCTTCGCCGCCCTGGACGACTTCACCCTCGCCACGCCCAGCCTGGAGGATGTCTACCTGGCGCTGGGCGGTGCCGCGCGACAGGGACTGGTGAGGGCTTGAGTCCGCGAACGGCGCGCACGGTGAGCACACCGGCCGCCGCATCCGTACCCGTCAGGGCGACCGCTTCGAACGACCCGACCGAAGGGGAGCAGCGCGACGTGAGTGTCGTACCCGCCGATGTCCTGCCGGGCGGCGCCCTGGCAGCCGAGAAGCAGGGCGCCACCGGCGCGGCCGAGCTCGGCCCCAAGGCGCGGCTGTGGCCCTCCCTGGTGGCCGTCTACCGTGCACAGCTCTCCAGGGCGCGGGTCGCGCGCATCCCGCTGCTGTTCGTGGCCACCTTCCAGTCGGTCGGGATCATGATCCTGATGCGCGGTGTCGTGGACGGCGGCGGCGAGGCGCAGGCCGTGGTCGCGGGTTCGGCGGTGCTCGTCGTGGCCTTCGTCGCGCTGAACCTCCTCGCCCAGTACTTCGGCCAGCTGCGGGCCAGCGGCGGCCTCGACCACTACGCGACGCTGCCGGTGCCGCCCGCCGCGGTGGTGCTGGGCGCGGCGGGCGCGTACGCGTCGTTCACCGTGCCGGGGACCGTGGTGACGGCGGTGTTCGGCTGCCTGCTGTTCGGGCTGCCGATGACGCATCTGTGGGTGCTGGTGGCCGTGATCCCGCTGGCGGGCGCCGCGCTCGCCGGGCTGGGCGCGGCCCTGGGCCTGCTCGCGCCCCGGCCCGAGTTCGCCACGCTCCTCGGCCAGCTGGGCATGTCGGCGGCGCTGCTGCTGGGCGTGCTGCCGGCCGAGCGGATGCCGGAGGTGGTCCGCCTGGCGCGGGACCTGCTGCCTTCGACGTACGGCGTGGAGGCCTTCGCGCGCACGTTCGGCCCGCGGCCCGACTGGGCCTTCGTCCTCGGCGACCTCGCGGTGTGCGCGGTCGTCGGCGTGATCTCGCTGGCCGTGGCGACCTGGGCGTACCGCCGGGCCGCCGTCCGGTGACGCGCCGCACGGGCGGGTTTGGCACGATGGCGGGGTGACCGCGCCTCTGACTCCGCCACCGCCGCCGAACGAACGCTCGTCGTATCAGGGCGGGCCGGTGCCACCGCCCGTCGGCGCGCACGCCATGGGCGCCGCGCACGGCGTCCCGCACGACCACGGCGAACAGGACGGCCCCGGGATGTTGACCGAAGTGCGTCAGGCCGCCGTGACCGTGGTGGCGGTGGCGCTCTCCGGAGCGCTGCTCGGCGTCCTGTGGTGGAAGCTGGCCCCGAGCGTGCCGCTGGTCGGCGGCGTGCTGGGTGACGGCTGGACGGTCGTACCGGAGAACCCCGAGGGCGAACGGGTGATCGGCGTCGACGGCGTGTTCACACTCCTCGCGCTGGCGTTCGGCGTACTCAGCGCGGTGGTCGTCTTCCTGCTGCGGCGGCGTGGCGGCGTGCCGCTGGTGGTGGCACTGGGCGTCGGCGGGCTGCTCGGGTCGCTGCTGGCGTGGCGGGTCGGGGTGTGGCTGGGCCCCGCACAGGACGTGATCGCCCAGGCGAAGGACGTGGGCCAGGGGGTGACGTTCTCCGCACCGCTGCAGCTGAGCGCCAAGGGGGCGCTGCTGGCGTGGCCGGTGGCGGCGCTGGTGGTTCATCTGGGGCTGACGGGGTTGTTCGGGCCCCGGGATCCGGAGCCCGATCCCTGGCCTGGGCCGCGGCAGCACCCGCCGGGGCCGTACGGGGAGAAGCCGGCGTAGGTTCTGCCGCCCTGCCCTGTCCCGGCGGCGCGGTTGCCCGCGGCCTGCCTGCTGGGCGGGGCGGCGGCCGTGGTTCGCCCTGCCCTTTTTGATACGCCACCTGCGTTTGCGTGTTCGCTTCGACATGTCCTGTCTCATTGGCCGAGAACAGGGCGTCCGTCGAGGGGTCACGCGCGGCCGACGGGGGCGAGGACCGCGTTCGTCAGCCTGGTCAGGTCCTCGGGGGAGAGTTCGACCTCCAGGCCGCGGCGGCCCGCCGAGACGCAGATCGTGGCGTGCTCCGAGGCCGACGCGTCCAGGACCGTCGGAAGCCTCTTGCGCTGGCCCAGCGGAGAGATGCCGCCCCGCACATAGCCCGTGGTGCGCTCGGCCAGCGCCGGGTCGGCCATCGCCGCCCGCTTGCCGCGCACCGCGGCGGCCAGCGCCTTCAGGTCCAGCTGGCCCGCGACCGGCACCACGGCGACGGTCAGCGCGCCGTCGACGTCCGCCACCAGCGTCTTGAAGACCCGCTCCGGCGAGACACCCATCGCCTCGGCCGCCTCCTCGCCGTAGGACGGGTGGGAGGGATCGTGCTCGTACGCGTGGACCGTGTACGTCACTCCGGCCGCCGCGAGCGCCACCGTCGCCGGGGTGCCACCGGACTGCTGCTGCTTCCTGGACTTCTTCGCCATGGGGCCAGTACCTCAGTTGAGACTCGTGGGACCGCGCGTCAGGTCCATCGCCGGCAACGACGGCAGGCTACGGATGACGGCCGTCTCGGAGCGAAGGAGTTTCAGCTCGTCCCTCAGCCGCGAGGCGGTGTCCGGAGCCTGGAGCAGACGCTGCTTCGTCGGCGTGTCCAGCATCATCGCGGCGGCGACCAGGTAGGAGACCACGCCCGGTTCGTCCGGCAGCTCGGCGCCGGTCGCCAGCGACCGCTCGCGTGCCCCCGCCAGTCGCTTCTGGTACTGCCGGAAGGACCGCAGCACCCCTTCGGCCAGCGCGCCCGCCTCGTCGCCGTCGTCCTCGGGCAGCGGCTCCAGTTCGGCCGTCAGGAAGGGGCCCGAGGCCTCCACCGAGAGCAGTCGCACCCGGGTCGTGCCGGTGGCCAGCACCTCGAAGGTGCCGTCGGCCCGCTCGCGGATCGTCGCCGCGTCCGCGACGCAGCCCACCTTGTGGAACGCCTTGACCGGGTCGGGCCCGAACCCGGCCGTCGGTCCGCGTTCGAGCGTCGTCGTCGGGTCGGGCAGGCCGGGCGCGCTCCGGGCCACCTCGTAGCCGTCGCGGATCGCCACGACGGCGAACCGGCGCGGTTCGTCCTCGGGAGTCTTCAGCAACTCGCGCATCATGGCGCGATAGCGCTCCTCGAAGATGTTGAGCGGGAGCACCAGCCCCGGGAACAGGACCGAGTTCAGGGGGAAGAGGGGGAGCCGGACGGTGGTCACGACCCAGAAGCCTAATGGTCGCCGGGGCGGACGCGACCGCCGTGCCCACTTCGTGGATGACCTGAACCTGTCGTCTCCCTCGCCGAGGCCACCGCGGCACGGACGTCGGCGCGCACTTGGAGGAAGCGGCCGAGCGGGTCGTCCGCGGCTCGGTCCCCGTCCCGGCCCCATGGGAAGGACGTGACGTACGGGCCGGTCAGACGCAGCTGCTCCGCCGCGTCCTGGTGGCGTTCCAGGCGCACCAGGACGTACGTCAGGAGGTTCCGCAGCTCCGCCGGCCAGGGGTCGGCCGCCGGGCGGGCGGCCGAGAGGGCGATCGCCCTCTCGGCGGCCGCGTCCAGACGCGCGCGGTGCACGCCCCCCGCGCCGCCGCCGCTGCCGCCGCCGCTCGTCGTCAGGCAGATGAAGGCCGCCCTCAGCGGCAGCGCCCGTACGAGCGCGTCCTCGGGCGCGTCCTGCGCCGCCGTCTCGGCGAAGTCGAGGCACTCGCGGTGTGCGCCGGGCGAGGTGGCGGCCAGGTAGTCGAGGGCGGCGACATGGCAGCCGTAGTGGTGCGGGGAGCGGCGGACCGCCTGCGCCCACAGGCGCTCGAACTCGGGGTGCCCGGCGCGTGCGCCCCGAGCGGTGTCCAGCGCGGTCCGCCACGGCACCGGGTCGGGGCCGGCGGCCTCGGCGGCGGCCGTGACGGCGGGGACGATCTGGCGCAGGAGCTCCGTGCGGGCCGGCGAGTCCCAGTGGCGCTCCACCGTCAGCCGGGCGGCGACCAGCAGGGCGTCGGGGTCGTCGGGAGCGGTGGCACGCCAGTCGTCGAGCCACTCGGAGCGTGAGCGCGCGAAGGCGGCCAGCCGGGTCGCGTAACGGTCGCGGTGCTCCCACGCGGCGTTCTCCCGGGTGCCGGCGAGGAGGGCGGCCGCGGGGGCGGAATCGCCGCGGGCCGCCGCGACGAGGGCGGGGGCGAGGTGGTCGTCGGGGGCGTCGAGGAGTACCTCTTCGTCTTGGGCGGGCCGTGACGTCCGGGGGCGGGCGGCCCGGGCCGCCGTCCGGAGGAACGCGCGCAGCATGGCCAGTACGACGGCCGACGGTTCGTGATGGTTGTGCGGCTCGGCTTCGACTTCGGCCGTTTGTGTTCCCGCCCGCACCACCGTGCGGCTTTCGTCGTCGGGTGCGGGTGGCCGGCGGAGGAGTCGCGCTTCCCTCGGCCGGGTGCCGGGTGCCGGGTGCCGGGTGCCGGGTGCCGGGACCGGGTGGGGAGGCGTGCTGCCTCGGGGCGGGGTGGTGCCTTCCCGGGCCGGGAGGGGGCGCGTACTGCCTCGGGACGGGTGCGGTGTCTTCCCCGGGCCGGGAGCGGTGCCTGCCCGAGCCGGGCGCCGTGGGTCCCTCGGCGGGGAGGGGAGCCGGGCCGGGGTGACGCGGTCAGCTTCGGCGGAGCAGGCGCGTCGCTCCCGCCGCGACCGTGGTCGCCAGGACCCAGCCCAGCAGGATCAGGGCCGTCGCCAGCCACTGCCAGCCGTCCCGCAGCTGCCAGAAGCCGGCCTGCCCCAGGTCGATGACCGGCAGCAGCAGGTCGAGGGCGAAGAGGGCGGGGTTCCAGTCCGGATGCTCGCCGTTCTTCAGCGGCGGCGGGTCGGCGCGCGCGAAGGCGAGCGAGCCGGCCGCCCACAGCACCGCCATCCACACCGCTGCCCGGCCCGGCCGGTAACCGTAGGCGACCGTCCAGTCCTGCGCGTATCCCACCAGCTTCGCGGCGATCGGCAGGCTCTCGCGGCGCCGGCGGTGCTTGGCGAGCAGTACCTCGCGGGCGTCCTCGTCCTCGCCGCCGGCCCGCAGCACCGCGGCGAGGCGCTCGTACGGCTCCGGGTTGTACTCGGCGGTCGCGGCGCCCACCCAGCGCAACCGCTTCGCCAGCGGGAACGGCCCCCGCGGCACCAGGTTCTCGTAGGCGAAGCCGCCCATGTGCAGCCGTCCCGGCCCCGGCCAGCTGGCCGCCCGGTCCATCAGGTTGACCACCCGCGCCCCCGACAGCACCACCCGGCCGCGCGCCGGCCGCTCGCCGAGGAACCGCAGCTCGGGCGTCTGCACCCGGCGCAGCGACAGCTCCTGCTCGTCGGTGAAGGTGAACCGGGCGTGCTCGAAGTCCACGGCGTCGCCGAACCGCCCGTCGTCCAGCCGCACCCCGCCCTCGCACTCGAACCGCTGGATCCGCGTCCCCTGCGCCGGAGTCGTGCCCCGCATCAGCGGGCTGCCGAGCCCGGCCGGGGTCAGGTACAGCGTGCGCTCCACCGTCAGCTGCGGGGCGTTCAGCGCGTGCCGCGTGTACGGGTTGAGGAGCCGGGCGCCGCGCAGGCTCAGCGAGACGCCGACCTGGGCGCTGCGCAGACTCACCTCGCCGTAGGACTCCAGCATCTCGGCCTGGAGGTCCTGCCCGACGCTCAGGCCGTCCGCGGCGATCGAGCGTCCGCTGCGGTCCCGGTGCACGATCGCCTGGTTGAGCAGCAGGTCGGTGCCTATCTGCGCGTCGGTGAGCCGGATGCCGGACCTGAACCGGCAGCGCGGCAGATGCAGATCGCCCTCGGTCTGCAACCGGGCCGCCTCCAGCCGCGGCACCGCGCAGTCCACCAGCCTCACGGTCGTGAAACGGGTCTCCGGCAGCAGGACCTCCCGCTCGAACCGGCAGCCCCGCAGCTCGACGTAGGGCACCACCGTGCCGCCCGCGAGGTCCATCGTGTCGCTGATCCGCACGCCCACGAGCTGCAGCGAGGACACCCGGCCCGCGAGCGCGGGCGGACCGTCGAGAAGCAGCCAGCACACGATGCGTGCCCGCACGGTCCGCTCGGGTCCCCACGGATGCCCGCCGTGCGGGTCGTCGGCGAGCGCGTCGCCGCTGCTGAGGTCGTACACGCTGCCGTTGCGGAAGGCCTGCCACATGCCGGCCTCGGTGGCGGTCAGGTCGTCCGGCAGCTCTCCGTCACGGTGGCCGGCCCCCTCGGTCACGGCGCTTCACTCCCTCCCCAGCTACTCGTCGGTCGCTCACACTTCGTACAACCGTTCATGCCCACTGGGTGACCCCTTGAACACTCATAGTGAGCACGATCTCCCGATCCCCGGCGTGGCCCGCGCGGACCCGTCGCGTTCTGTATCAGCCATTGATACGCGCGAACGGTGCCCGACGCGGGTCTGAGAGAATTGGTTCCGTGATCTCCCGAATCGATCTGCGCGGCGACGCCCTCCCCGAGGGCCCCGCCCTGCGCGACCTGCTGCCCCGAGCCGACTTCGACGTCTCGGCCGCCCTGGAGAAGGTGCGTCCGATCTGCGAGGACGTGCATCATCGTGGCGACGCGGCGCTGATCGACTTCGCCGAGCGGTTCGACGGCGTCCGGCTCGACCGGGTGCGGGTCCCGGCCGACGCGCTCACGCGCGCGCTGGACGAGCTCGATCCGGCCGTGCGCGCGGCGCTGGAGGAGTCCATCCGCCGCGCCCGCCTCGTCCACCGCGCGCAGCGCCGCGAGACGCACACCACACAGGTCGTGCCCGGCGGCACCGTCACCGAGAAGTGGGTGCCGGTCGATCGCGTCGGCCTGTACGCTCCCGGCGGACGCTCGGTCTACCCGTCGTCCGTGATCATGAACGTCGTACCCGCGCAGGAGGCCGGTGTCGAGTCGATCGCGCTCGCCTCGCCTGCGCAGGCCGACTGCGACGGCCTGCCGCACCCGACGATCCTCGCCGCGTGCGCCCTCCTCGGCGTCGACGAGGTCTACGCGGCCGGCGGCGCCACCGCCGTCGCGATGTTCGCGTACGGCACCGAGTCCTGCCCGCCCGCCAACATGGTCACCGGCCCCGGCAACATCTGGGTCGCCGCCGCCAAGCGCTACTTCACCGGGAAGATCGGCATCGACGCGGAGGCCGGCCCGACCGAGATCGCGGTCCTCGCCGACGCCACCGCCGACCCGGTGCACGTCGCATCCGACCTGATCAGCCAGGCCGAGCACGACCCGCTGGCCGCCGCAGTCCTGGTCACCGACTCCGCCGACCTCGCGGACGCGGTCGTCAAGGAGCTCCGGCCGCAGGTCGAGGCCACCAAGCACGTCGACGACCGGATCGTCCCGGCCCTCGGGGGCCGTCAGTCCGCGATCGTGCTCGTCGACGGCATCGACGAGGGCCTGCGCGTGGTCGACGCCTACGGCGCCGAGCACCTGGAGATCCAGACCGCCGACGCCGCCGCCGTCGCCGACCGGGTCAGGAACGCCGGCGCGGTCTTCGTCGGCCCCTGGGCGCCCGTCTCGCTCGGCGACTACGCGGCCGGGTCCAACCACGTCCTGCCCACCGGCGGCTGCGCCTGCCACTCCTCGGGCCTGTCGGTGCAGTCCTTCCTGCGCGGCATCCACATCGTCGACTACACGCGCGACGCGCTGGCCGAGGTCGCGCACCACGTGGTGACGCTGGCGGAGGCGGAGGACCTGCCCGCGCACGGCGCGGCGGTCAAGGCACGGTTCGACTGGAAGGTCCCGGACGGCAAGTGACAGGCATCGACGACCTCCCCGTACGGGACGAGCTGCGCGGCAAGTCCCCCTACGGCGCGCCCCAGCTGGACGTGCCCGTACGGCTGAACACCAACGAGAACCCCTACCCGCTGCCCGAGGCACTGGTCGAGCGGATCACCGAGCGGGTCCGCGAGGCCGCCCGCGACCTCAACCGCTACCCGGACCGCGACGCGGTCGAGCTGCGCACCAGGCTCGCGGAGTACCTGACGAAGACCTCCGGGTACGCCGTGGACGTGCGGGAGGTATGGGCCGCCAACGGCTCCAACGAGGTCATCCAGCAGCTGCTGCAGACCTTCGGCGGGCCGGGCCGTACCGCGATCGGCTTCGAACCGTCGTACTCGATGCACGGCCTCATCGCGCGCGGCACCGGCACCGGCTGGATCTCCGGCCCGCGCCACGACGACTTCACCATCGACGTGCCCGCCGCCGAGAAGGCCGTCGCCGAGCACCGCCCGGACGTCGTCTTCATCACCACCCCCAACAACCCCACCGGCAACGCGGTCCCCGCCGAGACGGTCCTCGCCCTGTACGACGCCGCGCAGGCCGCCAAGCCGTCGATGGTCGTCGTGGACGAGGCCTACGTCGAGTTCAGCCACGGCGCCTCGCTGCTGCCGCTGCTGGCGGGCCGGCCGAACCTGGTGATCTCCCGGACGATGTCGAAGGCGTTCGGCGCGGCGGGCCTGCGCCTGGGCTACCTCGCCGCGCACCCGGCCGTCGTCGACGCCGTCCAGCTCGTACGGCTGCCGTACCACCTGTCGGCCGTCACCCAGGCCACCGCGCTGGCCGCCCTGGAACACACGGACACGTTGCTGAAGTACGTCGAGCAGCTGAAGACCGAGCGGGACCGGCTGGTCGCCGAACTGCGCGCGATCGGTTACGAGGTGACCGAGTCCGACGCGAACTTCGTCCAGTTCGGACGGTTCGCCGACTCGCACGCCATCTGGCGGAAGATCCTCGACCGGGGCGTCCTGGTCCGGGACAACGGCGTACCGGGATGGCTGCGGGTGACCGCCGGCACCCCGGAGGAGAACGACGCGTTCCTGGACGCGGCCCGTGAAGTACAGCGTTGTGTGGGGGAGACCCCCACACCCCCTAAGGAGCAGGACGCATGAACCGCGTAGGGCGCGTGGAGCGCACCACCAAGGAGACCTCGGTCCTCGTCGAGATCGACCTCGACGGCACCGGCAAGACCGACATCGCCACCGGTGTCGGCTTCTACGACCACATGCTCGACCAGCTCGGCCGGCACGGTCTGTTCGACCTCACCGTGAAGACCGACGGCGACCTGCACATCGACTCCCACCACACCATCGAGGACACCGCCCTCGCGCTGGGCGCCGCCTTCAAGCAGGCCCTCGGCGACAAGGTGGGCATCTACCGCTTCGGCAACTGCACGGTCCCGCTGGACGAGTCCCTCGCCCAGGTCACCGTCGACCTGTCCGGCCGTCCCTACCTCGTGCACACCGAGCCCGAGAAGATGGCGCCGATGATCGGCGAGTACGACACGACGATGACCCGGCACATCCTGGAGTCCTTCGTCGCCCAGGCGCAGATCGCGCTGCACGTGCACGTGCCGTACGGGCGCAACGCGCACCACATCGTGGAGTGCCAGTTCAAGGCGCTGGCACGGGCCCTGCGCTACGCCTCGGAGCGCGACCCGCGCGCGGCCGGCATCCTGCCTTCCACGAAGGGCGCGCTGTAACTCATGACCGGCACGTCCACCGTACTGATCGTCGTCGGTCTCTTCTTCCTCGGCGGCATCATCTCCTTCGCCAAGCAGCAGATGCCCAAGGGGCTGATCGTGCTGCTGTCCATCGGCGCCGCGATGTGTCTCTTCGCGGGCGTCCTGAGGCTGGAGGTCTGGAATTGACATCGGTGAACTCCAAGCGGGTCGTCGTCTTCGACTACGGCTTCGGCAACGTCCGCTCCGCCGAGCGTGCCCTCGCGCGCGCGGGAGCCGACGTCGAGATCACCCGTGACTACGACAAGGCCATGAACGCCGACGGCCTGCTGGTCCCCGGCGTCGGCGCCTTCGCCGCCTGCATGGACGGCCTCAGGGCCGCGCGCGGCGACTGGGTCGTCGAACGCCGGCTGTCCGGCGGACGCCCGGTGATGGGCATCTGCGTCGGCATGCAGATCCTGTTCGCGCGCGGCATCGAGCACGACGTGGAGGCCGAGGGCCTGGACGAGTGGCCCGGCACCGTCGGACCGCTCCAGGCCGACATCGTCCCCCACATGGGCTGGAACACGGTCGAGGCACCGGCCGACTCCCAGCTCTTCGCCGGCCTGGACGCGGACGCCCGCTTCTACTTCGTGCACTCCTACGCCGTCCACGAGTGGACCCTGGAGTCGCACAACCCACGGATCGCCGCTCCCAGGGTCACGTGGTCCACGCACGGCAAGCCCTTCGTGGCGGCCGTGGAGAACGGCGCCCTGTGGGCCACCCAGTTCCACCCCGAGAAGTCCGGCGACGCCGGAGCCCAGCTCCTCACCAACTGGATCGAGACCCTGTAGAGATGAGCACGCTCGAACTCCTCCCCGCCGTCGACGTCCGTGACGGCCAGGCCGTCCGCCTCGTGCACGGCGAGTCCGGCACCGAGACCTCCTACGGCTCCCCTCTGGAGGCCGCCCTCGCCTGGCAGCGCTCCGGCGCCGAGTGGCTGCACCTCGTCGACCTGGACGCCGCGTTCGGCACCGGGGACAACCGCGAGCTGATCGCCGAGGTCGCCAAGGCCATGGACATCAAGGTGGAGCTGTCCGGCGGCATCCGCGACGACGCCACCCTCGCCGCGGCGCTCGCCACCGGCTGCACGCGCGTGAACCTCGGCACGGCGGCCCTGGAGACCCCCGAGTGGGTCGCCAAGATCATCGCCGAGCACGGCGACAAGATCGCGGTCGGCCTGGACGTACGAGGCACGACCCTGCGCGGCCGGGGCTGGACCCGCGACGGCGGCGACCTCTACGAGACGCTGGCCCGCCTCGACAAGGAGGGCTGCGCCCGGTACGTCGTCACCGACATCGCCAAGGACGGCACCCTCCAGGGCCCCAACCTGGAACTCCTGAAGAACGTCTGCGCGGCCACCGACCGCCCGGTCGTGGCGTCGGGCGGCGTGTCGTCCCTGGACGACCTGCGCGCGATCGCCGGCCTCGTCCCGGCCGGTGTCGAGGGCGCCATCGTAGGGAAAGCCCTGTACGCGAAGGCGTTCACCCTGGAAGAAGCCTTGGAGGCTGTGGCGTCATGACATCCGAAGCCGTACGGCGCGTGCAGAGCGGAAGTCCCTGGGAAGAGTCCTTCGGGTTCGCACGGGCCGTGGCGGCGGGTGATCAAGTCATCGTGGCCGGCACGACCGCCTTCAAGGGCGACCTGCTGTACGGCGACGGCGACCCGTACGAACAGACCAAGGTGGCCTTCGCCACCGCGGTCGAGGCGATCGGCGAGTTCGGGCTGGGCATCGAGTCCGTGATCAGGACCCGTGTGTATCTGGCACACTCCCGGGACGTCGACGAGGTGGGCCGCGCCCACAAAGAGCTGTTCGACTCCGTACGCCCGGTCACGACCCTGCTGGTCGTGGAGGGCTTCATGGACTCCCGGGTCCTGGTGTCGGTGGAGCTGGAAGCATTCAGAGGACAGTAAGAGGCATCGAAGGAGCCGTGGATTCATGACCCTGGCGGTCCGAGTCATCCCCTGCCTGGACGTGGACAACGGCCGGGTCGTCAAGGGCGTCAACTTCCAGAACCTGCGCGACGCGGGCGACCCCGTCGAGATGGCCAAGGTGTACGACACCGAGGGAGCCGACGAGCTGACGTTCCTGGACATCACCGCCTCGTCGGGCAACCGCGAGACGACGTACGACGTGGTGCGCCGCACCGCCGAGCAGGTGTTCATCCCGCTGACCGTGGGCGGCGGGGTACGCACCGCCGACGACGTCGACAAGCTGCTGCGGGCCGGCGCGGACAAGGTGGGCGTGAACACGGCCGCCATCGCCCGCCCCGACCTGATCCGCGAGATCGCCGAGCGCTTCGGCCGCCAGGTCCTCGTCCTGTCGGTGGACGCGCGCCGCACCGAGGCCGGCACCTTCGAGGTGACCACCCACGGCGGCCGGCGCGGCACCGGCATCGACGCGGTGGAGTGGGCGCACCGCGCCGCCGAGCTGGGCGCGGGGGAGATCCTGCTGAACTCGATGGACGCGGACGGCACGAAGGACGGCTACGATCTGGAGATGATCGCGGCGGTCCGGGGGCACGTGACCGTCCCCGTCATCGCCTCCGGCGGCGCGGGCCGCCTCACCGACTTCCCGCCGGCCGTCGAGGCGGGCGCGGACGCGGTGCTGGCGGCGTCCGTCTTCCACTTCGGCGACCTGCGGATCGGCCAGGTGAAGGAGACGCTGCGGGAGGCGGGGCATCCCGTGCGCTGAGGGGCGGGGTTCGGACCGCGCCGGCCGCGGGGTCTGGCACGCGCTCCGCCGTGAGGCGCTGTCTCCTGGAGCCGACCTGATCGAAACGACACCCTCCAGCCGGCGTGAGAACGCGGCGCCGCACGTGTAAGGATTCCCGTTCCGTGTCCGAAGAGGCCAGGTCCGTGCCGGACACGGTCATATCCAGGGCCGCCACCGCCGCCGTGCCCGCCCACCGCGACGCAAACGTCCTGCGCTGGGTCGCCGCCTACACCGCCTCCATGGTGGGCGACATGGTGTTCTACCTGGCGCTGTCCTGGGCCGCCGTGCGCAACGGCAGCCCCGCCGAGGCCGGCATCGTCACCGCCGTCAGCGCGGTGCCGCGCGCGCTGCTCATGCTCGGGGGCGGCGTGGTCGCCGACCGGCTGGGGCCGCGGAAGGTCGTCATCGGCAGTGACGCCGTGCGGTGCGTCACGGTCCTGGCGGTCGCCGCCGTACTGTTCGCGACCGACCCCGGGCTGTGGCTCCTCGCCCTGCTCGCCGTCGTCTTCGGCACGGTCGACGCCCTCTTCCTGCCCGCCGTCGGGGCGCTCCCGGCCCGTATCACCGGCAAGGACCAGCTCGCCCGGGTGCAGGGCATGCGCGGCCTCGCCGTCCGCTTCGCCGCCGTCGTGGGCGCGCCGCTCGGTGGGCTCTGCGTGGCGGTCGGCGGCGCGGCGGCAGCCTTCGCGTTCGCCGGGCTGCTGATCGCCGTGTCGGTGCCGCTGCTGATCTCCGTACGGATGCGCGAGCTGCCGCCCGACGACGCGCCCGGCGCGCCCGCCGCGGAGGAGGCCACCGCGTGGCGGGACCTGGTGGACGGGCTCCGCCACATCCGCCGGCACCGCGTCCTCGGCCCCCTGATGGTGGCCATCGCCCTCGGCGACCTCGGCTTCGTCGGCCCCCTCAACGTCGGCCTGACCCTGCTCGCGGACGAGCGCGGCTGGGGCGCCTCCGGGATGGGCTGGGTGCTCGCCGGGTTCGGCACGGGGGCCGGAGTCGCCGCCGTGCTGCTGACCGTACGGGGGCGCCTGCCGCGCGCCGGGTGCGTCGCCGCCGGTGCCCTCATCCCCGGCGCGGCCGCGATCGGCGCCCTCGCACACGCGCCCGGCCTCCTCGCGGCCGTCGGCATCTCGGTGATCATCGGGCTGCTCACAGGCCTCAGCGGCGCCATGTGCGGAGCCCTGCTGCAGACCCAGTCCGAACCCGCCTACCTGGGACGCGTCACCGCGGTCGGCGGGATCGTCAGCCTCGGCGTGGCACCGCTGAGCATGCCGCTGTCCGCCGCCGCCATCGGCGTCTGGGGCACCGGCCCGGTCTTCGCCGTCAGCGGCGCGGTCTGCGCACTCGGCGGGGTCGTCGCCCTGGGCGCGCCCGGCGTGCGGCGGGCCGAACTGCCGAAGTAGCGGCCCCCGCGCTCAGATGCCGAGCTGCTTCGTCTCGTGCAGCCGGGCGATCGCCTCCTTCTCGCCCTCCAGCTCCACCTTCGCGGCGCTCTGCCGGCCGTACGCGAACAGCAGCAGCTCGGACGGCTCGCCCGTCGCCGTCACCACCGGCGTACCGCGGTGGGCGACCGTCGTCTGGCCGTTCGGCCGGCGCAGCACCAGGCCCGTCGGGATGCCGCGGCCCATCAGACGGGCGCTGCGCTCCAGGCGGGACCAGAGGGTGTCCTGGAAGACGGGGTCCAGCTCGCGAGGCGACCAGTCCGGCTGGGCACGGCGGACGTCCTCGGCGTGGACGTAGAACTCCACGATGTTCGCCGCCTCGTCGACCTGCTTGAGCGAGAACGGCGAGAACCGCGGCGGGCCGGTGCGGATCAGCTGGATCAGCTCGTCGTACGGCTTGGCCCCGTACTCCTCCATCACCCGGTCGAGCCGGGACGCCAGCTGCTTGATCAGGGTGCCCCCGGCGGCGTCCGGCCGGCGCTCGCGCACCACCACGTGCGCGGCGAGGTCACGGGTCCGCCAGCCGTCGCACAGGGTCGGGGCGCTCGGCCCCGCCGTCTCCAACAGGTCCGCGAGCAGAAGTCGTTCACGCTTGGCGAAGGTCGACATGCGGTCAGCCTACGGCCGCCGGCCGGGTCCGCCCAGTGGACAGCGCCGGAGCGTGTCCCTCCCGCGCGGCACAATGGGCGCATGACCAGCAGCTCCCCCCGGCCGACCAGCCCGCTCGCCCCGGAGATCGCCGACCGCCTCAAGCGCGGCGCCGACGGTCTCCTGCCCGCCGTCGCCCAGCAGTACGACACCGGTGAGGTGCTGATGCTCGGCTGGATGGACGACGAGGCACTGCACCGCACCCTGACGACCGGGCGCTGCACCTACTGGTCGCGCAGCCGGCAGGAGTACTGGGTCAAGGGCGACACCTCAGGACACTTCCAGTGGGTGAAGTCCGTCGCCCTGGACTGCGACGCCGACACCCTCCTGGTCAAGGTCGACCAGGTCGGCGCCGCCTGCCACACCGGCGCGCGCACCTGCTTCGACGCCGACGTGCTCCTCACGGACGCCGTCGACGGCGCGGGTGCCGACGCGCCCGCCGCGGATCAGTAGGGTCTGCCGCCATGGACGTCATGGACCTGGACACCTTCCGCAAGCTGGCCACCGACCGCCGGGTGATCCCGGTCGGCCGCAAGCTCCTCGCCGACGGCGACACCCCGGTCGCGCTCTACCGCAAGCTCGCCGCCGAACGCCCCGGCACCTTCCTGCTGGAGTCCGCCGAGAACGGCCGCTCCTGGTCCCGGTACTCCTTCGTCGGCGTCCGCAGCGCCGCCACCCTCACCGAGCGGGACGGACAAGCCCACTGGCAGGGCACCCCGCCCGTCGGCGTCCCCACCGACGGCGACCCCCTCGCCGCCCTGCGCACCACCGTCGAGGCCCTGCACACCCCACGCGACCTCGCCCAGGACCTGGGCCTGCCGCCCTTCACCGGCGGCATGGTCGGCTACCTCGGCTACGACATCGTGCGCCGCCTGGAGAAGGTCGGCCCGGGGGAGCGCGACGACCTGAAGCTCCCCGAGCTGACCATGCTCCTCACCAGCGACCTCGCCGTCATGGACCACTGGGAGGGGTCGGTCCTGCTGATCGCCAACGCGATCAACCACAACGACCTCGAAACGGGCGTCGACGAGGCCTACGCCGACGCGGTGGCCCGCCTGGACGCCATGGAGGCCGACCTCACGCGCGCGGTGGCCCAGCCCCCGGCCGCGCTGCCGCCGTCCGAGCTGCCCGAGTACACCGCGTTGTGGGGCGGCCCCGACTTCCAGGAGGCCGTCGAGGACATCAAGGAGCGCATCCGCGCGGGCGAGGCCTTCCAGGTCGTGCCCTCGCAGCGGTTCGAGACGCCGTGCACGGCGAGCGCCCTGGACGTGTACCGGGTGCTGCGGGCCACCAACCCCTCCCCGTACATGTACCTCTTCCGCCTCGACGGCTTCGACGTGGTCGGCTCGTCCCCCGAGGCGCTGGTCAAGGTCGAGGACGGGAGCGCCATGGTGCACCCCATCGCCGGCACCCGGCCCCGCGGTGCCACCCCGCAGGAGGACCAGGCGCTCGCGGACGAGCTGCTCGCCGACCCCAAGGAGCGCGCCGAGCACCTCATGCTCGTCGACCTCGGCCGCAACGACCTCGGGCGGGTCTGCGAACCCGGCTCGGTCGAGGTCGTCGACTTCATGTCCGTCGAGCGGTACTCGCACGTCATGCACATCGTCTCCACGGTCACCGGCCGGGTCGCCCCGGGCCGCACCGCCTTCGACGTCCTCACCGCCTGCTTCCCGGCCGGCACGCTCTCCGGCGCGCCCAAGCCGCGCGCCCTGCGGATCATCGACGAACTCGAACCGTCCCGGCGCGGCCTGTACGGCGGCTGTGTCGGCTACCTCGACTTCGCGGGCGACTCCGACACGGCCATCGCCATCCGCACCGCCCTGCTGCGCGACGGCACGGCCTACGTCCAGGCGGGCGCCGGAGTCGTGGCCGACTCCGACCCGGTCGCCGAGGACACCGAGTGCCGCAACAAGGCGGCGGCGGTGCTGAGGGCGGTGCACACGGCCAACCGGCTGGGGCGGTAGGGCGACCCGGAGGGGCCCGTAGGGCGCTCCGGCCGGGGCAGTAGGGGCGCTCCGGCCGGGGTGGCGGGGGCGATCCGCCCGCCCGGCCGGGGGCTCGGACGGAGGCGGTGGGAGGCTCGGACGGAGACGGTGGGGCGATTCTCACGTCCGCCAATCCGAGCCCCGCGTGAGGGTTCGCCCGGGGTTCGGGTGATAGTGGAGTACGTGACAGCTGTTCCTCACCCCCGTACCCCAGCCGCAGGACCCGCCCGGGCCGGCCGCCGCAGCCTCGCCGCCGCCCTGCTGTGCGGTGCGCTCGGCGCGGCCGTCGCCCTGCTCGCCACCCGGCAGGAGTGGGCGGAGGGCACCGCGACGGTGGCCGGCGGCGCGTTCCCCCTGACCGCCAAGGGCAGCGACGTCACGGGCGTGCCCGCGGCGCTCGCCATAGTGGGCCTCGCCGCGCTCGTCGCCGTCTTCGCCGTGCGCCGCGCGGGCCGGTTCGCCGTCGCCGCCCTGCTCGCGCTGAGCGGCGCGGGCACCGTCGCCGCAGCCCTGGCCGGTGCCTCCGACAGCTCCGCGCTGGACGAACAGGCGGCGAAGGCGGCCGGTGACACCTCCGCCACCGTGGACGCCCTCTCCCACACCGCCTGGCCCTACGTCGCGGCCGTGGGCGGCGCCCTGCTCCTGCTGGCCGGGCTGCTCGCCCTGCGCTACGGCCGCCTGTGGCCCGCGATGTCCGGCCGCTACGAGCGGGACGGCACCCCGCGCCCGCGCCGCGCCCCCCAGACCGTCGACCCCAACCGCCCCGAGGACCTCTGGAAGGCCATCGACCGGGGCGAGGACCCGACCGGCGCCTGACACGCCCCCGGCCGGTGGTTCACCCGCGCGCACGAGGGCACCCGTCGACCCGGCACGCGCGCCCCGGACGCCGCCCGGCGGCCGCCGCGCGCGCGTGGGCAGCGGCCCGCGCGTGGGGACCACCCCCGCTCACACCGCGCGCGTCCGTGCGGGACAATGGGCACGAGCGTCCTGCTCAGACTTGGCACACAGCAACGAGGAGCAAGCAATGTCGGGCAGCAGCCACGGTCACACCCCGGCCGCCTGGACGGGTGTCATCATCGCCTTCATCGGTTTCTGCGTCGCGGGCGTGTTCATGGTGGCGGCCCAGCCGGTGGGCTTCTGGGCCGGCATGGCGGTCGTGCTTCTCGGCGGTGCCGTGGGCGGCATCATGCGCATGATGGGTCTCGGCCAGCCGAAGTCGAACCACCCCGTGCACCAGGTCGCCGGCGAGCGCGAGCCGGCCGGCGCCAAGGGCTGACCGGGCACGGCGGTCACGCCATTCCCGAGGGGCGGATCGGCACGAGAGTGCCGGAGCCGCCCCTCACGTGCGCTCACGGCCCGGCAGGGGCACAATGCGGTGCGTGGATGCCGAGACCGGGAAGCCGACGCGGAGCAGGACCGTGACACGGGGCACGCCCGCCCTCCTGGGCCTGGCCGTCCCGGCCGGAGTGCTCGCGGCCGTCGTCGGCGCCTTCACGTACGTGGGCAACGTGGACCCGGGCGAACCCGGCCACTACCCCGTCTGCCCCCTGCTGCGCTTCACCGGCATCCACTGCCCGGGCTGCGGCGGCCTGCGCAGCGCCCACGCCTTCGCCCACGGCGACGTGCTGGCCGCGCTGCACGCCAACGCGCCGGCCGTCCTGGGCTATCTGGGTTTCGCCGTGCTGTGGACCGTCTGGGTGGTCCGCGTGGTGCGCGGCCGCCCCCTGCGGATCGACCTCGGTCCGGTGCACCTGTGGACGCTGGGGACGCTGCTGCTGGTCTTCACCGTGGTCCGGAACCTGCCGTTCGGCGGCTGGCTCATCCCTTGATCACCTGACGAACGTCCAGGACGGGAGTGCCTCGCGCCAGGGCCGGGCGAAGCCGGTCCGAGGGCGGGGGAGCGATCGGCGTCCACCGGATGCGAGGCCCGTGCCGTGCTCCGGATACCATCACAAGTGACCACAGGTTTCGCCGTCTGAAAGGGGGCCGCTCGCGTGAGTGTGCTCGACGAGATCATCGACGGAGTCCGTGCCGACCTCGCGGAACGGCAGGCGCGCGTCAGCCTCGACGAGCTCAAGGAGCGCGCGGCCAAGGCTCGCCCCGCCAAGGACGGCGTGTCCGCCCTGCGCGGCGACGGCGTCAAGGTCATCTGCGAGGTCAAGCGCTCCAGCCCGTCCAAGGGCGCGCTGGCCGCCATCGCCGACCCCGCCGGACTCGCCGCGGACTACGAGGCGGGTGGCGCCGCCGTCATCTCCGTCCTCACCGAGGAGCGCCGCTTCGGCGGCTCGCTGGCCGACCTGGACTCGGTCCGCGCGAGCGTGGACATCCCCGTGCTGCGCAAGGACTTCATCGTCACCTCGTACCAGCTGTGGGAGGCCCGCGCGCACGGTGCCGACCTCGTGCTGCTGATCGTCGCGGCCCTCGAGCAGCCGGCGCTCGAGTCGCTGATCGAGCGCGCCGAGTCCATCGGGCTCACCCCGCTCGTCGAGGTGCACGACGAGGACGAGGTCGAGCGCGCGGTGGACGCCGGCGCCAGGATCATCGGCGTCAACGCGCGCAACCTGAAGACGCTCGAGGTCGACCGCGGCACCTTCGAGCGGGTCGCCCCCGAGATCCCCGCGCACATCGTCAAGGTCGCCGAGTCCGGCGTCCGCGGCCCGCACGACCTCATCGCCTACGCCAACGAGGGCGCCGACGCCGTCCTGGTCGGTGAGTCCCTGGTCACCGGCCGTGACCCGAAGACGGCGGTCTCCGACCTGGTCGCGGCCGGAGAGCACCCGGCACTGCGGCACGGGCGCGGCTGACCCCCGGTAGGCTTGCCGACGATGACGCTCCCGCTCACCCCCGCCACCAGGGACCCGTATGCCCGCCTCGCGCGCGGCTGCCGGCCCCGGGGCTGCCGCGCGCCCGCGCGCAGGGTGCGTGGTCGCAGGGTGCGCTACGTCATCGGAGACGAACCCGGGCAGGTCAACGGCATGCGATGGCCTCAGCGCCCCGTAAGGGGCGCGGGGAACTGCGCGAGCAACCAGAGACGGCCCGAAGGGGCCTGACGACCCGCGCCCCACGGCGAAAGTGCCCACACCAGACACTCACCGTGAGGTTCACGCATGCCCAGCAACTTCTTCATCCCCGACCCGGAGGGGCAGGTCCCCAGCGCCGAGGGCTACTTCGGCGAGTTCGGCGGCAAGTTCATCCCCGAGGCCCTCGTCGCGGCGGTCGACGAGGTAGCCGTCGAGTACGACAAGGCGAAGGCCGATCCCGAGTTCGCCCGTGAGCTCGACGACCTGCTGGTCCACTACACCGGCCGGCCCAGCTCCCTCACAGAGGTACCCCGCTTCGCCGGGCACGCCGGAGGCTGCCGCGTCTTCCTCAAGCGCGAGGACCTCAACCACACCGGCTCCCACAAGATCAACAACGTGCTCGGCCAGGCCCTGCTCACCAAGCGCATGGGCAAGACCCGGGTGATCGCCGAGACCGGCGCCGGCCAGCACGGGGTGGCGACGGCGACGGCCTGCGCGCTCTTCGGCCTCGACTGCACGATCTACATGGGCGAGATCGACACCCGCCGCCAGGCCCTCAACGTGGCCCGCATGCGCATGCTCGGCGCCGAGGTCATCGCCGTGAAGTCCGGCAGCCGCACGCTCAAGGACGCGATCAACGAGGCCTTCCGCGACTGGGTCGCCAACGTCGACCGCACCCACTACCTCTTCGGCACCGTCGCCGGCCCCCACCCCTTCCCGGCGATGGTGCGCGACTTCCACCGCGTCATCGGCGTCGAGGCCCGCCGCCAGCTCCTGGAGCAGGCCGGACGCCTCCCCGACGCCGCGATCGCCTGCGTCGGCGGCGGCTCCAACGCCATCGGCCTCTTCCACGCCTTCATCCCCGACGCGGACGTCCGCCTCATCGGCTGCGAGCCCGCCGGACACGGCATCGAGACCGGCGAGCACGCGGCCACCCTGACCGAGGGCGAGCCCGGCATCCTGCACGGCTCACGCTCGTACGTCCTCCAGGACGACGAAGGCCAGATCACCGAGCCGTACTCCATCTCGGCCGGCCTGGACTACCCGGGCATCGGCCCCGAGCACTCCTACCTCAAGGACTCCGGCCGCGGCGAGTACCGCGCGGTCACCGACGACGCCGCCATGCGGGCGCTGCGCCTGCTGTCGCGCACCGAGGGCATCATCCCGGCCATCGAGTCGGCCCACGCGCTGGCCGGCGCCATCGAGGTCGGCAAGGAACTGGGCGAGGACGGGCTGATCGTCGTCAACCTGTCCGGCCGCGGCGACAAGGACATGGACACCGCCGCCCGCTACTTCGGGCTGTACGACACCGACGCCGAGGTCGCCGCCGACGAGGCCGGCACCGCCGAGATCGAGGGGGACGCCAAGTGAGCGGGAACGTGCGACTGCTGGACGACACCCTCGCCGCGGCGAAGGCCGAGGGCCGCTCCGCCCTCATCGCCTACCTCCCGGCCGGCTTCCCCACCGTGGACGGCGGCATCGCGGCGGTCAAGGCCGCGCTGGACGGCGGCGCCGACGTCGTCGAGGTGGGCCTGCCGCACAGCGACCCCGTCCTCGACGGGCCCGTCATCCAGACCGCCGACGACATCGCCCTGCGCGGCGGCGTCCGCATCGCCGACGTGATGCGCACCGTCCGCGAGGCGCACGCGGCCACCGGCAAGCCGATCCTCGTCATGACGTACTGGAACCCCATCGACCGCTACGGCGTCGAGCGCTTCACCGCCGAGCTGGCCGAGGCGGGCGGCGCCGGGTGCATCCTGCCCGACCTGCCCGTCCAGGAGTCGGCGCTGTGGCGGGAGCACGCCGACAAGCACGGGCTCGCCACCGTCTTCGTGGTCGCGCCCAGCAGCAGGGACGCGCGGCTCGCCGAGATCACCGCGGCCGGCAGCGGATTCGTCTACGCCGCCTCCCTCATGGGCGTCACCGGCACCCGCGAGTCGGTCGGCGCGCAGGCCGAGGACCTGGTGCGGCGCACCCGCGCCACCACCGGCATCCCCGTCTGCGTCGGGCTCGGCGTCTCCAACGCCGCGCAGGCCGCCGAGGTGGCCGGCTTCGCCGACGGCGTGATCGTCGGCTCGGCGTTCGTCAAGCGGATGCTGGACGCCCCCGACGACGCGGCCGGCCTGGAGGGCGTCCGCACCCTCGCCGCCGACCTGGCGAAGGGCGTGCGCGGACAGGCGTGACGCCGGGCACCTGACGACAGGCACGTGACAGGGGTCCCTCGTACGAGTGGACCTGGGACCGGGGAGGCGCGCTGCGCCTCCCCGGTTCGTTCTGCGGGGTGTGAGCGAGAAGAACCGAGAGGGAAAGCGCACCGCCCGTCAGAAGCTGGCGGCCGAGCGCGAGAAGCAGAGGTCCAAGGACAGGCGCCGGCGCGCGCTGATCGTCGGCGCGAGCGTGGTCTGCGTCCTGGGGCTCGCGGCGGTGATCGGCGTGATCGGCGCGAACGCGGGCAAGGACGAAGGCGGCGAGGCGGCCGGCCCGGTCGTGGCGCCCTCGGGTGCCCAGGGGAAGGACAGCCTCGCGATCCCCGTCGGCAAGGAGAGCGCCAGGTCGACGCTCACCATCTGGGAGGACTTCCGCTGCCCGGCCTGCAAGGCCTTCGAGCTGGCGTACCGCGACACGATCCACGAGCTCACCGAAGCCGGGCAGCTCAAGGTCGAGTACCACCTGGCGACGATCATCGACGGCAACATGGGCGGCACCGGCTCCCGCAAGGCGGCCAACGCGGCGGCCTGCGCCCAGGACGCCGGCGAGTTCACGCCGTACCACGACCTGCTGTTCGCCAACCAGCCGGCGGAGAGCGACGACGCCTTCGCCGACGAGAGCAAGCTGCTCGATCTGGCGCGCGAGGTCGACGGCCTCGACACCACCCTCTTCCAGGAATGCGTCAGGAACGGCACGCACAACAGCTGGGTGGAGAAGTCCAACAAGGCCTTCACCACCGGCGGCTTCGGCGGTACACCGACCGTCCTGCTGGACGGCGAGAACGTCTACCAGGACCGCTCCATGACCCCCGAGAAGCTGAAGCAGATGGTGCTCGACGCCAACAAGTAGCGCCGCGGCGCGGCGGTGACGGAGTACCCACGGGGCTCCGGCGGGGGTCCGTGCGTGTCCGCGGGCGTCCGCAGGATGACCGAGGGGGCGCTCTTCCCGTCCGCTCTTCCCGTCCCCTCGTTACGGACCCGTAGCCGGGCTGCCCGTCACGGGTCCCCTCCGACACGGTAGCGTCGACCCTGCCATGGAACTTGCCTTCATTCCCAGCCCGTCCAGCGGGGTGCTGCACCTCGGTCCCATCCCGCTGCGCGGCTACGCGTTCTGCATCATCATCGGCGTCTTCGTTGCCGTCTGGCTCGGCAACAGGCGCTGGGTGGCCCGGGGCGGGCGGCCCGGCACGGTGGCCGACATCGCGGTCTGGGCCGTTCCGTTCGGCCTGGTCGGCGGCCGGCTCTACCACGTGATCACGGACTACCAGCTGTACTTCAGCGAGGGCCGTGACTGGGTCGACGCCTTCAAGATCTGGGAGGGCGGCCTCGGCATCTGGGGCGCCATCGCGTTCGGCGCGCTCGGTGCCTGGATCGGCGCCCGGCGCATGGGCGTCCCGATGCCCGTGTACGCCGACGCCGTCGCCCCCGGCATCGCCCTCGCCCAGGCCATCGGCCGCTGGGGCAACTGGTTCAACCAGGAGCTGTACGGCAAGGCCACCGACCTGCCCTGGGCCGTGGAGATCACCTCGTCGGCCGACGGCCGGGTACCGGGCACGTACCACCCGACCTTCCTGTACGAGTCGCTGTGGTGCGTCGGCGTCGCCGTGCTCGTCATCTGGGCCGACCGCCGCTTCAAGCTCGGCCACGGGCGGGCGTTCGCGCTGTACGTCGCCGCCTACTGCGTGGGCCGGTTCTGGACCGAGTACCTGCGCGTCGACGACGCCCACCACATCCTGGGCCTCAGGCTGAACAACTGGACCGCGCTCTTCGTGTTCCTGCTCGCCGTGGTGTACATGGTGCTCTCGGCGCGGATGCGGCCGGGCCGGGAACAGCTGGTCGAGCCGGGCGCGGAGCCCTCCGCCGACGGCTTCGGGGACGACGCGAAGGACGACGCCGACGCCGACGACGGCACCACGGACGCCGACGCCGTTCCCGAGAGAACCGACGCCGATCTCCCGGACGCCGAGGACGGCACGGAGAAGGACGTGAAAGACGTGAAGGGCGTGAAGGACGGGGCCGACTCGGCCAAGAAGGGCTGACGGCCCGCCGCCGCACGTCGCCGAGGGCGCCCGGAAGTCTCCGGGCGCCCTCGGCGTGTATCAGGACAGGACGGGCCGCCGGGCCAGCGACAGGGTGCGCCGGGCCGTCGCCACCACCGCCGCGTCGACGAACCGCCCGTCCGGCAGCGCCAGCGCGCCCGGCTGCGCGGTGGCCGCCTTGACGATCGTCTCCGCCTCCTCCAGCTCCCGCTCGCTGGGCAGATAGGCCCGCTCGATGATCGGCAGCTGGCGGGGATGGATCGCGGCACGCCCGAGGAAGCCCAGCGCGCGGCCGTGGGCGCACGACGCCGCCAGGCCCTCCAGGTCCCGGGTGTCCGGATGCACCGTCTGCGACGGCGGCACCAGCCCCGCCGCCCGTGCGGCCACGACCACGCGCGAGCGCGACCAGTCCAGGCCGGTGTCGCCGCGTACACCCAGGTCGGCACGGAGATCCGCCTCGCCCAGGGCGATGCCGCGCAGCGACGCGTGGGCGCCGGCGATGAGGTACGCCCGCTCCACGCCCAGGGCTGTCTCCAGGAGCGCGTACAGGGGCGGCCCGCCGGTGGCCGCCACGACGCCGGTGATCTGCGCGGGGGACGTCACCTTGGGCAGCCGCAGCCCGGACAGTCCCGGCAGCGCGGCCAGCGCCGCCAGGTCAGCCGCTGCGAACGGCCCGTCCAGGGCGTTGACGCGGACGTGGACCGGCACCGGCTGCGGCTCGCCGAGCAGCTCGGCGGTGGCCTCGCGGGCGTACTCCTTGCGGTCCGGGGCGACCGCGTCCTCCAGGTCGACCACGACCACGTCGGCACCGGCGGCGAGCGCCTTGGCGACCACCCGGGGCCGGTCCCCGGGGGCGTACAGCCAGGTCAGCGGGGGTGCGGTCATACGACGCCCTCCTCACGAAGCTCCTTCACGTCCGCCGGGGTCAGGCCCAGCTCGGTCAGCACCTCCTCGGTGTCCGCGCCGTGCGGGCGCCCCGCCCAGCGGATCGCGCCGGGGGTCGCGGAGAGCCGGAAGAGGACGTTCTGCATGCGCAGGGGGCCCAGCTCGGGGTCGTCGACGGTGGTGACGCTGTCGAGGGCCTGGTACTGCGGGTCGGCCATCACGTCCCGCACGTCCTGGACCGGGGCGACCGCAGCCTGGGCCTTCTCGAACTCGGCGAGCACGTCGGCGCGGCTGTGCCGGGCGATCCAGTCGCCGACCGCCGTGTCGAGCACGTCGGCGTGCCGGGCCCGGTCGGCGCCCGTGGCGAACCAGGGCTCGTCGATCAGCTCCGGGCGGCCGACCAGGCGCATCACGCGCTCGGCGACCGACTGGGCGGAGGTGGAGACGGCGACCCAGTTGCCGTCGGCGGTGCGGTAGGTGTTGCGCGGGGCGTTGTTCTGGGAGCGGTTGCCGGTGCGCGGCTGGACGTGGCCGAGCTGGTCGTACCAGGTGGGCTGCGGGCCCAGCACGGTCAGGATCGGCTCGATGATCGCCATGTCGACGACCTGGCCCTCACCGGTGCGCTCCCGCGCGGCGAGCGCGGTCATCACGGCGTACGACGTCGCCAGGGCGGCGATCGAGTCCGCGAGGCCGAACGGCGGCAGCGTCGGGGGCCCGTCCGGCTCGCCGGTCATCGCGGCGAAGCCGCTCATGGCCTCGGCGAGGGTGCCGAAGCCGGGGCGGCGCGCGTACGGGCCGAACTGGCCGAAGCCGGTGACCCGGGTGAGGACCAGACGGGGGTTGACGGCGGACAGCTCGTCCCAGCCCAGGTCCCACCTCTCCAGGGTGCCCGGGCGGAAGTTCTCGATGACGACGTCCGCGGTCGAGGCGAGACGGAGCAGGGTGGTGCGGCCGGCGGGCTTGGACAGGTCCAGGGTGATCGTGCGCTTGTTGCGGCCCAGCAGCTTCCACCACAGGCCGATGCCGTCCTTGGACGGGCCGTGGCCCCGGGAGGGGTCGGGCCGGTCGGGGTGTTCGACCTTGACGACCTCGGCGCCGAAGTCGCCGAGCATGGTGGCGGCCAGCGGGCCCGCGAAGAGGGTGGCGAGGTCGAGGACGCGCAGACCGGTCAGGGGCTGGGCCGGGGAGCCGGGGGAGCCCGGACCGGCCGGGGGCTCGGGGGCGGAGGTCAGGCGGGGCTGGGACTGGGGCATGGGCGGGTGGCCTCCCGGTGGGTGAGGTGGGCGAGGGCGTCGAAGCCGGTGCCGTCGAAGTCGCCGACGGAGGTGGCCAGGCGGTTCTTCAGCGGGGCCGTCCAGTGCTCGGGCAGGGCGGCGGGACAACCGGCGAGGAGCCCGGCGACGCTGCCGGCGGTGGCGCCGTTGGAGTCGGTGTCCCAGCCGCCGGAGACCGCGCGGGAGACCGAGCCGGTGAAGTCGCCGTCCGCGTGGGTGAGGGCGGCGGCGATCAGGGCGGTGTTGGGGACGGCGTGGACCCAGTGGTGGGTGGGGGAGTGGCGGGCGTGGAGCGCGTCCACGACCGTGTCGAAGTCGGCGTGCGTCTCGGCGAGGTGGACGGCGTGCCGGACCGCCTCGGCGAGGCGGGAGCCGGGCGGTACGACCGTGAGGCCGGCGCGCAGGCAGGCGTGGACGTCGTGGGCGCCGGTGGCGGCGGTGGCGATGACGGCCGCCGCGAACATCGCCGCGTGGACGCCGCTCGCGGTGTGCGTGAGGGTCGCGTCGCGGTGCGCCTGCCCGGCGGCGGCGGCCGGGTCGCCGGGGTTGGTCCAGCCGTGCACGTCGGCGCGGATCAGGGCGCCGATCCACTCGCGGAAGGGGTTGCGGTGGCGGGCGGTGTGCGGGGGTTCGAGACCGGTGAGGAGGTTGCGGTAGGCGAGGCGTTCGGCGGTGAAGGTGCGGCCTGCGGGGAGTTCGTCGAGCCAGACGCGGGCGACGTCGGCGGTGGTGAAGGCCCTGCCGTGGCGCTGGAGGAGCAGGAGGCCCAGGAGGGGGTAGTTGAGGTCGTCGTCCTCGGGCATGCCGTCGATGTTCTCGGCGAGGGAGGTGGGTGCGGAACGGCGGTTCCACGGGTACGCGCCGGTGAGGTCCTCGGGCAGGCCCCGGGCGGTGAAATAGGTGGTCGGGGGCCAGTTGCCGGTGGCCTTGGCGAGACGCCGGATGCCGGTCAGGGGGAGTTTCTCGACGGGTTTGCCGAGGAGACAGCCGACGGCTCTGCCCAGCCAGGCGGCTTCCAGGCGGGCACGGGACATGGCTGCGGGGCGGGACATGGCTGCGGGTCGGGGCGTGGCTGCGACGGGCCGGGAGACGGCCCCGGGACGGAACGGGGCCGTGGCCGGGCCGGACGAGGGGCGCGGCGTGGGCCAGTCCGGGCACAGGGCCCGGATCCGGTCCAGGTCCGTCGGCTCCGCGTCCGCCAGAGGGCTCGGCAGGGCGGCCAGTTCGTCCAGCAGGTCTTCCGCCAGCAGGCGCAGGCAGGGGGAGGCCGGCCGGGAGGAGGCGCCGGCCCGGGCGGGGGCCTCGCAGCCGCCGGCCGCTCGCCAGCGCGCCGCGATCGCCGACGGGTCGCGGCCGTCCTGCGCCGCCTGGCGCAGCTCGTGGCCGATCAGGTCCTCGGGCTGGACCCAGGTCAGTCGGAGCATCCCGCCCCTTTGATCGCGGTGAACGCCTGCTCGTGGGCGCGGCGCCGCGCCACGTCGCGCCCGAAGACCTCCCGGGCCACCGCGGTGAGCGTCGCGGCCGGTTCCCAGAGGTCCAGGCGGCTCGCCTCGGCGACCGTCTTCGCCCAGTCCTCCGGGACCGGTGAGCCCAGCGCCCCGGCCAGCGCGCCCGCCATGGTGGCGATGGAGTCGCAGTCGCGGCCGTAGTTCACCGCGCCGAGGACCGCGTGCCGGTAGTCGCCGCCGGAGACGAGCAGCATGCCGAGGGCGACGGGCAGTTCCTCGATCGAGTGGACCCGGGACGGGCGGCGGGCGGCCAGTGAGGGCGCGCGGTAGTCGGGGCCCACCGTGTCGTACGGCGCCACCGCCTCCCGCAGCGGCCCGAGCGCCGACTCGAAGTCCGAGTACCGCGAGGCCACGTCGCAGACCGCCTCGATCGCCGCCCGGGTGCCGTCCTTCGCCAGGGACAGACACGCCGCCACCACCGAGTCCGGCGTCGCCCCGGGCGCGCAGGCCGCGGCCACCGCCGCCGCGAGGACACCGGCCGCCTCCCGGCCGTACGACGACTGGTGCGCGCCCGCGACGTCCAGCGCCTCGGCGTAGGCGCCCGCCGGGTGGGCGGCGTTGACCAGGCCGACCGGGGCCATGTACATCGCGGCACCGCAGTTGACGATGTTGCCGGTGCCCGCTTCGCGCGGGTCGACGTGGCCGTAGTGGACCCTGGCCACCAGCCACTTCTCCGCCAGGAAGATCCGCTGGAGCGGGAGTGCCTCGGCCTCCAGTTCCGGGATCCATCGCGGGGTGGTCATCAGGTCCGGGACCAGGTGTTCGGCGACCGCGTGGGCGTCGAGGTGGTCGCGGACCGTGCCGTAGACCCGTACCAGCGCGTGGGTCATCAAGGTGTCGTCGGTGACGTGGCCGTCGCCCTTGTGGTAGGGGGCGACGGGGCGGGCGGTGCGCCAGGCGTCGCCGTTCCAGGGGCCGACGACGCCGTGGACGCGGCCGCCGTGGCGTTCGAGGATCTGCTCGGGGGAGTAGCCCTCGACCGGGCCGCCGAGCGCGTCACCGACGGCCGCGCCGACGAGGGCGCCGGTGACGCGCTCGTCCAGACCCGCGCCGGCGTTGAACGCCGTGCCGTTGTCCGCTGTGCCGTGGCCCGTCGGGCCGTCGTCCGTAGTGCCGGGTGTCCTCATGTCGTCTGTCGCCCTTCTGGTCGGGACGGTTGCGTGGCGTGCAGGAGGCCGGCGAGTTCGACCAGGTCGGTGCCGGTGAGCCGGGGCAGTACGCAGCCGGGGAGGGTGCGGCAGGTCTCCCGCCAGGACGCGGGGACCGACGTGCCGCCGCCCAGTGCGCCGGTGAGGGCGCCCGCCAGTGCGGGGGCGGAGTCCGCGAGCCGGGAGAGGCAGGCAGCCGCCGGTACCGCCTCCGCGAGGCGGCCCCCGGCCGCGGTGGCCAGGGCGAGGGCGACCGGGACGGTCTCGGCGGCGGCGATGCCGTAGCTGTAGACGTGGTCGACGATGTCGTGCTCCAGCAGCGGGACGAGGGCGAAGGCGCTCTCGGCGTCCGCCGCCAGCGCCAGTGCGTGGCGGGCGTTGCGGCCGATCTCCGTCTCCTCGGGCAGCTCGGCGAGCGCGGCCGTGACACAGGCGCGTACGCCGGCGCCGTCGAGGGCGCACGACAGTGCCGCCGCCATGGCCCGGGCGCCGTGCACTCCGTCGCCGTCCTGGGTGTACCGGGCGTCGAACTCGGCGAGGTCGGCGGCGAGGCGCGGGGCGCCGGGGTGGACTACGGCGAGGACGCAGGCCCGCACGCAGGCGGCGTCGTCGAAGTAGTGCGGGTTGTCGTGGCCGGTGGCGGGCGGGCGCAGGCCGGTGGCGAGGTTGCCCAGCCCGGCCCGTACCGAGATGCGGGCGCGCAGCGGAAGTACGGCCGACTCGACCTCGGGGGCGCGGTCCGCGGCGGCGGCCACCTCGCTGGCGACGGCGTTCCAGGTCAGGTCGATCGCGGCGCGCATGCGGCGTTCCCGGCTCAGGTCGCCGAGCGCGCTGTCGTCCCCGGCGCGCAGCACCGCCTCCGCCGCGAAGGCGGCCCACTCGGCGTCGTCCGACGGGCCGAGGCGCAGCGGCTCCGGGGGCTGGTTCAGCGCGATGGGGACGGGGAGGGTGGTGGTCGCGTTCTGCTCGGCGAAGGTGTCCAGTTCGCGGGTGAGGCGGCGCGTCCACTCGGGCATCCGGGCGGCCCGGTGCCGGGCGGCGGGCCAGCCGGCGGCGTCCCCCGCGGCGAGTCCGAGGAGGAGCCCTTCGACGCGGTCGGGCCGCGTCACCGGGCGGGGCGGCGCGGCGGGCCCGGTCCCAGGCGTGCGGGGCGGTGCGACGGGCCCGGTCCCGGGCGTGCGGGGCGGGGCGACGGGTTCGGTGCCTGGCGTGCGGGGCGGGGCTGCGGGCTCGGTCCCCGGCCGGTGCCCGCTCCCGGTGGGCGCGGCCTCCTCCGGTGCGCCGGGCGGGGCGACGTACGCGGTGGTGACCGGTTCCTCACCGGCGGGACGTGACCTGCTCACGGTGTCACCCCCGCCGCCGCGTCGCCGTCCGGCGCGGGTTCGTTCCCTTCCCGCCCGGCGGGGCTCGCCTCCGGTACGGGCGGGCCGTGCCGCGCCGGGCGCCTGCCCGGTGCCGCGAGGGTGTCGGTCCGTACGGGGCCGCCGTGCCCTGCGAGCGCGTGGCCGGGTGCCGGAGCGCTTCCGCCTTCCCGGTGCGGAGTGAGTCCGTCGTCCGGTCGCGGAGTGAGTCTGTCGTCCGGTGCCGGAGAGAGTCCGTCGTCCGGTGCCGGAGCGCTTCCGTCGTCCGGTTGCGGAGCGAGCCCGTCGCCCAGTACCGGAGCGCTTCCGTCGTCCGGTGCCGGAGTGGGTCCGTCGTCCGGCCCGTGCCCCGCCGCGGGTCTCGGCTCGTGCCCTGGTGTCTGCCGCGGACCGGTGGGGCCCGCGCCGACCGGGCCCGGTACGGAACCGGCGTGCGGTGCGGCGCGTTCGGCCGGGGGGCCGCCGCGGTGAGGGGGCGCGTCCCGCGGGGTGTCCCGGGGCCGGGTGGCGCGGGAGCGGCCTTTCGGGGCTTCCGCGTCCCGCGTCAGCAGATCCGCCACCTCCAGCACGTGGTGTCCCGCCATCGCCGGCAGGCAGCTGCCGCGGGCCGGGCCGATGGCCGCCGCCCACTCGGCAGGGATGGCGGCGGCGCCCTGGGTGGCGCCGGCCAGGGCGCCCGCCACCGCTGCCGTGGTGTCGGCGTCGCGGCCCATGTTGACGGCCGTCAGCACGGCGTCCGTGAAGTCGCCGTCGGCCGCCGCGTACGCGCCGAAGGCCAGGGCGACCGCCTCGGGCGCCAGGTCGGTCCAGGGGTAGCCGCCGATGACCACCGCGGAGCGGACGGCGCGTTCGCCGAGGTGGGCGGCCGTCATCGCGCGGCGCAGGCAACGGGCCGTCCAGGAGTCCTCCGGGACGACGGCCAGGGCGGAGGCCACGACCGTGACGGGCGGCGCCCCCGCCATCGCCGCCGCGACACCCGCCGCCACCGCCTGGCCGCCGTAGATGCCCTCGCCGTCGTGGCTGACCGAGCCGTCGATCGCCACCAGCCGGGCCGCCTCGGCGGGACGGCCCGCCGCGAACACGCCGTGGGGCGCCGCCCGCATCGCCAGTCCGTCGCTCCAGGCGTGGCGGTGCTGGGCGGAGACCGGGGCGGCCAGACCGCGGCGCAGGTTCTCCAGGGTGCCGCGTTCGCTGAAGCCCGCGCCCCGGAACGGGCCCTCCTCCCGGTCCGCGATCCACTCGTGCCACGCCGTCTCGACATGGGCCGGGGTGAGCGCGGAGCCGTAGCGGGCCAGCAGCAGACCCGAGAAGATCGCGTACTCGGTGTCGTCGGTGCCGGCCGGCTTCTTGGCCACGTAGCCCGTGATGCGGCCCCAGCGGGCGCGGATCTCGGAGGGTTTCATGTTCTCGGCCGGAGCCCCGAGGGCGTCCCCGACGGCCAGGCCGAGCAGCGCGCCCCGGGCCCGTTCGCGGAGTCCGACGGCGTCCCCGGACGCGGGGGCCGGGGGAATGCAGGCGGTTGATGCCATGCGGCCTCTCCTCTCCCTTTGCGGATGTGTCCCCGGTGAGGTGCGCCGCGCAGCCTCTCAGGCCTCAGCGTCACCCGGTCGACATCTGTGCAGCCAAGATCACGGATGAGCGCCAGAGGGTAAAACCGCAGGTAAGCCCAGCCTTTCCTTGCTGGCGACGCGGAAATGACCGGCGTAGATTGGCTGTTGTCGAGAAATAGAACTTGTCCAAACTGGCTTCCGTACCAACCTCCCGGGGGCACCCTCATGGCCATCATCGAAACCGAGGCGCCGCTGCACGAGGCGCACCGTGACAACCACACGCACCGCGACGTGAACGGCGGCTGGCTGCGCCCCGCCGTCTTCGGCGCGATGGACGGCCTGGTCTCCAACCTCGCCCTGATGACCGGTGTCGCGGGCGGCGCGGCCGGTCAGCAGACCGTCGTACTGAGCGGACTGGCCGGCCTGGCCGCCGGCGCCTTCTCCATGGCCGCCGGCGAGTACACCTCCGTCGCCTCGCAGCGCGAGCTCGTCGAGGCCGAGCTGGACGTGGAACGCCAGGAGCTGAGGAAGCACCCGGCGGACGAGGAGGCCGAGCTGGCCGCGCTCTACGAGGCCCGCGGCGTCGAGAGGGGCCTCGCGCGCGAGGTGGCCCGCCAGCTGTCGCGCGACCCCGAGCAGGCCCTGGAGATACACGCCCGCGAGGAGCTGGGCATCGACCCCGGCGATCTGCCCTCGCCGCTGGTCGCGGCCGTCTCGTCGTTCGGTTCGTTCGCGCTGGGCGCCCTGCTCCCCGTCCTGCCGTTCCTGCTGGGCGCCGACGCGCTGTGGCCCGCGGTGCTGCTCGCCCTGGCCGGGCTGTTCCTGTGCGGCGCGGTGGTCGCCAAGGTGACGGCGCGCAGCTGGTGGTACAGCGGACTGCGGCAGCTCGCCCTCGGAGGCGCCGCGGCCGGTGTGACGTACGCCCTGGGCAGCGTGTTCGGAACGGCCGTAGGATAGCCCGGCTCGAACTTATGCGGTGGTCCGCATAAGTAGCCGTTACTCACTGGTTTCGAGCGCGTAATCTCCGGGCATGAGCCGTAAGCGCTGTAGGCAATGAGGCCTCCCGCGCACCCGCGGGGCGAGCGACGGCGCTCCCTCCGCGCCTTCGGACCGACGGACATCGATCTGTCCGCCTCGGTCTCCACAGCCTTCACCGCCGGGCGCGGTACCCCCGCCGCCACCCCAGGTGTCCGCATGATGGAACGGATCATCCCGCTTTCCGAGAACCGCTCCATCATGTAATCTGCACCAAATTTTGATCCCAGCAGAGGGCCAACGTCGTCCCTCGGCACTTGCACATGCCAGATGACGACGACGGGAGAGCCGATGCGTACGCCGCGCCAGCCGTCCCAGCACTCCGCGAATGGCCAGAACCGGTCCTTCATGGATGCTCGCCCTGCTGCGCAGGGTATGTACGACCCCCGCAACGAGCACGACGCCTGCGGCGTCGGATTCGTCGCCACCCTCACCGGCGAGGCGTCCCACGCCCTGGTCGACCAGGCGCTCACCGTGCTGCGCAACCTGGAACACCGAGGCGCCACCGGCTCCGAGCCCGACTCCGGCGACGGCGCGGGCATCCTCTCCCAGGTGCCGGACGCCTTCTTCCGCGAAGTGGCCGGATTCGAACTGCCCGAGGCCGGGGCGTACGCCGTCGGCATCGCCTTCCTGCCGGAGGACGACACCGAGGACGCCGTCTCGCGCATCGAGACGATCGCGACCGAGGAGGGCCTCACCGTCCTCGGCTGGCGCGAGGTCCCGGTCGCCCCGCAGATGCTGGGCGCCACCGCCCGCTCGACGATGCCGGCCTTCCGCCAGATCTTCGTGGCCGACGGCGTGTCCCAGGGCGTCGCCCTGGACCGCCACGCCTTCGCGCTGCGCAAGCGCGCCGAACGCGAGGCCGGCGTCTACTTCCCGTCGCTGTCCGCGCGCACCATCGTCTACAAGGGCATGCTGACCACCGGCCAGCTGGAACCCTTCTTCCCGGACCTGTCCGACCGCCGCTTCGCCTCCGCGATCGCGCTCGTGCACTCCCGGTTCTCGACGAACACCTTCCCGGCCTGGCCGCTCGCCCACCCGTACCGCTTCGTCGCGCACAACGGCGAGATCAACACGGTCAAGGGCAACCGCAACTGGATGGTCGCCCGCGAGTCCCAGCTCGCCTCCGGCCTGTTCGGCTCGTCGTCGGACCTGGAGCGGATCTTCCCGATCTGCACGCCGGACGCCTCCGACTCCGCCTCCTTCGACGAGGTCCTGGAGCTGCTGCACCTCGGCGGGCGGTCCCTGCCGCACTCCGTGCTGATGATGATCCCGGAGGCGTGGGAGAACCACGACTCCATGGACCCGGCCCGGCGCGCCTTCTACCAGTTCCACTCCACGATGATGGAGCCCTGGGACGGCCCCGCCTGCGTCACCTTCACCGACGGCACCCAGGTCGGCGCCGTGCTCGACCGCAACGGCCTGCGCCCCGGCCGCTACTGGGTCACCGACGACGGCCTCGTCGTCCTCGGCTCCGAGGTCGGCGTCCTGGACATCGACCCGGCCAAGGTCGTCCGCAAGGGCCGCCTGCAGCCCGGCCGCATGTTCCTCGTGGACACCGCCGAGCACCGCATCATCGAGGACGACGAGATCAAGGCCCAGCTCGCGGCGGAGGAGCCGTACGCCGAGTGGATCGAGGCCGGCGAGATCGAGCTGTCCGACCTGCCCGAGCGCGAGCACATCGTGCACACCCACGCCTCGGTCACCCGCCGCCAGCAGACCTTCGGCTACACCGAGGAGGAGCTGCGCGTCATCCTCGCGCCGATGGCCAAGGCCGGCGCCGAGCCGATCGGCTCCATGGGCACCGACTCGCCGATCGCCGCGCTCTCCGACCGCCCCCGGCTGCTCTTCGACTACTTCACCCAGCTGTTCGCGCAGGTCACCAACCCGCCGCTGGACGCGATCCGCGAGGAACTGGTCACCTCCCTGCGCTCCTCGCTGGGCCCGCAGGGCAACCTGCTCGACCCGACGGCCGCCTCCTGCCGCACCGTCCTGCTGCCCTTCCCGGTCATCGACAACGACGAGCTGGCCAAGCTCATCCACATCAACGCCGACGGCGACATGCCCGGCTTCAAGGCCGCGACCCTCTCCGGCCTCTACCGGGTACACGGCGGCGGCGACAGCCTGGCCGCGCGCATAGAGGAGATCTGCGCCGAGGCCGACGCCGCCATCGAGAACGGCGCCCGGCTGATCGTCCTGTCCGACCGCCACTCGGACGCCGAACACGCGCCGATCCCCTCGCTGCTGCTCACCGCGGCCGTCCACCACCACCTCATCCGCACCAAGCAGCGCACCCAGGTGGGTCTGCTCGTCGAGGCCGGCGACGTCCGTGAGGTCCACCACGTCGCCCTGCTCATCGGCTACGGCGCCGCCGCCGTCAACCCGTACCTGGCCATGGAGTCCGTCGAGGACCTGGTCCGCGCGGGCACCTTCCTCCAGGCCGTCGACGGCGAGCCCGAGCAGGCCATCCGCAACCTGATCTACGCCCTCGGCAAGGGCGTCCTCAAGGTCATGTCCAAGATGGGCATCTCCACCGTCGCCTCCTACCGCGGCGCCCAGGTCTTCGAGGCCGTCGGTCTCGACGAGGCCTTCGTCGCGAAGTACTTCAACGGCACCGCCACCAAGATCGGCGGCGTCGGCATCGACGTCGTCGCCGAGGAGGTCGCCGCCCGCCACGCCAAGGCCTACCCGGCCAGCGGCATCGCGCCCGCCCACCGCGCGCTGGACATCGGCGGCGAGTACCAGTGGCGCCGCGAGGGCGAGCCGCACCTGTTCGACCCGGAGACGGTCTTCCGCCTCCAGCACTCCACGCGCTCCGGCGAGTACGACATCTTCAAGAAGTACACCGAGCGCGTCAACGAGCAGTCCGAGCGCCTCATGACGCTGCGCGGCCTCTTCGGCTTCAAGTCCGGAGCCGACGGCCGGCAGCCGATCCCCCTCGACGAGGTCGAGCCCGTCTCCGAGATCGTCAAGCGCTTCTCCACCGGCGCCATGTCGTACGGCTCCATCTCCCAGGAGGCGCACGAGACCCTCGCCATCGCCATGAACCAGCTGGGCGGCAAGTCCAACACCGGTGAGGGCGGCGAGGACCCGGAGCGCCTGTACGACCCGGCGCGCCGCTCCTCGATCAAGCAGGTCGCCTCCGGCCGCTTCGGCGTCACCTCCGAGTACCTGGTCAACGCCGACGACATCCAGATCAAGATGGCCCAGGGCGCCAAGCCCGGCGAGGGCGGCCAGCTGCCCGGCCACAAGGTGTACCCCTGGGTCGCCAAGACCCGGCACTCCACCCCCGGCGTCGGCCTGATCTCCCCGCCCCCGCACCACGACATCTACTCCATCGAGGACCTGGCCCAGCTGATCCACGACCTGAAGAACGCGAACCCGCAGGCGCGGATTCACGTCAAGCTGGTCTCCGAGGTCGGCGTCGGCACGGTCGCGGCGGGCGTGTCCAAGGCGCACGCGGACGTCGTCCTCATCTCCGGCCACGACGGCGGCACCGGCGCCTCCCCGCTCACCTCGCTCAAGCACGCCGGCGGCCCCTGGGAGCTCGGCCTCGCCGAGACCCAGCAGACCCTGCTGCTCAACGGCCTGCGCGACCGGATCGTCGTCCAGACCGACGGGCAGCTCAAGACCGGCCGCGACGTCGTCATCGCCGCCCTCCTCGGCGCCGAGGAGTTCGGTTTCGCGACCGCGCCGCTCGTCGTCTCCGGCTGCGTCATGATGCGCGTCTGCCACCTCGACACCTGCCCGGTCGGCATCGCCACCCAGAACCCGGTCCTGCGCGACCGGTTCTCCGGCAAGGCCGAGTACATCGTGAACTTCTTCCGGTTCATCGCCGAGGAGGTCCGCGAGATCCTCGCCGAGCTGGGCTTCAGCTCCATCGAGGAAGCCGTCGGCCAGGCCGAGACCCTCGACGTCACCCGCGCCGTCCACCACTGGAAGGCACAGGGCCTCGACCTCGAGCCGCTCTTCCACGTACCCGCGCTGCCCGAGGGCGCGGTGCGCCACCAGGCCGTCGAACAGGACCACGGCCTGGAGAAGGCGCTCGACAACCAGCTGATCAAGCTCGCCTCCGACGCGCTGGCCGGCGCCGACGCCACCGAGGCCGCGCCGGTACGCGCCCAGGTCGCGATCCGCAACATCAACCGCACCGTCGGCACCATGCTCGGCCACGAGATCACGAAGAAGTTCGGCGGCGCGGGCCTGCCCGACGACACCGTCGACATCACCTTCACCGGCTCCGCCGGCCAGTCCTTCGGCGCCTTCGTCCCGCGCGGCATCACGCTGCGCCTGGAGGGCGACGCCAACGACTACGTCGGCAAGGGCCTCTCCGGCGGCCGGATCATCGTCCGCCCCGACCGGGGCGCCGACCACCTCGCCGAGTACTCCACCATCGCCGGCAACACCATCGGCTACGGCGCCACCGGCGGCGAGATGTTCCTGCGCGGCAAGGTCGGCGAGCGCTTCTGCGTCCGCAACTCCGGCGCGCTGGTCGTCTCCGAGGGCGTCGGCGACCACGGCTGCGAGTACATGACCGGCGGCCACGCGGTCGTCCTCGGCGAGACCGGGCGCAACTTCGCGGCCGGCATGTCCGGCGGCGTCGCCTACGTCATCGACCTCGACCGGGACAACGTCAACGGCGGCAACGTCGGCGCCGTCGAGGCACTCGACGACACCGACCGTCAGTGGCTGCACGACGTCGTGCGCCGCCACCGCGAGGAGACGGGCTCGACCGTCGCCGAGAAGCTGCTCGCCGAGTGGCCCACCGCCGTGGAGCGCTTCAGCAAGATCATCCCCAGCACGTACAAGGCAGTGCTCGCCGCCAAGGACGCCGCCGAGCGAGCCGGTCTCTCCGAGACCGAGACCACCGAGAAGATGATGGAGGCGGCGACCAATGGCTGATCCCAAGGGCTTCCTGAACCACGGACGCGAGGTCGCCAGGACCCGCCCCGTCGAGGAGCGCGTCAAGGACTGGAACGAGGTCTACGTCCCCGGCTCCCTGCTGCCGATCATCAGCAAGCAGGCCGGCCGGTGCATGGACTGCGGCATCCCGTTCTGCCACAACGGCTGCCCGCTCGGGAACCTGATCCCCGAGTGGAACGACTACGCCTACCGCGAGGACTGGCAGGCCGCGCAGGAGCGCCTGCACGCCACCAACAACTTCCCGGAGTTCACCGGCCGCCTGTGCCCGGCCCCCTGCGAGTCGGCGTGCGTCCTCGGCATCAACCAGCCGCCGGTCACCATCAAGAACGTCGAGGTCTCCATCATCGACAAGGCGTGGGAGACCGGGGACGTCGCCCCGCAGATCCCCGAGCGCCTGTCCGGCAAGACCGTCGCCGTCATCGGCTCCGGCCCCGCGGGCCTGGCCGCCGCCCAGCAGCTCACCCGGGCCGGTCACACCGTCGCCGTCTACGAGCGCGCGGACCGCGTCGGAGGCCTCCTGCGCTACGGCATCCCCGAGTTCAAGATGGAGAAGCGGCACATCAACCGCCGTATCGAGCAGATGCGCGCGGAGGGCACCCGCTTCCGCACCGGAGTCGAGATCGGCCGCGACCTCAAGGCCACCGACCTGAAGAAGCGCTACGACGCCGTCGTCATCGCCGCCGGCGCCACCACCGCCCGCGACCTGCCGGTCCCCGGCCGCGAGCTCCAGGGCATCTACCAGGCCATGGAGTACCTCCCCCTGGCCAACAAGGTCCAGGAGGGTGACTACGTCGCCCCGCCGATCTCCGCCGAGGGCAAGCACGTCGTCGTCATCGGCGGCGGCGACACCGGCGCCGACTGCGTGGGCACCGCCCACCGCCAGGGCGCGGCCTCCGTCACCCAGCTGGAGATCATGCCCCGCCCCGGCGAGGAGCGGAACCCGGTCGCCCAGCCCTGGCCGACCTTCCCCATGCTCTACAAGGTCACCTCGGCCCACGAGGAGGGCGGCGAGCGAATCTACGCCGTCTCCACCACCCACTTCGAGGGCGACGAGGACGGCAACGTCCAGTGGCTGCACATGAGCGAGGTCGAGTTCATCGACGGCAAGCTCACCCCGAAGCCGGGCACCGAGCGCAAGATCCCCGCCCAGCTGGTCACCCTCGCCATGGGCTTCACCGGCACCGACCGGGAGAACGGACTGGTCGACCAGTTCGGCCTGGAGCTCGACGCACGGGGTAACATCGCCCGGGACGCCGACTTCCAGACCAACGTGCCGGGTGTGTTCGTCGCCGGTGACGCCGGCCGCGGCCAGTCGCTCATCGTCTGGGCGATCGCGGAGGGCCGCTCGGCCGCCCGCGGCGCCGACAGCTTCCTGACCGGAGCCAGCGAACTGCCGGCCCCGATCCGCCCGACGGACCGCGCCCTCGCGGTCTGACGGACGGGACGACCGTCCGACGGACGGACAACCGAAGAACGTCCCGCACAAAGGCGTGCGGAACACTGATGGCGCCTGCCCCGTCCCCGACCGGACAAAGGGCAGGCGCCGTCGCATGCGCGGCTACGGCAGCCGGTACGTCTCCCCGTACATCTCCCACACCAGCGGCGTGTCCAGCTTCATGTTCCCCGCCTCCAGGAAGCGGCGCTGCGCCGTGTCGACACGGGAGGTGTCGATGCCCGGACGCTTCGCCCTCATGGCGTCCCGGCGGACGTCCAGGAAGGTCTTCAGATAGGCCTTCTCGGCGCCGCCCCGCCCCGGCGTCCCCGCCTTGCGCATGGCCTCCTCACGCAGCCCGTAGAAGCCCCCGGCGTCCGTGTCGGGGCCGTGGAAGACCATCGCGTCGAAGTAGACGAACTGGCCCAGCGTGCCGAGGCCGTCCAGCTTGGCCAGGCGCACCGCCGGCTCGAAGTAGACGCGGTCGCGCTCCTCCTCCTGCGCCTCACGGAACGCGTCAAGCTCCGCCTCCGCCTGCCAGGCGGCCGTGAAACCGGGGTCCAGACCCTCGTGGGAGTCGCTGCCGTCCACCTCGCGCAGGGCGGGCAGGTACGTCGCCAGGCCGTTGTCCGGGTGGGCCTCGGTATAGCGCTCGACCAGGGTGAGCAGGTCGTGCGTACCGGTGCAGAAACCGATGATGCCCGCCGTGTAGCCGCACCCGTCGCCGAGATCCTCGATGGTGCCGTAGGAGGTACGCCACTTCGTGGTCGAGTTCTCGGCGCTGGACACCAGCTGCTGGGCCAGCTCCTTCTTCGCGGGCGCGGCGAGCCCCGGCGGCAGGTCGGCGATCAGCGCGTCGTCCGCCGCCCGCTCCTCCTCCGCCCGGCTCTTGGCGTCCTCACGCGACTGTGTGGTGGCCACGGGCGGCGTCACCGGCGCGTCGGCCGAGTCCGTCGGCATCACGAAGTACACCCCCGTGGCGATCACGGGAACGGCCGCGAGGAGCAGCACACCGGCACGTTTCATAGGGGGATACCTCCGCCTGTCATTTCCGACATCTTGACCGCCGCCGTCACCGCCAGCAGCACCACCAGCCCCGCGCACACACCTGCCTGCACCGCCACCCGGCGCCCGTCCCGGGGCGCGTACGCGTACGCCAGGGCCACCGCGCCACCCACCAGGAAACCGCCGAGATGGCCCTGCCAGGAGGTGAGCCCGGCGGACACCACCAGCCACAGCAGCAGGAACGCCATGAAGCGGTTGACGGATGCCATGTCCGCGCCGACCCGGCGGGCCAGTACGTAGTAGGCGGCTCCCAGCCCGAAGATCCCGCCGGAGGCGCCGACCGAGAACTGACCGGGATCGGTGAGCAGCAGTTCGAGAGTCGAACCGCCGAGCGACGACAGCAAGTACAGCACGGCATGACGCACGCGGCCGAGCATCGGCTCCACCGCACGCCCCAGTTGCCACAGAGCGACCATGTTCATCACGATGTGCAGCACACCGAACGTGCCCTCGGTGGGTTGCAGATGGAGGAAGGAGCTGGTGATCATCCGCTCCCACTCGCCGGCGACGACCCCCTCCGCGCGGAAGCCACCCGGAAGCACGTGCTGGTAGACGTAGTGGCCACCGTCCGGACCGACCAGCCGCGCACCGACCATGGCGAACCGGTCCACGATCTCCGGCCGCACCACCTCCGCCAGGTACGCGAGCACGTTCAGCCCGATCAGCCCGTACGTCACCACAGGCGTCGTCGAGACCCGCCCGCCGACGATCGTCCGGGCCTGCCGGACCGACCGCGCCCCCTCCTTCACGCACTCGGGGCAGTGGTGACCCACGGACGCCTCGCGCATGCAGTCGGGGCAGATGCGGCGCTCGCAGCGGGTGCAGCGGACATGGCACTCCACCGCGGGATGGCGGTAGCAGGTGGTGACGGTGGACTCGGAATCCACGGCCGGCTCCTCGGGGCTGGACGGACGGTGAGCCGGTGGGGACGGCGGCGAACAAAATAGCGAATGCCGGTGGACGAGCCGAGAGGCGGGGTCCGCGGTGCCGTAACCTCAACAGCCAGATGACGCAAGTCCAGGGGTGACGGGGGAGTCCACATGGCCGCGATCAGTCTCACCAAGATCCAGGAGACGGCGCCCGCGCTGGCCGGCCTGTACAAGAGCGCCGGGGCGTCGCTGACCAAGCACGCACTGGGGGAGACCCGGGCGGCGGTCTACCTCGTCGTCGACTACTCCGGGTCGATGAAGCCCTACTACAAGGACGGCAGCGTGCAGGCGCTCGCCGACCGGGTGCTCGGGCTGTCCGCCCACCTCGACGACGACGGCACCGTACCGGTGGTGTTCTTCTCCACGGACGTCGACGCCGTCACCGACATCGCCCTCACCGACCACCGGGGACGGATCGACCGGATCGTGGCCGGCCTCGGACACATGGGCAGGACCAGCTACCACCTGGCCATGGACGCCGTCATCGACCACTACCTCGACAGCGGCGCCCGCCACCCCGCCCTGGTCGTCTTCCAGACCGACGGCGGCCCCGTCAACCGGCTCGCCGCCCAGCGGTACCTGTGCAAGGCGGCACCACTGCCCCTGTTCTGGCAGTTCGTCGGCTTCGGCGACCCGGACAGCCGCCAGTTCGAATACCTGCGCACACTCGACGACCTCGCGGTCCCCGGCACACGGGTCGTCGACAACGCCGGCTTCTTCCACGCCGGACGCGACCCGAAGAAGCTGACCGACACCGAGCTGTACGACCGGCTGGTGGGCGAATTCCCCAAGTGGCTGGTGGCCGCACGCGCCCAGGGCATCGTGCGGCCTTCCTGAACCCGGCGGCGGGCCGACGCGAACCCGGTGCCGGGTCAGCGCGTCAGCGCGTACCCCAGCACCACACCCGCCGACACCTCCACCATCCCCGGCGCCAGATCACCGGCCGAACCACCGCCCCCACCCCCACGGCCGTGACCGCGGTACTGCACGAAGGACTCGGCGTCCACGTCCTGGATGTGCACCACCGCGCCCAGCCGCACACCCGCCGCCTCCGTGTACACCTCCGCCTTGCGCCGGGCGGCGGCCACCGCCCTGCGGCGCGCCTCGTCGCGCATCGCCGGCTTGTCGTGCACGTCGAACTCGACATCGTCGATCCGGTGCGCGCCCGCGTCGACCGCGTCCACGATCAACTGCTGGAGGCCGTCCAGCGCCCCGGACTCCACGGCGTACGAAGCCTGGCAGCGATAGCCGGCGAACGTCCGCTCACCACCGTAGCCGTCGTACTCCGAGCTGAGCCGGAGCCGGGAGCCCGAGACCGAGGCGTCCGCCACCCCGTGCCGGCGCAACACCTCACGCAGTCGCGACACGGCTGCGCCCGCCTCCTGGAAAGCCCGGTCCGGCACCGGCTCCAGCACGTCCACCGCCAGCCTCACCCGCACCAACTGCGGCTCCACCCGCACACTGCCCGCACCGAACACACTGAGCCCCCAGGGCTCCCTGATCATCTCCGTCATATCGCCTCCGTCATCGGGGCATTGAAGCACCGCTCACCCGGCCCACGCACCGGCCTACGTGTCGCACTCCAGCACCGACCCGCACAACCCGCACCGCGCCCGCACCCGCCCCCGCACCGGCACCCTGATCCGCTGGTGACACGTCGGACAGGGAAACGACACCCGCAGCGGCTCCCGCCCACCCGGAGTGAACGAATACGGCCCGCCCGCCGCCAGGACCGCCCCGGCGTGCGGATCCTGAGCATGACGGCGGTCCCGGGCATAACGGCGGCGGCCCGCCCAGCCGGCCGCCGTGAGCGGCGGCTGCCGCTCGTCCCGGCGGGCCCGCTCCATACCCTTCACATACGCCGTGTAGGCCTGCGGACTGGTGAACCACACCGACGGATCCTCACCGAACACCAACGCCCGCTTCGCCAGCACGTACCCGAACTCCTCCGGCGTCAGATACCCCAGCTTCTGCGACGACGCCGCGTCCTCCCGATAGGCGTCCAGCAGCAGCCAGCCCGCACCCAGATACGTCGTCGCCGTGTCCGTCAGGATCTCGTTGTCCCGGATACCGGCGAAAGACAGACCGAGCCGATGCAGATACACGTGCATCACCTCGTGCGCCAGGGCCGCGCCGATATCCCGGCGATGCGTGCGGAACCGGTCGTTCAACTCGACGAAGTACTCGGGCCCCGCCGCCAGCTCCACACTCGCCGCATGCGTCATCTCCCGGAACGAGACGATCATCCGGGCATCGGGCAGCCGGTAGTGACGCACCAGCTCCCGCGCCACCCGCTGCGCGCCCAGATACAGGTCGTCGGTGTCACAGAACGCCACATCGGCCGGCACCACACTGGCCGAGAACGTCCGCACCGTGTCGTACGACAACCGTCTGTACAGCGCGGTGACGGCCGCCCGCACCGTCTCCAGATGCGGGAAACCGTGCTCGACCGGTCCGCCGTTCGCCACGCCCGACCCCCAAGACGCCCGAAGCCTCCTCCCACTGTACGAGCAGAGCCCGGCCACCGGGACGTTCAGCGCCTGAGACAGTCTGCGACGGCCCCCGACCCGCCCGTAGGGTGGACGGTCATGACCACCAGCAACACCGGTACCGGTGCCGTCGACCCCGCCGTCCGCGAGGAACTGACCCGGCTGCGGGACAGTATCGACAACATCGACGCGGCCGTCGTCCACATGCTCGCCGAACGCTTCAAATGCACCCAGCAGGTAGGCCACCTCAAGGCCCGCCACCAACTGCCGCCCGCCGACCCGGCCCGCGAGGCCAAGCAGATCGACCGGCTGCGCACCCTCGCCGAGAGCGCCAAACTGGACCCGGCGTTCGCCGAGAAGTTCCTCAACTTCATCATCGCCGAAGTGATCCACCACCACGAGCGCATCGCGGAGAACAACGGCAACGACACCACCACCACCACCTCCGGCTGAACACCCCCGCGCGCCCGCGCCCCCACCCACGGGGGCGCGCGCCGGAGAGCACGCCGGCCACCACGGCGACCCGGACAAACCCCGCGTACCGATCCGCCTCTGTGCCCTGCCCACCGCATCAGGCAGCATGTCGTGCATGTCCGTACTGACGCGCGACGAAGCGCAGACCCGAGCCCGGCTCCTCGACGTCCACCACTACGCGATCGACCTCGACCTGACCCGTGGAGACGACACCTTCGACTCCCACACCGTCATCCGCTTCACCGTACGCGGCGACACGGACACCACGGACACCTTCGTCGAGATCAAGCCCGCCGAGCTGCGCACCGCCACCCTGGACGGACACCCCCTCGACCCGGCCACCCTGGACGAGAACCGGCTGGCACTGAAGAACCTCACCCCCGGCGAGCACGAACTGCGCGTCGAAGCGGCCATGCGCTACTCCAGCACCGGCGAGGGCATGCACCGCTTCACCGACCCCACCGACAACGAGACCTACGTCTACACCCAGCTGTTCCTGGACGACGTCCAACGCGTCTACGCCGCCTTCGACCAACCCGACCTGAAAGCCACCTTCGACCTCACCGTCACCGCACCCCACGGCTGGACCGTCCTCGCCAACGGCATCACCGAACACACCGGCGACGGCCACTGGAAGGCCGCCACCACACCGCCGATCTCCACCTACCTCGTCGCCGTCGCCGCCGGCCCCTGGCACTCCCTACGCACCGAACACCGCGGCCTGCCCTTCGGCATCCACTGCCGCCGCTCCCTCGCCCCCCACCTCGACGCCGACGCCGACGAACTCCTCGACGTCACCCGCGCCTGCTTCGACCGCTACCACGAGAAGTTCACCGAGCCCTACCCCTTCGACTCCTACGACCAGGCCTTCGTCCCCGAGTTCAACGCCGGCGCCATGGAGAACCCGGGCCTGGTCACCTTCCGCGACGAATTCGTCTTCCGCTCCGCCGTCACCGACACCCAGCGACAGACCCGCGCCATGGTCATCGCCCACGAGATGGCCCACATGTGGTTCGGCGACCTCGTCACCCTCAGGTGGTGGGACGACATCTGGCTCAACGAGTCCTTCGCCGAATACATGGGCTACCAGATCGTCGCCGAAGCCACCCGCTTCACCGACACCTGGACCGACTTCGGCGTCACCCGCAAACCCTGGGGCTACGACGCCGACCAACGCCCCTCCACCCACCCCGTCGCCCCCGAAAACGTCCAGGACACCGCCTCCGCCCTCCTCAACTTCGACGGCATCTCCTACGCCAAGGGCGCCTCCGCCCTGCGCCAGCTCGTCACCTGGCTCGGCGAAAAGGACTTCCTCGCCGGCATCAACACCCACTTCGAAAGGCACAAGTTCGCCAACGCCACCCTCGCCGACCTCATCGACTCCCTCGCCGCCGCCACCGACCGCGACGTCCACGCCTGGGCCGACACCTGGCTGCGCACCACCGGAGTCGACACCCTCACCCCCCACATCACCGGCGACAACGGCACCCGCGCACTCACCGTCGACCACACCGGCACCCGCCCCCACCGCATCGCCGTCGGCCTCTACGACCAGGACCTCACCGACGAACGCCGCCTCACCCTGCGCGAACGCCTCGACCTCGACGTCCCCCAGACCGAACCCCGGCCCATCGGCAAACGCCCCGCACTCGCCGTCCTCAACGACGGCGACCTGAGCTACGCCAAAATCCGCTTCGACACCGACTCCACCCGAACCATCCGCGCAGCCCTCTCCGGCCTCCCCGACCCCCTCACCCGGGCCGTCGTCTGGAACGCCCTCAGGGACGCCGTCCGCGACGGCGAACTCCCCGCCACCACCTACCTCGACATCGCCCGCACCCACCTCCCCCACGAGACCGACCTCGCCCTCGTCGACGGCGTCCTCACCTTCGCCACCACCCAGGCCGCCGACCGCTACGCCACCCCCGAGCAGCGGCCCGCCGCCCTGACCACCCTCACCGACCTGTGCCGCGACCTCATCCGCCGCACCGAGGACGGCGACCACCCCGGACTACGCCTCATCGCCGTACGCCACCGCGTCGCCACCGCCGCCCACCCCGACACCATCGCCGCCTGGCTCGCCGACGGCACCGTCCCCGGCGGCCCCGAACTCGACCCCGAACTGCGCTGGCGCATCCTCACCCGCCTCGCCGTCCTCGGCGCCACCGACGACAGGGCCATCACCGCCGAACTCCAACGCGACCCCAGCGACACCGGCCAGGAAGGCGCCGCCCGCTGCCGCGCCGCACTGCCCGACCCCGAGGCCAAGAGCCGCGCCTGGGAAACCATGTTCGCCACCGACGACCTCTCCACCTACCTGTTCACCGCCACCGCCAAGGGCTTCTGGCAACCCGAACAGACCGACCTCGTCCACGACTACGTACCCCGCTACTACGCCGAAGCCGTCGCCGTCGCCGCCCGCCGCGGCCCCGCCATCGCCGACGCCGCGGGCCGCTGGGCCTTCCCCGCCCACGCCGTCGACGCCGACAACCTGCGCCTCGGCCGGCAATGCCTCACCGACGCCGACCCGACCCCCGCCCTGCGCCGCAAACTCGCCGACCAGCTCGACGACCTCGCCCGCGCCCTACGGGTACGAGAGGCGGACACCCACACGCACTGACCCCCACGCGGCCGGCCCCCACCCGGGACCGGCCGCCGGCATACCCCTTTCGGGTAGTGATCTTGAGCTGTCCGGGCGTACACGCACATCCACGTACAAGCTGGAACTCCCCGCCCACCCGTCACCCGGCCGCCGCCCCACAACGAGGCACCGCGCCCCCCGACGAAACGCGCCCGGAGGACAGCCCATGGGCCTGCCGCCCCTCGCCTCGGGCCCGCACGGCCCCGACGCCCTGCGACCCCTGCTCGACACCGTGCTCGACGCACTGCACACCGGCGCGGCCACACGCCAGGGCCCGCTACCCGCGGGCGGCCCGGACACCGTCACCGCCCGCCTCACCGACGCGGCCGGCGACATCCTCCCCGACCACGGCGACCCCGACGCACTCCGCACCCTGGTCACCGCACTCGCCGAAGGCGCCGCCGACCCCGCCCACCCCCTCTGCGCCGCCCACCTGCACGGCCCACCCCTCGCCGTCGCCACCGCCGCCGACCTCGCCGCCAGCGCCCTCAACCCCTCCCTCGACTCCTGGGACCAAGCACCCGCCGCCTCCGCACTCGAAACCCTCGTCACCCGCGCCCTCGCCCGCGAAACCGGCGCCACCGACGCCCTCGTCACCACCGGCGGCACCGAATCCAACCAACTCGCCACCCTGCTCGCCCGCGAAACCCACGGTCCCGGCCTCCGGCTCATCCACGGAGCCAACGCCCACCACTCCGTACCCCGCGCCGCCTGGCTCCTCGGACTGCCCGAACCCGTCACCGTCCCCGCCCCCGCCGGCACCCTCGACCCCGCCGCCCTCGACGAAGCCCTCACCCAGATCCCCGGACCACACCTCGTCATCGCCACCGCCGGCACCACCGACGCCGGCCTCATCGACCCCCTGCCCGAAATCGCCGACCGCTGCACCACCCACGGCGCCCGCCTCCACATCGACGCCGCCTACGGCGCCGGCCTCCTCTTCAGCGACCGCCACCGCCCCAAACTCGCCGGACTGGAAGCCGCCCACACCATCACCATCGACCTGCACAAACTCGGCTGGCAACCCATCGCCGCCGGCCTCCTCACGGTGAAGAACCCCCACGACCTCACCGCACTCCACCACCACACCCACTACCTCAACGCCGACGACGACACCGACGCCGGACTCCCCGACCTCCTCGGCCGCTCACCACGCACCAGCCGCCGCCCCGACATCCTCAAAATCGCCGTCACCCTCAAAACCCTCGGCCGCACCGGACTCGGCACCCTCGTCGACGAAGTCTGCGCACACGCCGACCGACTCGCCACCCTCATCCACCACCACCCCGCCTTCGAACTACACGCCCCACCCACCATCAGCACCGTCCTCTTCCGCCCCACCCACACCACCGACCACGACGTCGCCACCCTCCGCCGCACCCTGCTCACCACCGGCCACGCCGTACTCGGCCGCGCCCACGCCGACGGCCGCCTCTGGCTCAAGGCAACCCTCCTCAACCCCCACACCCGACCCGACGACCTGGCCACCCTCCTCACCCTCGTCGAAGGACACACCCCACGATGAACACCCACACCCCCCGCGACCTCGTCGGCATCGGCATCGGCCCCTTCAACCTCTCCCTCGCCGCCCTCGCCGACCCCCTCACCAACCTCGACACCGTCTTCTACGACCAGCGCCCCGCCTTCCACTGGCACCCCGGCCTGCTCATCGACGGCGCCCGCGTCCAAGTCCCCTTCCTCGCCGACCTCGTCACCCTCGCCGACCCGGCCAGCCCCTGGACCTTCCTCAACCACCTCAAGACCCGAGAACGCCTCTTCCCCTTCTACTTCGCCGAACGCTTCCACATCCAACGCGCCGAATACGACGCGTACTGCCGCTGGGTCGCCGAAAACCTCCCCACCCTCCGCTTCCACCACCAGGTCGACGCCGTCCGCTGGAACCCCGAACGCGGCCTCTTCGAAGTCGACTACACCCAACTCGACACCACCGGAGAAGCCGAAGCCCTCGGCCGCACCTACACCAGGAACGTCGCCCTCGGCATCGGCACCGAACCCCACATCCCCGACCCGCTCAAACCCCTCGCCGACGCCCCCGGCGTCCCCGTCATCCACGCCGCCCACTACCTCGACCACCGCGGAACACTCCTCGACGCCGACCACATCACCGTCATCGGCACCGGCCAGTCCGGCGCGGAGATCTTCCTCGACCTGCTCCGCCACCGCCCCACCGGCCACGAGAAACTCCACTGGCTCGGCCGCACCGAAGCCTTCGCCCCCATGGAGTACTCAAAACTCGGCCTCGAACACTTCACCCCCGACTACACCCACTACTTCCACACCCTCACCGAACCCGTCCGCGACCGGCTCATCACCGCCCAATGGCAACTGCACAAAGGCATCGACGCCGACACCGCCGCCGCCATCCACGACGAGCTCTACCGACGCACCCTCGACGGCGACTGGCCCGACACCGTCCTCACCCCCGGCGTCCACGTCCGCACCGCCGGCCGCCTCTCCACCACCCAGATCGAACTCCACCTCGAACACACCCAGCAGAAAACCCGCACCCGCCTCACCACCGACGCCGTCGTCCTCGCCACCGGCTACCGCGAACGCCCCCTCGGCCGCATCCTCGCCGGCCTCGACCCCTACATGCGCCGCGACAACCGCGAACGCCCCCGCGTCGACGAACACTTCCGCCTCGTCCTCGACCCCTGCGTCACCGGCTCCGTCTACGTCCAGAACGCCGAAACACACACCCACGGCGTCGGCGCCCCCGACCTCGGCCTGGCCGCCTGGCGCAGCGCCACCATCCTCAACGACCTCACCGGACGCCACCCGTACCCACTGCCGAACCGCACCGCCTACACCACCTTCGGCCTGCCGGACGGACTGCCCCAGATCCCCACCGCACGCCACCACCGCGCACTCACCCCACTGACGGAAGGAACCTGACAGCCCCGGAGCGACCCGGCTCAGAACACCGGCACACCCTCCCGCGAACAGTGGCAATGCGCGTAGATTCTGTCCTGGACATGCCGCCTACCAAGGGTGGCAGGCGGATGAAATGCTCATCGGAGCAGACCGGTGCACATATTCAATTCTTGTCAATAACCCTTTACTCAAAGGTTGTTGAGTGGACATGCGTGGCCCATTCGCTACCCGCCGGTAAGTCATAGGCTCGAACCATGCGCCGAGCAAAGATCGTCTGCACACTTGGGCCCGCCACCGACACGTACGACCAGATCAAAGACCTGATCGACGCCGGAATGGACATCGCCCGCTTCAACTTCAGCCACGGCACCCACGCCGAACACGAAGAGCGATACCACCACGTCCGCAAGGCCTCCGACGAAACCGGCCGCAGCGTCGGCACCCTCGCCGACCTTCAGGGCCCGAAGATCCGACTCGGCCACTTCACCGAAGGCCCCGTACTCCTTGAACGCGGCGACACCTTCACCATCACCGTCGAAGAAGGCACCACCGGCGACCGCCACACCTGCGGCACCACCTACGCCGGCCTCGCCACCGACGTCACCCCCGGCGAACGCATCCTCGTCGACGACGGCAAAGTCTGCCTCCAGGTCACCGACATCGACGGCCCCCGCGTCCACACCGAGGTCATCGAAGGCGGCATGGTCTCCGACCACAAAGGCCTCAACCTCCCCGGCGTCGCCGTCTCCGTCCCCGCCCTCTCCAAAAAAGACGAAGCCGACCTCCGCTGGGCCCTGCACGCCGGCTTCGACGTCATCGCCCTCTCCTTCGTCCGCAGCGGCCGCGACATCCAGGACGTCCACCGCATCATGGACGAAGAAGGCCGCCGACTCCCCGTCATCGCCAAGGTCGAAAAACCCCAGGCCGTCGAGAACATCGACGACATCGTCGCCGCCTTCGACGGCATCATGGTCGCCCGCGGCGACCTCGGCGTCGAAATGCCCCTCGAACAGGTCCCCATCGTCCAAAAGCGCGCCATCAAACTCGCCAAACGCAACGCCAAACCCGTCATCGTCGCCACCCAGATGCTCGACTCGATGATCGACAACGCCCGCCCCACCCGCGCGGAAGCCTCCGACGTCGCCAACGCCGTCATCGACGGCACCGACGCCGTCATGCTCTCCGGCGAGACCAGCGTCGGCAAACACCCCATCGAAACGGTGCGCACCATGGCCCGCATCGTCGAAGCGGCCGAGGAGGACATCCTCGCCAAGGGCCTCCCCGCCCTCACCGACCGCAACAAACCCCGCACCCAGGGCGGCGCGGTCGCCCGCGCGGCAGCCGAGATCGGCGACTTCCTCGGCGCGAAGTTCCTCGTCGCCTTCACCCAGTCAGGCGACACCGTCCGCCGCCTCTCCCGCTACCGCTCACCCATCCCCCTGCTCGCCTTCACCCCCGAACCGGCGACCCGCTCCCAGCTGAGCATGACCTGGGGCGTGGAGACCTTCTGCGGCCCCCACGTGGACTCCACGGACGCGATGGTCGACCAGGTGGACGAGCTCCTGACCCGCTACGGACGCTGCGAGAAGGGCGACGTCGTGGTCATCACGGCCGGTTCACCGCCCGGTGTCTCGGGCACGACGAATCTGGTGCGGGTGCACCACATCGGGGAGGACGACAGTCCCCAGTAGACCGGCCGTCAGTACTTGGGCCCGACGTGGGCGTCCATAAGGGCTACGGAGGCTTTGCGGGCGACGGAGATCGTGACAGCCGCGCGGCTTTGATTGAGTGACTTCCACTCGACGCCGACGCGATCGAGAGCGGCCGTGAAGAGCCTGATGATGTCGGTCGACGTGTTGGTGAAGAAATACCGGGGATATTCGTAACGCTTGTACTCACCGGCAACCAAACGGGTCGTCCAGTTGGTAATGCGACAGCCGTCGGAGTGGATGAGTCCGCGAACGAACTCCCAGGGGTAGGAGTCCACGATCGCCTGCTGCCACGGTGCGAGGGTGATCCTTCGCTCGTGCTTCTTCCCGGGTCCGTGTTGTGGGAACAGGGTGGGCCAGTGGCGTGAGTAGCTGGTCACCATGTTGTAGCCCTCCTTCCGTAACGCGTACACGCCCAAACCGGGGCGTACCCGCGTGATGGCCTCCTGACATTGCCGGATGAGTCCGGGCCATGCGTTGGCGCAAGCGATGCGCAGGTAGTAGCCCGTTCCACGGGGATGAGCACTGATGCAGCCGTCGCCCAGGTACAAACCCAGAAGGTAGGAGTAGGACCGCTCGCATGCGGGCGGCCCGGGGTCCGCGGGATCCATGCGGGGCAGCGGCGCCAGGCGTTCGAGCCAAGCCCGGATCGCAGCCCGGGAGATGCCTGTCTCCCGGCTCACTGAATTCAGACTGCGGCCTTGGGCCACGAGGGCGAGCGCACGCTTGCGCGTGCTGAGGTCGTACATACGGGCCACTCTGTACGCGGGGAAGCTGCGACGCGCAGCAAAAAGCGGATGTTCACGAGAACGTGGACATCCGCTTGTTGTAGCAACCTTGGGATCCAAGGAAAGTGCCCCGGGTCGGACTCGAACCGACACTGTATGGGTTTTGAATCCATTGCCTGCTGCCAATTGGGCTACCGGGGCCCGCGAAATCAAAGGTTTCCCCTGACCCTCCGCGCGTACACCTTACCGCAGCTAGGTAGGCTCTTGTCAGCAGTACCCCTGCCCTGAACGAGGAGCCTTACGTGACCGCCCCCGAGTCGCCCCAGCCCGTAGACGTGCCCGAAGACGACAAGTCGCACGTTCCTCCGCTGACGACCCGTGTCGTCATCGCCGAGGACGAGGCGCTGATCCGACTCGATCTCAAAGAGATGCTGGAGGAGGAGGGCTACTCAGTCGTCGGTGAGGCCGGTGACGGTGAGCGTGCCGTGGAGCTGGCCCGGGAGCACCGGCCGGACCTGGTGATCCTGGACGTGAAGATGCCCAAGCTGGACGGCATCTCGGCGGCGGAGAAGATCGCTGAGGAGGGTATCGCGCCGGTGCTGATGCTGACCGCGTTCTCGCAGCGGGATCTGGTGGAGCGGGCGCGGGACGCCGGGGCGATGGCGTATCTGGTGAAGCCGTTCAGCAAGAGTGATGTCGTGCCGGCGATCGAGATGGCGGTTTCGCGGTTCACGGAGCTGAAGGCGTTGGAGAAGGAGGTCGCGGACCTGAGTCTGCGGCTGGAGACGCGGAAGCTGGTGGACCGGGCGAAGTCGGTGTTGCAGACGGAGTACGGCCTTACCGAGCCGGCGGCGTTCCGGTGGATTCAGAAGACGTCGATGGATCGGCGGATGTCGATGCAGCAGGTGGCTGAGGCGGTCATCGAGGACGCGGAGGAGAAGAAGGCGTCCAAGGGCTGAGCCCGGTGTGGTGCGTGAGGCCCGCGTCCCCGGTGGGGGCGCGGGCCTCGTCGTACGCGTGTCGGTGTCGGCTCAGTCCTCGCCGAGGTAGGCCTTGCGGACCGATTCGTCGTGGAGGAGGTCTTGGCCGCTGCCGGACAGGACGATGTTGCCGACTTCCATGACGTGGCCGTGGTCGGCGAGGGAGAGGGCGGCCTGGGCGTTCTGTTCGACGAGCAGGATGGTGGTGCCCTGGGATTTCAGCTCGGCGACGGTCGTCATGATCTTCTGCATCATGATCGGTGAGAGGCCCATGGAGGGTTCGTCGAGCATGAGCAGTTTGGGCTGGGACATCAGGGCGCGGCCCATGGCGAGCATTTGCTGTTCGCCGCCGGAGAGGGTGCCCGCGGCTTGCTTTCGGCGTTCGCCGAGGATGGGGAAGAGGTCGTAGGCGCGTTGGATGTCTTTCTCGATGCCTGGTTTGTCGTTGCGGAGGAAGGCGCCGAGGCGGAGGTTGTCCTCGATGGTCATGCGGGGGAAGATGTGCCGGCCCTCGGGGGAGTGGGCGAGTCCCAGGGAGACGATTTGGTGTGCGGGGATCTTTTTGAGTGACTTGCCGCCGAATTTGATCTGTCCGCCGACTGGTTTGAGGAGGCCGGAGAGGGTGCGCAGGGTGGTGGTTTTGCCGGCGCCGTTGGTGCCGATGAGGGTGACGACTTCGCCGGCGTCGACTTTGAACGAGATGCCTTTGACGGCTTCGATTTTGCCGTAGGCGACGCGGAGGTCCTCGACCTCGAGGAGTGCGGTCATCGGTCGTTCTCCTTGCCGGCCGCGGTGTTCGTGGTGGTGTCGGCCTGGGCGTGGGCCTCGGCGGCTTCCACTTCGGCCGCTTCCGCGGCGCCGGGGTCGTTGGCGAGGGGTTCGCCGAGGTAGGCGGCGATGACTCGTTCGTCGCCCTGGACGGTCGCGCTGTCGCCTTCGATGAGTTTTTCGCCTTGTACGAGGACGGCGACGCGGTCGCAGAGGTTGAAGATGAAGCGCATGTCGTGCTCGATGACGAGGACGGCGATGCCCATGTCGCGGATGGCGAAGACGAGTTCCTCGGTGGCTCGTGTCTCCTGGGGGTTCATGCCTGCCGTGGGTTCGTCCAGGAGGAGCAGGCCCGGTTCGCTGGCGAGGGCGCGGGCGATTTCCAGCTTGCGTTGTTCGCCGTAGGGCAGGTTCCGTGAGAGGTGTTCGGCCTTTTCGGCGAGGCCGACGAACTCCAGGAGTTCCATGGCGCGTTCGCGGGAGGTGGCCTCGGCCTTGTGGAAGCCGGGGCCGCGCAGGACGGCTGACCAGAAGCCTTCCTTGGTGCGGGTGTGGCGGCCGACGAGGACGTTTTCCAGGACTGTCATGTTGGCGAAGAGCCGGATGTTCTGGAAGGTTCGGGCGATGCCGGCGGCCGTGACCTTGAAGGACTTGGCGGGCAGTACTTGGCCTTTGTAGCGGACTTCGCCCTCGGTGGGTGTGTACAGGCCTGTCAGGCAGTTGAAGAAGGTGGTTTTTCCGGCGCCGTTGGGGCCGATGAGGCCGACGATCTCGCCGCTGTTGACGGTGAGGTCGACGCCGTTGACGGCGGTGAGTCCGCCGAAGCGCATGGTGACGCCGCGTGCGTCGAGGACGGTGGTGCCGGGGGTGGGGGCGCCCGGGGTGGTGTCCTTGGTGGTGGTGTCGGTGGTCATGGTGGTCAGGCCCCTGTCTTGCTCAGGACTGTGGGCGCTTCGGCCTTGTCGTGGAATTCCAGTTGGCGGCGCCGGTTGGGGATGAGGCCTTCGGGGCGGAACCGCATGAGCAGGACGAGCGCGAGTCCGAAGGCGAGGAGCTGGTAGTCGCCGAGGAACTGGAGCTTGTTGGGGATGAGGAAGAGCAGGGCGGCGCCGAGGAGGGGCCCGCCGATGGTGCCCATGCCGCCGAGGACGACGGCGGCGAGCAGGAACGCGGAGTTGGGTGGTGTCGTACCGGCGAAGAGGTACTGCTCGGGGGTGACGGTGTAGGTGACGTGTGCCTGGACGGTGCCGGCGAGGCCGGCGAGGGCGGCGCCCACGGCGAACGCGATGAGTTTGACGCGGAAGCCGTTGATGCCCATGGCGAGGGCGGCGGTCTCGTCCTCGCGGATGGCGACCCAGGCCCGGCCGATGCGGGAGTCGCTGCTGCGTCGGAAGACGAGGACGACGACGGCGGTGATGATCAGCATCAGGAAGAAGTAGTTGGCGAACCGGCCGATGGTGATGCCGAGGATGTCGTGCTGGGCGCCGAGGTCGAATCCGAGGATTTTGAGGTCCGGTACGGCCGAGATGCCGTTGGAGCCGTTGGTGATGTCGGGTCCGGAGGTGCCGTCCATGTTGAGGACGGCGATGCGGAAGATCTCTCCGAAGCCGAGGGTCACGATGGCGAGGTAGTCGCCGCGGAGCCGCAGGGTCGGGGCGCCGATGAGTACGCCGAAGATCAGTGAGGCGGCGGCGCCGACCAGGACGGCGGCCCAGAAGGGGAAGTGGACGCCGAAGGGGGAGCTGGGTGAGCCGGAGACCAGGGCCGCGGCGTAGGCGCCGACGCCGAGGAAGGCGACGTAGCCGAGGTCGAGGAGGCCGGCGAGGCCGACGACGATGTTGAGGCCCAGGGCGACGGTGGCGAAGATCAGGATGTAGACGCCGATGGTGGCGTACTGGTCGTCGGTCTGGGTGAAGGGGAACAGTGCCGCGGCGACGAAGGCGCCCCAGATGGTGATGGTCTGGTGCCGTGCGGTGATCTGGGTGGCCTGGCGGATGAGCCCGGCCTTGTGGGCGGCTGCGAAGCCGAGTCCGGCCGTGATGAGGAAGCCGACGAAGAGTTCGTCGTATTCGGTGCCGATGCCGTAGGTGAAGACGGTGAGGCAGACGGTGAGGACCGCGACGATGATGAGGATCTCGAGGTAGGAGGGCAGGGCGCGTACGGGGCCGGGTTCGTCGGCGGCGAAGGCGGCTTTGACGGTCTGCCAGCCGTGGCCGGCGCGGTGTTTGGTGAGGTTCCAGCCGGTCTCGTCGGGGTCGATGGGGTCGGGTGCGGGGCGTTCGAAGGGGAGCGCGAGGGCGCCGAGGAGGGTTACGAGGGTGATGGTCGCCGCGATGTAGGCGCCGGGTTCGAGGTTGACCAGGCCGCCGAGCTGGAGGCTGATGGCGAGGACGGTGTACCAGGTGGTCGCGAAGGTGGCGAGTGCGGCGAATCTCAGTGCGGCGTCGGAGCCGGCGGGGGTGAGCCAGCGGAGGCCTTTGACGCCGTAGGAGGAGAGGCCGAAGAGGGTGGTGAGGGCGCCGCCGATGAGGACGAGGATCTGGAGGCCGCCCGGGTAGCCGTAGACGGTGAGGTCGCCGGGGAAGGCGGCGGTCCAGGTCCAGGCGAGGAAGGTGGAGACGATGGTGAGGAGGCCGCCGCCGGTGGCGAGGGCGCGTCCGAGGTGGGGTGGGATGCCGATGAGGCCGGTCGCCGCGCTGGTGGCGGGGGTGGTGGGGGTGTTCTTGGTGGTTTGTGTGGTCATCGGTGTCACGCCCTGTCCGCGACGCGCTCGCCGAGCAGGCCTTGTGGCCTGAGCAACAGCACAAGGATGAGGAGGATGAAGGCCCAGACGTCTGCCCAGGACTGGCTGCCGAACTGGCCGAGGCCGGGTATGTCGCCGATGTAGGCGGTGGCCAGGGTTTCGGCGATGCCGAGGACGACGCCGCCGATCATGGCGCCGTAGATGTTGCCGATGCCGCCGAGGACGGCTGCGGTGAAGGCCTTCAGTCCGAGGATGAAGCCCATTTTGAAGTCGACGTGGCCGTATTCCAGGCCGTAGGCGACTCCGCCGATGGCGGCGAAGACGGCGCCGAGGGCGAACGCGATCACGATGATGCGGTCGGTGTTGACGCCCATCAGTTTGGCGGTGTCGGGGTCTTGGGCGGTGGCCTGCATGCCGCGTCCGGTGCGGGTTTTCATGACGAAGTAGCCGAGGAAGGCCATGCTGACGGGGGCGGCGATGAGGAGGAAGATGCTGCCGGTCTGCAGGGTGACGTCGCCGATGTGGAAGGGGCCGCCCTCGATCTGGGGGAAGGTGCGGGCGGACTTCGCGTCGGGGTACCAGGCCCAGATCGCCTGTTGGAGGGCGAGGGAGAGGCCGATGGCGGTGATGAGCGGGGCGAGGCGGGGGCCACCGCGCAGGGGGCGGTAGGCGAAACGTTCAGCCCCGATGGCGACGGTCACCGAGACGATCACTGCGCCGAGGATCATCAGGGGCAGGGCGATCAGCATGGAGGTGCCGTCGGGCAGGATGTAGATGTAGACCGTGAGCGCGCCGAAGGCGCCGGTCATGAAGATCTCGCCGTGGGCGAAGTTGATGAGCTGGACGATGCCGTAGACCATCGTGTAGCCAATGGCGATCAGCCCGTACATGGATCCCAGTAGCAGGCCGTTGACCAGCTGCTGCGGCAGTTCGTTCACCGCATGTCCTCCGAGAGGTTCGGATGTTCGACGGATGTGGCCGGGTGTGAGTCCGCGCGGGGCGCCGGTGGAAAGCGCCCCGCGCGGCTCTTGGGTGGTGCGGGTGTCTCGTCGGACGACTCAGCCGGTGTAGGTGCCGGACTTCACGGCCTTCCAGTCGCCGTTCTCGACGGCGTAGACGGTCAGCTGCTTGTTGGTGGCGTCACCGAACTCGTCGAAGGAGACCTTGCCGGTCACTCCGTCGAAGGAGACGTTCTGCATGGCCTCGACGACCTGGCCTCGGGCGTCGTCGGGGAGCTTGCCGTCGTTCTTCTCGACGACCGTCTTGACGGCCTCGATGATGGCCCAGGCGGAGTCGTAGGAGTAGCCGCCGTAGGCCTCGAAGGGCTCCTTGTAGCCCGCGGCCTTGTAGTTGGCGACGAATTCCTTGGCGGAGGGCAGTTCCTCGACGGGCGCGCCGACGGAGGTGGCCAGGTCACCGGTGCCGCTGGTGCCGGCGAGCTTGATGAAGTCGGCGCTGTAGATGCCGTCACCGCCGACCAGCGGGATTTTGGCGCCGGTGCTCTTGATCTGCTTGCTGAGCGGGCCGGCCTGCGGGTATTCGCCGCCGTAGTAGACGACGTCGGCGCCCGAGTTCTTGACCTTGGTGGCGACCGCGGAGAAGTCCTTGGTGTCCGGGTTGATGTGCTCCGTACCGACTACCTGGCCGCCGAGCTTCTTGAACTCGTCGGTGAAGGTGCCGGCGAGGCCGGCGCCGTAGGTCTTCTTGTCGTCGATGACGAAGGCTTTTTTCTTCTTGAAGTCGTTGAAGACGTACTGCGCGGCGAACGGACCCTGGATGGCGTCGGTGGTCGCGGTGCGGAAGTAGGTCTTGAACTGGCGCTTCTTCTCTGTTCGCCAGTCGGGGCCCTGGGTCAGCGAGGGGCCGGTGTTGGCCGGGGAGACCAGGGCTATGTTGCCGGACTCGAAGACCTGCTGCATGGACTCGCCGACCGAGGAGTTCAGTGGTCCGACGACGCCGAGGACGTCGTCGTTGGCGACGAGCTGGGTGGCGTTCTGCTGGCCCACGGAGGGCTGGCCCTGGTCGTCGAGGGCCTCGACCTTGAAGGTGATGCCCTCGACGTGCTTGTCCTTGTTGGCGGTTTTCGCCGCGAGGTCCGCCGAGTTCTTGATGCCGAGGCCCAGCGCGGACAGGTCGCCGGTCAGCGGGGCGTCGACGCCGATGACGACGGTGGTGCCACCGCCGCCGTTGCCGGAGTCCGAGCCGCCGTCGTCGTCGCGTGAACCGCAGGCGGTGAGGGTGAGCGCTCCCGCCGCCAGAGCAGCGGTGATGGAGATGAGCGAACGTTGACGCACGATCAGTCCTTTCCCTGGCACAGCCGCTTCCCCGTGGAGGCGGCCGAGTCGAGCGCTGGGCCGAAGTGACTATCGGACGGCGCGGTGACTGGCCGTGACTCTAAGCGGGTGTGGGGAATGTGGAGGAGGGTCTGACTCATGCTGTGACGCTCTTGTTATGACACGGGGTAATGCAGAGCGGTACTGGTTGGGAAGAAGGGCGGAATTCCGGCCGATTCGCCCTGTCCGCATGCTGAGAACCCGCAGGACCGGCGGTCCGTGTTCAGGCGTCTGAGGCGTTTTGGTGATTACCGGGAATCGTTGTCGCAGATGGCCTCCAGGGCATGTGAGAGGTGCTGTGCATAGCGTGGTCCGAGGATGAAACTGTGGGCCTCTATTGCATCCGTATTACGCAGCGTTACATCCAGGAAAGGGAGTCCGGGGTTCCGCGGTGTTTTATCGCATTCCGTCACCCGTACCGTGAGGATGATCTTGCGGGCGGAATGCGTTTTTGTCTGGAAAGGTGCCGCGGGTGACGATGTCATCGAGAGACCGGCGTAGGGCTGGGTCAGTCCCGTCACGGTGACGGGCGGCCCGGACCGTACGCTCAGCCGCACCGCGAAGCTGAAGCCGCCGGGCTCGGTGCCGCCGGGGCCGGGCACCGCGTCCAGGTAGTCGAGGTCGACCGACTGGGAGGCGGGTGGCGGTGGGGGAGGCGGCGGTTGCCGCGGCCGGTCGGCGTACAGGTGGCCGCCGCCCGCCAGGACGACGAGGGCCGCGGCGGCCGTGAGGACGGTCCGCCGGTGGCGGTCGTAGCGCCGGGCGATACGTCCGCGTGGCCGGACGCGTGGCCGGGGCGCGTCCGAGGCGTCCCGGGCACGCGTGCCCTCGCCCGGCTCGACGGGCCCGGTGCCGCTCACTGCCACGGGCCGTCGCTCGGACCGCCCACGCGGTACTGTTCGGCGCACGCCGCCCGCACCTGGCGGTCGGTCAGCTCCTCGGCGGCCCGGACGCCCTGGTCGCGCCGCGTGGCCCGCGCGGCGCCGAGGACCTCCCGCAGGATGTCGTACTGGCGGTTGGACAGCCCCATCGACTGGTAGTCGCCGTAGGGCTCGCCGCCGCGCAGCACGTGGCGTGCCCAGTAGCCGACGGCGCTCGTGCACGACTGCGCCGGGGACGGCGTTCGTCGGACCGCCGCCGGTGCGGTCGCTTCGGTGGCGGCGGCGGAACCGGCCCCGTCGGTACCGGCGCCGCCGCAGGCTGTCGCCAGGGCCGCGGCCGCCAGCCCCAGCGCGAACACGGCCGGCGCGGGCGCGACGCGTGCGGGCGTGCGCCGTCCGTGCGTGGCGTGCGCGGGCGCGACGCGTGCGGGCGTGAAGACGCGTGCGGGCGTGAACCGGAACCGCCGAGCCGCCGCCCCCGGCCTGGGGGCCCCTCCCCGTCCCATGCCCCGACGCTAGAGCGCCGGGCCGCCGGCGGCAATGGCCGTGGCCGGGAGGGACCCGGTGACCGGGGACGACGAGGCGGCCGGGGACGGTGGGGCGGCCGGGGGCGGTTTCACGCCCGGCGGTACGCCGCTCAGCCCGTCGTGCCGGCCGGCGCCCCGTCGCCGGGGTTCACGTCCCGCAGCAGGCAGGTCAGCCGGGCGGTGCACACCCGCCGGTCCTGCTCGTCGCTGATCACGATCTCGTACGTCGCCGTCGACCGGCCCCGGTGCACCGGTGTGGCCACCCCGGTGACCAGACCGGAGCGGGCCCCGCGGTGATGGGTGCAGTTCAGGTCGACGCCGACGGCGATCTTGGAGCTTCCGCCGTGCAGCATCGAGCCGACCGAGCCGAGCGTCTCGGCCAGGACCGCCGAGGCGCCGCCGTGCAGCAGTCCGTACGGCTGGGTGTTGCCCTCCACCGGCATGGTGCCGACGACACGGTCGGCCGATGCCTCGACGATCTGGACGCCCATGCGCGTCCCGAGGTGCCCGGCGGAGAAGAGCGCGGGCAGGTCGACGCCGAACGCGGCGTACTCGTCGATGACCTCCTGCGGGAACTGCACCTGCTGCTGCTCGCCCATGGGCCGGCTCCGTTCGTTGCTCCGTCTGCCTGACTCGCCGGCCGGCCCGGTGCGGCCGGCGGCTCGACTGAGCAAACGCTCAGTCGGTCGCCGATTGTTCCAGACGGACGACGACGGACTTGCTGGCCGGGGTGTTACTGGTGTCCGCCGTGGCGTCCAGCGGCACCAGGACGTTGGTCTCCGGGTAGTACGCCGCCGCACAGCCCCGGGCCGTCGGATAGTGCACGACGCGGAAACCGGGCGCCCGCCGCTCCACCCCGTCCTTCCACTCGCTGACCAGGTCGACGTACGAGCCGTCCCGGACGTTCAGCGTCCGGGCGTCCTCCGGGTTGACCAGGACGACCCGGCGGCCGTTCCTGATGCCCCGGTAGCGGTCGTCCAGGCCGTAGATCGTGGTGTTGTACTGGTCGTGCGAGCGCAGCGTCTGGAGCAGCAGCCGCCCCTCGGGCAGTTCCGGGTACTCGATCGGCGCGGCGGTGAAGTTGGCCTTGCCGGTGGCCGTCGGGAAGCGGCGCTCGTCGCGCGGGGCGTGGGGGAGGGCGAAGCCCCCGGGGTGCGCCACGCGCGCGTTGAAGTCCTCGAAGCCGGGGATGACGCGGGCGATGCGGTCGCGGATCGTCGCGTAGTCCTTCTCGAACTCCTCCCACGGCGTGCGGCTGTCCGCGCCCAGTACGCGGCGTGCCAGCCGGCACACGATCGCCGGCTCGGACAGCAGCCGCGTGCTCGCGGGCTCCAGCCGGCCGCGGGAGGCGTGCACCATGCCCATGGAGTCCTCGACGGTGACGAACTGCTCGCCGCCGCTCTGGAGATCGCGCTCCGTACGGCCCAGCGTCGGCAGGATCAGCGCACGCGCGCCGGTGACGGCGTGCGAGCGGTTCAGCTTCGTCGACACGTGCACGGTCAGGCGGGCGCGGCGCATGGCCGCCTCGGTGACCTCGGTGTCGGGGGAGGCGGCGACGAAGTTGCCGCCCATGGCGAAGAAGACCTTGGCCTCGCCGTCGCGCAGCGCGCGGATGGCGCGTACGACGTCGTAGCCGTGCTCGCGCGGCGGGGCGAAGCCGAACTCCCTCTCCAGGGCGTCCAGGAAGGCGGGCGCGGGGCGCTCGAAGATGCCCATGGTGCGGTCGCCCTGCACGTTGGAGTGGCCGCGTACCGGGCAGACTCCGGCGCCCGGGCGGCCGATGTTGCCGCGCAGGAGGAGGAAGTTGACGACCTCGCGGATGGTGGGCACGGAGTGCTTGTGCTGGGTCAGGCCCATCGCCCAGCACACGATGGTGCGCTTGGAGGCGAGCACCATGCGCAGGGCGTCCCCGATCTCCGCGCGGGTGAGGCCGGTCGCGGTGAGCGTCTCGTCCCAGTCGGCGGCGCGGGCGGCCTCGGCGAAGTCCTCGTAGCCGTGGGTGTGTTCCTCGACGAAGGCCTCGTCGACCGCGCCCTCGGTCTCGAGGATCAGCTTGTTGAGGAGCCGGAACAGGGCCTGGTCGCCGCCGAGGCGGATCTGCAGGAACAGGTCGGTGAGCGCGGCGCCCGCGGTGAGCCCTTTGGGGGTCTGCGGGTTCTTGAAGCGCTCCAGGCCGGCTTCGGGCAGCGGATTGACACTGATGATCTTCGCGCCGTTGGCCTTGGCCCGCTCCAGGGCGGAGAGCATGCGCGGGTGGTTGGTGCCCGGGTTCTGGCCGGCCACGATGATCAGGTCGGACTTGTGGAGGTCCTCCAGGAGGACGCTGCCCTTGCCCACGCCGATGGTCTCGCCGAGGGCGGAGCCGGACGACTCGTGGCACATGTTGGAGCAGTCCGGCAGGTTGTTGGTGCCGAGCTCGCGTGCGAAGAGCTGGTAGAGGAAGGCGGCCTCGTTGCTGGTGCGGCCGGAGGTGTAGAAGACCGACTCGTCGGGTGAGTCCAGGGCGGCGATCTCCTCGGCGACGATGTCGAAGGCGCGTTCCCAGGTGATCGGTTCGTAGTGCTCGCCGCCCTCGGGGAGGTACACCGGGTGCGTGAGCCGGCCCTGCTGGCCCAGCCAGTAGCCGCTGCGGGTCGCGAGGTCGGTGACGGGGTGCGCGGCGAAGAACTCCGGGGTGACCCGGCGCAGGGTGGCCTCCTCGGCCACGGCCTTCGCGCCGTTCTCGCAGAACTCCGCCTTGTGCCGGTGCTCCGGCTCCGGCCAGGCGCACCCCGGGCAGTCGAAGCCGTCCTTCTGGTTGACGCTCAGCAGGGTCAGCGCGGTCCGCCTCACGCCCATCTGCCGCTGCGCCATGCGCAGGGTGTGGCCGATGGCCGGGATGCCCGCCGCCGCGTGCTGGGGGGCTGTGACCTGCGGCGCGTCCTGAACCGGATCACCCTTGGGCGGCTTGGTGGCCATCGCGCGCTCCTTCGCGTACACGTGTGAGGTACGTCTCCGATCCTCGCACGCCCCGCCGGCACCGAGGACGGCCGGGCGGGCCGGGCCCGGTGGCGGTGGCCGCGACGGGTGCGGGGCCGGTCCTGTGCCGCCGGGCCGGAGCCGGGCTCTGGAGGGGTGAGGCCCTGAAGGGGCGCGGAACCGAGCGGCCGGCTGTGAGGTGTCCGCGGCGCGGGAGGGCCGCGCCCGTGCCCCGGGTGAGCGCGGGGCGGAGTGTCAGTGGTCCGTGGCAGGATCGGGGACGTGGCCAAGACAGCAGCGAAGAAGACCGACAGCACCTCCGGCGGCGGCCGTCCGCGCCTGATGCTCATGGACGGGCACTCACTGGCGTACCGCGCGTTCTTCGCGCTGCCCGCGGAGAATTTCACGACCGCGACGGGCCAGCCGACCAATGCGATCTACGGCTTCGCGTCGATGCTGGCCAACACGCTGCGTGACGAGACGCCCACGCACTTCGCGGTGGCGTTCGACGTGTCCCGCAAGACCTGGCGGTCCGAGGAGTTCACGGAGTACAAGGCGAACCGCTCCAAGACCCCGGACGAGTTCAAGGGCCAGGTCCAGCTGATCGGCGAGCTTCTCGACGCGATGCACGTCTCCCGTTTCGCCGTCGAGGGCTTCGAGGCGGACGACGTGATCGCCACGCTCGCCACGCAGGCCGAGGCCGAGGGCTTCGACGTGCTGATCGTCACCGGCGACCGGGACTCCTTCCAGCTGGTCAGTGAGCACACCACGGTCCTGTATCCGACCAAGGGTGTCTCCGAGCTGACCCGGTTCACGCCGGAGAAGGTCTTCGAGAAGTACGGACTGACCCCCGCCCAGTACCCCGACTTCGCCGCGCTGCGCGGCGACCCGTCCGACAACCTGCCGGGTATCCCGGGTGTCGGCGAGAAGACGGCCGCGAAGTGGATCAACCAGTTCGGGTCGTTCGCGGAACTGGTCGAGCGCGTCGACGAGGTCAAGGGCAAGGCCGGGCAGAATCTGCGCGACCACCTGGAGTCCGTCAAGCTCAACCGCCGGCTCACCGAGCTGGAGCGGCGGGTCGAGCTGCCGAGGACGGTCACCGAGCTGGAGCGGCCCGCGTACGACCGCAAGGGCGTCGCGATGATCCTGGACACCCTGGAGATCCGCAATCCCTCCCTGCGGGAGCGGCTCTTCGCCGTCGATCCCGGCGCCGAGGAGGCCGAGGAGACGCCGGTCGTGGCGGACGGCGTGGAGCTGGACGGCACGGTGCTGGGCACGGGCGAGCTGGCCGGCTGGCTCGCCGAGCACGGCACGCGGCCCCTCGGTGTCGCCACGGTCGACGCCTGGGCGCTGGGCACCGGTTCGGTCGCCGAGGTCGCGCTCGCCGCGGCCGACGGGAAGGCCGCCTGGTTCGACCCGTCCGAGCTGGACGAGGCCGACGAGACGGCGTTCGCCGACTGGCTGTCCGACGCGGACCGGCCGAAGGTCTTCCACAACGCCAAGGGCGCGATGCGCGTCTTCGCCGAGCACGGCTGGAGCGTCGCCGGTGTGGGCATGGACACCGCGCTCGCCGCGTACCTGGTCAAGCCGGGCCGCCGCTCCTTCGACCTGGACGCGCTGTCCCTGGAGTACCTGCACCGCGAGCTGGCCCCCGCCGCCGCGGCCGACGGCCAGCTGGCCTTCGGCGCGGACGAGGGCGCCGAGGCCGAGGCGCTGATGGTGCAGGCCCGCGCGATCCTCGATCTGGGCGAGGCCTTCGAGGGCCGCCTGGCCGACGTCGGCGCCGCGGACCTGCTGCGTGACATGGAGCTGCCCACGTCCGCGCTGCTGGCCCGCATGGAGCGGCACGGCATCGCGGCCGACCGGGCCCACCTGGAGGCCATGGAGCAGATGTTCGCGGGCGCCGTGCAGCAGGCGGTGAAGGAGGCGCACGCCGCGGCCGGACACGAGTTCAACCTGGGCTCGCCCAAGCAGCTCCAGGAAGTCCTCTTCGGCGAGCTGAATCTGCCCAAGACCAAGAAGACCAAGACCGGTTACACCACCGACGCCGACGCCCTGGCCTGGCTCGCGGCCCAGACCGAGAACGAACTGCCGGTGATCATGCTCCGTCACCGGGAGCAGGCCAAGCTGCGCGTCACGGTCGAGGGCCTGATCAAGACGATCGCCGCGGACGGCCGCATCCACACCACGTTCAACCAGACGGTCGCCGCGACCGGCCGCCTCTCGTCCACGGACCCGAACCTGCAGAACATCCCGGTCCGCACGGACGAGGGCCGTGCGATCCGCCGCGGCTTCGTCGTCGGCGAGGGCTTCGAGTCCCTGATGACGGCCGACTACAGCCAGATCGAGCTGCGGGTGATGGCCCACCTGTCCGAGGACGAGGGCCTGACCGAGGCGTTCACCTCGGGCGAGGACCTGCACACCACCGCCGCCGCGCAGGTCTTCTCCGTCGAGCAGTCCGCCGTCGACGCGGAGATGCGCCGCAAGATCAAGGCCATGTCGTACGGCCTGGCGTACGGCCTGTCGGCGTTCGGCCTCTCCCAGCAGCTCAACATCGAGGCCGCCGAGGCCCGCGGTCTGATGGACGCCTACTTCGAGCGGTTCGGCGGCGTACGGGACTATCTGCGCCGCGTCGTCGACGAGGCACGGGCGACGGGCTACACGGCGACCCTCTTCGGCCGCCGCCGCTACCTGCCCGACCTCAACAGCGACAACCGCCAGCGTCGCGAGGCGGCCGAGCGCATGGCGCTGAACGCCCCGATCCAGGGCACCGCGGCCGACATCGTCAAGATCGCCATGCTCAACGTGGACAAGGCGCTGCGCGAGGCCGGCCTGGGGTCCCGGATACTGCTCCAGGTCCACGACGAAATCGTCCTGGAGATCGCCCCCGGCGAGCGCGCGGCGGCGGAGGAACTCGTCCGCCGTGAGATGGCGGACGCGGTGCGGCTCAGGGTTCCCCTGGGCGTCTCGGTGGGCGCGGGCCCGGACTGGGAGTCGGCGGCGCACTAGCCTCTGGGCGGCCGGCGGCCGGCGGCCGCCGGCGGTACGGGGCCGGGGATCGGCGGCGTGTCTTCGGGCTCGCGCCGTCCTCGGGGCCCACGCGGGCGTACTCGCCAGGCCGGGGCACGGGGCAGGGGGGATGACGGGCGCGGGGCAGGGGGATGGGCACGGGGCACCGTCACCACCCGGCCCACGCCCGGACGCCCCCGCCCGCACCGCGGGGCCCGTCACTCAGGTGGCCCCCGCGGAAACGCCCCCGCTCCTGTCTCCCGTGAGGATGCGGGCATGGGTATACGCATGCTCCACCACCGGACGACACCGGCACGGGCAAGCACAGACGGACCCGCCCGCGTGCCACTCCTACGAGTCCCGGTCGTCGCGCCGGGAGCAAGTACCGGCCGCATCCCCGCCACTGTCACGACGGCCCTGCGCCGCACCGCGGCAGACCTCCGCCGCAGACTCGCCCACCGGGAGCCGACCGCGGCCACCTCGCGCGAGACGCCCGCCTGGAGCCTGTGGGCCGACCTGGCCCGCGGCTACCTGGCGCTCGCCCTCACACTGCTGCCGCGGTCACGCCCCGCCCACACCTTCACCGTGTTCGTCGCGCCCGCCGACCCCCTCAGCGGAGGACCCGGCGGTCCGGCTCCGTACCGACACCTCCCGGGCTTCCGGGGGCCGGAGCCGGGCGCCGCACCCTGACCGCCACGGCGTACAGCAGCAGCCCCGGGGCGAGTCCGGCACCCGCTCCGAAGCACACCGTCGGGATCAGCTCCCAGGGCTTGGCGACCTCTCCCCAGTAGTCCCACCACCGGGTCGCCCGCCTCACCGCCCCGGCCACCGCACAGCCGCCCAGCAGCGCCCCGGCCCACCACCGGTCCCGTACCGAGAGGACCGGGACACCCAGTGGCTCCGTCCGGGGCGTCCGGCGCAGCGCCCGCGCCAGGAACACGGCGATGACGACCGCGGCCACCGCGGAACCGCCGTACTGGAGGTACCAGTAGAGCGGCGAGCCCGCGATCTCCCGGCCGAGGGCGGGGAAGACCCGCATCCCCCAGCGGTCGAGGTGCGTGAACGCGTCCCACACCACGTGTGTCAGCGCCCCCAGCACCGCCGACACGTACCACCGCGCCACGAGGGACGGCCGCACGCGCGCGCGGGCGGTCCCGCAGCGCAGCAGGGCGGCGGCGCGTCCCTGCCGGGTCCGCGGCAGCAGGGCCACGAGCGGTTCGCGGACCAGCAGCCACAGCCCCACCAGCGCCCACGCGATGATCACATCGATGGTGAAGACGCCCGGGAAGGAGTGCGTGACATCGCCGAACTCCATCGCCCCGGACAGGAAACTCGCCGCGTAGTAGGTCATGTCGGGCGCGAAGGTCCCGGCCACCAGCACGGCCGGGACCAGCCGTCCCCGGCCGGTGCCGTCGCCCCGTACGGCGGGCAGCACGGCGGCCGCATGACTGAGCGTGAAGGGCAACGAAACTCCTCATATGGCCAACTGGTGAAAATCGGGCACGAACGGGTGCCCGCGCAAAGCAAGTTGTCGTAGGGTCGCCTGCGGCACCGTACTGGTCGAACAGACGAACAACACGCCCGGAAAGTTGCGGTGCAACCATCGCCCCGGACCGGTCGTCACAACAGGGCGGGTACCACGGGCGAGACAGCCGAGGGCCGACGGAGACGGACGCGCGGGCGTCCACGGGAGGGATTCACTCTATGGCGGCGCACTTCGACAGGAGACTCCGCAAGGCGGCGGTCACCACCACCGTGGCGGCGGTCGCGGTCGCGGCCCTGTCCGCGTCCCAGGCTCCCAACGTGACGGCCGACTCCCACGGCAGACAGACCACCGCCGACAACGCGCCCGCGTCCGACACGCCGCCCTCGGAGAGCGCCACCGGCAACTCGCCGTACTACACGGACCTGCCGCCGCTCAAGAGCCCGAGCCCCGCACCCACCATCGGCACCCCCGCCTCCCGGGGCACGTCCGAGGCGGGCATCCCCGCGACCGTCCTCGACGCCTACAAGAAGGCCGAGTCGGCGCTGCGCCAGTCCAAGCCCGGCTGCAACCTGCCCTGGCAACTCCTCGCGGCCATCGGCAAGGTGGAGTCGGGCCAGGCCCGCGGCGGTCGCGTCACCGCCGACGGCACCACCACCAGCCCGATCATCGGCCCGCAGCTCGACGGCAACGGCTTCGCGCTCATCAAGGACACCGACAACGGCGTCCACGACGGCAACAGCGACTACGACAACGCCGTCGGCCCCATGCAGTTCATCCCCTCCACCTGGGCGTGGGCGAGCCGCGACGGCAACGGTGACGGCAAGGAAGACCCCAACAACATCTACGACGCCGCGCTCGCCGCCGGCCACTACCTGTGCCGCTTCGGCTGGGACCTGTCCACGCAGGCCGACCTCAACAGGGCGATCCTCAGCTACAACAACTCGCAGGACTACCTGCGCACGGTCCTGTCGTGGCTGGAGCACTACCGCAAGGGCACCCACGAGATCCCGGACGGCACCGGCACCCTGCCCGTGGACCGCAGCGACGACGACACCGACGTGACCGGGCCCAGCCCCTCGCCCGGCGGAACCGGCGCGAGCACCGGCCCCCAGGCCCCGGGCACGCGGCCGCCCGGCCCCGGGAAGCCGGACAAGCCCACCGAGCCCAGCGCGCCCGCCGATCCCACCAAGCCGTCGGACCCGGGCACCGGCTCCCCGAGCCCCCGCCCGACCGAACCGGCGGACCCGGAGACGCCGCCGGAGACCCCGACCCCGACCCCGACCGACACGGTGCACCACCTGGAGAACGCCGGCGCCACGGGGCTCACCGCGATCGCGGGCGACACGTTCACCAAGAAGATCAGCACCCGCGCCGAGACCAAGGCCGGAAAGGCCGTCGGCAAGGTACGGATCCGCTTCACCGTCCTGGGCGACACGGACGCCACCTTCGCCGGCGGCGAGAAGTTCGCCGCGGTCACCACCAACGCCGCCGGAGTGGCCGTCGCGCCCGCGCTGGTGGCGGGTGAGAAGACCGGCGGGTTCACCGTGCGCGCCACCGTCGTCGGCCGCGCCGTCGCCGGCCTGGACTACAGGGCCACCGTCACCGAACGCGTCGCCGACGCCCTCGCGCGCACCGGCGACAGCGCCCTGACCTGTACGCCGGGCGGCGCGTTCGCCGACCGGGTCGCGGTGAAGGCCACGCACAAGGGCGCCGCCGCGGACAAGGTCGCCGTCACCGCCACGCTCGTCAAGTCGGTGCTCGACCCGGCCGAGAACGACAAGGGCCCCTTCTTCAAGGACGCCGACGGCAAGGCGGTCCGCACCCTGACCGGCCTGAGGACCGACGCCAAGGGCCTGCTGACGCTGCCGAAGCTGTACGCGGACGACACCACCGGCACGTTCGTGCTCCGCCTCACCACGGCGGGCGGCGCCACGCTCGACGTCCGGCTGAAGGTCGCCGAGGCCGAGACGGAGCCGTCACCGGCCCCGTCCACCGACGCCTCGCCCGGCGCGTCCACGGAGCCGTCGACCGAGCCCGGCGCGTAGACCCGACCGCTGCCCGGACACCCGAGGGCGCCCCACCGCTTCGGCGGCGGGGCGCCCTCGTGCACCGAGCCGCTCGGCCACTCAGTCACTGAGCCACTCGGTCACTTCGTCCCTCCGCCACCGCCACTTCGTCCCTCCGCCACTCCTCACTACTTCGCGAGCCGCGCCTTCGTGTGCCGCGTCGGCTCCGCCGTGGCCGGATCCTCGGGCCACGGATGCTTCGGATACCGGCCGCGCAGCTCCGCCCGTACGCCCTTGTAGCCGTCCTTCCAGAAGGAGGCCAGGTCGGCGGTGACCGCGGCCGGACGGCCGGCGGGGGAGAGGAGATGGACGAGGAGCGGCACCCCGGCGATCTCGGGCGTGTGCTGGAGCCCGAACATCTCCTGCAGCTTCACCGCCAGGACCGGCCGGCCGGGGTCGCCGTAGTCGATCCGGATCCTGGACCCACTGGGGACGACGATCCGCTCCGGGGCGAGTTCGTCGAGCCGTGCCGCCTCGCCGTGGGCCCAGGGCAGCAGCCGCGCCAATGCCTGCCCGGCGTCGATCCGGGCCAGGTCGGCCCGCCGCCGGGCCCGGCCCAGCTCGGGTTCCAGCCACTCGTCCACGCGCGCGTGCAGCGCTTCGTCACCGACGTCCGGCCAGGGCTCGCCGAGCCGCCGCCGCAGAAAGGCGAGCCGCTTGCGCAGTACGTCCGCGTCGGCCGGCCAGCGCAGCAACCCGAGCCCTTCCTGCCGCAGCCCCTCCAGCAGCGCGCTCCGTACGAGACCGGGGTCGGCGGCGGGGAGTGAGCGCGCGGCGAGCTCCACGGCCCCGAGCCGGTCGACACGCCGGGCCACGACGTCGCCGTCGCCCCAGTGCACCTCCTCCCGCCGCTCCAGTAGTGCCCCCGCCGCGAGCCGGGCCGTCGCCTCGTCGACGGCCGCCCCGAGCTGCACGCGCGCGTGCCCCTTCCCCACGGGCCGGTCGGCCACGGCGACCGCGATCCACGGGGCGCCGCGCAGCGCCGATGCCTCCGGCAGCTCGGCCCGGGTGCCGGAGACCATCAGATACGAACCGCCGTCCTTCCGGGCCACCCGCTCGGGAAAGGCGAGAGCGGCCACCAGTCCGGCGAGAGCGTCCTCCGTGAGGCCCCGTGTCCGCCGGCCGTTCCCTTCCTCCTCCACGGCGCCCCGCAGCCGCCGCACCTCGCTGCGCCACCGCGTTCCGTAGGCGTCACCCGCGCGCCGGGCGGCCCGCAGCGCGGACGCCAGGTCGTCCCCGTACTCCCGGGGCGGCTCCTCACTGAGCAGAGCGACCACCTCGACCACCGCGCGCGACGCGCCCGCGTCGAGCAGTGCCCGCCCCAGCCGCGGATGCAGGCCCAGGCGGGCCAGACGCACGCCCCGCGCGGTGGCGCGGCCGGCGGAGTCCACCGCGCCCACGGCCGTCAGAACCGACCGGGCCGCCGCCATCGCCCCGCCCGGCGGCGGATCGAGCAGCGCCAGCCCGGACGCGTCAGGGTCACCCCAGCAGGCCGCCTGGAGCGCGAACGCGGTCAGGTCGGCCACCTTGATCTCCGGCGCCGGGAACCGCGGCAGACGGGCGTCCTCCGCCTCCGCCCAGCAGCGGTACACCGCGCCCGGTGCCTCCCGCCCCGCCCGCCCGGCCCGCTGCCGTGCCGCCGCCCGCGAGGCGCGGACCGTCGTCAGGGCGCTCAGCCCGCGCGCGTGGTCCACCCGAGGCTCCCGAGCCAGCCCCGCGTCCACGACCACCCGCACGCCCGGGACCGTCAGCGACGACTCGGCCACCGCGGTCGCCAGCACCACCCGGCGCCGCGACCCGGGGACCAGCACCGCGTCCTGCACGGCCGCCGGTGCCCGCCCGTGCACCTGGAGCACGTCGACGCCGACGGGACTTCCCAGCTGTCCGGCGACCCGGGTGATCTCCCCGACGCCCGGCAGGAAGCACAGCACGTCCCCGTCCCGCTCCGCCAGCGCCCGCCGTACCACCGACGCCACGTGCGCGAGCAGGGCAGGGTCCACCCGCATCCCGTGCGGCGGCCGTACCGGACGCGCCGGCGGGGCCCACACCACCTCCACGGGGTGCGACACGCCCTGTGCCTCGACGACCGGCGCCCCGCCCAGCAGCCGGGCCCAGCCCTGCGCGTCGGTCGTCGCCGACGCGGCCACCAGCCGCAGCTCCGGCCGCAGCGTCTGCCGCACGTCCCACAGGAACGCCGCCGTCGTGTCCGCGTCCAGATGCCGCTCGTGGCACTCGTCGAGCACCACCACGTCGACGCCCGTCAGCTCCTGGTCCCGCTGGAGCCGCTGCAACAGCACACCGGTCGTGACGACCTCCACGCGCGTGTGCCGCCCCACGACCCGCTCACCGCGCACGGTGTACCCGACGCTCGCGCCGGGCTTCTCACCCAGCAGCCACGCCATGCGCCGGGCCGCCGCCCGCGCCGCGATCCGCCGCGGCTCGGCCACGACCACACGCCGCGCGGGGCCCTCGCCCAGCAGACCGGCCAGGACGAGCGGCACCAGCGTCGTCTTGCCGGTGCCGGGCGGCGCGACCAGCACCGCGGTGCCGTGTTCCTCCAGGGCCTCGTGCAGCGCGGGCAGGGCACCGCGTACGGGCAGGGCGTCCAGGGCGTCGTAGCGGATCACGCCCCCAGTGTCGTACGCCGGCGAAACCACCCTCCACGCGCGTGTGCCCGCGGGTGGTGTCGGTGAAGCCGTTCTCCTGCGCGCGTACGCACGCAGGAGGACGTGGACGACGTGGACTCAGTCGCGCTCGCACACGAAGATCGCCGTGCCCGGGATGAGATGCCCGCGCAGCGGCGACCAGCCGCCCCATTCGGAGGTGTTCCACTCCGGCCACTCCGGCTCCACCAGGTCCACCAGCCGGAACCCCGACGTCACGACGTCACGGACGCGGTCGCCGAGCGTCCTGTGGTGCTCGACGTACACCGCGAGGCCTTCGTCGTCCTGCTCGACGTACGGCGTGCGGTCGAAGTAGGAGGCGGACACCGACAGCCCCTCCGGGCCCGGCTCGTCCGGGAACGCCCAGCGCACCGGGTGCGTGACGGAGAAGACGAAGCGGCCACCCGGCCGCAGCACCCGGCGCACCTCCCGCAGTACCAGTCGCGGGTCGGCGACGAAGGGCAGCGCCCCGTACGCCGAGCAGGCGAGGTCGAAGGAGCCGTCCGCGAAGGGCAGCACGGCGGCGTCGGCGCAGACCAGGGGGACGGCGCCGCCGATGCGCAGGGCGTGCTGGAGCTGGCGGTGGGAGAGGTCCAGGGCCACCGGACGGGCGCCCTGGGCGGTCAGCCAGCGCGAGCACTGGGCGGCGCCGGCGCCGATCTCCAGGACGTCCTTGCCCTTCAGCTCCTCCGGCGGGCCGAGCAGCTCGGCCTCCACCTCGTCCAGACCCTCGGGGCACCACACGAAGCGGTCGTCGCCGAGGAAGGTGCCGTGCTCGACCTGGTACTCGTCCGCGTTCCGGTCCCACCAGCCGCGGTTGGCGCGGGAGCTCTCCGTGACACCGGCGGCACGCCGGGTGGCTTCGGGCTCGGCCCCTGTGGCTTCGGACGTCTCGGGCTCTTGGATGACCGGCTCCCTGGTATTAGTCTGCGGGCTCTTCCGTGCCGCCTGCCCCGCGTGTCACGCAAGGGCCGTACGGGGGTCCGCGTGGCCTCGGGAGACGGCTTTTGTGCCGGGTATGCGGTGATCCGCCCCGGGTGTGCGGCTTCGCGCATTGACCCTGCCCGGCTGCCCCCGTATGCTACAAGTTGCGCTGCGGGCCTGCGCACCTCAGACGTAGCAGGTCGCGCTCGCATCTGTTGTATGTCCCCTCGGTTCTCGAGGTGTCACCCCTGGTTTCGGTGACGCTTCCTTGGCTGTCCGGCTTCGGCAGAGCGAAACGGGCTCCCGGCGTAAGCAGTACCTACGACTTCAATGTCCGTACCGGAGCCCTTTCCCACATGACGAGCAGCACCGAGACCACCGCCACCACCCCGCAGGTTGCGGTCAACGACATCGGTAACGAGGAAGCCTTCCTCGCCGCGATCGACGAAACGATCAAGTACTTCAACGACGGCGACATCGTCGACGGCGTCATCGTGAAGGTCGACCGGGACGAGGTCCTGCTCGACATCGGTTACAAGACCGAAGGTGTCATCCCGAGCCGCGAGCTCTCGATCAAGCACGACGTCGACCCCAACGAGGTCGTCGCCGTCGGTGACGAGATCGAGGCCCTTGTTCTCCAGAAGGAGGACAAGGAAGGCCGCCTGATCCTCTCGAAGAAGCGCGCCCAGTACGAGCGGGCCTGGGGCACGATCGAGAAGATCAAGGAAGAGGACGGCATCGTCACCGGTACCGTCATCGAGGTCGTCAAGGGTGGTCTCATCCTCGACATCGGCCTCCGCGGCTTCCTCCCGGCCTCCCTGGTCGAGATGCGCCGTGTCCGCGACCTCCAGCCCTACGTGGGCAAGGAGCTCGAGGCGAAGATCATCGAGCTGGACAAGAACCGCAACAACGTGGTCCTGTCCCGCCGTGCCTGGCTCGAGCAGACCCAGTCCGAGGTCCGCCAGACGTTCCTCACGACCCTCCAGAAGGGTCAGGTCCGTTCCGGCGTCGTCTCCTCGATCGTCAACTTCGGTGCCTTCGTGGACCTGGGTGGCGTCGACGGCCTGGTGCACGTCTCCGAGCTGTCCTGGAAGCACATCGACCACCCCTCCGAGGTTGTCGAGGTCGGCCAGGAGGTCACCGTCGAGGTTCTCGACGTCGACATGGACCGCGAGCGTGTCTCCCTGTCGCTGAAGGCGACCCAGGAAGACCCGTGGCAGCAGTTCGCCCGCACCCACCAGATCGGCCAGGTCGTGCCCGGCAAGGTCACGAAGCTGGTGCCGTTCGGTGCGTTCGTCCGCGTGGACGAGGGCATCGAGGGTCTGGTCCACATCTCCGAGCTGGCCGAGCGCCACGTGGAGATCCCGGAGCAGGTCGTCCAGGTCAACGACGAGATCTTCGTCAAGGTCATCGACATCGACCTCGAGCGCCGTCGCATCAGCCTCTCGCTGAAGCAGGCCAACGAGGCCTTCGGTGCCGACCCGTCGGTGGTCGAGTTCGACCCGACCCTGTACGGCATGGCCGCGTCGTACGACGACCAGGGCAACTACATCTACCCCGAGGGCTTCGACCCCGAGACCAACGACTGGCTCGAGGGCTACGAGACCCAGCGCGAGGCGTGGGAGACCCAGTACGCCGAGGCGCAGACCCGCTTCGAGCAGCACCAGGCGCAGGTCATCAAGTCCCGCGAGGCGGACGAGAAGGCCGCTGCCGAAGGCGTCGACACGGCGGGTGCGGCTCCGGCCGCGTCCAGCGGTGGCGGCGGCGGTGGCGGCGGCGGCTCGTACTCCTCCGAGGGCGGCGACAACTCCGGCGCCCTGGCGTCGGACGAGGCGCTGGCCGCGCTGCGCGAGAAGCTGGCCGGCGGCCAGAGCTGACCGCAGGCTGAGCAGGAGCTCCTCATCGAGCGCCAGCTCGTGAACCGAGGGCCCGTACCCTTCCCGGGGTGCGGGCCCTCGGCGTGTTCACAGCCGCCGCCCGTCCGTCCGTTCGGGGAGCGCGCGGGGAATGCCCGGGCCAGGGCCCTTGTTGTCCGGTAGGAACACGAGGAGGGGAGCGGTCACTGTGCTTGATCCGCAGGGTTTGTACGCATGGGAGCCGAAGGGCTTGGCCGTCGTCGACATGGCACTCGCCCAGGAGTCGGCCGGACTGGTCATGCTCTACCACTTCGACGGATACATCGACGCCGGCGAGACCGGCGACCAGATCGTCGACCAGGTGCTCGACTCGCTGCCCCACCAGGTCGTCGCCCGCTTCGACCACGACCGGCTCGTGGACTACCGGGCGCGTCGGCCGCTGCTGACCTTCAAGCAGGACTCCTGGACGGACTACGAGGAACCCACCATCGAGGTGCGGGTCGTCCAGGACGCCACCGGAGCACCGTTCCTGCTGCTCTCCGGCCCCGAGCCGGACGTCGAGTGGGAGCGCTTCGCCGCGGCCGTACAGCAGATCGTCGAGCGGCTCGGGGTCCGTCTCTCCGTCAGCTTCCACGGCATCCCCATGGGCGTCCCGCACACCCGCCCCGTCGGCATCACCCCGCACGGCAACCGCACCGACCTGGTGCCGGGCCACCGCAGCCCCTTCGAGGAGGCGCAGGTCCCCGGCAGCGCCGAGGCGCTCGTCGAGTACCGGCTCATGCAGGCCGGCCACGAGGTGCTGGGTGTCGCCGCGCACGTCCCGCACTACATCGCGCGCTCCCCGTACCCGGACGCGGCACTGACCGTCCTGGAGTCGATCACCGCGGCGACCGGCCTGGTCCTGCCGGGCGTCGCGCACTCCCTGCGCACGGACGCCCACCGCACCCAGACCGAGATCGACCGGCAGATCCAGGAGGGCGACGAGGAACTGACCGCCCTCATCCAGGGCCTGGAGCACCAGTACGACGCCGCCGCGGGCGCCGAGACCCGCGGCAACATGCTCGCCGAGCCCGTCGAGATCCCGTCGGCGGACGAGATCGGCCGCGAGTTCGAACGGTTCCTGGCGGAGCGGGAGGGCGACGGCTGACGCCGCCCGCCGGCACAGGGGAGAACCCCGCCGGTCCGGGGGCAGACCTCCGACGGCCGGGGGAGAGCCCCGTCGCCCCGCGGGACGGGGCGGCACCGGTCGGCGCACCGGCAGGCCCTAAGCTTCCGCTCATGCTGAAGGTTGGCCTGACCGGTGGAATCGGCGCCGGCAAGAGCGAGGTGTCACGGCTGCTCGTCGAGTACGGCGCCGTACTGATCGACGCGGACCGGATCGCGCGCGAGGTCGTCGCGCCGGGTACTCCGGGGCTCGCCGCGGTCGTGGAGGCGTTCGGTGAGGACGTGCTCACCGGGGACGGCAGCCTGGACCGGCCGAGACTCGGCTCCCTCGTGTTCGCCGACCCGGAGAGACTGGCCGTGCTGAACTCCATCGTGCACCCCCTGGTCGGCGCCCGCTCCCGCGCCCTCGAGGAGGCCGCCGCCGAGGACGCCGTCGTCGTCCACGACGTCCCCCTGCTCACGGAGAACGGCCTGGCACCGCTGTACGACGTCGTGGTCGTCGTGGACGCCGACCCCGCCACCCAGCTCGACCGGCTGGTACGGCTGCGCGGCATGACCGAACCGGACGCACGCGCGCGGATGGCCGCCCAGGCGACGCGGGAGCAGCGGCGGCGGATCGCGGACGTGGTCATCGACAACGACGTACCACTGGACGAACTGCGGACCCGCGTGCAAGAGGTGTGGGGCGAGCTGAGCCGCAGAGCGCACGCGTCGCGCTGAACGCCCCGGCCCCAGCCGTCGGGGCCGCCGTCGGAATAGCCGTCCACGCGCGGGCGTTGATCCCTTCGAGTGAGGGAAGGACTCTGCCGTGCCCGAGACCAGTGGTTCGACCGGACGTACGCCGGAGACGGATGTCATCGACTTCCGTGCCGCTGAGCAACTGCTCGCGGCACGGGACCCGCAGGGCGCGGTGAAACTGCTCGATGGGGTCATCGCCACGCATCCGGAGAGTACCGCCGCGCGGCTGCTGCGCGCGCGTGCGTTCTTCGCGGCGGCGCAACTGAGACCGGCCGAGCTGGAGTTCACCATCGTCCTGGAGCGTGAGCCGGACAACGCGTTCGCGCACTTCGCGCTCGCCCGCACCTATGAGCGTCGTGGGTGCCCCGACCAGGCCAGGCGCCACTTCCGGCTGGCGGCGGCTCTCGACCCGAATCCGGAGTACCTGCAGCAGGCGCGGTTCGACTCCTGAGGCGCGCTTCTTCTTCTGACGGTCAGGGAGACGACGAGGGGGACCCAGCCGTGCCAGTGGACCGACCCGCCCTGCCGGACGGACCCGTCCTGCCGGACCCCGACGACCTGCCCGAGGTACTGCTCGACCTGGCGGTGCCGCACGAGGACATCAACGCTCTGGTGCGACTGAGCGGGGCGGTGACGCGCGACGCCGGAGTGACGCGGCTGCTGGAGGAGTGCGTCCAGGAACTGGTGCGGGACTTCGGCGAGGTGACCGGCGACAGGGAGGGCGTGCGGCGGTTCGGGGAGCGTATCGCCCAGGCTCCACAGACGCTGGGGGCGTACTTCGCCGCGTACGTGTTCGTCGCGGCGCTGCCGTACACGCGCGCGTACCACCGGGAGCGCGGCGTGGCGGCCGAGGTCACCCGGCACACCCTGGCCGACCTGGGGCGGAACATGGCGAGCCACCGCAGGCGGCACGGCAAGGGCGGGGTGCGGGCCCCGCAGTGGCTGACGCACCACTTCCGGGGAGAGCTGTACCAACTGGGGCGGCTGCAGTTCGAGCGGGCCACGGTCGGGCAGCGCACGGCGCCGGTGCTGCGGGCGGCCGGGCTGGACGCGGAGCCGGACGAGCCCTGTGTGAACCTGCACATCCCGGACTACCGCGGGCCGCTGACACCGGCCGCCTGCGACCGCTCGCTCACGCTCGCCAGGCAGTTCTTCCCCCGGCACTTCCCCGAGGAGCCGTACCGAGCCGCGATGTGCCACTCCTGGCTTCTCGACCCGCAGCTGAAGAGGTACCTGGCCGCGGACTCCAACATCGTCCGTTTCCAGGAACGCTTCCGGGTGACGCGCGAGGACACCGAGCCGGCCGACGAGGAGCCGATCCGCTTCGTCTTCGGGAACTCCCGTCTGCCGGTCGAGGAACTGCCGCGCCGCACCTCGGTGGAGCGGGCCGTCGGGGACCATCTGCGGGCGGGCGGCCACTGGTACATCGGACGCGGCTGGCTCCCGTTCTGAGGGCCGGCTCCTGTACTGATCCTCCCGGGCCCGGGCCGACCGGCGTGAGGTCACCCGATCAGGTGAACTGATCCCGGATGGGAACGGGCGTGCGAGAGCGGTCCGTTGGACGGGCATGGAGCTGAGAATGCGAGAGGGACACCAGGGGACGGGGCCCGGAGCGATCACCCCGGACGGCTGCGCGGTCGAGCTCTATTCACGGCTGCCCGCCGGAGCCGAGCCGGACGTCGTCGCCGCCGCGGCGCCCGCGGGCGCGCGCGTCCTCGAGCTGGGCAGCGGCGTGGGGCGCATGACCCACCCGCTGCTGGAGCGGGGCTTCGCCGTCACCGCGGTGGACGAGTCCGCCGAGATGCTGGAGCACGTGCGCGGGGCACGGACCATACGCAGCCCGATCGAGGACCTCGACCTGGGCGAGAGCTTCGACGTGGTGATGCTGGCGTCGTTCCTCGTCCACGCCGGCGACGTCGAGGTGAGACGGGGGCTGCTGCGCACCTGCGCCCGGCATGTCGCGCAGGACGGCTGTGTACTGATCCAACGGGAGGGCGAGGACTACCACACGAACCTGCCGCGTGAGCGGGTGGACCCCAGCGGTTTCACCGTGCGGATCGTGTCGTCGGAACCGGTCGGGGACGGCGTCAACTCGGTACGGGCGGAGTACGAGTTCCCGGACGCGGTCTGGACGCAGACCTTCCGGGCCAGGCCGCTGAGCAGGCAGCAGTTCGAGGAGGCACTGAGGGAGGCGGGACTCGGGGTGGACCGGTACCTGACCGACGACGGGACCTGGGTGAGGGCGATCCCCCTGAACGGAAGATAGGGCATCGGCGATGAGTTCCGGGCCGGAGAGCGGTCTGTATCCCCGACAGCATCACTGACCGCTCAGTTCAGGAGTTCCCGTGGCCGATACCTCCGCTCCCGCCGCTCCCGCCGCTTCAGTCACCTCCGTGACTTCCGTCGCGCCGTCCCGCGGGCGTGGCGCCCGGATCGCCCTGCGCGCGGTGCAGGTGCTCCTCGCGCTGTTCTTCGCCGTCGCGAGTGCCCTTCCCAAGTTGATCGCGCATTCCTCGGCGGCCGACACCTTCGCCGAGATGGGCTGGGGCAGCGCGGGCATGTACACGATCGGTGTCCTCGAGCTGGCGGGAGCGATCGCCCTGGTGATCCCGGTGCTGCAGTCGGCGGCGGGGGCCGCGCTGAGCGCGCTGATGGTGGGCGCGTTCGTCGTCCAGCTCACCTACTTCGACGGAGAGCAGGCGGCGACACCGCTCATCCTGATGGTGCCGCTCCTGCTCGTCGCCTGGGCCCGCCGCAGGCACAACGAGGAGCTGTTCCGACTGGTACGACCGGGACGACGCGCCTGACCGCCTGCCCTGCCATCGACGTCGCCGTCGACGCGGCCGGCAGGGCACGAGGGTGGCCCATGGTCTCAGGGCTTGGTCTCGGCATCCCTCCGGGCGCGGCTCAGGCTCTCCAGTCCGCGCAGGCGCTCCAGCTCCCGGCGGTCGCGCTTGGTCGGGCGGCCGGCGCCGCGGTCGCGGATGCCGGCCGGAGCGACGGCCTCGCGGGGCGGGGGAGGCGGGGAGTTGTCGATGTAGCACTGCGCGGCGACCGGGGCACCGACGCGCTTGCGGATCAGCCGCTTCACGACGACGACGCGTTCCCCGCCCTCCTGCCGCAGGCGCACCTCGTCGCCGACGCGCAGCGAGTACGCGGGCTTCACGCGCTCGCCGTTCACCCGGACATGGCCGCCCCGGCAGGCGGTCGCGCCGAGGGAGCGGGTCTTGATGAGACGGACGGCCCAGATCCAGCTGTCCACGCGGACGCTCTCGCCGCTCTTCGGCCCGGCCGCCTCGGCGGCGGCGATCGCGGAGGCGGTCTTCGGGTCCGGAGACTGGGCGGAGGCAGCGGCGCCGTCCCCGCCCGTGTCCTGTGGGTGGTCGGCCGTCCCGCCGTTCCCGCCCTCGTCATGCTCGGAAGCCATGGCTCGACCTTAACCGCCCGGCCAGGCGAACGGGACTCCCTTTTCCGGCGGCGACCGAGGCGGGCGGGCGCGTCTGATGTCCGGCGTCCCGGCGTCCCGGCGCGCGCCGGGACGCCGGGGCTCGACGACAGGCTCAGTACCGCGTGGGGAACAGCTGAAGTGTGGCCTTCTTGCCGGAGACCGACTTCACCCAGACCTTCAGGTTGTTGAACTGGACGGTGCCGCCCGGGCTGGAGCTGCCGCCGAGACGCCCGTCGGCGGCCGACATCCTCACGGACCGGGAGCTGATGCTCGTGATCTTCAGCTTCCCGAAACCGAACGTGCGGCTGTCGACCTTGATGGTCCTGGGCGCCGACACGGTGGTCGTGCACCGCCCGTCGTAACAGGGTCCGTTGGCGGCCGACGCCACCGGCGTCATCGCGCCGAACCCGAGTGTGCCCGCCATGGCCAGCGTCACGGCAGCCGTCGCGGTCCGCCGGCGCGCCGCACCGGCGGGGTTCACGGGGGCGGCGGCTGTCAGTCGGTGGATACGGTTCACGTCATCGTCCTTCGGTCGATCGGAGGTGGTACGGCGGGGGAGTTCCGCGCCGCCCGAGCCCGAGCCCGAGCCCGAGCCCGAGCCCGAGCCCGAGCACGGCACCGGTGCGTTCGGAGTCGAGGAGGGTCGGTCGGTGCCCCGCTGCACCGAGTCCAGCACCCAACCGGTTGTTCAGGAACATGCTCCGTACCCCTGAACAACTCGCGGCGCGGCTGCCGCCAGGACGGGACGGGACGAGGCGAGGCGGGACGGGAACGGGGCGGGAGCGGGAGCGGGAGCGGGAGCGGGACGGCACCGGCAGGCGCACGGCGCCCCGGTGCTGGACGGCCTTACGGTGGAGGCATGGACACCACCGGCCTCTCCGTACTCGACCAGCGGATCGCGGGCTGCCGGGCCTGTCCGCGGCTGGTCGACTGGCGGGAGGAGGTGGCCCGTACCAAGCGGGCGGCCTTCGCCGACTGGACGTACTGGGGCCGGCCGGTGCCGGGCTTCGGCCCGCCGGACGCGCGTCTGCTGATCGTCGGGCTCGCCCCCGCCGCCCACGGCGGCAACCGCACCGGCCGGATGTTCACCGGCGACCGCTCCGGAGACGTGCTGTACCAGGCGCTGTACGACGTGGGTCTCGCCTCGCAGCCCACCGCGGTCTCCGCCGACGACGGCCTGGAACTGTACGGCGTGCGCATCACCTCGCCCGTGCACTGCGCCCCGCCCGCCAACAAGCCCACCCCCGCCGAGCGCGACACCTGTCGCTCCTGGCTCGTTCAGGAGCTGGGCCTGCTGCGGCCGACGCTGCGGGCCGTGGTGGTCCTCGGCGCCTTCGGCTGGCAGGCGGCGCTGCCCGCGTTCGCCGAGGCGGGCTGGCCGGTGCCCCGCCCCCGCCCCGCCTTCGCACACGGCGCCCACGTCACACTGGACGCCCCGGACGGGGCCGGCCTGGACCTCTTCGGCTGCTTCCACGTCAGTCAGCGCAACACGTTCACCGGCCGGCTCACCCCCGAGATGCTCCGTGAGGTCCTGCGCACCGCGGCCCAGACGGCGGGTCTGCCCACCCGGTAGAGGGAGGTGAGCGTCCCGAGCCGACGGCGCTCACGCCTGGCCGGACAACGAGCTGATCCTCGGATACGAGGTCGGATACGAGGTCGGTACCTGAGGTCGGCCGCGTCCGGGTCCGTGTCCGCGCCCTAAGGCCGCCACACGTACCGCACGTCCGGCTCCCGCTCCTCGTTCCCGGCGCCGTCCGTCCACTCCACGGCCGTGAAACCGTGCCGCTCGTAGAAGCGGTGCGCGGGTGTGTTGACCTGGAAGGTCCACAGCGAGAGCCCCTCCGGCCTGCGATCCTTGGCCAGCGCGACGAACCGGTCCCCGACCCCGCGCCCGCGCCAGTCCGGGGCGAGATACAACTGCGACAGCTCCCCCTCCTCCAGCACCATCACGCCGACGACGGCACGGTCGGCCGCCTCCGCCACCCATGTCTCCCGCAGGGGCACCAGCACGTGACGGAAGTAGTCCTGGACCTCTTCGTCGGTGCGTGGCCGGACCACGGTCGGCAGCGCGGTGGCGAAGGACCGCAGCCAGACGCCGGCAGCCGCACCGGCGTCGGTGGTCACCGCCCGCCGCAGGACGACCACGCCGCTTCCCTCCCGGCTCACGGACGTATCTCCTCCGGAACGACCGCCGTCGCCGTGATCTCCACCAGCTGCCCCGGATATCCGAGGCAGCTCACCCCGAGGAGCGTCGAGGAATGCGGGCCGGTACTGAGCCCGGACGCCTCGACGACGTCCCAGACGGCGGACAGCGCGGCGGGCTCACCGCTCACCACGTACACGTCGGTCGCGAGCACGTGCCTCAGCTCGCTCCCGACGGCACGCAACTGCTCGGTGAGGTTCGCGATCACCTGCTCGGCCTGACGGACCGGATCGCCCTCGCCGACCAGCTTCCCCTCCGTGTCGAGGGGTACGGACCCGGCGAGGAAAGCCAGCCTCGTCCCGGCCTCGACGACGGAGGCATGGGAGTAGGTGGGCGGCGGGAACAGGCCGGGCACGGTGACGCGCTGGATCACGAGGGCTCCTGAGACGGTGAACGGCGGTCTCCCGATCGTCCGTTCCCCGGACCGTCTCCGCATCCGAATTTCCCCGCATCCCCATGTGCCCGCCCCGTATCCCCCCATTGCGCCGCGTCCGGACTGCCCGCCATCCGAATTCCCCTCGCGGTCCACGACCGGTCTCCCTAGGCTTCCGGTGCCCGTCACGCAGTCCCACCGCCAGGAGACCGACGCAGTGCCCACCCTCACGGAGCAGGCCTTCCTCGACACGACCGCCGACCGGCTCGCCGCCCTCCCCACCGTCCGGGCGGTCACCCTCGGCGGCTCCCGGGCCCAGGGCACTCACGGCCCCGACAGCGACTGGGACCTGGCGGTCTACTACCGGGGCGCCTTCGACCCGGACGATCTCCGTGCCCTCGGCTGGGCGGGGGAGGTCTGCGAGATCGGCGCATGGGGCGGCGGCGTCTTCAACGGGGGCGCCTGGCTGACGATCGACGAACGCCGGGTCGACCTGCACTACCGCGACCTCGACGTGGTGGAACACGAGGCGGCGCGGGCGGATGCGGGACGCTTCGGTGTCGAGCCGCTGATGTTCCATCTGGCGGGCATCCCGACGTACCTGGTCGTCGCGGAGCTGGCGATCAACGAGGTGCTGCGCGGCGAACTGCCCCGCCCCGCCTACCCGCGGGCCCTGCGCACCACCGCCCCCGACCGCTGGTACGAAGCGGCCACCGCCACCCTCGCCTACGCCAGGGCCGGCCACGCGCCCAAGGGCGCCCTCACCCAGGTCGCCGGCGCGATCGCCCTCGCCACGACGCAGACGGCGCACGCGGTACTGGCGGCGCGCGGGGAGTGGGTCACCAACGAGAAGGGGATGGTCGAACGGGCCGGGCTGGACGGGATCGACCCGCTGCTGACGGGCCTGACACCGGAACCGGGCAGCCTGGCACGTGCGATCACGGAATGCGAGACGCTGCTCGACCGAGCCGTACGGACAGCCCGGCACCAGTAGGCGAGGGCAGCACCCGTACCAGGGCACTCGTCGCAGGGCACTCGTCCCAAGGCACCACCCGTCGCAGGACCCGCCCGGCGAAGGCGGCGAAGAGACGGGACGCGCGGCACGGAAGATCGTCACGTCCGCGAAACACACGCGTTCCCGTCCCTTCGAGTAGCTCCTCTACCGTTGACACCACCCGCACCCGCTCCACAGCCCGGCCACCGTCGCCCGAAGGCTCACTCCGCCCTCGACCAGACGACAGGAGCCCGCGCCCCGTGCTTCGCACCGCCCGTCGTACCGCCCTCTCCCTCCCGCCCTGGCTCGCCCACGCCCTGAGAGCCCAGCGCGGACCCGTTCCCTGGAGCGCGGTGATCCGGGGCACGCTGGCCGGCGGGCCGCTGCTGCTCGTCGCCGTACTGGCCGACCGGGCCTCCCTCGGGGTCGCCGCCGCCATCGCCGCCATGCTGGCCGGCATCAACGACCGGCCGGGCAGCCGCCGCACCTCCGTGCGGCGCATCGGCGTGCCCGCGCTCGCCGGGGCCGTCGGGCTGCTCGTCGGGACGTACGCCGGGCAGCACCTCGCAGCCGTACCGCTGACCCTGCTGCTGACGGGGCTCGGGCTGGTCGCCGGAGGTGTCAGCGCCGTCGGAGCCGTGGCGTCCGGGACCGGGACGCAGTTGCTGGTCACCAGTGCCGTCGGGGCCGGTATGCCGTTGCCCGACCCCGGGTGGCAGAGCGTGCTGGCCTTCCTCACCGGTGCCGGATGGCTGCTCGCGCTGCGGCTGGTCCTGCCCACACCCGGCTCCCTCACCGGCGACCACCGCCTCGACTCCCGCTTCGGTTTCCGCTTCGACGGGGAGCGGGCGGCCGTCGCCGCCGTCTATGACGCCGTCGCCGCGCTCCTGGACGCGGTCGGTACGGAACACGCCGTCGCCCGCCGGGCCGCGCTCACCGCCGCCCTCGACCACGCGCAGGACGCGCTCGCCGGACCCCGGCTGCGGCGCCACGCCTCCTCCGCGGCCGAACGGCGGCTGCACGCCCAGTACGCCGCCGCGCTGCCCCTCGGCGAGGCCGCGACCGCGCTCGCCTGGGCGGAGCGGCCCGTGCCGGCACGGGCCGGCGAGGGACCCCGGCGGCTCGCCGCGGCCGTCCGCGGCAACTTCCCGGCCGGGCCACTGCCCGCCCCCAGTCGCACCGACCCCGCCCTGCGCGCCCTCGACGACGCCCTCCTGCACGCCGCGGAGGCCTTCGACCGGGGCCGGGGCCGGGACCTGCACACCCGCAGGCGGCCGGCCGCCTTTCTGGCACGCACCGTCCTCGGCGCCGGCGGACGGGAGTACGGGATGCGCGTCGGCCTGTGCTTCGGGACCAGCGCCGCCGTCGCCCAGGTACTGCACCACGGCCACTGGTACGGGGCCCACCAGCACTGGTACTGGCTGCCCGCCACCGCCGTCTTCCTCGTCAAGCCCGACCTCGGCCCCCTCGTGTCCCGGGTGCTGTGCCGGGCCGCCGGGACCGTCCTCGGGGCGCTCCTCTTCGCCGGGTTCGCCGCCGTGCTGCCCCGGCCGGAGGGGCTGGTCGTGCTCGTCGGCGTCTGCGGTGCCCTGGTGCCGGTCGCCGCGCGGCATTTCGCCGCTCAGACCACCGTCGTCACCGTCCTCGTCCTCGCGCTGGTCATGGTGGGCGGCGAGCCCCAGGCCTCCGTCAGCCGCATCGGGGAGACGCTGCTGGCCTGCGCGATCGTGCTGGTCGTCGGGCATCTGCCGATGCCGGGGCAGCGGGGTGGCGGGATCCGCGCCCGGATCGGTGCCGCCGACACCGCCGCGCACGCCTACCTCGCCCACGTCCTCAGCGAGTCCGACGACCGCGCCATCCGGTGGACGCTGCGCCGCGAGGCCTACCGCACGCTCGCCGAGGCCCGCGCCGCCATCGCCCTCGCCGCCGCCGAACTTCCTTCCCTCGCCCGGCACTCCGAGGGCGCGGACGAGGTCGCCGCGGTCCTCGAACGGCTCGTGGACACCACCACCGCGTGCGCCGTGCACCTCGACGACACCGGCCGGCTCACGCCCCGTCACACCGAACGGCTCGCCGAACTGCGGAGCGAACTCGGCGAGCGGCGCGCACGCGTGGACCGGCGCCCTACGTTGGCGTGATGACGCCTTCTTCCCATGAGAGCCATGAGAGCCATGAGAAGCCCGCCGATCTCGTCGTCACCGGCTGCACCGTACTCGTGCACGACGACCGGGAACGGATCGGCTTCCAGGAGGACGCGGCCGTCGTCGTACGGGACGGAGTCGTCGATTCCGTGACGAGCGCCGCCGCCGTGGACGGACTCCCCGCCGTCGACCGCGTCGACGCACGCGGCCAGGTCGCCCTCCCCGGGCTGATCAACTGCCACACGCACGCGCCGATGGTCGCCCTGCGCGGACTCGCCGAGGACCTGCCCACCGAGGAGTGGTTCGACGACGTCGTCTGGCCCGTCGAGTCCAACCTCACCGAACGGGACGTGGAGCTGGGTGCCCGGCTCGCCTGCGCCGAGATGATCCGCGCGGGAGTGACGACGTTCGCGGACCACTACTTCGCCATGGACGCCGTCGCCGCCGTGGTCGCCGAGTGCGGGATGCGGGCGCTGCTGGGGCAGGCGTACTTCTCCTCGCAGGGGCCGCGAGGACGGGAGGCGTCACTCGACTTCGCGCTGCGCCACCGCGACACCGCCGGCGGCCGCATCACGACCGCCCTCGCCCCGCACGCCCCCTACACCGTGACCGACGCCGACCTCGCCGCCACCGCCGGTCTCGCCCGGGACCACGGCCTGCCCGTGCACCTGCACGCCGCCGAGAACCGCGACCAGACCGACGCCAGTCTCGCCCGGCACGGCGTCACCCCCATCGAGGTCCTGGAGCGCACCGGCATCCTCGACACCGACGTGCTCATCGCGCACGGAACCGGCATCGGCGAGGCCGATCTGCCGCTCCTCGCGCGCGCGGGCGGCCGTACGGCCGTGGCGACCGCGCCCCGCGGCTACCTCAAGTTCGCCTGGCCCACCACCACGCCCGTGCGCGCCCTGCGCGACATCGGTGTCCCCGTGGGGCTCGCCACGGACGGTGCCGCCTCCAACAACTCCCTGGACGTGTGGGAGTCGATGGCGCTCACATCGCTGATCCAGAAGTCCACCGAGGGCGACCCGCGGTGGCTGACCGCCCGCCAGGCGCTGCACCACGCGACGCTGCAGAGCGCCGACGCGGTCGGGCTCCGCGACACCGTCGGCCGCATCGCGCCGGGGTGGCGGGCCGACCTCGTCCTGGTCGACCTCACCGGACCGCACACCCAGCCCGTGCACGACCTGGCCGCCACCCTCGTGCACAGCGCCCGGTCCGCCGACGTGCGCACGACGATCGTCGACGGGCGTGTCCTCATGCGGGACCGCGAGCTGCTGACCCTCGACGTCCCCGCGGTGGTGCGGGAACTGGGGGAGCGGCTGCCCGCCCTGACCGACCGCGGTCACGGCCGGCGTGTCCAGAAGTACCGCGAGCACGGCGCCCGGGCGTCGTACGACACCTGAACATCCAGGTCAGCGGCTTCCCGGCGCGCACCCGAAAAGAATCTTGCCGGGCCGCGATGAGTTCCGCTCCGTCCGTCGGTCACCACCCCGACGGAACCGATCGCACGCCGCACCCGGCACGCCGCACGCCGCACAGGAGGAGCTGGACCCATGTCGCTACCCGAGATCGTCACCCGCGCGGACTGGCGCGCGGCGCGCGAGGCCCTGCTGGTCAAGGAGAAGGCGGTCACACACGCGCGTGACGCGCTCAACGCCGAGCGGCGCGGGCTGCCCATGGTGGAGGTCGACAAGGAGTACGTGTTCGAGGGCGGCGACGGCAAGGCCACGCTGCTCGACCTCTTCGAGGGACGCGACCAGCTCGTCGTCTACCACTTCATGTTCGCGCCCGAGTGGGACGCCGGGTGCCGCAGCTGCTCGGCGTTCCTGGACCAGATCGGGCACCTCGCGCATCTGAGGGCCCGCGGTACGTCGTTCGCGGCCGTCTCCAGGGCGCCGTACCCGAGGATCCTGCCGTTCAAGGCGCGGATGGGCTGGACGCTGCCCTGGTACTCGTCGTACGTCAGTGACTTCAACACCGACTTCGAGGCGACCCTCGAGCACGAGGGCGAGCTCGTCGAGAGGCCGGGCCTGAGCTGCTTCCTGCGGGACCGCGACCGGGTGTTCCACACCTACTCGACGTACGAGCGCGGCCTCGACGGAATCGGCTCGACCACCACCCTGCTCGATCTGACCGCGCTCGGCCGGCAGGAGCAGTGGGAGAAACCGGAGGGGCGCGCGTCAGCCCTCGGCGCGCCGGCGGGCAGCGAGAACATCCGCTACCACGACGAGTACGAGGACTGACACACACCGTAGCGAAAGGGTCCGAACGGCTGAGGTGCCGCTCACACTTTGCGGTGAACGAGTGTCAACTATGTCTCAGTACCATCACCGCGCGAGGTGTTCGCTCCATGGTTGGCGTTTAACTCTACGAGTACAGCGCTACATGGAGGTGCGGGGTGAACGGGCGAACGGTGCTCGAACGCTTTCCCGCCGGTGGACCGCGAGGATCCTGGCCGGCGGAGGAGTTCGCGAACGCGCGGCGTCTGGAGGGCCTGCCCGCCGAGGTCGTGATGGACCTCGCCACGGACATGTTCCTGGTCATCGTCCGCGGCGACGCCGTCGGCGGCGCGGCAGCCTGAGCGCGGCGGTGCCTACGCGCTCACCGGCCGCGACCAGGTGGGCGTCGTGTCCGTCAGCCGGCACAGTGCCAGGTAGAGCGGGATCGGCGGGGTGTACGGAACCGTGCCGTCCGGACGGTGGATGAGCCCGGGGACGTCCGGGGCGTCGGGGAGGACCGCGCCCGTGGCGTACCGCGCGGGGGCGGGCCACTCCAGGGCGTAGTCGGAGTCGGACGGGACGATCCACCACCAGTGCGCGTCGTCGGCGTAGACGCAGCCCACGCGCGGCAGCCGGGGCAGCACCAGGGGGCCGAAGCGGGCGGGCACCGCCACGGCGTCGCAGCCCAGCGGGGCCGTCATCCCGTCCGGCACGGGCAGCCGCCGGAGCGTCCCGGGGGCGCGCAGTCCGCGCTGGAGGCGGAGGAGTGTGTCCAGGCCGAGCGGTCGTATGCGAAAAGCAGCCTTCATGGCCATTCGGTCCCCGTTCCGCGGCGCGCCTGGACGGGGCGTCCCTCCGCCTCGCCGTCGTCACCCGGCCCGTCGGCGGGGCCGGGCTTCGGGCGGGCGCCCCAGCCCAGGTCGTTGTGGGGCTCCGACGGATCGCGCGGCCCGTCGGCCTTGCGTGGCAGCTCGGCCCAGACCAGCAGTCCGGGGCCGTGTTCGTGGGCGCCCCAGGCGTGGCACAGGGCGTCGACGAGGAGCAGCCCTCTGCCGTGCTCGTCGTCGGGCTGTTGGCCGGCCGAGGGGTGGGGCTTGCCGGGGGCGCAGCCCTCGTCGCGTACGGCTATACGGACCAGGTCGGCGCCGTCGTGCAGCTCGCACACTATGTGTCTGCTCGCGGTGTGCACGATCGCGTTGGTCACCAGCTCGGAGACGACCAGGGCCGCGGTGTCGCAGGTGTCCTCGCACACCGACCAGCCGTTCAGCCGGGCGCGTGTCAGGCGTCTGGCCTGCGCGGGGGAGCCCGGATGGGCGGACAGCTCGAAACGGAACCGGCGCTCGGCGGCGGCGGCCCCCGAAGGGCCGGCTCCCATGGCGGCACCGAGGCCCAGGGAGCCCGCGGTGGCGTCTGTTCCTAAGGGCGCGGACGGAATCACGCTTGCCACTATCGCCCCGCCGTGAACACTTGGCAAGTGTCACTCTGAAAAATGCAGAGTGCTGTGTGACGGTCTGGACGGCCGTGGCACACTGCTGGCAACAGCACGTCGAGCGGCGCCACTTCAGACCGCCGGGAGCCCGATCAGGTTCTCGAACAGGCCTTCGAATGGCGCCGCCGGGCTGTCCGCACAAAGACGCGTCAGGACTCTTTCGGGACTCTTCAGGAGGTGGGCGGTGAGCGAGCCGCGGTCCGCGCCGACGGTCGGCCAGGTCGTCCTCGGCCGGCGCCTGCTGGACCTGCGTGAACGCGCCGGTCTCAAGCGCGAGGAAGCCGCCCGCATCCTGCGCGTCGCCCCCGCCACGGTCCGCCGGATGGAGATGGCCGAGGTCGCCCTCAAGATCCCGTACCTCCAGCTCCTGCTGAAGGCCTACGGCATCGACGACGAGGAGGCCGACGCCTTCGTCCAGCTGGCGGAGGACGCCAACCAGCCCGGATGGTGGCAACGCTTCCACGACATCCTGCCGGGCTGGTTCTCCATGTACGTCAGCCTGGAGGGCGCGGCCTCCCTCATCCGCTCCTACGAGCCCCACTTCGTCCCCGGAGTGCTGCAGACGGAGGACTACGCGCGCGGGGTGCTGCGCTCGGGAGCCATCGGACAGACCCGGCCCGACGACATCGAACGCCACGTCGACCTGCGCATGCAGCGCCAGGAACTCCTCACCCGCGAGGACGCGCCCAGGCTGTGGGTCGTGATGGACGAGACCGCTCTGCGACGCCCCGTGGGGGGCTCGGAGGTGATGCGCGCCCAGATCGACAGGCTGCTCGAAGCCACGAAGCTGCCCAACGTGACGCTCCAGGTCGCCCCGTTCTCCAACGGGCCGCACCCGGGCACGTACGGGCCCTTCGTGCTGTTCCGATTCGCCATGCCGGAACTGCCGGACATGGTCTACAGCGAGTACCTGACCGGCGCCGTCTACCTCGACGCGCGCGCCGAGGTGGCGACCCACCTCGAGGTCATGGACCGCATGGCGGCGCAGGCCGCCACGGCACATCGCACGAAGGAGATCCTCCGGGATCTCCGCAAGGAGCTGTGAATGAACCGCATCCAACCCCAGCGCTCGCCGTACAACCGCGTCGAGCGGCTCCACAACGAACGGATCTACAACGGCATGCCCGCCCGGGAGCTGGGCAGCGAGGGCTGGCACAAGCCGTGGAGCGGCGGCAACGGGGGCAACTGCCTGGAGGCGATGAAGCTCGCCGACGGCCGGATCGCGGTCCGGCAGTCCACCGATCCCGACGGGCCGGCGCTGATCTACACCCCCGCCGAGATGACGGCCTTCATCGAGGGGGCGAAGGCGGGAGAGGCGGACTTCCTGCTGTCCTGAAACACGCGCTCTGTTGATGCTTGTTTTCTAAGCTGTTTGGCACTGAGTCGATCACCCACCGCGTCACCACCAGTCGTCACCTTCAGTCAGCACCACCAGTCAGCCCCCACCAGTCATCTCCCACTCACCCACCCACCCACCCACTCACCCGCACCGTCCGTCGCCGTCACCCGTTGCCAGGGCAGAACTCAACACCTTGGAGCTCGTCATGACCGGGCAGCACCACGCCGAGATCGACACGAGTAGGCCGCACCCCGCGCGGATGTACGACTGGTATCTCGGTGGCAAGGACAACTACCCGGTCGACGAGGCGATGGGCCGGCAGATGCTCACCCTCGACCCGAGGGTGCCGGTGATGGCGCGGGTCAACCGCGCCTTCATGCACCGCGCCACCCGCTGGCTCGCGGGCCGGGGCGTACGGCAGTTCCTGGACGTCGGTACCGGCATCCCGACCGAGCCCAACCTCCACCAGGTCGCCCAGGAGACCGCGCCCGACGTCCGCGTCGTCTACTGCGACAACGACCCCATCGTGCTGGCCCACGCGGCGGCCCTGTTGCGGGGAACTCCCGAGGGGGCGACCGAGTACCTCCAGGCCGACGTCAGGGACCCGGACGCCATCCTGGACGGTGCCAGGAAGATCCTGGACTTCGACCGGCCCGTCGCGCTGTCCCTGGTCGCGCTGCTGCACTTCGTCTCCGACGAGGACGGTGCGCACGACCTGGTCGGCCGGCTGCTGTCGGCGCTGCCGTGTGGCAGCCATCTGGTGATGACCCACGCGACGGCCGACTTCACTCCCGAGGAGTCGCGGGCGGCCACCGAGAAGCTCAGGGCCGCCGGTGTCACCCTGGCCCTGCGCTCACGCGAGGAGTTCGCCCGCTTCTTCACCGGCCTCGACCTGGTCGAGCCCGGCGTCCAGGTGCCCCACCTGTGGCACCCGGAACTGGGCGAGCCGGTCGCCGGGCAGGAGGACGGGGTCATTCCGGGGTACGGGGCGGTGGCCCGTAAACCGTGAGCCGTTGACGGGGCGCCGGACGGCCCGCCGCTCACCCCGTCCCGGTCGGCGGGCCCGCCTCTCGCCCACCGCGCCAGGACCGCGACGCCGTCCGCACGCTCAGGCGAGGGCCAGCACGTACGCCACCGCCGCCGCGGCCGAGGCAGCCGTGCGGACGTGGTTCCACGCCGTCCACTCGCGCACGTACGAGGACCAGTGCACGGCCGCCTCCGCGGAGCCGGGATCCAGCCGGAGCAGCGCGGAGTTGCGCGGCACGTTGGCGGCAGCGGTCACCCCGAACGACCCGGACAGGAACAGCGCGCTGCCCAGCAGCAGCTCCACCGCGGCCCCCTGCGGCCACCGTACGAACGTCACCACGGCGATCACCGCGGCCACCACCGACGTCCCGAGGAACACGAGCATGAAGGCCGGCCGCACCGCGGCGGTGTTGACCGCGTTCATCGCGGCGACCCCCTGCGCGGGCGGCAGCGCCGCGAGCCCTCGCATGACGAAGGTCGAGAACGCGCAGAAGACGCCCGCCGTCAGTCCGGTCCCGAGCACTCCCAGCACCGTCAGCACGAAGTACGGTCCGTCGATCATCGTGTCAGCTCCCACCCGTCGCTTCGATGCCCGCTCGGCACCGTCGGCCCTCGATCACTCCAAGTCAACCTCCGTACGGGCACGGTGACCATGGCCGATGGGCGCGAGCGCATACGCGAGCGTCCAGGCGGGCGGGCCGGCGGCTGACGCATGATGGGCGGGTGCGACTGAAAGCGATCACCTGGGACCGGCTCGGCGACCTGCTCGCCGATCGCCTGCTCGACCTCGAACCCGCCGACGGCGGTGCCTGGCCGCGCGTCGCCTTCGACGGTGCCCCGGCCGCCCGCCCCGGCGACCTCGCGGACCGGGTCTCCGCCGCGCTGAGCGTCCGCGGCCGGCCCTCCCTCGTCGTCGGGACGGAGGGCTTCCTGCGCCCCGCCTCCCTCCGCCTCGAGTACGGGCATCAGGACGCCGAGTCCTACTACAACGGCTGGCACGACACCGGCGCCCTGTGGCGCGAGGTCTTCGACCCCCTCGGGCCGGGTGGCGACGGGCGCGTCCTGCCCGACCTGTGGGACCCGGTCACCGACCGTGCCACCCGCAGCGCCTACGTCCACCTCCCGCCCGGCGGTGCGCTGCTGCTGCACGGTCCCTTCCTGCTGCGCCACTGGTTCCCCCTCGACCTGAGCGTCCACGTCGTCCTCGGCTCCGGAGCACTGCGCCGCCGCACCCCCGAGGCCGAGCACTGGACCCTCCCCGCCTTCGACCGCTACGAGGAGGAGAGCGATCCCTTGGGTACCGCGGACGTCCTGGTGCGCGCCGACGATCCACGGCATCCCGCGTGGAACGGCTGACGCGCCCGGCGGGCGGCTCCTTCGCCCACCGCTGCCCCCGCGTGCGCGACCCGGCCGGTCGCTGACGCGGGCGACGGCTGTCAGACGGCTGTCCGCTGGCCGTGGCTGTCAGACGGCTGTCCGACGGCTGTCATGCGTACGGACGAGCCGTGGCCGTATCGCCGGCGCGGTTCCCGGCCGTCTCCGCGGCAACGTCGCGCGCCGGAGCGTCGACCACTTCGGGCAAGCCGGACAACTGGGATGATCCGCGTATGACGCGAACCGACGGATACCTCCTCGACAACCGGCGGGCCGAGGCGGCGGAGCGCTTCGACGCCTTCGCCACCCTCTTCGACCCCACGACGTTCCGGTACCTCAAGGCGCTCGGCGTCGGACCCGGCTGGCGCTGCTGGGAGGTCGGTGCCGGAGGCACCTCGGTGGTGTCCTGGCTGGCCAAGACGGTGGGGCGGACCGGCAGGGTGCTCGCGACTGACATCGACACCTCGCGGGTCGCTCCGGCCGGCCGGCACCCGGTCGAGGTGCGCGTGCACGACGTGGGCGCGGAGGAACCGCCGGGGGAGGGCTTCGACCTGGTGCACGCCCGGCTCGTGCTCGTCCACGTGCCGGACCGGGAACGGGCGCTGAGGTCGATGGTCCGGTCCCTGCGACCGGGTGGCCGCCTCCTGGTCGAGGACGCCGATCCCGCGCTGCAGCCCCTGCTCTGCCCCGACGAGCACGGCCCCGAACAGCAGTTGGCGAACCGGCTGCGGCACGGCCTCCGCCAGCTGCTGGCCCACCGGGGCGCCGATCTCTCCTACGGCCGCCGGCTCCCGCGTCTGCTCCGGGAGGCCGGACTGCGCCGGGTGGAGGCCGACGCCTACTTCCCGGTCACCTCATCCGCGTGCGCCGCACTGGAGTCCGCGACGGTCCGTCAGGTCCGCGACCAGCTGGTCGGCGCCGGGGCGGCCACGCACGAGGACATCGACCGCCACCTGGCGAACGTCGCGTCCGGCGGCATGGACCTCGCGACGGCTCCGATGATCTCGGCGTGGGGGCGCAAGCCGTAGAGGAGGGGCCTGCCGTGTCGTCGTCCATGCCCCCTCCCACGCGCCCACCTGCCCGGTCGGCCGCCGGCCGGCCGTCAGACAGCCGCCCGTGGAGGTCTCCCGCCCACCCGTTCGACCGCCCTCGCTCCCGCCCCGCACCCCGCGGCCGCCGCCTCCTCGGGCCCCGCGCCCGCGAGCAGCGCGGCGAGGAACGCGCCGGTGAAGGCGTCACCGGCGCCCGTACTGTCCCGCGGCGACGCCGGAGCGGCGGGGACACGCGCGCACACGGCGCCGGACCGGGCCACCAAGGCACCCTCCGCGCCCTGCTTGGCGATCACCAGCGGGACGTGCCGGCTCAGTTTCGCCGCCGCGTCCGCGGGGTCGGGCAACCCGGTGAGCAGGCACGCCTCGTCACGGCTGGGCAGCAGGACGTCCACTCCCGCGACCAGGTCCAGGAAACGGCCGACGCCCAGCCCGGTGAGGAAACCCGCCGACGCCGGGTCCAGGCTGACCGGCACTCCACGCGCGCGTGCCGCCGCCAGGGCGACCGGCACCAGAGCGCGGCTCGGCTCCGAGAACAGGAGGTAGCCCGACAGGTGCAGCCGGGCCACACCGTCCAGCAGCCCGTCCGACCAGTCGCCGGGCCCGATCCGCAGCGACGCCCCGCTGTCCGTCAGGAACGTCCGCTCGGCCGAGTCACCCGTGTCGACCAGGCAGATCACCGTCCCCGTCGGCGCCTCCGGGTCGACGACCAGGACAGGACGCACGCCATGGGCGGCCAGCTCCCGCTCGTGCCAGGCCGCCGCGTCGGCGCCGACCCGCCCCAGCATCCGTACGTCACCGCACCCTCCGTAGGCGGCCCAGCAGGCCACGTTGGCACCCGCCCCGCCGGGCAGCCGGCGGATCGAGGCGGCCGTGTCCGTGCCGGCGGCCAGCGGTCCCCGGTGCCGGGCGACGACGTCCGTGACGACATCCCCGACGACCAGCAGCGCGCCGCCCGGCTCCGCGGTCACGCCCCGGTCCAGGCCGCCGCCACGCGCGCCGCCAGCCGCACGTTCCCGCGCACGGCCGCCAGGTTGGCGCTCAGCGAGGCACCGTCGGTGTGCCGTACCAGGTAGTCGAGCAGGAACGGGGTGACCGCCTGGCCCGTGACCCGCTCCTCCTCGCACGCGTGCAGCGCGTCGGCGAGCACCCGCCCGTGCAGCGCGGGGTCGAGCTGCTCCTCCTCGGGGACGGGGTTGGCGACCACGAGGGCGGACCGCGGCCCACCGAGCGCGTCCTGCGCCCGCATGACCGTCGCCACCTGCTCCGGGGTGTCCAGCGTCCAGTCCACCGGATGGCCCGAGTCGGACAGGTAGAAGCCGGGGAAGCGGTCCGTACCGTAACCGGCCACCGCGACGCCCAGGGTCTCCAGCCGTTGCAGGGTCGCCGGCACGTCCAGGATGGACTTCACGCCCGCGCAGACGACCGTGATCCGGGTGCGTGCCAGCAGGCCCGGATCCGCCGACTCGTCCTGCGTCACCGTCCACTCGCGGTGCACGCCACCGAGCCCGCCGGTCGCGAACACCCGTACGCCCGCCAGGGCCGCCAGCAGGGCGGTGGCCGACACGGTGGTCGCGCCGCTCGCGCCGGCGGCCACCGCGAGCGGCAGGTCGCGGTGGCCCAGCTTGCGGATGCCGTCCTCGTTCGCGACCCGCTCCAGCTGCTCCTTGTCCAGGCCGACATGGGGTCGTCCGTCCAGCACGGCGATGGTCGCCGGTACGGCGCCCTCCCGCCGCACCGTCTCCTCCAGCTCCCGTGCCACCAGCAGATTGCGCGGGCGCGGCAGCCCGTGCGCGATGATCGTGGACTCCAGCGCCACCACGGGGTGACGCGCGTCGATCGCCGCCCGTACCTCTTCCGACACCATCAGCATCACGGGCCTGCCTCCTGTCCGTCGGTCCTCCCTCATCCCTGGCGGGCGGGGGACCGGGCCAAACCCTCGCCGAGTCCCTGCCGGACTCTTGCGGAGCTGCGGGGAGGGCACGAGGCTGGCAGCCATGACGGACAACACGACACGTCTCGACCATGTCGTCCTCTGGGTGCGCGACCCGGTCGCCGCGGCCGGCTTCTACGAGAAGACCCTGGGACTGGAGCCCCTGCGGGTCACCGAGTACGCCGCGGGGACCGTGAGCTTCCCCTCCGTGCGCCTCAACGAGGAGACCATTCTCGACCTCGCACCGCACTCCATGGCGGAACGCATGCGAGTGGTCCCCGGCGCCGACGGCAGCGCGGGCCATCCCGTCAACCACGTCTGCGTGTCACTGTCACGGCACGACTTCGAGGCACTGCGCACCCGCCTGGAGGAGCAGTCGGTTCCGGTCTCGGAACTCTCGTACGACGCCTACGGCGCCCGCGGCGCGGCCCGGCGCAGCTTCTACTTCGGCGACCCGGACGGAAACATCTTCGAGGCACGGCACTACGAGTAGCCCGGCCCGGCACCGCCCGGGCACCCGCCGCACGAGGCCGCCCCGCTGCCCGGCACCGCCCGGCCGCCCCGCCACTCGGCACACGCGGCCGCCCGGCCGACGCGTGCGGCCGGCCCCTCAGAACAATGGCTCGGGCAGCACGCCCTCCAGGGCGAGCAGCCGCCGCTTGGTGTCCAGACCGCCCCCGAACCCGCCGATGCCGCCGTCGCTCTCCACCACCCGGTGGCACGGCACGACGACCGGCAGCGGATTGGCCCCCATGGCCATGCCCACCGCCTGGGCGGCGCCCGGCCGGCCGACCCGGACGGCGAGGTCGCCGTAGCCGACGACCGAGCCGTAGGGGACGCCCGATGCCAGCTCGCGCAGCACCTGCCGGTTGAAGCCGGAGATCAGCGACCAGTCCAGCGGCAGGTCGAAGTCACGCCGGCCGCCCGCGAAGTACGCCTCCACCTGCCGTATCGCCTCGGTCAGCAGAGGGGAGCCGGGCGCCTCGACGGGCTCCGTGCCGAGCCGGGCCGCGAGCCCTTCGAGCGCCTTGTCGCGCGCGGCGTCGGTGGCGTGGAACACGACGTTGACCAGACCGTCGCGGGTGGCGGCCAGCAGCAGCGGACCGATGCCGGTGCCGACGACGGTCCACACCACCCGCTGTTCGTACTCCCCATGGCTGTCCATGCGCCCACGGTACGGCCGGCCACTGACAACGGGTCACCGGCCGGCGTGCTCCTCCTCCCGGTCCCCGTCCTCCTCCACGGCCTCCCGCACCACGTCGGGCTTGTTGGTGATGATGCCGTCGACGTCGTACCCGGCGGCCCGCCGGGCGGTGTCAGCCGAGTCGACGGTCCAGGTGAAGACCTCCAGCGGCCTGCCGTGCGGTCCCGTGAAGGCGTGGACCGAGGAGACGTAGCTCCTGGAGAGGGAACCGTACGACGGGTTGATCTGGTCGGTGAACTCGGCGTACTCGGGCAGGTCCGACACGGGAGGCGCGCCGAGGAACCCGGTCCTCACGGCCGGCTCGAGCTCGTGGACGGTACGGACACTGTCCGCGCTGAAACTCTGCACGACCAGCCGGGCCGCCACATGCCGCCGGTCGAGCCAGCCCTCGTTGGCGAGGACCTTGAGGGTCTGCTGCTCGATGCCCGGGTACAGCCGGGGGTTCTTCAGCTCCAGCAGCAGCTTCTGGTGGTTGTGCTCCACGCGGTCCACGTACTGCTCCAGTGTCGGCACGCGCGCGCCCGCGTACTCGGAACCGAACCAGCTCCCCGCGTCCAGCCGCGCGACCTCCGCGGCGGTGAAGTCCTTCACCTTCCAGGGCGACCGGTCGGGAAAGACCTCCTCCACGTTCGTCGTACGGCGCAGGCTGTCGTCGTGGAGGACGACGAGTTCGCCGTCCCTGGTGCGCTGGACGTCGTTCTCCACCCAGCGGATGCCCAGCTCGGCCGCCTTGTCGACGGCGGCCAGCGTGTTCTCCGGCGCGTACCCGGAAGCGCCCCTGTGGGCGACGACCGAGGGCCCGTCGTCGCCGCTCCGGGTGTCCCGGGCGTGCGAGAGCGGAGCGAGCAGGGCGACTCCCAGAAGTGCGGTGGTCGTGACGGCAACTGCGCGCACGTGCATGCGTACTCCTCGCGTCGATCGATCACGGACAGCACCACTGTGACACCAGAGAGTCAACAGAAGAGGGGTGCAGAATGACCACAGGCTTAATGGAGTTGCTCAACTCCGCTCACCGGGACCGCACAAGTGGGGCAAACCCGTGATTCTTTGCCGGAGAATCGTTCGACCATTCCGGTGGGAGTCATACTCTCTGCCTCGACCCTGACCGTTCACGCGGTTCTGGTAGGGGGTGCACACCAGCAAATTCCGGGACGTAACCGGGGCGTAAGGAAGCGGAAGGGCAGCCGCACATGCAAGGCACGGTCGAGGGATTCAACTACGGACTCGTCACACCGCTGGTGGCCTATCTCATGGCCTGCCTCGGCGGTGCCCTCGGGCTGCGCTGCACCACCAGGTCCATGCGGGTCACCCGCTCCTGGCGCCCAGGGTGGCTCGCCCTCGGCTCGGCGGCGATCGGCTCCGGCATCTGGACCATGCACTTCATCGCGATGATGGGGTTCACGATCGAACACACGCCGGTCCGCTACGACTGGCTGATGACCTTCGCCAGCCTGGCCGTCGCCATCGTCATGGTGGGCATCGGGATCTTCATCGTCGGCTACCGGGGCGCGCGGGGGACGGCCCTGTTCACCGGCGGCACCATCACCGGCCTGGGCATCGCCTCGATGCACTACCTGGGCATGGCCGGAATGCGCCTGGACGGGCAGCTGACGTACAACACGTTCACCGTCGCCGTGTCCGTCGTCATAGCCATGGCCGCCGCCACCGCCGCGCTGTGGGCGGCCGGACAGGTCCGCGGTTTCCTGTGGAGCGTGGGCGCCAGCCTGGTCATGGGGCTGGCGGTCACCGGCATGCACTACACGGGCATGGCAGCCATCGAGGTCCACCTCCACGGCACCGCCGACCCCTCCACCGGGGGCTCTCCCGCCGAACTGCTCGCCCCCATGCTGATCGGCCCCCTCGCCTTCCTGCTCCTGGCCGGAGTGGTGGTCATGTTCGACCCGCTGATGGTCATGGGGCAGCCCGCCACAGTCCCCGTCGAGCGGAAGCCGGGCGTCCCCGCCCACACCGAGGCCCCGCGCGCGGTCCGCCACCCGGTGCACCACCCCGGGCACCACACGCGCCGCCCCCTCGTCCACCGGCGCTCCCGCACCCCGCAGAACCGCTGATCCGGGCCCGTTGTCAGTGCGGGGTCGTACGGTGGAACCCATGCGGCCCGTTTCCCAGATCGAACGCACGGTGGCGCCCTTCGAGGTCGTCAGCCCCTACCAGCCGAACGGCGACCAGCCGGCGGCCATCGCCGAGCTCGCCCGGCGTGTCGAAGCAGGCGAGAAGGACGTCGTCCTGCTCGGCGCGACCGGCACCGGCAAGTCCGCCACCACCGCGTGGATGATCGAGAAGCTCCAGCGCCCCACCCTCGTGATGGCGCCGAACAAGACACTGGCCGCCCAGCTGGCCAACGAGTTCCGCGAGCTGCTGCCGAACAACGCCGTCGAGTACTTCGTCTCGTACTACGACTACTACCAGCCCGAGGCGTACGTCCCGCAGTCGGACACCTACATCGAGAAGGACTCCTCGATCAACGAGGAGGTGGAGCGCCTGCGCCACTCGGCGACCAACTCACTGCTCACCCGCCGTGACGTCGTCGTGGTCGCCTCCGTCTCCTGCATCTACGGCCTCGGCACCCCGCAGGAGTACGTGGACCGCATGGTCCCGCTCCGGGTGGGCGAGGAGCACGACCGGGACGAGCTGCTGCGCCGCTTCGTGGACATCCAGTACACGCGCAACGACATGGCCTTCGCCCGCGGCACCTTCCGGGTGCGCGGCGACACCATCGAGATCTTCCCGGTCTACGAGGAGCTCGCGGTCCGCATCGAGATGTTCGGTGACGAGATCGAGGCCCTGTCGACGCTGCACCCGGTCACCGGCGAGATTATCAGCGACGACCAGCAGCTGTACGTCTTCCCCGCCTCCCACTACGTCGCGGGCCCCGAGCGCCTGGAGCGGGCCGTGGGCGACATCGAGAAGGAGCTGGCGGAGCGCCTGACCGAGCTGGAGCAGCAGGGCAAGCTCCTGGAGGCCCAGCGACTGCGGATGCGCACGACGTACGACCTCGAGATGCTCCGCCAGATCGGCTCCTGCTCCGGCGTGGAGAACTACTCCATGCACTTCGACGGCCGCCTGCCCGGCTCCCCGCCGAACACCCTGCTGGACTACTTCCCGGACGACTTCCTGCTCGTCATCGACGAATCGCACGTCACCGTGCCGCAGATCGGCGCCATGTACGAGGGGGACGCCTCGCGCAAGCGGACCCTCGTCGACCACGGCTTCCGGCTGCCCTCCGCGCTGGACAACCGCCCGCTGAAGTGGGAGGAGTTCCAGGGACGCATCGGGCAGACCGTGTACCTGTCGGCGACCCCGGGCGCCTACGAGCTCTCCCGTTCGGACGGCGCCGTGGAGCAGATCATCCGCCCCACCGGCCTCGTCGACCCGGAGGTCGTCGTCAAGCCCACCGAGGGCCAGATCGACGACCTGGTGCACGAGATCCGCAAGCGGACCGAGAAGGACGAGCGCGTCCTGGTCACCACCCTCACCAAGAAGATGGCCGAGGACCTCACCGACTACTTCCTCGAGCTCGGCATCCAGGTCCGCTACCTGCACAGCGACGTCGACACCCTGCGCCGCGTCGAACTCCTGCGTGAGCTGCGGGCCGGCGAGTACGACGTCCTGGTCGGCATCAACCTGCTCAGGGAGGGCCTCGACCTGCCGGAGGTCTCCCTGGTGGCGATCCTCGACGCCGACAAGCAGGGCTTCCTGCGCTCCGGCACCTCCCTGATCCAGACCATCGGCCGCGCGGCGCGCAATGTCTCCGGGCAGGTCCACATGTACGCCGACCAGATCACGCCGGCGATGGAGAGGGCGATCGACGAGACCAACCGCCGCCGCGAGAAGCAGGTCGCGTACAACAAGGCGAACGGCGTCGATCCGCAGCCGCTCCGCAAGAAGATCAACGACATCGTGGCCCAGATCGCCCGCGAGGACGTCGACACCGAGCGGCTGCTCGGCTCGGGCTACCGCCAGTCGCCGGACGGCAAGGGCGCCAAGGCTCCGGTGCCCGCCCTCGGCGGCCGGGCGGCGGCCGGGACGAGGGCGGCCAAGGGCAGGGCGAAGGAGACGGCGGTGACCGACCGCCCCGCGGCGGAGCTCGCCGAACAGATCGAGGACCTCACCACCCGTATGCGGACGGCCGCCGCGGACCTCCAGTTCGAGATCGCGGCCCGGCTGCGTGACGAGGTCTCCGAGATGAAGAAGGAACTGCGTCAGATGAAGGAGGCCGGCCTGGCCTGACGGCCCGCCCGAGCACGCGCTGTGTTGCAAGAACGACACAAAGTGCGGACCGGGGTGGGGCGCTGTCAGTGCCCCTGCGTAGGGTTCTGGTCAACCGCGGGGACCGCGGCAACAGGGGACAGTCCGAAGAGGGGATCAGCGCGTGACCGTCAACATGACCAAGGGTCAGGCCATCAGTCTGCAGAAGAACGACGGCGGCAGCCTGACGTCGGTGCGCATGGGCCTCGGCTGGCAGGCGGCTCCCCGGCGCGGCCTGTTCGGCTCGCGCACCCGCGAGGTCGACCTGGACGCCTCGGCCGTCCTGTTCGCGGACAAGCAGCCGGTCGACGTCGTCTTCTTCCGCCACCTGGTGAGCGACGACGGCTCGGTGCGCCACACCGGTGACAACCTCGTCGGCGGTGTCGGTCAGGGCGGTGACGACGAGGCGATCCTCGTCGACCTGCAGCGTGTCCCGGTCCACATCGACCAGATCGTCTTCACCGTGAACTCCTTCACCGGCCAGACCTTCCAGGAGGTGCAGAACGCCTTCTGCCGCCTGGTCGACGAGACCAACGGCGACGAGCTCGCCCGCTACACGCTGGCCGGCGGTGGCGCCTACACGGCCCAGATCATGGCGAAGGTGCACCGGGTGGGCCAGGGCTGGTCGATGACCGCCATCGGCTCCCCCGCCAACGGCCGTACCTTCCAGGACCTGATGCCGGCGATCCTGCCGGTCCTGTAGCGGACCGCCACCGACCGGCCGGTCCCGGGAGCAGGCCGGACGGGCACCGCACGGCACATCACGAGTGACGCACGAGTGACACAGGGGGAAAGGCGATGACGGCCGAGCTCACGCGGGGACAGAACCACCCGCTTCCCCGGGCCCGTCTCGAGATCCGGGTCTCGGCCGGCACGCCGATCGTGGCCGGAGCCACACTCGGCGACGAGAACGGCGAGGTCCACGGCGCCGCATGGGTGGCCCACCCGGGCACACCCATCCTGCCGGGGCTGGAGGTCTCCCGACAGGCAGCCGCCGAGCACCGCCTCGCGGTGGACCTGGAAGCCGTGCCGGACGCCGTGCACCGCGTCAGTGTGCTGCTCGCCCTGCCCGCCGGAGGGCAGGGGCCGGCCCGTTTCGGGGCTGTCCCCGCCCCCTTCGTCGCCGTCACCGGCCTCGACGGCAGCGAGGTCGCCAGCTACACCATCACCGGTCTGGAGGCCGAGTCCGCAGTCGTCGCTCTGGAGCTCTACCGGCGCCAGGGCGACTGGAAGGTGCGCGCCGTCGGCCAGGGCTACGCGGGCGGCCTCGCCGAGCTCCTCACCGACCAGAACCTGCCCCAGGCCCACCAGCTCGCCGGGAACATCCAGGAGGCGGTGGCAGGCGGCCTGGCCCGTTCCCTGCCGGCGCCCCCGGCTCCAGGGGCCCGTACGCCCGACGGCAACCGCTCCCGGCAGACCGCCGCCCCGGCGCACGGTCCGGACCACGGCGCCGCCGCACCTCAGGGCGCCACCGACCCCGTACCCCCGGCGTCCCCGTACGACCCGCAGGGCGGCTCCGACCCGCGCGCGCCCGGAGCCCCGGGGCAGCACGGCACGCCGCAGCCGTACCCCGGCGGACCGGAGGGCTCCGGCACCACCGGGCAGCCGTCCGCGCCCGCCGGCAGCGGCCCGATCGACTACAGCCACCCACGCCGGCGGAACGCCGCTCCGCCTCCGCCCCCGCCGACCGCGCCTCCGGCCGCACCCGGGCAGCCCGCCCGGCCGGTCGCGGGCGATGCCACCGGCTGGTCCATGGAGGAGCGGCTCTACAACCAGGTGTGGGGCATGTTCGAGGACCTGGCGCGCACCACGGCCGCCTACCGGAGCGCCGTCGACTTCGCCGACTCGCGCATGGAGAAGGAACTCGACCAGGTCCTGTCCGACCCGCGCAGCCGGATCGGCGGCCAGGGCGACGCCGCCCGGGAGGCCGCGCGCGCCCGGCACGCCCAGCTCGTCTCCCAGGCCCAGGAGGTCCTGGACCGGGACGTCGCTCAGCTCGCCGCCGAGGCGGACGTGGTCGAGCCGGCCCTGCCGGCGGCCTGCGCGCGCTGGGACAACCCCGTCTGGCACGCCTACCGCGTGCCCATGGAGACCCCCATGGCCCTGCGGCTGGGCGATCTCCATCTGCCCGAGTCGCCCCGCATCAGCATCCCGCTGCTGGCCAGGCTGCCGCTGGAGCGCGGCCTGTGGATCGACAGCGGGCGTTCCACCTCGCTCGACGGCTCGTTCACCGACTCCCACGAGGTGCGGCGGCTGGGCCTGGAGACCGCGGTCGCGCACGCGGCCAGGCTGCTCGCCGTCCATCCGGCGGGCGAGTTCACCGTGCATGTCATCGATCCGGCCGGATCGGGCACGCGGGGACTGGCACCACTGGTGCACAGCGGTGTGCTCGCGGCCCCGCCCGCGCTGGGGGCCGCCGGGACGGCGGACGTACTCGCCCGCCTCACCCAGCGCGTCGACCTGGTGCAGATGGCGTTGCGCGGAGGCGCTCCCGACGCGCTCCCGCCCGGTCTCGACACGTCCCAGCAGCTCCTGATCGTCAACGACTTCCCGCACGGCTTCGACGACCGCGCGGTGAACCAGCTGCGCTACCTCGCCGACGAGGGGCCGGCCGTGGGCGTGCACCTGATGATGGTCGCCGACCGTGAGGAGTCCGCCGGGTACGGGCCGCTGCTCGACCCCCTGTGGCGCTCGCTGCTCCGGCTGACGCCGGTGGCCGACGACCACCTCGCCGACCCGTGGGTCGGGCATGCCTGGACGTACGAGCCCCCGCTCGTGCCGCCCGGCAGCCAGGTGCTTCAGCAGGTGCTCGCCCAGGTCGCGGCAGCCCGCCGTCCGGGGAAGCGGTGACCATCTCCGACCTGCGCTTTTGAGCGTAATTTGCGAATCTCTTTACCATCCCTTGGGGAATGGGGTACTGTCGTCCATACGGAGGGGAGTACTCCCTGTCTGTGCGGCGTCCCCGTCAATACGGATCAGGCCAGATCCCGGGGCGTCGGCCCGCGGAATCCGAACGCGTCACGCGTCCCGGACCCGGGTGGAAGAGACCTCCGGCAGCGACGACGCTGACATTTGCCGTGTGACGTACTGCCGGAGGCGTAGTAGTGGAAGTTTCTGTGACCCTGTGGGTCCTGACCGTCGTGGGCCTCGCTGCCCTGATCGGCGCCGATTTCTTCATCGGCCGCAAGCCGCACGACGTATCGATCAAGGAAGCCGGGATCTGGACGGCCGTCTGGATCGCCCTGGCGGGCCTCTTCGGAGTAGGCCTGCTGGTCTTCGGTGGCGGCCAGCCCGGCGGCGAGTTCTTCGCGGGCTACATCACCGAGAAGTCCCTGAGCGTGGACAACCTCTTCGTCTTCATCCTGATCATGGCGAAGTTCGCGGTGCCCACGCAGTACCAGCAGCGAGTGCTCCTGGTGGGTGTCCTCGTGGCCCTGGTCCTCAGGACCATCTTCATCGCGGCGGGCGCCGCGATCATCGCCAACTTCTCCTGGGTCTTCTACATCTTCGGGGCCTTCCTCATCTACACCGCCTGGAAGCTCATCCAGGAGGCGCGGGCCGACGAGGACGACGAGGAGTTCGAGGAGAACAAGCTGCTCAAGGCAGCCGAGCGCCGCTTCGGCGTCGCCGACCGATACCACGGCACCAAGCTGTGGATCGAGGAGAACGGCAAGCGCATCATGACCCCGATGCTGGTCGTGATGCTCGCGATCGGCACCACCGACGTGCTCTTCGCCCTCGACTCCATCCCGGCGATCTTCGGCCTGACCCAGGACCCGTACATCGTGTTCACGGCCAACGCGTTCGCCCTGATGGGTCTGCGACAGCTGTACTTCCTCCTCGGCGGTCTGCTGAGGAAGCTGGTGCACCTCTCCTACGGCCTGTCGGTCATCCTGGGCTTCATCGGCGTCAAGCTGGTGCTGCACGCCCTGCACGAGTCCGGTGTCCACGTCCCCGAGATCAGCATCCCGGTCTCGCTCGGTGTGATCTGCGGCGTCCTGATCGTCACCACGATCACCAGCCTCCGCGCCTCCAAGAAGCAGGCCGAGGCCGAAGCGGCGGCCATCAAGGACGACGACGCTCCGAAGGACAGCATCGAAGCCTGACCGCGTACGACCTCCAGGTCGACGTGACAGACCACAGGGAGCGGCGGGCGGCGAAGAGAGCCGCCCGCCGCTCCCCGCGTACGCTCCATGGCGAAAGTGAACGCGTTCTACGGCCGGTGTGACAGAGAATGCGGGGCCCATCGCCCTCTGCGACGATCTCCGCATGGTCACTCGTCCCGGGACGCTCATCACACAGTGGACGACCGTCACGCCCGTGGCCGCGGTCGTGCTGCTGGCCTTGACCTGGGGCCGTGATCTGCCCGGCGCGGTCGTCGCGCTGTTGACGATCGTCCTCGCGATGGCCGTACTGGCCGCCGTGCACCACGCCGAGGTGGTCGCCCACCGGGTCGGGGAACCCTTCGGCTCCCTGGTCCTCGCCGTCGCCGTCACGGTCATCGAGGTCGCGCTCATCGTGACCCTCATGGCGGACGGCGGCGACAAGAGCGCGACGCTGGCCAGGGACACCGTCTTCGCGGCCGTGATGATCACCTGCAACGGCGTGGTCGGCCTCAGTCTGCTGGTCGCCTCCCTGCGGCACGGCACCGCGGTGTTCAACCCGGAGGGCACCGGCGCGGCCCTCGCGACGGTCGCGACGCTGGCCACGCTCAGCCTGGTGCTGCCGACGTTCACCACCAGCGCGCCCGGCCCGGAGTTCTCCACCGTCCAGCTGACCTTCGCCGCGCTCTCCTCGCTGGTCCTCTACGGTCTGTTCATCGCGACCCTCACGGTGCGGCACCGCGACTACTTCCTCCCGATCACCCGCCAGGGCGAAGTGATCACCGCCGAGGACCACGCCCACGCGCCGTCCGCCCGCACCGCCCTGATCAGCCTGGGACTGCTCGCCCTCGCCCTGATCGGTGTGGTCGGACTGGCGAAGGGGGTCTCGCCCACCATCGAGGACGGAGTGGCGGGCGCCGGGCTGCCGCACGCCGTCGTCGGCGTCATCATCGCCCTGCTGGTCCTGCTCCCCGAGACCATCGCCGCCGTGCGCACCGCGCGCCGCGACCGTGTCCAGACCAGCCTGAACCTCGCGCTCGGCTCGGCGATGGCCAGCATCGGCCTGACCATCCCGGCGGTCGCCCTGGCCTCCGTGTGGCTCTCCGGACCGCTGGTCCTCGGCCTCGGCTCCACCCACATGGTGCTGCTCGCCCTGACCGTGGTGGTGGCCTCACTGACGGTTGTGCCGGGCCGCGCCACGCCCCTGCAGGGAGGCGTCCACCTGGTGCTGTTCGCGGCGTATCTGGAACTCGCCGTCAACCCGTAGGCGCGCGGGAGCGTCAGTACGTGACGGTGACGCGCCGGGAGGGTCCGTCGACCCGTACGGTGCCCCCGTACGGGAGGACCACCTGCGGATCGGTGTGACCGAAGTCCACGTCGAAGACGATCGTGGCCCCGGGAGCGTAGGCCCGCATCGCCCGAAGGACCGCCTCGCGCTGCTCCGCCGCGTACCGGGCGCCCTCCTCGGGGCTGGTGGGGCGCTCGAAGGACCACGTCTTCGCGCGGGCCATCAGCAACGCGGAGAAGCGGCCCAGCAGCCCGCGCTCGCCCATGGTGCGCAGGGTGCGGAAGACCTCCTGCGCGCTCGGCATCTCCTCGGAGGTCTCCAGAATCAGCACGTCACCGTCGTACTGCGCCGGGTCGCGCGCGATCTCGACGTCGGCCATCAGCAGCCCGGCGAGGATCTCCAGACAGCCGCCCCAAGTCCGTCCCTCGACCACCCGGTCGGCGTTCACCCAGGACCAGCCCGACCCGGGCCGGCTCCCGGGCTCCTCGTCGAAGGTCGCCGGGTCGGCCCAGTCGCGGTCGACGTCGTTCCAGCGTTCGGCGGGCCGCAGCTCGTACGGGCCCGAGGTGAACAGCGCCGCGCGCAGGGAGTCGGCGGTCTGCGGGTGCATGGCGACGGGACGCCCCAGCTCCACCATCACGCTCGCGCCGTGGTAGCCGACGATGCCCGTGTTGCGCAGGTAGGCGAGCAGGTTGGTGTTGTCGCTCATGCCGAAGAACGGCTTCGGGCTGGCCCGGATCAGCTCCCGGTCCAGCAGCGGCAGCACGGTGATCTGGTCGTCGCCGCCGATCGACGCGATCACGGCCCTGATCCCGGGGTCGGCGAAGGCCGCGTGGATGTCGGCGGCCCGCTCGGCGGGCGTCGACCCCATCCTCCGGGTGGCCGGATACTCCACCGGCTCCAGCCCGAACTCCTCGCGCAGCCGCTCCAGGCCCAACTCGAAGGGGAGCGGGAAGAGTCCCGGCAGCCCGGCGGAGGGGGATATCACCGCGACACGGTCGCCGGGCGAGGGCTTGGACGGGTACGTGATCGGAGTCATGGCGGGAGGGTACGGCCGGCCGGGTGGCCGGCGCACCGTGATAAACCGGGGTCCGAGCGGCGGACGCGCAACGGCCGCCGCGCCCCGAACGGACCGGAGGAACCGTGCCCCGCAACCTGGCCAACGCCCCGATCATGATCCTCAACGGCCCCAACCTGAACCTGCTGGGTCAGCGTCAGCCGGAGATCTACGGCTCCGACACCCTCGCCGACGTCGAGACCCTCTGCGCCAAGGCGGCGGCGGCACACGGTGGCACGGTGGACTTCCGGCAGTCCAACCACGAGGGGGAACTCGTCGACTGGATCCACGAGGCCCGGCTGAACCACTGCGGGATCGTGATCAACCCCGCCGCCTACTCGCACACCTCCGTCGCCGTCCTCGACGCGCTCAACACCTGCGACGGGCTGCCGGTGGTGGAGGTCCACATCTCCAACATCCACCAGCGGGAGTCGTTCCGGCACCACTCCTACGTGTCGCAGCGCGCCGACGGCGTCATCGCCGGATGCGGAGTGCAGGGGTACGTGTTCGGGGTGGAGCGGATCGCGGCGCTGGCCGGGGAGGGACGGGCCCGGGCCTGAGAAGCCGGGGCCGCCGGCCGAGGGGGGGGTGCCGGAGGGCCGGCGGCCCGGGCCGCCCAGGAACCGTCGTCCCGCGCGGGGCCGCGCCCAAATGACCGCGCCGGGCGTACGTGCGGCAGCGCGCACCGGTGTGTGCGAACCCCTCACACGGGGCGCGCGCCAGGACGCGGGCGGTGTGCGCCCGGGTCCTGGCGCGCGTGCGGCGTGCGCCCGGCGTTCACCAGCCGCGTGCGCGCCACTCCGGCAGGTGCGGCCGTTCCGCGCCGAGCGTGGTGTCGCTGCCGTGGCCCGGATACACCCATGTCTCGTCCGGGAGTACGTCGAAGACCCTGGTCTCCACGTCGTGGAGCAGGCTCGCGAACGCCTCCGGGTCGTCGTGTGTGTTGCCCACACCGCCCGGGAAGAGACAGTCCCCGGTGAACACATGGGGGTGCCCGTGCGGGTCGTCGTACACCAGGGCGATGGAGCCCGGCGTGTGCCCGACCAGGTGGCGCGCGGTGAGCTCCACCTGCCCCACCCGGATGGTGTCGCCGTCGTCGACGAGGACGTCGGTGGGCACGGGGATGCCCTCGGCGTCGTGCCGGCCCGCGTAGGTGCGGGCGCCGGTGGCCGCGACGACGTCGGCGAGCGCCTGCCAGTGGTCACCGTGCCGGTGGGTGGTGACGACGGACGCGATGCCGCCGTCACCGATCGTGCCGAGCAGCGAGTGCGCCTCGTTGGCGGCGTCGATCAGCAGCTGCTCGTCGGTGGCCCGGCAGCGCAGCAGGTAGGCGTTGTTGTCCATCGGGCCGACCGCGACCTTGGTGATCATCAGGTCCTTGAGCTCGTGCACGTCGGCGGGGCCGCCGACCCGCACCTCTCCGCTGTACGTCATGACCGCCAGCCTAGGGGGTTGGCGGGTCCGCAGACCGCCGTCCCCGGGCTACAGCGGCGGCAGCGACGGCAGCGGGCCGCCCTGTGCCGACAGTGCGGTCCCCTCGCGTCGCCCGGCGAGCCAGCCGAGCAGGTCGGCCGGGCGACCGGTGACGGTCACCTCCGGGGCGCTCGCCTCCCGGCCCGTGCTCCACGCGCGCGTGCCGTCCGTGAGCCGGGTGGGCGGCACATCGGGGTGCCCGGCGAACCGGGCGGCCAGGAATTCGCTCTCCCGCTCCGTGAACTCCGCCGGAAGGTCCTCCAGCTCGTATCCGATGCCCAGGTCCACGTGGTGCAGCTCCACCTCAACCCATCGCCGGAACGGTACTCGCGAGGCCGCGTCGGTGATCCCGTTGCGCAGCTCCACCGTGCGCGACCAGTCCCCGGGCACGGCCCAGGCGTCCTGCAACCGGGCCGCGCTCTCGCGCACGTCGGCGAGCTGGGCGTCCAGTGGGCGCGGGGCGTCCCGCTCGATGTCGGCGTCCCGGGCCTCGCCGGAGACGTACATGGGGCGTCCCTCGAAGACGTTCACGAGGGCGTCCGCGTTGCGGGCGAGGTGGGCGAGGACGTGGCCGCGCGTCCAGCCGGGAAGCCGTGACGACTCCGTCACGGACGCGTTGTCCAGTTTCCCGACCGCGCTGAGCAGCCGCTCGGTCGCGTCACGTACAGAGGCCAGGTCACGCGCGTGATCAATCATGGTGCCGACCCTAGACCGCGTCACACCTTCGGGTGAAGGTGGCGGACGACGCCCGTAAATCGAATGCGCGTGCTATATGGTCGGACGCGGCGTCGGGCATGCTGGGGAGTCGGGGTTTGTTGACAACCGGTGAATCCGACCGGCGTTGTCAGTGGCTCCCCCTAGTCTGAGAAAGACGGGGGCCTCGCCCCTGTCACTTCTCTCAAGAAAGGTGCGGACCGGCGTGGCCGACCGTCTCATCGTCCGTGGCGCGCGCGAGCACAACCTGAAGAACGTCTCGCTCGACCTGCCTCGTGACTCGCTCATCGTCTTCACGGGCCTGTCCGGGTCGGGCAAGTCCTCCCTGGCCTTCGACACCATCTTCGCCGAGGGCCAGCGGCGCTACGTGGAGTCGCTCTCGTCCTACGCCCGGCAGTTCCTCGGCCAGATGGACAAGCCGGACGTCGACTTCATCGAGGGCCTCTCCCCGGCGGTCTCCATCGACCAGAAGTCGACCTCGCGCAACCCGCGCTCCACGGTCGGCACCATCACCGAGGTCTACGACTACCTGCGCCTGCTCTTCGCCCGCATCGGCAAGCCGCACTGCCCCCAGTGCGCCCGGCCGATCACGCGCCAGTCGCCGCAGGCCATCGTCGACAAGGTCCTGGAGCTGCCGGAGGGCAGCCGCTTCCAGGTGCTGTCGCCGCTGGTGCGCGAGCGCAAGGGCGAGTTCGTCGACCTCTTCGCCGACCTCCAGACCAAGGGCTACTCCCGCGCGCGGGTGGACGGCGAGACCATCCAGCTGTCCACCCCGCCCACGCTGAAGAAGCAGGAGAAGCACACCATCGAGGTGGTCGTCGACCGCCTCACGGTGAAGGACTCCGCCAAGCGCCGCCTCACCGACTCCGTGGAGACCGCCCTCGGCCTGTCCGGCGGGATGGTCGTGCTCGACTTCGTCGACCTCCCCGAGGACGACCCCGAGCGCGAGCGCATGTACTCGGAGCACCTGTACTGCCCGTACGACGACCTGTCCTTCGAGGAGCTGGAGCCCCGCTCCTTCTCCTTCAACTCGCCCTTCGGCGCCTGCCCCGACTGCTCCGGCATCGGCACCCGCATGGAGGTCGACCCGGAGCTGATCGTCCCCGACGAGGACAAGTCCCTCGACGAGGGCGCCATCCACCCCTGGTCGCACGGGCACACCAAGGACTACTTCGGCCGCCTCATCGGTGCCCTCGCGGACGCCCTGGGCTTCAGGACGGACATCCCCTTCGCCGGCCTGCCGCTGCGCGCCCGCAAGGCCCTGCTGTACGGCCACAAGACCCAGGTCGAGGTCCGCTACCGCAACCGGTACGGACGCGAGCGTCGGTACACCACGGCCTTCGAGGGCGCGATCCCCTTCGTCAAGCGCCGGCACAGCGAGGCCGAGAGCGACGCCAGCCGCGAGCGCTTCGAGGGCTACATGCGCGAGGTGCCCTGCCCCACCTGTGAGGGCACGCGGCTGAAGCCGCTCGTCCTCGCGGTCACCGTCATGGGCAAGTCGATCGCCGAGGTCTCGGCGATGTCCATCAGCGACTGCGCGGACTTCCTGGGCGAGCTGAAGCTCAGCGCCCGCGACAAGAAGATCGCCGAGCGCGTGCTGAAGGAGGTCAACGAGCGGCTGCGGTTCCTGGTCGACGTCGGCCTGGACTACCTCTCGCTGAACCGCGCGGCCGGCACCCTCTCCGGCGGCGAGGCCCAGCGCATCCGCCTGGCCACCCAGATCGGCTCCGGACTCGTCGGCGTGCTGTACGTGCTCGACGAGCCGTCCATCGGCCTGCACCAGCGCGACAACCACCGGCTGATCGAGACACTCGTCCGGCTCCGCGACATGGGCAACACCCTCATCGTCGTCGAGCACGACGAGGACACCATCAAGGTCGCCGACTGGATCGTCGACATCGGCCCCGGTGCCGGCGAGCACGGCGGCAAGGTGGTGCACAGCGGCTCCCTCAAGGAGCTGCTCGACAACGCCGAGTCGCAGACCGGCCTGTACCTGTCCGGCAAGAAGGCCATCCCGCTGCCCGACATCCGGCGCCCGCGCGACCCCTCCCGGCAGCTCACCGTGCACGGCGCGCGCGAGAACAACCTCCAGGACATCGACGTGTCCTTCCCGCTGGGCGTCTTCACGGCCGTCACCGGCGTCTCCGGCTCCGGCAAGTCGACCCTGGTCAACGACATCCTGTACACGCACCTGGCGCGCGAGCTGAACGGCGCCCGGAGCGTGCCCGGCCGCCACACGCGCGTGGACGGCGACGACCTCGTCGACAAGGTCGTCCACGTCGACCAGTCGCCCATCGGCCGCACCCCGCGGTCGAACCCGGCGACGTACACCGGCGTCTTCGACCACGTCCGCAAGCTGTTCGCCGAGACGACCGAGGCGAAGGTCCGCGGCTACATGCCCGGCCGGTTCTCCTTCAACGTCAAGGGCGGCCGCTGCGAGAACTGCGCGGGCGACGGCACGATCAAGATCGAGATGAACTTCCTCCCGGACGTCTACGTCCCGTGCGAGGTCTGCCACGGCGCCCGGTACAACCGGGAGACCCTGGAGGTCCACTACAAGGGCAAGTCCATCGCCGACGTCCTGGACATGCCGATCGAGGAGGCGACCGACTTCTTCGAGGCGGTCCCCGCCATCTCCCGGCACATGAAGACGCTGAAGGACGTCGGCCTCGGCTACGTACGGCTCGGCCAGTCCGCGACCACCCTGTCCGGCGGCGAGGCCCAGCGCGTCAAGCTCGCCAGCGAGCTTCAGCGCCGCTCCACCGGGCGCACGGTCTACGTCCTGGACGAGCCGACCACCGGTCTGCACTTCGAGGACATCAGCAAGCTGCTGACCGTCCTGTCCGGCCTGGTCGACAAGGGCAACACGGTCATCGTCATCGAGCACAACCTCGACGTGATCAAGACCGCCGACTGGGTCGTCGACATGGGCCCCGAGGGCGGTGCCGGCGGTGGCCTGGTGGTCGCGGAGGGCACGCCCGAGCAGGTGGCGGGGGTCCCCGCCAGCCACACCGGCAAGTTCCTTCAGGACGTCCTCGGCGCCGACCGGATCAGCGAGGCGGCCACGGTGAAGACCCCGCGCAAGGCGGCGAAGACGGTGGCGGCCAAGGCCACCGCCAAGAAGACCGCCACCAAGGCGGTCACCGGCACGGCCGCGAAGAAGACCGCCACGAAGACGGCAAAGAAGGCCACCAAGCCCGCCGCGAAGAAGACGGCGCGGACGAGCAAGGCCTGAAACGGAGCCGCGCCGGGCCCCACGGGATCATCCCTGGGGCCCGGCGCGTCGGCCGTCGTCCCGTACGCCCGTACGGCCCGGGGGCCGTACGGACGGCAGACCGACCACCCAGGCCGGAGCCGACGCCGCCGGCGTTCAGCCGTTCGTTCTCAGCCGACGTCGGTGTTCAGAAGGCGACCTCGTGGGCGTACGGCGGCTCCGCGCCCGCCCGCGAACAGGTGACCGCCGCGGCCCGGGCGGCGAAGCCCAGCAGCTCAGCCCAGCCCTCCGCCCCCAGAGCGGCGACCGCATCGTGACCGAGGGCGTCCCGTACCGCGAGGCCGTGCAACAGCGCCGCGTTCACCGTGTCACCCGCGCCGATCGTGTCCACCACGTCGACCGCCTCGCCCGGCACCGCGTACTCGCCCCCCTCACGGGTGTACGCCGTCAGCCCCGCCCCACCCCGGGTGACCACGACCGCCGCCGGTCCTGCCGCCAGCCACTCCCGGGGCGTGCCACCGAGCCACTCGGCGTCCTCGGCGGACAGCTTCAGCAGCGACACCGACGGCAGCCAGCTCCGGAACCGGGCCCGGTAGGCGTCCGGCTCCGGGATCAGCCCGGCCCGGATGTTGGGGTCCAGCGCCGTGAACACCCCCCGCGCCGCCGTCTCGCGCAGCAGCTCCTCGTACGCGCTCGCACCCGGCTCCAGCACCATGGAGCAGGTCCCGAAGGAGACCGCCCGGGTGCGGGACGGCAGCGTGGCGGGCAACGAGAACAGCCGGTCCGCGGTCCCGTCCACGTAGAAGGAGTAAGCGGCCGAGCCGTCCGCGTCCACCGAGGCCACGGCGAGTGTCGTCGGCTCGGCCCCGCGCTGCACCGGCGAGACGTCCACACCGGCCTCACTCAGCCGGTCGAGCAGCGCCTCACCGAAGGCGTCGTGCGACACCCGGGAGCAGAAGGCGGCGGGGGAGCCGAGGCGGCCCAGGGCGACGGCCGTGTTGTACGGACCGCCGCCGAGCGCCGGCCGCAGCGCGGCCAGGGCACCCGTGCCCTGCGGTACCAGGTCGATCAGTGCCTCACCGGCGACGACGATCACGGGAGGGTCCTTTCGCATGCCTGTGCGGGGTTTGCTGGGGCTGCTCCGGTTGCCGGGCCTGCTCGGGCAGCCGCCGGGGGCGTGCGGTGAACGAAGGCGCAGGGCAGCCGCGCGGTCCGCGCCGGCCGGTCCGGCGAGGCGTTCCAGCGGCAGCCGGACGGCCTGGGCGCCTGCTGCCGCGCACTGCCCCGCATCGGTTCGCGGGCACTGGCGGGGACCGTATCCCATCGGGAGGGGGACGTAAACGCTCGGGCAAACGCCTACGTCCGTCCCGTCGCGTTCTCCCCCTCGGCGACAGACCCGACACCCACCCCGCCGGCCGCCCGCGAGCGCCGGATATCGTCGCCCCGCACGCCCCCTGAACAGTGGAGTCCCCATGCCCGGCCGCCCCGTTCCGAGCCGCCGTACCGTCCTGCGCTCGGCGGCCCTCACACCCGTCGCCGGACTCGGTCTGGCCGCCTGCTCACCGGGTGACGACGGCGCCGCGCCGGCCAGGCCGACCGCACCCGTCGACCTGGGAACGGACGGCGAGGTCGCCAAGGGCGCGACCAAGCTCTACCGGGACCAGAACGTGGTGGTCAGCCGGGACGACGAGGGCGCCCTGAAGGCGTTCAGCACGGTCTGCACGCACGCGGGGTGCCCCATCAAGAAGCTGGAGGGGACGAAGCTCGTCTGCTCCTGTCACGGCAGCGAGTTCGACGCCCGGACCGGCGAGGCACTGCGCGCCCCCGCCACCGTGCCGCTCATCGAACTGCCGGTCGAGGTGAAGCAGGGCCGGATCGTCGCGAGCCCAGGAACCTGACCGGCCGGCCCCGCTCTTCGGCCTAGGCCGCCCGTTCAGTCCCAGTCCCACCCGATCCCCAGCATTCCCGACCGCACCCGCGGCTCCACCAGGTGTACCGAGTGGTGCTGCCCGCTGAGGGTCAGCTCCTGCCGGCCGCCGCGCGGTGCCGCCGGCGAGTGCTGCGTGAACCGGTGGCAGCGCGCCGGCAGGGCGGCGGAGTCGAACCGCACCTGGAGCGCGTACTGCCCGCCCGCCGAACCGAACCCCCGGACGTACTCGTGCGACGCCCCCGCCGTGCCGTCCTCGACGCCGTAGCGGAAGAGGTGGGTGTCCCCGGCCCGCAGACGCGTGTCGAAGAGCAGCTCGGTCACGAGCACGCCGGTGTCGTCGTGGGTGCGGACGCGCCCCGTGCGGCAGTTCTCCAACGCGTGGACGGCCATCCGCGCGGGAGCGCATCCCGCGTCACCTCGGTGGACGGCGACGAAGCGGTCGACGCCGTCGCGGTGGGCGCGGACGATGTGGTGCGACTCGCGGCCCGCGAGCTCGCGGCGCGGCCCGATCCGGACCCGCTCGTGGTGACCGAGGGTGTGCACCCCGCCGTCCGACGACGGGTGGTCCAGCTCGGCCAGGAGCCTGTCCAGGACGCCCGAGGCCGCCACGTGGGCGCGATAGGAGCGGGCCGCGGGCGGTCGGACCGCGGTGCCCTCGTCGGCCTCCGCGAGCAGACGTATCAGCGACTCCTCGGGCAGCTGGAGTATCTCCTCCAGTGCCCGTACGGCCCGCAGCGACTCCGGGCGCTGGGGACGCCGGGCGCCCTGCTGCCAGTAGCTCAGGCTCGTGACGCCCACCTTCACACCGTGGCGTGACAGATGGTGCTGCACGCGCTGCAGTGGCAGTCCGCGCGCCGCGATCGCGGCGCGCAGGGCCACGTGGAAGGGGCCACCGCGCAGGACCGAGTCGAGTTCCGCGGTGGCGACGTCCAGGGGTTGTGTGGCGTGCGGCATGCAGGGGGCCTTTCTGTGAAGTTCACGACGGCTGGTCAGACCGTTCGACGCGGATCAACCGGAGCCGCCCCCGGTCGCGGCGCAGGGGTCTTCACATCCGAACGCCGCGCTTCATGGCCCCGAGTTCCCCCGCATTGAAGCGTGTTGACCAAGTCCCGACAACACCTGAAGCCCGACCGTGACGCGCTCCTGGCCGAGAACGCACCGGTCCACCGCCCCGAGGGCACCCCGCGTGACCGACCGGCCCCGGACCGTCTCTCCCCGGCCCCTGCGGGCGGTCGTCCACCGGCTCGTGCGACCGGTCGTCCACCTGCCCCCGTGACGGGTTGTCCACAGGGTCGCCGGCCCGTCGTCCACAGCCCGCCGGAGTGTCGGTCCCCGCCAGTAGGGTGTGAGTCATGGCCGACCCCTCCAGCTACCGCCCCAGGCCGGGAGAGATCCCGGACTCCCCGGGGGTGTACAGGTTCCGCGACGAGCACCGCAGGGTGATCTACGTCGGAAAGGCGAAGAGCCTGCGCCAGCGCCTGGCCAACTACTTCCAGGACCTGGCGAACCTCCACCCCCGCACCCGCACCATGGTCACCACGGCCGCGTCCGTGGAGTGGACCGTGGTGTCCACGGAGGTCGAGGCACTACAGCTGGAGTACTCCTGGATCAAGGAGTACGACCCCCGGTTCAACGTGAAGTACCGCGACGACAAGAGCTATCCCTACCTCGCGGTGACGATGAACGAGGAGTTCCCGCGCGTACAGGTGATGCGCGGCCACAAGAAGAAGGGCGTGCGGTACTTCGGGCCGTACGGACACGCCTGGGCGATCCGCGACACGGTCGACCTCCTGCTGCGCGTCTTCCCGGTGCGCACCTGCTCCGCCGGCGTCTTCAAGAACGCCGCCCGTACCGGCCGCCCCTGCCTGCTCGGCTACATCGGCAAGTGCTCGGCGCCCTGCGTCGGGCGCATCTCCCCGGACGACCACCGGGACCTGGCCGACGAGTTCTGCGACTTCATGGCCGGGCGTACCGGCGCCTACCTGCGCCGCCTGGAACGGCAGATGGCCGAGGCGGCCGAGGACATGGAGTACGAGCGGGCGGCGCGCCTGCGCGACGACATCGGGGCCCTCAAGAAGGCCATGGAGAAGAGCGCGGTCGTGCTCGCCGACGCGACCGACGCCGACCTGATCGCGGTCGCCGAGGACGAGCTGGAGGCGGCCGTCCAGATCTTCCACGTGCGCGGCGGACGCGTGCGCGGCCAGCGCGGCTGGGTCACGGACAAGGTGGAGGAGATCACCACCGGCGCCCTCGTCGAGCACGCCCTCCAGCAGCTGTACGGCGAGGAGACCGGGGACGCCGTCCCCAAGGAGGTCCTGGTCCCCGCCCTGCCCGACCCGGTGGAGCCGGTCCAGCAGTGGCTGACGGAGCGCCGGGGGTCGGGCGTGTCGCTGCGCATCCCGCAGCGCGGCGACAAGAAGGCGCTGATGGAGACCGTGCAGCGCAACGCCCAGCAGGCGCTCGTCCTGCACAAGACCAAGCGCGCCTCCGACCTGACGACGCGCTCGCGCGCGCTGGAGGAGGTCGCCGACGCCCTCGGCCTGGACAGCGCCCCGCTCAGGATCGAGTGCTACGACATCTCGCACCTCCAGGGCGACGACGTCGTGGCCTCCATGGTGGTCTTCGAGGACGGACTGGCCCGGAAGAGCGAATACCGGCGTTTCCAGATCAAGGGCTTCGCCGGACAGGACGACGTCCGTTCCATGCACGAGGTCATCACCCGCCGCTTCCGCCGCTACCTCGCCGAGAAGGAGAAGACCGGCGAGTGGGCCGACGGGGAGGACGGGACGGACGGGACGGAAGCGGGCGGAGACGAGCAGCTCACGGACGGCCCGGCGCTGAAGGACGACGACGGCCGTCCCAAGCGCTTCGCCTACCCGCCACAGCTCGTCGTCGTCGACGGCGGACAGCCGCAGGTCGCGGCGGCCCAGCGGGCCCTGGACGAGCTGGGCATCGACGACATCGCCGTCTGCGGACTCGCCAAGCGCCTGGAGGAGGTCTGGCTGCCCCGCGAGGACGACCCGGTCGTCCTGCCCCGCACCAGCGAGGGCCTGTACCTGCTGCAGCGGGTCCGCGACGAGGCGCACCGCTTCGCGATCACCTACCAGCGCGCCAAGCGCGCCAAGCGCTTCCGCTCCAGTCCGCTGGACGACGTGCCCGGCCTGGGGGAGACCCGCAAGCAGGCACTGATCAAGCACTTCGGTTCGGTGAAGAGACTGCGGTCCGCGACGATCGACCAGATCTGCGAGGTGCCCGGCATAGGCCGCAAGACGGCCGAGACCGTGGCCGTGGCGCTCGCCCGGGCCACCCCGGCCGCGCCCGCCGTGAACACGGCGACCGGAGAGATCATGGATGACGAGGACGGGGCACCCGGGACGACGGCGGATGCCCCGGGGGAGCCCGTGTCCGCGGGCACCCCGGACGAACGACGGGGGCAGGAGAGATGACCGAGCACGCGACACAGCCCACAGCGGGGCGAGAACAGGCCCACGGCACGACCGGCGAGGACGAGGCGGGCCGGCAGACGGCCGCTTCCGAACGACGCCAGGACAACGGAGCACAGGTGAGTACGGGCAAGGAAACAGCCGGGGCGCACGAGGCGGCCATCCCCGAGCTGGTGATCATCTCCGGCATGTCCGGGGCCGGCCGCTCGACGGCCGCCAAGTGTCTGGAGGACCTGGGCTGGTTCGTCGTCGACAACCTTCCGCCCGCGCTGATCCCCACCATGGTGGAGCTCGGCGCCCGCTCGCAGGGCAACGTGGCGCGGATCGCGGTCGTCGTCGACGTCCGCGGCCGGCGCTTCTTCGACAACCTGCGCGAATCCCTCGCCGACCTCGACGCCCGCGGGGTCACCCGGCGGATCGTCTTCCTGGAGTCCTCCGACGACGCACTGGTACGGCGCTTCGAGTCGGTGCGCCGCCCGCACCCCCTCCAGGGCGACGGCCGCATCGTCGACGGCATAGCGGCTGAGCGGGAGCTGCTGCGCGAGCTGCGCGGCGACGCCGACCTGGTGATCGACACGTCCAGTCTCAACGTGCACGAGCTGCGCGCCAAGATGGACGCCCAGTTCGCCGGCGAGGAGGAGCCCGAGCTGCGGGCCACTGTCATGTCCTTCGGCTTCAAGTACGGCCTCCCGGTCGACGCCGACCTGGTCGTGGACATGCGCTTCCTGCCCAACCCGCACTGGGTCCCGGAGCTGCGCCCGTTCACCGGCCTGAACGAGGAGGTGTCCTCGTACGTCCTCAACCAGCCCGGGGCCAAGGAGTTCCTCGACCGCTACACCGAGCTGCTCCAGATGATCGCCGCGGGCTACCGTCGGGAGGGCAAGCGCTATGTGACCGTCGCCGTCGGCTGCACCGGCGGCAAGCACCGGTCCGTGGCCATGTCGGAGAGGCTCGCCGCCCGGCTCGTCGCCGAGGGCGTGGAGACGGTGGTCGTCCACCGGGACATGGGACGGGAATGACAGGACGTACTCCGCGGCTGAGCAGGCTGCGCCGGGTGGTGCCCGAGGGGCGCGGCGGCAGACCCGCCGAGGCCCGCGCCGTCCGGCCCGAACAGGCGCGCGGCGGCAAGCCGCGCCGCCGGGGCACCCAGCCCAAGGTCGTCGCCCTCGGCGGCGGCATGGGCCTGTCCGCCTCGCTCGCCGCACTGCGCCGGATCACCGGCGACCTCACCGCCGTCGTCACCGTGGCCGACGACGGCGGCTCCAGCGGGCGCCTGCGCGACGAGCTGGGCGTCCTGCCGCCCGGCGACCTGCGCAAGGCGCTGGCCGCGCTGTGCGGCGACGACGACTGGGGCCAGACCTGGGCCCGCGTCATCCAGCACCGCTTCCAGTCCCAGGGCGACCTGCACGAACACGCGGTCGGCAATCTGCTGATCGTCGCCCTGTGGGAGCAGCTCGGGGACCACGTCCAGGCCCTCGACCTGGTGGGCAAGCTGCTCGGCGCGCACGGGCGCGTGCTGCCCATGTCCGCCGTGCCGCTGGAGCTCCAGGCTCTGGTCAGGGGGCACGACCCGGACCGGCCCGACGAGGTGGACACCGTGCGCGGGCAGGCGACCGTGGCGCTCACGCCCGGCGAGGTGCAGTCCGTGCACCTGGTGCCGAACGACCCGCCCGCCGTCCCCGAGGCGGTCGAGGCCGTCCTGGACGCGGACTGGGTGGTGCTCGGCCCCGGCTCCTGGTTCTCCTCGGTCATTCCGCACCTGCTCGTGCCCGATCTGCTGGACGCGCTCGTCGAGACGAAGGCCCGCCGGGTGCTCTCCCTGAACCTCGCTCCGCAACCCGGAGAAACCGAGGGCTTCTCCCCGCAGCGTCATTTGGAGGTTTTGGGACGACACGCCCCTAAACTCGCCCTGGACGTGGTGCTGGCCGACGAGGCCGCCGTGCCCGACCGTGACTCGCTCGCCGACGCCGCGAAACGGTTCGGCGCCGCGGTCGAACTGGCTCCGGTCGCCCGGACCGACGGGACCCCGAGGCACGACCCGGAGCTGCTGGCCGCCGCGTACGACCGTATTTTTCGGATGCATGGAAGGATCGGCCCATGGCGATGACGGCAGCGGTGAAGGATGAGATCTCCCGGCTCCCCGTCACCCGGACCTGCTGCAGAAAGGCGGAGGTCTCCGCCCTTCTGCGGTTCGCCGGCGGCCTCCACCTGGTGAGCGGGCGCATTGTGATCGAGGCGGAGCTGGACGTCGCGAGGGCGGCCCGGCGGCTCAAGCAGGACATCCTGGAGATCTTCGGCCACAGTTCCGAGCTGATCGTGATGGCGCCGGGCGGGCTGCGCCGCGGCTCGCGCTTCGTCGTCCGGGTGGTCGCGGGAGGTGACCAGCTCGCCCGCCAGACCGGCCTGGTGGACGGCCGGGGCCGCCCGATCCGCGGCCTGCCGCCGCAGGTGGTCTCGGGGGCCACCTGCGACGCGGAGGCGGCCTGGCGCGGGGCCTTCCTGGCGCACGGCTCCCTCACCGAGCCGGGCCGCTCCTCCTCCCTGGAGGTGACCTGCCCGGGCCCCGAGGCGGCGCTCGCGCTGGTCGGCGCCGCCCGCCGGCTGTCGATCCCGGCCAAGGCGCGCGAGGTGCGCGGTGTGGACCGCGTCGTCGTCCGTGACGGCGACGCGATCGGCGCCCTGCTCACCCGGCTCGGCGCCCACGACGCGGTGCTGGCCTGGGAGGAGCGGCGGCTGCGGCGGGAGGTCCGTGCCACCGCCAACCGGCTGGCCAACTTCGACGACGCCAACCTGCGCCGCTCGGCCCGCGCGGCCGTCGCCGCCGGTGCCCGGGTCCAGCGTGCCCTGGAGATCCTCGCCGACGACGTGCCCGAGCACCTCGCCGCCGCGGGCCGGCTCCGCATGGAGCACAAGCAGGCATCCCTGGAGGAGCTGGGCGCCCTCGCCGACCCGCCGCTGACCAAGGACGCCGTCGCGGGCCGTATCCGCCGTCTGCTGGCCATGGCCGACAAGCGGGCCTCGGACCTCGGCATCCCCGGCACGGACGCCAACCTCAGCGAGGAGCTGGAGGACAACCTCGTCGGCTGACCCCGTCGGCTGCCCCCATCGGCCGGCCCCGTCGGTCGGCCCGGCCGGCCGGCCTCCTCCGCCCGCCCCGCCTGCGGTCCCGCCTGCCGGTCCCGTCAGTCGGCCGAACGCCGCGCCGGCCCGTCGCACAAGGGCCGTAACAAGCCGGTGCGGGCGCCCACTTGGGTGACCGGCACCGGCTTTCGCGTGTCCTTGCGGCGCTCTTGACTCGATCATGAGCTGTCATGAGCCTGGCATCTGTTCGCTGCTGTGGCGAACCCAGGCCTGTCGGACAGGCCTCTCCTAGGGGGGTTCATGAGACGAAGAGCGAGATCGATCCTCGCCGTCGGCGCGCTCCTGATCGGCGGAGCGAGCTTCGCACCCATCGCCCAGGCACAGCCCGCCGGCTCCGCCACCGCGGACGCCGACGAGGTGAAGGTCTTCCGCACCGACGTGACCCAGGAGCAGGTACCCCTGCTGCTGGCCGCCGGCCAGGACGGCCACGAACTCGGTGAGCGGGTCCCCGACAAGGGCACGGCCACCGTCGAGGGCTACCTCACCGACCAGCAGGCCGGGAAACTGGAGAAACAGGGACTCGACCTCACCGAGCACACCCTCTCCACCCGGGCCGAGAAACGCGTGAAGAGCGCCGCCGACGGCGTCTTCCGCCCGTACAGCGGCAGCGGCGGCCTCAAGGAGGAGATCCTCCGCACCGCGCGGGAGAACCCCCGCCTCACCAAGGTCGTCTCCATCGGCAAGACGGTGAACGGCCAGGACATCCTCGCGCTCAAGATGACCGGGCACGCGAAGAAGTCGAAGGACGGCTCCAAGCCCGCCGTCCTCTACATGTCCAACCAGCACGCGCGCGAGTGGATCACCCCGGAGATGACCCGGCGGCTGATGCACCACTACCTGGACAAGTACGACGAGGACCGGCGGATCAAGAAGCTGGTCGACTCCACCGAACTGTGGTTCCTCCTGTCGGCCAACCCCGACGGCTACGACTACACGTTCGAGAACACCGACAACCGCCTGTGGCGCAAGAACCTGCGCGACAACAACGGTGACGGCGCCATCGGCACCGGCGACGGCGTCGACCTCAACCGCAACTTCGCCTACAAGTGGGGCTACGACGACGAGGGCTCGTCCCCCAACCCCACCAGCCAGACCTACCGGGGCGCCGGTCCGAACTCCGAGCCCGAGACCAAGGCCCTGGACGCCCTCCAGAAGCGGATCGGCTTCACGTACGGCATCAACTACCACTCCGCCGCCGAACTCCTCCTCTACGGGGTCGGCTGGCAGGTGGCCACGGACACCCCGGACGACGTCCTGTACGAGGCGCTCGCCGGCACCCCCGACAACTCCGCGATCCCCGGCTACCACCCCCAGGTCTCCTCGGAGCTGTACACCACCAACGGCGAGGCGGACGGCCACGCGGCCAACGTCAACGGCATGGCGATGTTCACCCCGGAGATGTCGACCTGCCAGACCATCTCCGAGCAGGACCCCGACGACGAGTGGGACCCGCGCGACTGCCGGTCGGGCTTCAACTTCCCCGACGACGAGAAACTGATCCAGCGGGAGTTCGCGAAGAACATCCCCTTCGCGCTCTCCGTCGCCGAGAGCGCCGCCCACCCCGACCGGCCGTCCTCCGCGGTCGGCCTGGAGGCCGCCGACTTCACCCCGGCCCCCTTCACCACCTCCTACTCACGAGGCGCCGACCAGGAGGTCTCCGTCGTCGTACGCGAGTCGGTGCGGGACAAGGAGCTGAAGTACCGCGTCAACGGCGGACGCGTCCACGACATGAAGCTGCGGCCCTGGCGGGGCGGTGAGACGTACGGCGGCGAGGACAACCTCTACTTCGACGAGTACCGCGCCAAGGTCAAGGACGGCGACCGCGGTGACCGGGTCGAGGTCTGGTTCAGCGGCGAGACGAAGCAGGGCAGGCGGACCGAGAGCGAGCACTTCACGTACACGATCGCCGAGCGGCCCCGCGCGGACGTCCTCGTCGTCGCCGAGGAGGGCGCCAAGGCCACGCAGGCACAGACGTACGTGGACGCCCTCGAGGCCAACGGCAGGCGCGCGGCCGTCTGGGACGTCGCCACCCAGGGCACGCCCGACGCGCTCGGCGTCCTCGGCCACTTCCACACGGTCGTCCACCACACCGGTGCCGCGGTGCCCGGCAACGCCACCCAGCTCCAGCTGCGCGCCTTCCTCAACGAGGGCGGCCGGCTGATCGAGGCGGGCGAGCGGGCCGGCGGCAGCGTCGACCTCGGCGGCGGCACCATGTCCGACGACTTCAGCCAGTACTACCTGGGCGCCTACACCCGTACGTCGACCCCCGGGGCCACCGGATTCACCGGGTCCGGCAAGCTCGACGGGACCACCGGCGCGCTCGGCGACGCCCCCGGCAACCCGCTGGACGCCGCCGGCACCTACAGCGTCACCTCGGACCAGCTGCCCGCCGGCAGCTACCCGCAGTTCGCGAGCGCGGGCGCCGGCGAGTTCCCGGGGACGGTCAATCCGTACGGGCCGTACGCGGGGGAGTGGATGGCCGCCGCCGTCCACACCGACGACGCGTACAAGCGGCTCACCCGCACGGTCGACCTCACCGGCGTCGGCGCCGCCGACCGGCCCACGCTCCGCACCCAGCTGCTGTGGGACACCGAGCGCGGCTACGACCACGTCCTGGTCGAGGCGCACACCCCCGGCGCCGACGACTGGACCACGCTCCCCGAGACGGGCGGCGCCACCGGCACGGCCGTGCCCGCGGAGTGCGCGGCCGGGTTCTACCTGGGCGAACACCCCTGGCTGGAGCACTACCTGACCCTGTCCGACGGCGGCTGCGCCGCGACCGGGACGAGCGGGCGGTGGAACAGCCTCACCGGCTCCTCCGGGGGCTGGCGGCAGGCCGAGTTCGACCTGAGCGCCTACGCCGGGAAGTCCGTCGAGGTGTCGATCGCCTACGTCACCGACCCCGGCAGCGGCGGACGCGGCGTCCTCGCCGACGAGGCGTCGCTGGTCGTCGGCGGTACGGCGACCGCGACCGAGGGCTTCGAGACCGCGCTCGGCGCCTGGCGGGTCTCCGGGCCGCCCGAGGGCAGCCCCGCCGTACTGAAGGACTGGACCCGCACCGGGACCCTGTTCCGGACGTACGGCGCGGTCACCACGGACGACACGGTCCTGCTGGGCTTCGGCCTGGAGCACCTGACCGAGCCGGCCGCCCGGGCGGCTCTGCTCCGGCAGGCGCTGCGTGCCCTGGACGAGTGAATCCGGGCCTGCCGGGGACTGACACGGTGTAGCCAAATCGGGTGACCGGTCCCCGTGTTCCAGGGCGGTCCGTACCCCTACTGGCGGGTACGGACCGCCCTGCCGGGTATGGGGCGTCTCGATGTCACCCCCGACGCCTCGGAGAGGTAGGGTCGGAGGTGGTCGGGGACATCCCAAATACAGCTCGCCGGCACATCGGGCCGGCGTACCAACGAGGAGATCGGTTCGTGACGATCCGCGTAGGCATCAACGGCTTTGGCCGCATCGGTCGTAACTACTTCCGCGCGCTGCTGGAGCAGGGTGCAGACATCGAGATCGTGGCTGTCAACGACCTGGGTGACACCGCGACCACCGCACATCTGCTGAAGTACGACACCATCCTCGGCCGCCTCAAGCAGGAGGTCTCGCACACCGAGGACACCATCACCGTCGGTGACAAGACCGTCAAGGTCCTCGCCGAGCGCAACCCCGCGGACATCCCGTGGGGCGAGCTGGGTGTCGATATCGTCATCGAGTCGACCGGCATCTTCACGAAGAAGGCCGACGCCGAGAAGCACATCGCCGGCGGTGCCAAGAAGGTCCTCATCTCGGCTCCGGCCAAGGACGAGGACGTCACCATCGTGATGGGCGTCAACCAGGACTCGTACGACCCGGCGAACCACCACGTCATCTCCAACGCCTCCTGCACCACCAACTGCGTGGCGCCGATGGCCAAGGTCCTCGACGAGAACTTCGGCATCGTCAAGGGCCTGATGACGACGGTGCACGCGTACACGAACGACCAGCGCATCCTGGACTTCCCGCACAAGGACCTGCGCCGCGCCCGTGCCGCCGCGGAGAACATCATCCCGACCACCACGGGTGCCGCCAAGGCCACCGCGCTGGTCCTCCCGCAGCTCAAGGGCAAGCTGGACGGCATGGCGATGCGCGTCCCGGTCCCGACCGGCTCGGTCACCGACCTCGTCCTGGAGCTCAGCCGCGAGGTCACCAAGGAAGAGGTCAACGCCGCCTTCCAGAAGGCCGCCGAGGGCGAGCTCAAGGGCATCCTGGAGTACACCGAGGACGCGATCGTCTCCTCGGACATCGTCAACGCCCCGGCGTCCTGCACCTTCGACTCGTCCCTGACCATGGTCCAGGACGGCAAGAGCGTGAAGGTCATCGGCTGGTACGACAACGAGTGGGGCTACTCGAACCGCCTCGTCGACCTCACGGTCTTCATCGGCAACCAGCTCTGATCGACTCGGACTCAGCAGGCACCGCGATGCGGTGGCAGGGCTCGGGCAGCGCAAGGCCGCGCTGCCCGAGCCCTGCGTCGCGTCCGCAGCGACCAGCCCTCGTAGGATCACGAGCGATCACGAGAACCCAGGAGCTCTCTGCATGAAGACGATCGACGAACTGCTCTCCGAAGGCGTCGCGGGCAAGCGCGTCTTCGTCCGCGCCGACCTGAACGTGCCGCTGGACGGCACCACCATCACCGACGACGGCCGCATCCGCGCCGTGGTGCCCACCGTCAAGGCCCTGGCCGACGCGGGCGCGCGCGTGATCGTCGCCTCGCACCTGGGCCGCCCCAAGGGCGCCCCGGACCCGGTCTTCTCCCTCGCCCCGGCCGCCGCCCGCCTCGGTGAACTGCTCGGCGCCGGCGTCGCCTTCGCCGAGGACACGGTCGGCACCGCCGCCGAGTCCACGGTGGCCGGCCTCGCCGACGGCCGGGTCGCGGTCATCGAGAACCTGCGCTTCAACGCGGGCGAGACCAGCAAGGACGACACCGAGCGCGCCGCCTTCGCCGACAAGCTGGCCGGCCTCGCGGACGTCTACGTCGGCGACGGCTTCGGGGCCGTGCACCGCAAGCACGCCTCGGTCTTCGACCTGCCGAAGAGGCTTCCGCACTACGCCGGCCACCTCATCGCCACCGAGGTCGGCGTCCTGAGGAAGCTCACCGACGACGTCAAGCGCCCCTACGTCGTCGCCCTCGGCGGCGCCAAGGTCTCCGACAAGCTCGCCGTCATCGACCAGCTGCTCGGCAGGGCCGACCGGCTCCTCATCGGCGGCGGCATGGCGTACACCTTCCTCAAGGCCCAGGGCCACGAGGTCGGCATCTCCCTCCTCCAGGAGGACCAGGTCCCGACCGTGAAGGAGTACATGGAGCGCGCGGAGAAGAACGGCGTCGAGCTGGTCCTTCCCGTCGACGTCCTGGTCGCGCCGGAGTTCCCGGACCTGAAGACCAAGGCCCCGGCCAACCCCGCCACCGTCGCCGCGGACGCCATCCCGGCCGACCAGGAGGGTCTGGACATCGGTCCGGAGACCCGCAAGCTGTACGCATCGAAGCTCGCCGACGCCGCCACCGTCTTCTGGAACGGCCCCATGGGCGTCTTCGAGCACCCCGACTACGCCGAGGGCACCAAGGCGGTCGCCCAGGCCCTCGTCGACACCGACGGCTTCACCGTGGTCGGCGGTGGCGACTCCGCCGCGGCCGTCCGCACCCTCGGCTTCGACGAGAACGCATTCGGCCACATCTCGACCGGCGGCGGCGCCTCCCTCGAATACCTCGAGGGCAAGACGCTCCCCGGCCTCGCCGCACTGGAGGACTGACCCCGATGACCACCCGCACGCCGCTGATGGCGGGCAACTGGAAGATGAACCTCAACCACCTCGAGGCCATCGCCCAAGTCCAGAAGCTCGCCTTCGCCCTGGCGGACAAGGACTACGACGCCGTCGAGGTCGCCGTCCTCGTCCCCTTCACCGACCTGCGCTCGGTGCAGACCCTGGTCGAGCACGACAAGTTGAAGATCAAGTACGGCGCCCAGGACATCTCCGCCCACGACGGCGGCGCCTACACCGGCGAGATCTCCGGCCCGATGCTGGCCAAGCTGCGCTGCGCCTACGTCGCGATCGGCCACTCCGAGCGCCGGCAGTACCACGCCGAGACCGACGAACTGGTGAACGCCAAGGTCAAGGCCGCCTACAAGCACGGCCTGACCCCGATCCTGTGCGTCGGCGAGGAGCTGGACGTCCGTGAGGCGGGCAACCACGTCGCCCACACCCTCGCCCAGGTCGAGGGCGGCCTGAAGGACGTCCCCGCCGAGCAGGCCGAGACCGTCGTGATCGCCTACGAGCCCGTGTGGGCCATCGGCACCGGCAAGGTCTGCGGCGCCGAGGACGCCCAGGAGGTCTGCGCGGCCGTCCGCGGCAAGCTCGCCGACCTGTACTCGCAGGAGCTGGCCGACAAGGTCCGCATCCAGTACGGCGGCTCGGTCAAGTCCGGCAACGTCGCCGAGATCATGTCGCAGGCCGACATCGACGGCGCGCTGGTCGGCGGCGCCTCGCTGGACTCGGACGAGTTCGTCAAGATCGTCCGCTTCCGCGACCAGTAGCCCGACACGGAGATCGACCAGCAGGTCGACCAGTGAGTATGCGCTAGCGGCGATACGTCGTACCCTTGCGGGGGCATGGTGGCCCACTGTCACCGTGCCCCCGTCGTTCATCCGAATCCGAGGAAGTTGGTCCAGCCGTGGTTTTGGGGTTCTCGATCGCCCTGATCGTCTTCAGCCTGCTGCTGATGCTGCTGGTGCTGATGCACAAGGGGAAGGGCGGCGGCCTCTCCGACATGTTCGGTGGCGGCATGCAGTCGTCCGTCGGCGGCTCCTCGGTCGCCGAGCGCAACCTCGACCGGATCACCGTCGTGGTCGGTCTGCTCTGGTTCGCGTGCATCATGGTGCTCGGCCTTCTGATGAAGGCGAACAACTGACACACCCCGCACTTCAGCACGTAAAGCCCCATGTTCGGTACGCGCCCCACGGCGCCGCCTATCATGGGGCTTGCGTCTGAGCAGTGGAGCTTGTAACTCCAACCACTGGACGCGCGTTGGGCCTTACGTAGACTGAGGCGCTCGCAGCGAAGCGAACGCCGACTCGCTTTGCGGCACCATCACGCAGGGAGTTACGACCGTGGCAAGTGGCAACGCGATCCGGGGAAGCCGGGTCGGGGCGGGGCCGATGGGCGAGGCCGAGCGTGGCGAGTCCGCGCCGCGTCTGCGCATCGCCTTCTGGTGCTCCAACGGACACGAGACGCAGCCGAGCTTCGCGAGCGACGCACAGGTCCCGGACACCTGGGACTGCACGCGCTGCGGCTTTCCCGCCGGGCAGGACCGGGACAATCCACCGGACCCGCCGCGCACCGAGCCCTACAAGACCCACCTCGCGTACGTGCGCGAGCGTCGCAGCGACGCGGACGGCGAGGCCATCCTCGCCGAGGCGCTCGCCAAACTGCGGGGCGAGATCTAGTTCAGCCTCCTCCAGGCCGCCTCGGTCTTCCTCAGCGCTGATCAATTAGGTTGGAACAGCCGGGACAGCTGGGACACCTAAGGAAGAAGGCTGAAGTCCGACATGAACGAAGACGGCCGTACGAGGCTCAACCAGATGGCCGAATGGACCGCGCTGGCCAAGCACCGAGAGGAGCTCGGCGAGGTGCGGCTGCGCGAGCTGTTCGCCGCCGACCCGGGTCGCGGCACCGGCCGCACGCTCCGGGTGGGAGACCTGTACGTCGACTACTCCAAGCACCTCGTCACCGACGAGACGCTGCGGCTGCTGCGCGAACTGGCCGCCGCCACCGAGGTCTTCCCCCTGCGCGACGCCATGTTCCGGGGCGAGAAGATCAACACCACCGAGGACCGGGCGGTGCTGCACACCGCGCTGCGCGCCCCGCGCGACGCGGTGATCGAGGTCGACGGCGAGAACGTCGTGCCCAAGGTGCACGCGGTGCTCGACAAGATGACCGGCTTCGCCGAGCGCGTCCGCTCCGGACAGTGGCAGGGCCACACCGGCAAACGCATCAGGAACGTCGTCAACATCGGCATCGGCGGCTCCGACCTGGGCCCCGCCATGGCCTACGAGGCGCTGCGCGCCTTCACCGACCGCGAGTTGACGGTCCGTTTCGTCTCCAATGTCGACGGCGCCGACCTGCACGAGGCCACCCACGGCCTGGATCCGGCCGAGACGCTGTTCGTCATCGCCTCCAAGACCTTCACCACCATCGAGACGGTCACCAACGCCACTTCCGCCCGGACCTGGCTGCTGAACGCCCTCGGTGACGAGAAGGCCGTCGCCAAGCACTTCGTCGCCCTGTCGACGAACGCGGAGAAGGTCGCCGCCTTCGGCATCGACACGGCCAACATGTTCGAGTTCTGGGACTGGGTCGGCGGTCGCTACTCGTACGACTCGGCGATCGGCCTGGCCCTGATGATCGCCATCGGCCCGGACCGCTTCCGGGAGATGCTGGACGGCTTCCACCTCGTCGACGAGCACTTCCGCACCGCCCCCGCCGAGTCCAACGTCCCGCTGCTGATGGGTCTGCTGGGCATCTGGTACGGCAACTTCCTGGGCGCCCAGTCGCACGCGGTGCTGCCGTACTCGCACTACCTGTCGAGGTTCACCGCGTACCTCCAGCAGCTCGACATGGAGTCCAACGGCAAGTACGTCGACCGCGACGGGCGCGAGGTCGACTGGCAGACCGGCCCCGTGGTCTGGGGCACACCCGGCACCAACGGGCAGCACGCGTATTACCAGTTGATCCACCAGGGCACCAAGCTCATCCCGGCGGACTTCATCGGCTTCGCCCGGCCGGTGGCCGAGCTGAGTGACGAGCTGAAGGCCCAGCACGACCTGCTGATGGCCAACTTCTTCGCGCAGACCCAGGCGCTCGCCTTCGGCAAGACGCCGGACGAGGTGCGGGCCGAGGGAGTCCCGGAGGAGCTGGTCCCGCACAAGACGTTCAAGGGCGATCACCCGACGACCACGATCCTCGCCCGAGAGCTGACCCCGTCGGTGCTCGGACAGCTCGTCGCCCTCTACGAGCACAAGGTGTTCGTCCAGGGCGCGGTGTGGAACATCGACTCCTTCGACCAGTGGGGCGTCGAACTGGGCAAGGTCCTCGCCAAGCGCGTCGAACCCGCCCTCACCGACGGCGCCGAGGTCCCCGGCCTGGACGCCTCCACGCGGGCGCTCGTCGCCGCCTACCGGGAGCTGCGCGGGCGGGAGTGAGCGACGGGAGAGGGGCGGGGCGGCAGGGGCGACAAGCCCCCACCGCCCCGCCCCTCTCCCGTCCCACGGGCCGATCAGGCCGACGCCACGTCCCGGTCAGGCCGACGCCACGTCCCGGTCAGGCCGACGCCACGTCCCGGTCAGGCCGCCGCCATGGACCGGTCAGGCCGACGCCGGCGGATACAGCGAACGCGGCAGCTGCGAAGCCGCCGCCGAGTCCAGCAGCCACAGGGTCCGGGCGCGGCCCTGTGCCCCCGCCGCCGGTGCCTGGATCTCGCCCGCGCCCGACAGCGCGATGGCCGCCGCCTCCGCCTTGTCCTCGCCGGCCGCCAGGAGCCACACCTCGCGGGCGGCGCGGATCGCCGGGAGGGTGAGCGTCACCCGGGTCGGCGGCGGCTTGGGCGCGCCGCGGACGCCGACCACCGTACGGTCCGTCTCGCGGACCGCGGGCAGCTCCGGGAAGAGCGACGCCACGTGCGTGTCCGGGCCGACGCCCAGCAGCAGGACGTCGAAGGACGGCACCGCGGCGTGGTTCTCGGGAACGGACGCCTCGGCCAGCTCCCGCGCGTACGCGGCGGCCGCCGCCTCCACGTCCGAGCCGTGCGGGCCGTCCGACGCCGGCATCGCGTGCACCCGCTCCGGGTCCAGCGGCACCGAGTCGAGCAGCGCCTCGCGCGCCTGGGTGACGTTGCGCTCCGGGTCGCCCTCGGGCAGGAAGCGCTCGTCGCCCCACCACAGGTCCAGGCGGGTCCAGTCGATCGCGTCCCGGGCCGGGGACCCGGCGAGCGCCGCGAGCAGGCCGTTGCCGTTGCGGCCACCGGTCAGGACCACGGACGCGCTGCCCCGGGAGGCCTGCGCGTCCACGATCCTCGTGATCAGCCGGGCCGCCGCGGCCTCGGCCATCAGCTCCTTGTCGCGGTGCACGACCAGCTGGGGAGTGCTCACTTGGCCGCCGCCTTCCTCACCGGTGTCTTCTCCTGCGCCGCGTCCTTCGCGGGAGCCTTCGCAGCCGTTTCGACGGGAGCCGCGACGGCCCCGCCACCGGAGGAGTTCCCTTTGGCCGGCGCGTCCGGGGAATCCGGCGCGTTCAGCCGGTTCACCCCGTACCGCAGCGCCGAGGCGTACGTGTCGTCCGGGTCGAGGCGCCGCAGCTCCTCCGCGATCAGTTCGGCCGTCTCGCGGCGCTTGAGCGCCACCGCGCGGGCCGGCTGGCCCTGGATGGACAGGTTCGCCAGCGAGCCGTCGGCCCGGTCCAGGACGACGGGGCCGCAGTCGGTCTCCATGCGGACCGCCGTCAGACCCGGGCCGCTCGACGCCGAGCGCTGCACCGGGACGCCCAGCCGGTCCGCGAGCCACATCGCGAGCAGCTCGCAGCTCGGGTTGTACTCCTCGCCCTCCACCTCGACCGCCTGCACCTTGCAGTCGACCTGGTCCAGGGCCGCGGCCAGCATCGAGCGCCACGGCGTGATGCGGGTCCAGGACAGGTCGGTGTCGCCCGGCGCGTAGGCGTCGGCGCGAGCGGCCAGCTCCCGTACCGGCTCCTCGCAGGCGTAGGTGTCGGTGACCCTGCGCTGGGCCAGCGCGCCCAGCGGGTCCCCGGCCGGGTTCAGCGGCGCGTTCACCGGCCACCACACCACCACCGGCGCGTCCGGCAGCAGCAGCGGCAGGACCACCGACTGGGCGTGGTCGACGACGTCGCCGTACAGCCGCAGCACGATCGTCTCGCCGGTGCCCGCGTCGGCGCCGAGGCGTACCTCGGCGTCCAGCCGGGACTTCGTACGGTCCCGGGGCGAGCGCGAGACGCGCTTGATGACCACGAGCGTGCGCGAGGGGTGCTCGTGCGCGGCGTCGCTCGCGGCCTTCAGCGCGTCGTAGGCGTTCTCCTCGTCGGTGACGATGACCAGGGTGAGCACCATGCCGATGGCCGGGGTGCCGATGGCCCGGCGTCCCAGCACCAGCGCCTTGTTGATCTTGCTGGCCGTGGTGTCCGTGAGGTCTGTCTTCATGGCCGGCGCCAGCTCCGTCCGTCTCGCTCGAGCATGTGGTCCGCCTCGACGGGTCCCCAGGTGCCGGCCGCGTACTGGGCCGGGGTGCCGTGCTCGTCCCAGTACTCCTCGATCGGGTCGAGGATCTTCCAGGACAGCTCGACCTCCTCGGTGCGCGGGAAGAGGTTGGCGTCGCCGAGCAGCACGTCCAGGATGAGGCGCTCGTACGCCTCGGGGCTGGACTCCGTGAAGGACTCGCCGTAGGCGAAGTCCATGGACACGTCCCGGATCTCCATCGACGTGCCCGGCACCTTGGAGCCGAAGCGGACGGTGACGCCCTCGTCGGGCTGGACGCGGATGACGATCGCGTTCGAGCCGAGTTCCTCGGTGGCCGTGGAGTCGAAGGGGGAGTGCGGGGCCCGCTGGAAGACGACCGCGATCTCGGTGACGCGGCGGCCGAGGCGCTTGCCGGTGCGCAGGTAGAAGGGGACACCCGCCCAGCGGCGGTTGTCGATGCCCACCTTGATCGCGGCGTAGGTGTCGGTCTTCGACTTCGGGTCGATGCCGTCCTCTTCGAGGTAGCCGACGGCCTTCGCGCCGCCCTGCCACCCGGCCGCGTACTGGCCGCGCACGGTGTCCCGGCCCAGGTCCTTGGGGAGGCGGACCGCGCCGAGCACCTTGGTCTTCTCCGCGGCCAGCGCGTCCGCGTCGAAGGAGGCGGGCTCCTCCATGGCGGTCAGCGCGAGCAGCTGGAGCAGGTGGTTCTGGATGACGTCACGGGCGGCGCCGATGCCGTCGTAGTAGCCGGCCCGGCCGCCGATGCCGATGTCCTCGGCCATCGTCACCTGTATGTGGTCGACGTAGGAGCGGTTCCAGATCGGCTCGAACATCGTGTTGGCGAAGCGCAGCGCCAGGATGTTCTGGACGGTCTCCTTGCCCAGGTAGTGGTCGATGCGGAAGACCTGGTCCGGGGCGAAGACCTCGTGGACGATCCGGTTGAGTTCCTCGGCCGACCTCAGGTCGTGGCCGAACGGCTTCTCGATCACCGCGCGGCGCCAGGAGCCGCTCGACTGGTCGGCGAGGCCGTGCTTCTTCAGCTGCTTGATGACCACGGGGAAGGACTTCGGCGGCACCGAGAGGTAGAAGGCGAAGTTGCCGCCCGTACCCTGCGCCTTGTCCAGCTCCTCGATGGTGCCGCGCAGCCGTTCGAAGGCGTCGTCGTCGTCGAAGGTGCCCTGGACGAAGCGCATCCCCTGGATGAGCTGCTGCCAGACCTCCTCGCGGAACGGCGTACGGGAGTGTTCCTTGACGGCGTCGTGCACGACCTGGGCGAAGTCCTCGTGCTCCCAGTCGCGGCGGGCGAAGCCGACAAGAGAGAAGCCCGGCGGCAGCAGACCCCGGTTGGCGAGGTCGTACACGGCGGGCATGAGCTTCTTGCGGGAGAGGTCACCGGTGACGCCGAAAATGACCAGACCCGACGGCCCCGCGATACGCGGGAGCCGTCGGTCTGCGGGGTCACGCAGCGGGTTGCTGCTTGACAATGTCTTAGCCCTCCGAGGGGGCGAGGCGCTTCAGCTCCGCCTCGGTCGACTTCAGCAGGTCCGTCCAGGAGTCCTCGAACTTGTCGACGCCCTCCTTCTCCAGCAGCCGGACCACCTCGTCGTAGCCGATCCCGAGCTTCTCGACCGCGTCGAGGTCGGCGCGGGCCTGCTCGTAGGTGCCGGCGACCGTGTCGCCGGTGATCTCGCCGTGGTCCTCGGTGGCGAACAGCGTCGCCTCCGGCATGGTGTTGACCGTGTTCGGCGCGACCAGGTCGGTGACGTACATGGTGTCGCTGTACGCCTTGTCCTTCACACCGGTGGAGGCCCACAGCGGACGCTGCTTGTTGGCGCCGGCCTTCTCCAGGGCGTTCCAGCGGTCGGAGGAGAAGATCTCCTCGTACGCCTGGTAGGCGAGGCGGGCGTTGGCGACGGCGGCCTTGCCGCGCAGCGCCTTGGCGGCGTCGGTGCCGAGCGCGTCGATGCGCTTGTCGATCTCGGTGTCCACGCGGGACACGAAGAAGGACGCCACCGAGTGGATCTCGGAGAGGTCCAGGCCGCGCTCCCTGGCCTTCTCCAGACCGGTCAGGAAGGCGTCCATGACCAGGCGGTAGCGCTCCAGCGAGAAGATCAGCGTGACGTTGACGCTGATGCCCAGGCGGATGGTCTCGGCGATCGCCGGGATACCGGCCTCGGTCGCCGGGATCTTGATCAGCGTGTTGGGCCGGTCCACCAGCCAGGCCAGCTGCTTGGCCTCGGCGACCGTCGCCTTGGTGTTGTGCGCGAGACGCGGGTCCACCTCGATGGAGACCCGGCCGTCCTTGCCGCCGGTGGCGTCGAAGACGGGGCGCAGGATGTCGGCGGCGTCGCGGACGTCCGCCGTGGTGATCATGCGGATCGCCTCTTCGACCGTGACCTTGCGGAAGGCGAGGTCGGAGAGCTGCTGGTCGTAGCCGTCGCCCTGCGAGATCGCCTTCTGGAAGATCGACGGGTTGGTGGTGACGCCCACGACGTGCTGCTGGTCGATCAGCTCGGCGAGGTTGCCGGACGTGATGCGCTTGCGCGACAGGTCGTCCAGCCAGATCGCGACGCCTTCATCGGAGAGGCGCTTGAGTGCGTCTGTCATGGAAAATGCATCTCCTACGTGTCGTGTACGAGCGTCAGCGCTGAGCTGCGGTCAGCGATTCCCGGGCGGCGGATGCGACGTTCTCGGCGGTGAAGCCGAACTCGCGGAAGAGCACCTTGCCGTCCGCCGAGGCACCGAAGTGCTCCAGGGAAACGATGCGGCCGGCGTCCCCGACGTACTTGTGCCAGGTGAGACCGATCCCGGCCTCCACCGCGACACGGGCCCTCACGGACGGGGGCAGGACGCTGTCCCGGTACCCCTGGTCCTGCTGCTCGAACCACTCGACGCACGGCATGGACACCACACGCGTCGGCACGCCGTCGGCCTGGAGCCGCTCGCGCGCCTCGACGGCGACGTGCACCTCGGAGCCGGTGGCGATCAGGACGACCTCGGCGTCGCCGCCGTCGGCCTCGAACAGGACGTAGCCGCCCTTGGCCGCGTCCTCGTTGGCCTCGTACGTCGGCACGCCCTGGCGGGTCAGCGCCAGACCGTGCGGCTGGCCCTTGCCGAACTCCTTCGTCCAGCGCCCGAGGATCTCGCGCCAGGCGATGGCCGTCTCGTTGGCGTCCGCCGGGCGGACCACGTTCAGGCCCGGGATGGCGCGCAGCGAGGCGAGGTGCTCGACGGGCTGGTGGGTCGGGCCGTCCTCGCCCAGACCGATGGAGTCGTGCGTCCACACGTACGTCACCGGCAGGTGCATCAGCGCCGACAGCCGCACCGCGTTGCGCATGTAGTCGGAGAACACCAGGAAGGTGCCGCCGTAGACGCGGGTGTTGCCGTGCAGCGCGATGCCGTTCATCTCGGCGGCCATCGCGTGCTCGCGGATGCCGAAGTGAATCGTGCGGCCGTACGGGTCCGCCTCCGGCAGCGGGTTGTCCGCCGGGAGGAAGGACGACGTCTTGTCGATCGTCGTGTTGTTCGAGCCGGCCAGGTCGGCCGAGCCGCCCCACAGCTCCGGGACGACCGCGCCGAGCGCCTGGAGGATCTTGCCGGACGCGGCACGGGTGGCGACACCCTTGCCCGTCTCGAAGACCGGGATCTTCTCCTCCCAGCCCTTGGGCAGCTCGCCCCTGGCGACGCGCTCGTACTCGGCGGCGCGGTCGGGGTGGTTGTCCCGCCACTGCTGGAAGGTCTTCTCCCACACGGCGCGGGCCGCCCGGCCCTTCTCCAGAGCCTTGCGGGTGTGGCCGATGACCTCGTCGGAGACCTCGAAGGTCTTCTCCGGGTCGAAGCCCAGGACCCGCTTGGTCGCCGCGACCTCGTCGTCGCCGAGCGCCGAGCCGTGCGCGGCCTCGGTGTTCTGCGCGTTCGGGGCGGGCCAGGCGATGATCGAGCGCATGGCGATGAAGGACGGCTTGTCCGTGACCTTCTTCGCCGCCTCGATCGCGTCGTAGAGCGCGTTCGGGTCCAGGTCGCCGTCCGGCTTCGGGGCGACGCGCTGCACGTGCCAGCCGTACGCCTCGTACCGCTTGCAGGTGTCCTCGGAGACGGCGGTCTCGGTGTCGCCCTCGATGGAGATGTGGTTGTCGTCCCACAGCAGGACCAGGTTGCCGAGCTTCTGGTGGCCCGCGAGGGAGGAGGCCTCGGCGGAGATGCCCTCCTGGAGGCAGCCGTCACCGGCGACGCAGTAGACGAAGTGGTCGAACGGGGACTCGCCCTCGGCGGCCTCCGGGTCGAACAGGCCGCGCTCGTAGCGGGCGGCCATCGCCATGCCCACCGCGTTGGCGACACCCTGGCCCAGCGGGCCGGTCGTCGTCTCCACGCCCGTGGTGTGGCCGTACTCCGGGTGCCCGGGGGTCTTGGAGCCCCACGTGCGGAAGGACTCGAGGTCCGCCAGCTCCAGACCGAAGCCGGCCAGGTAGAGCTGGGTGTAGAGAGTCAGGGACGAATGGCCGGCGGACAGCACGAAACGGTCGCGTCCGACCCAGTTCGCGTCGGCGGGGTCGTGCCGCATCACCTTCTGGAAGAGGGTGTAGGCGGCGGGCGCCAGGCTCATCGCCGTACCCGGATGGCCGTTGCCAACCTTCTGTACGGCATCGGCGGCCAGGACGCGGGCGGTGTCCACGGCCCGCTGGTCCAGTTCGGTCCACTCGAGGTCTGTGGTGGTCGGCTTGGTGCTCACCCTGAGTCAGGGCTCCTCTCCACATGTCGGATGCCGGTGCGCGTGCTGCGCCCACCGGCTGCCGGCGCGTCCGTGAGTCGGCCGGCCATGGCCGAGCCTACCCCCGTAAGTACGTGCGTTTTTCCGCTGGAAACAAGACTGCCGGGACTCTTGTCGATCCGCCTCCCGACTGGGCGAAACCGCATTCGGCAAGTGAATACGGAGCCGCTCATCTGACTGCTCAATCGACTCCCCGAACGCACGTCGGAGCACCTCTCCCAACACGACCCCACCCCCACGAAGGCCGAAGTACGGGCAACGTCTAAAGTGGCGTGGTACGCGCGAGCCTTTACCGCCACTTCACACGGTCGGGCTTGCTGGGATGTCTCTGTCAGGGGTGTGCGTGACGGCCGTTGAATCCCGTCCTGCGGGGGTTATCGGGACGAACCAGAGCCCGAGTCACCGGCCGTTCGGGGCCCGTGTCAAGGCGTTCGTGGCGTTGACCAAGCCGCGGATCATCGAGCTTTTGCTGATCACCACCGTTCCGGTGATGTTCCTCGCCGAACAAGGTGTTCCCGATCTGAAGCTGGTGCTGCTGACCTGTGTCGGCGGTTACCTGTCCGCCGGCGGCGCCAACGCGCTGAACATGTACATCGACCGCGACATCGACGCGCTGATGGACCGGACCTCGCAGCGCCCGCTGGTGACCGGCATGGTCAGTCCGGTCGAGTGCCTCGTCTTCGGCATCACCCTGGCCGTCGTCTCGACCCTGCTGTTCGGTCTCACCGTCAACTGGCTGTCGGCCTGGCTCTCGCTCGGCGCTCTCCTCTTCTATGTGGTCGTCTACACGATGATCCTCAAGCGCCGCACCTCGCAGAACATCGTCTGGGGCGGTATCGCCGGCTGCCTGCCGGTGCTCATCGGCTGGTCGGCCGTGACCAACTCGATGTCCTGGGCGCCGGTCATCCTGTTCGGGGTGATGTTCTTCTGGACGCCGCCGCACTACTGGCCGCTGTCCATGAAGGTCAAGGAGGACTACGCGCGCGTCGGCGTGCCGATGCTCCCGGTCATCGCCTCCAACAAGGTCGTCGCCCGCCAGATCGTCATCTACAGCTGGGTGATGGTCGCCGTGTCGCTGCTGCTGCAGCCGCTGGGCTACACCGGCTGGTTCTACACGGCGGTCGCCCTGGCGGCCGGCGGCATGTGGCTGTGGGAGGCGCACGGGCTGCAGAACCGCGCCAAGGCCGAGGTGACGGGCGGCAAGCTCAAGGAGATGCGGCTCTTCCACTGGTCGATCACCTACGTGTCGGTGCTGTTCCTGGCGATCGCGGTGGACCCCTTCCTGCGCTGACTCCTCGCGGCCGACGGGGGGGGGGGGGGGGGGGGGGGGGGGCGCCCCCCCCCCCCCCCCCCCCCCGCCCCCACCCCGCGGGTACCGTCCGCTGCATGACCACCCCCAGCGCACCCCCACCCTCGGGGATCACCGTGCAGCGCGCCCTGGAGCTCCCCGGCCTCCGCAGCGGCCTGCCGGAGATCCTCGCCGGCGCCGACCGCCTGCACCGCACCGTGCGCTGGGTGCACGCCGGCGAGGTCCCCAACATCGCCTCCCTCCTCAAGGGCGGCGAACTCCTCCTCACCACGGGCTACGGCCTCGGCACCCGCCCCGCCGAACAGCGCGCGTTCGTCCGCACCCTCGCCGAGCGCGGCATCGCGGCCCTCGTCATGGAACTCGGCCCGCGTTTCGCGAGACTTCCCGCGGCCCTCGTGGACACGGCCCGCGCGGCCGGACTGCCCCTGGTCCAGCTGCACCGCGAGGTGCCGTTCGTGACGGTCACCGAGGAGATCCACACCGAGATCGTCAACGGCCACTACGCGCTGCTCCAGCGGGCCGAGGAGGTGCACCGCCGCTGCACGGAGGCTCTCCTCGGCGGCGGCGGGGTGCCCCAGGTGCTCGGCATCCTGGCCGACTTCGGCGACAACCCGGTCTTCCTGGAGACCACCGACGGCCGCCTGCTGTACGCCGCCGGCTCCGGCCCCCAGGGCGCGGACCCGCTCCAGGTGTGGGAAGGGCTGCGCGGCCCGCACAAGGACGCCCCGCCGCCGGCGGGCTCGGTCCTGGTGGACGTGCCCGGCGGCGGCCCGGGCGCCGGGTCGGTACGCGCACGGCTCGTCCTGCTGCCCGTACGGTCCCCGCTCGCGCCGGTGCACCGGATGGCGGCGGAGCGGGCGGCCGGCATCCTCGCCGTGGTGCTGATGCAGGCACGGCAGGAGGAGGAACTGGCGGCGCGTGGGCGCGGCGACTTCCTCACCGATCTCGCCGAGGGCCGGATCACGGCGCAGGACGCCCCGGCGCAGGCCCGCGTCCTGGGCTTCAAGCCGGGCGGCAGCCCGCTGCTCCCCGTGGTGATGCGCCTCGGTGACGCCCTGTCCCCCGCCGGCGGCGGCTGGGCGGTGCTGGCGCGCGCGGTCGCCGAGGAGCTCGCGTCGGTCGGGGTGCCCGTCCTGCTGGGCGTACGGCCGGTGGAGGGGCGGGTGCCGCTCTTGCTGGGCCTGCGTACGGAGTCGGAGCGGGCCGCGGTCGCGGACCGGGTCGCGGCGGCACTGCGGGCGGGCGCGGAGCGGGCCGGCATGCGACAGCCGGGGGCGCAGCCGCCCGTCGTGGTCGTCGGGGTGGCCGGCGGCTGGGCGGCGGCGTCGGCGGGCCTCAGACACGCGGCGGAGACGGCGACCGCGGCCCAGGGCCTCACCGACCGGCCCTGGTACGACGCCCGGCGTCTCGACATCGACCTGCTGCTGTGGCGGCTGCGCGACCATCCGGATCTCGCGGCCTTCGTGGACCGGGCGATCGGCCCCCTGCGCGACCACGACCACCGCTCCAAGCCCTCTCTGCTCCCCACCCTCCAGACGTATCTGGCGCACGCGGGCCGCAAGGCGGAGACGGCGCGCGAACTCCACCTCAACCGGCAGACGCTGTACAACCGGCTGGCGAGGATCGGGGAGTTGCTGGGCACGGATCTCGACGATCCGCAGACCGTCCTGGCGTTGAGCCTGGCCCTGCGGGCGCGCCGCCACGTGCCGTGAGAAGAGCACGCCGGAGCAGCGCGCTCAGAGCAGCGGCGTGGGCTGCGTCAACTCGTCGTAGACACTGAGGACCTGGGCGACGGTCTCGTCCTCGGTCGGCCAGGTGGCCGCCTGCCGTACGCCCTCGTCCCGCAGCCTGTCGCGCCGTCCGGGGTCGTCGAGCAGCCGGACGACGGCGTCGGCGAGTGCCTCCGCGTCCCCCGGCGGGACCAGTTCGGCGGCGCCGCCGACGAGTTCGGGAACGCCGCCCACCTCGCTCGCGACGAGCGGCACGCGTGCGTGCAGGGCCTCCTGGGCGAGGACGGAGCGCGCCTCCCGGCGAGCGGGCAGCAGGGCCAGGTCGGCCGCCCCCAGCAGGTCGGTGATGTCGTCACGGCTGCCGATGAGCACCACCGGCAGCTCCTCGTCCTCGATCCGTCGCTGCAACTCCCCGCGCAGGGGGCCCTCCCCGGCGACGACGACCAGGGGGACCGGGTCGAGGCGGCGCCACGCGCGCGCGGCGTCGAGCAGGACGTCGTACCCCCGGTGCCGCTCCAGGGAACCGACCGAGATCAGCAACGGGCGGGCGATGGCGCCGAGTTCGGCCCGGATCTTGGGGCGGCGCGGGTCCGGGTCGTCGGGCTCGGCCGGTCGGCACGGTCGGGCGGGGAGCGCGACGGGGCCGAGCCGGGCGTCCCGCGCGCCGGTCCGCCGTGCCCGGTCGACCAGTTCGGAGGTGGCGCCGAGCACCACGGTGGCGGCCTTCATCACCCGTCGCTCCAGCACGCGCAGCAGTTGGGCGCGCGCTCCTTCGGCGTGGACCCGGTCGTGCCAGGTGACGACGAGCGGAGTGCGGACCCGCCGTCCGCCGAGGGCCAGCGCGGCGCGGAAGGAGGCGTGCAGCCCGTGCGCGTGCACCAGGTCGGCGTCCGTGCACACCGCGCGCAGCGCGGCCACGGAGACGGGATCACTGCTGCGCGGCACGTGCACGTGGCCTGCTCCGGCACCCGTGAAGTCGTAGGTGCGTTCCGCATCGGAGGGGGCGCACACCGTCACCTTCACGCCCCGTGCGACGAGCCCCGCGGCCAGGGAGCGCACGTGCGCGCTGCTGCCGGCGTTGCCGCCGCCCAGCACCTGTACGGTGCGCAGCGGCGACTGGCCGTGCGGCGAGTGGCTGCTCACGGGGGTCACGTGGCCGGGGACTCCTGGTTCGGCGGGGGACGGTCACGAAGAACGTACAGAAGGATGGTGCGGAGAGGGCGCGCCGCGCGGTTTCCGGCGTGCTGCTCCGTCAAGGATGCCAGGCCGTACGGGTGTTCCGGGAACGATGACCCTCACGAAAGGGGGCCGTCGGGCAACGGGACAGGGCCAGTTCACTCACACGAGTGATCGTGCCGCCTCGCTCACCTTCTCCCCGTACACCGCCGCGGCCACGAGTGCCACAGTGTGCGCGGCGAGCCCCACCCGGCCGTTCCCGGCCACCACCGCGACGCCGAGGGCCGCGCCCAGTGCGTGCGCTCCCGTGTCACCGAGCATCGTGCGCCCGGCGAGGTCGTCGGGCAGTACGGCCGACGCGGACCCCATGGCGGCGGCCGCCGCCTCCGCTCCGGGGCCCCCGCGCAGCAGCCCCGGAGCCCCGAGCGCGAGGACCGACACACCCGCCCGACCCGGGCGTACGTCCACGAGGTTGACGAGATGCGCGGCCCCGGCGATGACGACGCCCGCGAGCACCTTGTCCAGCGGCCGTTCCTTCAGCACCGCGCCGGCGGCGAGCCCGGCCGCGGAGATGCCGAGCAGCTTCACCGCCCCGCTGGTGACCTCACCGTTGCGCAGTGCCGACAGATGCGCCCGGAACCCGCGCCGGGGATCCCCGGCGCCCACCGCGTCGTCGTAGGCCCCGCAGACACCGGCGGCGAGCACGGCGAAGCCGGCGGCGGGCCGTACCCGCGCCGTCCCCACCGCCACCGCCACGGCGCACGCGGGTCCGGCGCAGAGGTCCACGGTCCGTCCGGCTTGGTTCTCGCGCTCCCAGCGGTCCCGGCGGCCCGGCGCCGTGGCGCGCAGCGCGGTCAGGCCGGTCCGCGCGAGGGCGGCGGCGAGGACGAAGGAGGTGCCGGTCCGTCGGGCGCGCTCGATCATCGGGCCACCCTACGGGACCCCGGCGAGTGCCCTCCCCCGAACGCCCGCACGGCATTACACCGGACGCCCGCACGGCACCGCACCGCCGAGGAACCCGCTGGGCCCACCGATCGCGGCCCGCCGCGGAGCGCCGAGCCGCCGGCACGCGCAAGCAGCCTGGGCCCCCGCCGTCCTGGTCGGCGGCCGAAGGGCCGCGCGGAGCACCTGACCCCCACGAAGCGCCTGGCCCGCACGGAGCACCTGGGGCGGCACCGAACGTCGCGGCGTCGCGCCCGCCCGGGCGGCGGTTCCGGTGGGCCGGGCGGTTCCGCTCCGGCCACCGTGTCGTGGCCGGACCGGACCCCTACGCGTCCGCCCTGGCCGTCTCGAGCAGTTCCTCCGCGTGGGCCCGGGCCGTCTCCGAGTCCTCCTGGCCGGCCAGCATCCGGGACAGCTCCCGGATCCGTTCCTCGCCCTCCAGCACCTTCACGCCGGACCGGGTGACCGACCCGTCGCTCGTCTTCTCCACCAGCAGCTGCCGGTCGGCGAACGCGGCCACCTGCGGAAGATGCGTGACGACCACGACCTGCGCGCTCTTCGCGAGCCGCGCCAGGCGCCGCCCGATCTCCACCGCCGCCTTGCCGCCGACACCCGCGTCGACCTCGTCGAAGAGGTACGTCGGCACCGGGTCCGTACCCGCGAACACGACCTCCACGGCCAGCATCACGCGCGACAGCTCACCGCCGGACGCACCCTTGGCGATCGGTCGCGCCGGCGTGCCCGGATGCGGGGCGAGCAGCAGCTCGACCTCGTCGGCGCCCGACGGCCCGTACGCGACCGTGCGTCCACCGACCTCCACGCCCTCCGGATCCTCGGCCTGCCGGATCGCGAACGACACGCGCGCGTGGGGCATCGCGAGCGAGGCCAGCTCGGCGGTCACCGCGGCGGCGAACCGCTCCGCAGCCTCCGTGCGCGCGTCCGTCAGTGCCTGCGCCAGCCCGCCCAGCTCCGCCCTGAGCGCGTCCCGCTCGGCGGTCAGCTCACCGATCCGCTCGTCGTCGCCGTCCAGCTCGGTCACCCGCGCGGCGCTCCGCTCGGCCCAGCTCAGTACGGCGCTGACGTCCTCGCCGTACTTCCGCGTCAGCGCGGTGAGCGCGGCCCGGCGCTCCTCGACCGCCGAGAGTCGCAGCGGGTCGGCGTCCAGGTCGTCGGCGTACCCCGCCAGCTCCCCGGCCACGTCGCGCAGCAGGATCCCGACCTCGCCGATCCGCTCGGCGAGCGCGGCCAGCGCCGGGTCGTGCGACCGCACGGCGTCCAGGGCCCGCTGAGCGCCCGCGACGAGCGTCGCCGCGTCCACGCTCTCGGGGTCCTCCGGATTGCCCGCCAGGGCGGCGTGAGCGGCCGTGGCCGCCGAGGCGAGCGCCTCGGCGTGGCCCAGCCGCTCCGCCTCCTCCGCCAGCTCGGCGTCCTCGCCGGGGCGCGGCTCGACCGCCGAGACCTCGTCGAGGCCGTAGCGCAGCAGATCGGCCTCCTGGGCCCGCTCACGCGCGCGCGTGGTGATCTCGTCCAGCTCCGTGGCGACGGCCCGCAGCCGCCGGTAGGCCCCGGCGTACTTGGCGAGCGGACCGGCGACCGCGTCACCCGCGTACCGGTCCAGCGCCTGCCGCTGCCGGGACAGTTTGAGCAGGCCCTGCTGGTCGGTCTGCCCGTGCACGGCCACCAGTTCGTCGGCCAGCTCGGCGAGTACCCCCACGGGCACCGACCGCCCGCCCAGGTGCGCGCGCGACCGCCCCTCGGCGGAAACGGTACGGCTGATCAGCAGCACCCCGTCGTCCAGCTCGGCCCCGGCCTCCTCGGCCCGGACGGCGACCGCGGCGTCCCCGGGCACGGCGATCCGTCCCTCGACGACCGCGTTCTTCGCCCCGATCCGCACGAGCGCCGCGTCCGCGCGTCCGCCCAGCAGCAGGCCCAGGCTGGTGACCACCATCGTCTTGCCGGCACCCGTCTCACCGGTGACAGCGGTGAACCCGGGCGACAGCTCGACCACGGCGTCGTCGATGACTCCGAGCGACCGTATCCGCATCTCCTCAAGCACGGACACGACCATACGAGGTCCGAGCGGGGAAGCGCACACAGGCCGCCTGTGTCACCCGGGGAGCGCACGCCCTCAGGGGTGCGGGACTGTGCTGATGGCGGCTGCGCCGCGGGGCGCGACCAGCCACGACGCACCCGCGGCCCGCGAGGTACCGAACCACCCCATCGAGTCCGCTAGTGCGGCGCCCCCCGCCACCCGGACACCGGCAACGCGAACTTGGCCACCAGCCGGTCCGTGAACGACGCGTGGTGCAGCCGCGCCAACCGCACCGGCACCGCCCCCCGCCGTACCTCCACCCGCGCCCCCGGCGGCAGCTCCACCGTCCGCCGCCCGTCGCACCACAGCACCCCCGGCGGAATGTGCGGCAGCACCTCCACCGCGAGCACCGAGTCCGGCGAGGTCACCAGCGGCTTCGCGAACAGCGCGTGCGCGCTGATCGGCACCATCAGCAGCGCCTCGACCTCGGGCCACACCACCGGCCCCCCGGCCGAGAAGGCGTACGCCGTCGACCCGGTCGGCGTCGACAGCACGATGCCGTCGCAGCCGAATCCCGTCACCGGCCGGCCGTCGATCTCCAGCACGACCTCGAGCAGCTTCTCGGCACCGGCCTTCTGCACGGCGGCCTCGTTCAGCGCCCAGTCGGTGTGCACGATGTCGCCGTTGCGGTGCACGGCGACGTCGACGGTCATCCGCTCCTCGACCTCGTACGCCCGGTTCACCACCCGGTCGACGACCTTGTCGAGGTCGTCGCGCTCGGCCTCCGCGAGGAAACCGACCCGGCCGAGGTTGACGCCGAGCATCGGGACCCCGGAGGCGCGGGCGAACTCCGCGCCGCGCAGCAGCGTCCCGTCACCGCCGAGCACGATGAGCAGCTCGCACCCGTCGAGGCACTGCGTGGTGGCCTCCCCGGCCAGCTCCACCTCGTCGGGCAGCGGCAGATCACGTGCCTCGGCCTCCAGGACGCGCACGCCGATCCCGGCGAGCAGCAGCCCCTTGACCACGAGCTCCGCGCTGCGGATGGCCGCGGGACGCCCGGTGTGGGCGAGCAGGAAAACAGTACGCTCTCGGTTCTGTGTCAACTCGGCCCCTCCGCCACTGCACGGTCAACGTCGGCCGGGTCCAGTACGTCGGCGCCGGCCCGCAGCCACAGAAAATACTCGACGTTCCCGGAGGGACCGGGCAGCGGACTGGCGGTGACCCCCGCCACTCCGAGTCCCAGCTCCCAGGCCTTCTGGGCGACTGTCCGCACGGCCTCGGCCCGCAGCTGCGCGCTGCGTACCACTCCCCCGCTGCCCAGCCGCTCCTTGCCCACCTCGAACTGCGGCTTCACCATCATCACCAGATCGGCGTCCGGCCGTGCGCACCGCACCAGCGCGGGCAGTACCAGTCCTAGCGGGATGAAGGACAGATCCCCCACGACAAGGTCCACGGGCTCCCCGTCGATCGCTTCCGGCGTCAGTTCGCGTACGTTCGTACGGTCCTTGACGGTGACGCGTTCATCCTGCTGGAGAGACCAGGCGAGTTGTCCGTATCCGACGTCGACGGCCACGACGTGCGCGGCGCCCGACCGCAGCAGTACGTCGGTGAAACCTCCGGTGGAGGCGCCGGCGTCCAGCGCCCGGCGCCCCTCGACGACGAGCCCCTGCGGGACGAACGCCGCCAGGGCGCCGGCCAGCTTGTGGCCGCCGCGCGAGACGTAGTCGGGGTCGCTGTCGTCGGTGGTCACGACGATCGCGGCGGCGGTCTCCACCTGCGTGGCGGGCTTGGTCGCGACGGTCTTGCCGACGGCGACCCGCCCGGCGGCGATCAGCTGGCTGGCGTGCTCACGCGAACGCGCCAGCTTGCGGCGGACCAGCTCCGCGTCGAGACGGCGACGTGCGACTCCTGCCACGTTCGGTTCAGCTCCTGTTTTCGAGGGGTCGTGGGGGCCCCGGAGGTCCCGGGCGGGCGTCGAGCGCGGTGAGCGCGTCACGCAGCCCCCGGTGTACATCCTCGTACACCTCGACATGTCCGTCCGTGGCCAGGTGGTCGGCGTCTGCCAGCCGCGCCAGCCGGGCGTCCACCTCGGCGTTTCCGGTGGGGGCGCGTGGAACGCCCAGGGGGGCGGGCGCGGCTGGCTCGTACGCCGGGCGCGCCTCCTGTGCCTCCTGGGGCTCCGGTACGGGGTCGCTCATGCCCCGACGCTACCGCGTACGGCTGGGGTACGGTCGGTCCCGATGGCGACGACTGAGGAGTGCCGCGCCGCACTCGAAAAGCTCTCGGACAACATGCGGGGTGCCGAAGGGGACGCGCGGTCGGCCACCGAGCTGGACCGCTCGGTGAGCTGTCACATCACCGACCTGGACGTGACCTTCGCCGGACGCATGGCGGACGGCCGCATCGACGTACGCGAGACCCTCGAGGGGCCGCCGCGCGAGAAGGCCGAGATCAGGCTGGCGATGACCGGCGACGATCTGGTGGCCCTGGTCGACGGCGAGCTGAACTTCGCCAAGGCCTGGGGTTCGGGCCGGGTGAAGCTGGAGGCGGGCCTGCGTGACCTTTTCCGCCTCAGGAAGCTTCTGTAGCCGACACCTTCTCACCCGCCTGCCGGCCCGCTTTCTCGAGCCGGGAGTCGCCCGCGCCCCGTGCCTTGCGCGCGGCCGGCACCACCAGCGGCGTACCCGTCTCCGGGTCGTCGATGACCTGGCAGCGCAGCCCGAAGACGCGCTCGACGAGTCCGGCCGTGACGATGTCCTTCGGCGCGCCCTCGGCGATGATCTCGCCGTCGCGCAGGGCGATGAGGTGAGTGGCGTAGCGGGCGGCGTGGTTGAGGTCGTGCAGGACGGCCACGAGCGTGCGGCCCTGCTCCTCGTGGAGTTCCGCGCACAGGTCGAGGACGTCGATCTGGTGCTGGATGTCCAGGTACGTCGTCGGCTCGTCGAGCAGCAGCAGCGGGGTCTGCTGGGCGAGCGCCATGGCGATCCACACGCGCTGGCGCTGACCGCCGGAGAGCTCGTCGACGTAGCGCTCGGCCAGGTCGGAGATGCCGGTCTGGGCCATCGACTCCTGGACGACCCGCTCGTCCTCGGTCGACCACTGGCGCAGGATCCCCTGGTGCGGGTAGCGGCCCCGGCCGACGAGGTCGCCGACGGTGATGCCGTCGGGCGCGATGGACGACTGCGGCAGCAGGCCCAGGGTCCGCGCGACATGCTTGGCGGGCATCGACTGGATGACCGACCCGTCCAGCAGCACGCGGCCATGGGTGGGCTTGAGCATCCGCGACAGGGCCCGCAGCAGGGTGGACTTGCCGCACGCGTTCGGGCCGACGATCACGGTGAAGGAGTTGTCGGGTATCTCCACCGACAGCTTCTCCGCGATGACACGCTGGTCGTAGGCGAGGGTGACGTTCTCGGCGGTCAGGCGGTTCACGTTGCTCCTTTGGTTGTTCAGCCCGCTGCGGACACCCGTTCCGGCGCTCATATCCGGCCCGCCTTCCGCTCGGTGACCAGCAGCCACAGCAGGTAGACGCCGCCGAGGACGCCGGTGACCACACCGACGGGCAACTGGTCGGCGCCGAAGGCCCGCTGCGAGATCCAGTCGGCGCTGACCAGCAGGGCGGCGCCCATGCAGAGGGACGGCAGCAGGTTGGGACCCGGCGAACGGGTCAGGCGCCGGGCGAGCTGCGGCGCGGTGAGCGCGACGAAGCTGACCGGCCCCGCGGCGGCCGTGGCGGCGGCGGTGAGCAGCACGGCGGCCACCATGAGCAGCGCCCGCACGCGCTCGACACGTACTCCGAGGGCGTACGAGATGTCGTCGCCCATCTCCATCATCCGCAGCGCCCGCCCGTTGGTGAGAACGAGCGGAACGAGCACGGCGCACAGCGCGAGCAGGGGCCAGACGTGGTCCCAGTCGCGGCCGTTGAGGGAACCGGTCATCCACACGACGGCGCGGGAGGCGTCGACGATGTCGGCCCGGGTGAGCAGGTAACCGTTGACCGCCGTGACGATCGCGGACATACCGATACCGACCAGGACCAGTCGGTAACCGTGCACGCCTCGCTTCCAGGCGAGCAGATAGATGGCGAGGCCGGTCACCAGGCCGCCCACGAGGGCACCGACGGTGACCTGGGCCGAGCTGCCGGAGAACAGGACGATCATCGTGAGGGCGCCGGCCGTCGCGCCCTGCCCGAGGCCGAGCACGTCCGGACTGCCGAGCGGGTTGCGCGAGATGGCCTGGAACAGCGCACCGCCCACCCCGAGCGCGGCGCCGACCAGCAGTCCGACCAGGACCCGCGGCAGCCGCAGTTCGTTGACGATGAACTCCTGACCCGCGTTGCCCTCGCCGACCAGGGTCTTCAGCACATCGCCTGCCCGTATCGGGAAGTCGCCGGTGCCGATCAGCACCACGCTCGCGGCGAGCGCGACGGCCAGCAGCAGGACGACGACGGCCACGGTCCGGATGTCGAGGCGGAACGAGAGCCCGCCCGGGCTCCGCACGGCTCGGGTGGCCTTCACGGCCTTCCCGGTTTTCCCGTTCTTCACAGCTGGGCCGTCCTCCGCCGTCGTACGAGATAGATGAAGACCGGCCCGCCCAGGACCGCGGTGACGATGCCGACCTGGAGCTCCGAGGGCCGGGCGACGATCCGGCCGAGGACGTCCGCGCCCAGCAGCAGCACGGGCGACAGGATCGCCGCGTACGGCAGGATCCAGCGCATGTCGGGTCCGGTGAAGGAGCGGACGATGTGCGGCACCATCAGCCCGACGAACACGATCGGCCCGCAGGCGGCGGTCGCGGCCCCGCACAGCACGGTCGCGGCGAGCATGGACAGCGCCCGGGTGCGGTTCAGGTTGGCGCCGAGCGCCCTGGCGGTGTCGTCGCCCATCTCCATGGCGTTCAGCGGCCGGGAGAGCGCGAGGGCCAGGACAGTGCCCGCCACGAAGAACGGGAGCACCTCCTTGATGGTGCCGTTCGTCGCCGACGAGAGCGACCCCACCGTCCAGAAACGCATCCTGCCCAGCGCCGCGTCGTCCATGATCATCACGGCCTGGAGGTAGCCGAAGAGCGCGGCACTGATCGCGGTGCCAGCCAGCACCAGCCGTACCGGCGTGGCCCCCCGGCTGCCGCCCAGGAACCAGACCAGCGCGCCGACCCCCGCCGCGCCCGCGAAGGCGAACCACACGTACCCGGTCAGCGAGGTGACGCCGAAGAAGCTGATGGCCGTGACGACCGCCGCCGAGGCACCCGCGTTGATGCCGAGCAGCCCGGGATCGGCCAGCGGGTTGCGGGTGAGCGCCTGCAGCACGGCTCCCGCGAGACCGAGCGCGGCACCGGCGAGCAGACCGAGCACGGTCCGCGACAGCCGCTCGCCCACCACGATGTCGCCGTACGTGCCCGAGTCGTGGAACAGGCCGTGCCAGACCTGTGCCAGAGACAGGTCCTTCGCGCCGATCGCGATGCTCGTCAACGCGATGAGCACCAGGGCAGCCGCGGCGACGGGCAGCCCGACGGCACGTAGGACGCGGCGCTTCGGGGGCGGCGCGGGGGCGGTCTCCGCGCGCTGTTCGGGGGGACTGTCGACCAACACCCGGTTAGGTTAGCCTACCCTGCCAATCGATCACGATCCCAAGGATCTTCCCAGTCCCAAGGACGCCCTGGGGGATGTCCTAGGGGCGCCCTGGCGACGTCCTGAGGGCGCCCTCGGGGTCGTCTCTCGCTCCGCCCGCGGCAGGGCACCTTCCCCGCACGGTGGCTCACAATCCCAGTCGCGCCAACGCCTTCCCCGGGTCCAGCTCGCACCCTGCCTCCCCGCCCGCCGTCCAGGCCGCCGCGCACAGCGCACGCAGGCCGTCGAGCGCCGCGCCGTCTCCCTCCAGCTCCAGCCGCTCCTCGCCCGCCGTGGCCTTCCAGCCGCCGCAGCGGAATCCTCCGCTCCCGTCCCCTTCACCCGTGACCTCCGGTTGCGCGGTGAGCAACCCGCGCAGATCGGCGTCGACATACGTCGGCCGGTGCCGCGGCGGCGCCGCCAGCAGCTGTGCCCCGTCGGTCACGCCGGTCAGGACGAGCAGCGAGTCGACCTCCCCGTTGAACGCGCCCTCGATGTCCGTGTCCAGCCGGTCGCCCACCACCAACGGCCGCTGCGCGCCGGTCCGCAGGATCGTCTCGCGGTGCATGGGAGGCAACGGCTTCCCCGCGACCTGCGGATCGGCGCCGGTGGCGATCCGTACGACCTCCACCGCCGCCCCGTTGCCCGGTGCGATGCCCCGGGCGCCCGGGATCGTCAGGTCGGTGTTGGAGGCGTACCAGGGCACGCCGCGCGCGATCGCGTAACAGGCCTCCGCGAATCGCCCCCACGGCAGCTCCGGCCCGCCGAACCCCTGCACCACCGCCGCCGGATCGTCCTCCGCCGACTCCACCGGCTCCAGGCCGCGCTCGCGCAGCGCCACCCGCAGCCCGTCGCCGCCGATCACCAGCACCCGCGCGCCCGACGGCACCTGCTCGGCGATCAGCCGGGCCACCGCCTGCGCCGACGTGATGACGTCGTCGGCACCCGTCGGTATGCCCAGCTCGGTCAGGTGCTCGGCCACCGTTTCGGGAGTCCGGAGCGCGTTGTTCGTGACGTACGCCAGACGCATGCCGCCCGCGTGTGCCGTGGTGAGCGAGTCGACCGCGTGAGCGATCGCCTTTCCCCCGGCGTACACCACGCCGTCCAGGTCGAGCAGCGCCGTGTCGTACGCCTCGCTCAGGCCCCGCCCACTGCCCTCGGGCCTCGTCCTGACGCTCCGGCTCATGTGGCATCGCTCCTCGTTCGACGGCTTTCCCCCGATCATCCCCCATGCCACTGACACACGTACGATGCCGGGATGAACACTGCAGGTCACCCGGAAGCAACGGCGCGCCGGGGCCTGGAACTCACCCCGTTCCGAGGCCTCCGCTACGACCCGGACCGGGTTGGCGGCCTGGCCGCCGTGACGTCCCCGCCCTACGACGTCGTGGTCCGCCCCGACGGCCTGCTCCACCTCGAGTCGGCCGACCCGCACAACATCGTCCGTCTGATCCTGCCCCAGGCCGCCACGCCCGAGGCGCGCAACGACCAGGCCGCCCGCACCCTGCGGCGCTGGATGGCCGAGGGCGTCCTGACCGCCGATCCCGAACCGGGTCTGTACGTCTACGAACAACGCGACGGCGCGGGCATGCTGCAACGCGGCATCATCGGCGCCCTGCGCGTGTCGGACCCCTCGGAGCAGGTCGTCCTGCCGCACGAGGACGTCATGCCGCACGTCGTCGCCGACCGCGCGGCGCTCATGCGTGCCACCTCGGCGAACCTCGAACCCCTGCTCCTCACCTACCGCGGCGACGGCGCCACGACGGCCACGAGCACTCTCGTGGAACGCACCGCCGAGCGGCCGCCGCTTCTCGCGACGACCACGGAGGACGGCTTCCGCCACCGCCTGTGGTCGGTGACCGACCCCGCCGAGCTGGACCGCGTCCGGTCCGAGCTGGCCCGGCACCAGGCCCTCATCGCCGACGGCCACCACCGCTGGGCGACCTACCGCACGCTCCGCACGGAGCACCCCTCCCCCAGCCCCTGGGACCACGGCCTCGTCCTCCTGGTCGACACGGCCCGCTACCCACTGCGTGTCCGCGCCATCCACCGTCTGCTGCACGACCTCCCGGTGCGCGACGCCGTGTCCGCCCTGGACGGCCACTTCCGTGTCCGCCGTCTCGACACGCCGCTGGCAGATTCCATGGACGCCCTTGCGAGGGAAGCCGAGGCGAGCAACGCCTTCCTGCTCGCCGGTGACGGCGCGTTCCACCTCGTCGACCGGCCGGACCCCGGCCTGCTGGCACGCACGGTCCCCACCGACCGGCCCGAGGCCTGGCGCACCCTGGACGCCACGGTCCTGCACGCCACGCTCCTCGCCCACGTCTGGCACGTCCCGGACGACTCCGCCGCCCACATCTCCTACATCCACGACACGGCGGCGACCGTCGCGAAGGCGGAACGCGACGGCGGTACGGCCGTACTGATGCACCCGGTCCGCGAGGAGGTCGTCCGCGAGCTGGCCCAGCAGGGCGTCACGATGCCCCGCAAGTCGACGTCCTTCGGCCCGAAGCCGGCCTCGGGCCTGGTACTGCGCGCGCTGGACCTGTGACACGGCACGACGAAGGGGCGGGACCGTGTGCCGGTCCCGCCCCTTCGTCGTCATGTGACGGACGTCAGTCCTTCTCGCCCTCGCCGTCGGCGTCGGCCTTCTCGTTCTCGTTCTCGTCCGCGTCGTCGGCGGAAGAGCTCGCTACGTCGCTGTCACCCTCATGCTCGTCAAGGGCGTCCATGAACTCCACGCCGTCCAGCTCGGCGAGCCGGTCGGAGGCGTCCGTGCTGCCGTCCCGGTCGGACTCCACGGCCTTGGCGAACCACTCCCGCGCCTCCCGTTCCCGGCCGGCGGCCAGCAGCGCGTCGGCGTAGGCGTACCGCAGACGGGGGGTCCAGGGCTGCACGGAGTTGGAGGCCAGCTCGGGGCTCTGCAGCGTCACGATGGCCGCCTCCAGTTGCCCCATGTCCCGCCGGGCGCCGGCCGCGACGAGCCGCATCTCGACCTGACCGGCCTTGTCCAGCTTGTGCACCTCGGGGGCGCCCGCCATGTCCAGCGCCTTCTCCGGCCGGCCGAGCCCGCGCTCGCAGTCGGCCATCACCGGCCACAGCTCGACAGAGCCGGTCATCCGCCGCGCGGCCCGGAACTCGGCCAGCGCCTCGCTGTACTTCTGGTTGGCGTACGCGGCGAACCCGCCCGCCTCCCGTACGGCGGCGACGCGGGACGCCAGACGCAGGGCCACCTTGGAGTAGCCGTACGCCGCCTCCGGGTCCTCGTCGAGCAGCCGCGCGACCATCACCAGGTTCCTGGCGACGTCCTCCGCGAGCGTCTTGGGCAGGCTTTGCAGCTCCTGCCGTACGTCCTTGTCGATCTCGTCGCCCGTGACCTCCTCGGGGATCGGCAGGCGCTTGATCGGCTCGCGGTCCCGGTCCCGCTCCTCGCGGAATCGGCCACCACCGCCGTGCCGGTCGTCACGCCCGTGGAAACCACCGGGTCGCCCGCCCCGGTCGTCCCGGCCACGGAACCCACCGCGGTCGCCACCGCGACTGTCGTCACGCCGGCCGAAGCCGCCGCGCTCACCGCGGTTGTCGTCACGCCGGAAACCACCACGGTCACCGCGGTCGTCACGACGGAAC
>NZ_JBIRNE010000003.1:0-1269 GCF_044331465.1 Streptomyces sp. NPDC017225 | reverse complement strand
CGACGGACGCTCGCCACCCCGGTCATCGCGGCGGAACGAGGGACGATCACCCCGGTCACCACGCTCACCACGGTCGTCACGCCGGAACGACGGACGCTCGCCACCCCGGTCGTCACGGCGGAACGAGGGACGATCACCCCGGTCACCACGCTCACCACGGTCGTCACGCCGGAACGACGGACGCTCGCCACCCCGGTCATCGCGGCGGAACGAGGGACGATCACCCCGGTCACCACGCTCACCACGGTCGTCACGCCGGAACGACGGACGGTCACCACCCCGGTCGTCACGACGCGGCCCGCGGTCACGGTCGTCACGACGCCCGTATCCGCCACCGCCACGGCTGTCGTCACGGCGGTCGTCACGACGGTCATCCCGCCGGTCGTCACGACGGAAGCCACCGCGCTGCCCACCGCGGTCATCTCCACGGCTGTCGTCACGCCGGCCGAAGCCACCCCGCTCACCTCGGTCGTCGCGGCGGAAGGGGGGACGGTCGCCGCTCCGGTCGTCACGGCGGAACGAGGGACGGTCACCGCGGTCGTCACGACGGAAGGGGGGGCGATCGCCACCGCGGTCGTCACGGCGGAACGAGGGACGGTCACCCCGGTCGTCACGACGCGGCCCGCGGTCACGGTCGTCACGACGCCCGTATCCGCCACCGCCACGGCTGTCGTCACGACGGTCGTCACGACGGAAGCCACCGCGCTGCCCACCGCGGTCATCTCCACGGCTGTCGCGGCGGAACCCCCCACGGTCGCCGCGCTGACCGCTCCGGTCACCACGGTCCCCACTGTCCCGTCGCCGCTGGTCGCGCTCCGGTCGGTCGTCGGGAGAGTTGGTGGACATCGGTGACTCCTGTCTTCGGCACTACAAGTCATTCTCACGCAGCCGGGTACCCGGTGCGCCCTGGAAAAACGAAAGGACCCCTGGTCCCCAGCTGAACGCTGGGGACCAGGGGTCCTTTCCAAAGATTGTTCGGCGGCGTCCTACTCTCCCACAGGGTCCCCCCTGCAGTACCATCGGCGCTGTAAGGCTTAGCTTCCGGGTTCGAAATGTAACCGGGCGTTTCCCCTACGCTATGACCACCGAAACCCTAATGGTTTCGAGCGAACAAGCACACTCTTTAATTGTCTGTTCAGCTCGAAAGCCGACAACTGTTCGTTGTCTCAGAACTAACACAGTGGACGCGAGCAACTGAGGACAAGCCCTCGGCCTATTAGTACCGGTCACCTCCACACCTTGCGGTGCTTCCAGATCCGGCCTATCAAC
>NZ_JBIRNE010000002.1:251905-768959 GCF_044331465.1 Streptomyces sp. NPDC017225 | reverse complement strand
AACAAGGACCTCGACAATCCTCATTCTTGCTGGTCAGAGGCACTTTCTGCTTTCCTGACCACCTGCCGGACAGCCCGCTTCATGAAAGCGCGAGGCTAGGGTGCCCTTCGGAAGTGCTGGTCACAGCCACTTGTTGAGGGCTGCGACCAGCACCATCGCCTCGTAGTGGATGGCGGACTTGTCGTATCTCGTGGCGGCCGCGCGGTGGCGTGTGAGGCGATTGATTCTGCACATCACCGCGTGGCGCTCTTTGTAGTCGGCTTTGTCAGACTTCGGCGGCTGGCCATCGTGGGAGCTTCATCCTCGCGGTTGGCGATCTGGTCACGCTTCTCCAGGATCGTGCACCGCATACTGCGTTCGCGCAGATGGGTGCGGTCCGTGAGGAATCCTTACGCCTTGTCGGCGTGACCTTGCCCGGCCGGGTGCGCGGGCGGCCCGACGCGATCCTGGCCAACCGGATACGACCCAAAACCACCCGGAATCGCGGGAAGTCACCGCGCTGCCCGACCGCGATCACCAGTGACATCGGGTCCCGCCCCTTCAGCACGGCCGAGAAGTGCCGACCACGTCTGGCCGGTCGTCCTAGGCGAACTTCAGGCAATTGGGGGCATGGGATCGCCGACGCCACCGGCATTCCGCTCGCCGCCACCCTGACCGGCGGCAACCGCAACGACAAGTACCGCCGCCTGATCCGGGACTTTGGCGTGTAGCCGCTGATCTCCCGCCGTATCACCGAGCGCGGCTCCGGAATCGGCACCCAGCACTGGAGCGTGGAATGTGTCTTCGGCCACCCGCACTGGTTCCGCCGCCTGCGGATCAGCTGGGAGATACGCGACGACATCCAAGGAGCCTTCCGCACCTCGGTTGCGCACTCATCTGCAGGCGGCGCCCGCAGGTATTGAAATGAGGGCCATAGAGAGAGTTGAGTCCTACGTCATGAGCGAATACGTCAAGACGTTCCATGCCATCGAGATCGGTGACGGTGGCGACGGACAGTGGGCCGAACGCGTCCGGCCGGCAATGGTGAGCGCGGAGAACTGGCTGACCGAGGAGGGCCAGACGCCTGAGGGCGCGGCCCGCGCCCGGCGGCTGTTCGAGGAGTACATGCCTGAGCTGGTTCCGGCACTCGACCGGCTTGCCGACCAACTGACCTCCCCCGAAGCCAGGACGCTTCTCACCATGGCAGCGGTGCGGCCGTTCTTCTCCGGCTGCACTCAGATCGGCCGTAAGGGTACTTTGCTCAGAAACTACGACTTCGCCCCCGAACACTGTGAAGGCACCATCGTCTTCTCCCGCTTCCTCCGCCCTGTGATCGGTATGCAGGAAGCCGGATGGGGTCTGCTGGACGGCATGAACGACTCCGGTCTCGCGGTGTCGCTCACCTTCGGCGGACGGTTCGTTCACGGGCCTGGATTCGCCATTCCCCTCGTGCTGCGCTATCTCCTGGAGACCTGCCGGACCGTCGACGAAGCGCTGGGCAGGCTGCGCACCCTGCCCATAGCGATCCCGCAGAACGTCACCCTCGTCGACCCGAACCGGACCGTGACGGTCTACGTCGGACCCGATATCCCGCTGACGGAGACGCCGGACTCCTGCGCCGCCAACCACCAGCACCTGCCGGTGCCGGACAAGCAGGAACGAACCACCCGGACACAGACACGGCTGGCCGCCATTCAGGCGGCGGGTATCGATGCCGCAGCGATGCTACGACCGCCGCTGTACCAATGCGCGTACGACGAGTGGTTGGGTACGGTGTACACGGCCCAGTACCGTCCCGCCGAGGGCCGTGTGACATACCACTGGCCCGGGGAGAGCTGGGAACACTCTTTCGTAGGCTTCTGTCCGGGCTCCCGCAGCGTCACCTTGGGACTTCCGGACGAGAGCGACGACCGCTGGCACACGCCCGACCTTACGTAAGAGAAACCCATATCCATTGCGTTAGCTTGACTCTGTTGGGGATCTTGGAGTTGCCGAGGTCAGGTGCCCAGGGTTCGCCAGGACTTCGGCCAGGGTATCTCGCGCTGGTCGAGGTAGTTCTGGAAGGCAGTCGGTCGGCGGGGCGTAGGTGTGTCCTCGGTCGGTGGCAATCCGCTGAGGCGCTCGATGTGCTGGACGTGGGCCCTCCCCTGGCTCGGTAGTGGCAGCGGCGCATGCCGTGTCCGTGGGCGAACTCGTTGACCGCGCCCTCCACTCCGGAGCGGACCGCGTAGCGGGCCTTCCACTCGGGGGTCTGTTGCTCGGTGCGGACGCGGAGTTGCAGGTCGCGGAGTTCTCGTGGGGGAAGGCCCACTGTGCGGGCGCTGTCGGCGGTGGTGGTGCGCTGGGCGCGGGCCGGGCAGGGACGGCACTGGCCTTGGTGAACCGGGCCACGATCAGCGGGGCCGCGGTGAGTGAGGAGGCCGGGTAGGGACCGTGCCAGCCCTGGCTGACCCGGCCCTGGGGGCAGGTGGCCTGCTGGCGCTCGTAGTCGATGTGGAGGCCGTCCCGGGCGAAGCCCTCGTTTCGGCGGTGTTGGTGGGTGGGGTTGCTCCGCAGTGCCCCACAGACGGTGACCTGGTGTTCCCGGGTGGCCTTTTCCAGGTGGGGGCAGGGAGGTGTAGCCGGCATCGATCAGGTGTTCGGCGGGCAGGAGTCCGCGGCAGGCCAGGCGGGTTTGGATGCCGGGCAGGACCTGGCTGTTCGGAGGTGTGCCGGCGCAGGTGCCCCGCGGGGTCACAGTGGTAGTTCTGCACCGTGATCTGGCGCAGGGCCTGGATGCGCGGGCCGGGCGGGTGGTCTGTTCCGTGCCGGTAGAGGTGTTCAAGGAGCCGGACCGCGTCGTTTCCGGTGGCGAGGGTCCTGATCTCGGGCTTGGTGGGGTTCTTGCCCAGGCGGACCGGCCGGCCGTAGCGGATCCCCCAGTCCTCGTCGACCAGCTCGTCGAGCAGGTGAGGGGAGGTACCGGCGCCTTCTTCGAGCGCGGCGCGGACCGCCTCGGTGATCAGCTCCAGCCGGGTCAGGTCGCGCCCCGGGGCCAGGACATGGGTGGAATCGGTGCGCTGCATGGTGCGCTCGCGCACCAGCCCGGCCTCCTTGAGACGGACCAGCGCGAAGTCAAGGAGGCGGTCAGCACGGTCGTCTTCAGCGAGACGGTGGCGAAAGTCGGCCAGCACGCTGTGATGGAAACCGGGATCGTCCAGCTCCATGGCCATGGGCGCAAAACCGGTGCCGCCACCGGCTGAGCCCGCCGTTCAAACATCCGGCAGGGCACCCACTGCCGCATGCTGTCGGGCCAGCGAACGCCGGTACAGATGCCGGGCGGGGATCTCCGCGGCCGCTTCCCTCGCCCGAACGACAGCCTCGTGCCCCCGGGCCGTCCGCGCTGGCGCCTGTCACGGCGGCGTCAGCTCCAAGCGCTCCCCGTTGACGTCGCTGGGCAGTCACACTCAATGTGGCCGTCGGTGCAAAAATGCGGTGCCGAGTACGGATAGACGCATCAGGCTCGGCTGTGATGCCACACCCATCCCAGAGCGGCCTTCGCAACGACTTCCGCGAAGAAGCGATTCGGCATTCCCGAGGGACCGGGCAGCACCGTGATGCGCTGTGCGCACTCACCCGGCCCGCTCCGCAGGCAACCGTCAGGTCCCGGGGAGAAGAACCCACCGGAGAAAAAGGGCGCACGCGGCCGGGGAGGACGACACGTGGCCGAACCTCGCGCGGTGCTGTCGACCAAGACGATCAACTGGGGCCTGATTCGCCAGCAGTACGACCAGATCGTGAAGCACACCACCGATCCGCAGCGCATCGCCGAGGCCGAGCAGGTCCTGCAGGCAGGGGCGCTGTGGGTGAGTGGCTGGAGCGGCCGGGCGTTGCCGGCACTCCGGCCGCGGGCCGAGGCGGAGCCGCCGGTGGCGGTGGCGGTGGCGGTGGCGGTGAGGGCGTACTTGGATCGGGAGCCGACCGCCGAATAGGGCCTCCGCCGTGTTCGAGTGCTGTAGCCGAAGGCACTCGACAGGAGTGCCGATGCCCCCCTTGCCATCGTCCCTGTCGCCGTCCCCAGCTCATAGATCACCGGGCGGGGTCCACACACACCTCCACCCGGGTGCGGGTCCCCCAGTTGCCGATCTGCCAGCAGGTGGCCATGGCATACAGGTACAGGGGGCGGAGCACCATCAGCCGCCACAGTCCGGCTACGGGGGAGAGTACGAACATCAGGACCTGATGTGGCAGCGTCTCGTCAGTTCTCCGAATGGCGAACAGGCGCAGGCTGATGAGGTAATTCATGGCACAGCCGATAATCAGCGTGTATTGGGCCAGTGCCCCCCACTGCCCACGCAGCTCCGGGGTTCCGAGGACAGCGACGGGCACCAGGAGGGCCAGGATGAGGTGGGCGTACTCGACCACGGGCATCCAGAAGGCCAGCGAGCGCAGCGGCATGTGCCGCAGCCACCACAGGTGCCGCACGGTGGTGCCGCGCATCCAGCGAAGTTGCTGACGGAAGTAGTGCCGTGCCCGATCCGGTACGAGGGTGAAGCACACGGCGGAGGGCTGGTGCACCGTCCGGCCCTCCAGGAGCGCGTACATGGTCAGCATGGAGTCGTCGTTCATCTGCATCGGAACGCCGCGGAAGGACTCCCGCTCGTAGACTCCGGCGTGCTTGCGCACGACGTCGGCCCGGTAGAAGGCGAGCGTGCCGGAGTTGATGAGAACGGATCCGAGCACGGACTGGGCGCTGCGCAGACCCCGGGTGAAGGGCACGTACAGCACCGTGGTGAGCCGGGTCAGGAGGTTGGTCTTCACGTTGAGCGGAACGATGAGACCCGCCACGGACTTCACCCGCGGATCGGCGAACGGCTTCAAGCCCTCCGCCACCGCGTGCTCGTCCAGAACGGAGTCACTGTCGAGGGTCACGAAGACGTCGGCATCGTCCTCGGCCAGCACGTGCATCTGTGCCCACCGTTTGCCGCGGTTGGGAGTGCGGTCCCAGGTCGCCTCGATGCCGAGCCTTTCGGCGTGGTGATGAAGGTAGGCACGTTCGGCGTGGTACAGCAGTGGCTCGCCTGTCGTGCCGTCGACGGAGCCGTCGTCGACGACACGCACCCGCTGCACACGGTGAGACTGGGCGAACACGGACGCCAGGCATGCGCGCAGCGCCCGGGGATCCTCGTTGTAGACGGGAATCTGGACCGTGACGCGCAGACCGTCAAGGTCCTGCCGCTCGGAGTCCGTGACCGTGGCCGCACGCTCCAGCCAGCACACGGGCAGCCACCAGAGCAGGAGGAACGACACCAGCCAAACGGCGGCCAAACTCGAATCGGTGCTGTCGCGCCAGGCGGTGAGCTGCAGCAGATGCCAGATCGCCCAGCCCACGACGGCCACGAAGGGCAGTCCGCCGAGCGCTCCCTTCACGCCCACGGGAACGTACCGCGCCCCGGGTGGACAAGGTGGGGCCTGCCCCGCCCGGCTGCGGACGACCCCGGACCTACGCCTCATTTGCGCTCTTGCCCCGCCGGAACGTAGCCCTGACCAGAAGCGCGCCTCCGAGCGTGAGCGCGAAGGCAACCGCTACCAGCCAGGTCTGGCCCAATGCGATGCCGAACAGGGACAGGCCGGAGCCCGTCGTGGCCAGTTCGTCGTAGGTCATCCCGCAGCCTTCCAGCAGGTATGGGGTTTCGCGGAACAAGATACAAATAGCAGGCACAATTCTCGCGCATTGAGTGAAGATGTTGTGTCACAAGACGCTCACTCGCCGTCCGCGCCGCCTCCTCCGCGCTCGGCCGGGTCACCGGTCAGCCGCCGACGACGTGGCCGCGAGCGACGTCGCGACCGGGCAACGGTCCTGAAGGGGAACTCTTCCGGCCTTCCCGATGCCAGCCCGCCCCTTTGATCCTCGCCAGTGCGGAACTTCCAGGCACTTCAGGCTGTGCGCGTTGTTGATGAATGCGGCAAAGCAGGTAAGAGTGTCCATCAAAAATCAACACCAAAAAGCCCACTTAACGCGATACTTTCCAAGGCCGGTCTCGGTGTGCGTCCTCGGCGCCGCCGGCCCCGTGCGCGTCGTCGAGGACGTCGCCAGGGTTACGCCTGGCAGGTCAGGTCGTGTGCGGGAAGTCGTCCTGTGCGGAGGTAGTCGTTGACACGCTCGTCGATGCAGGCATTGCCGTACTCGCCGTACGGGCCGTGCTGGCGAGCGCCGTCCATGGTGAGCAGCCGGGAGCTCGGCCACTGCTCACGCACGTCCTCGGCGCCGGCGTAGACGGTGCGGGGGTCACCGGTGGCGGCGACGAGCAGGGCGGGGACGTCGTTGTCGAGGGCGGTCGGCGCCTCGGCGGGCCGGTCCCAGAACTCGCAGGGAGTGATGTTGCCGGCCAGCGGCCCTGCGACGGGGAACCGCTCACGGGAAACTTGGACCGCGCGCCAGTAGTTGCCAACGCCGCGCCGCTCGGCCACGTCGCCGCAGATGATCGCGGTCATCTGGCTGGCGGGGGCCGAGCCTGCCCCGGTCAGCAGGACCTCCAATTGCCCGGCGAGCGCTTCGGACGGCACGACCGGTTCCCCTTCCGCGGCGCGCGCCATGAGGCCGACGGTCGCGGCCAGGCTGGCGCGCGGCTTGTCGAGGTCGCTGCCGAGGCCGCCGATGAGGACGGCAGGCAGGACGTGCTCGTCCAGCAGGTACGTCTTGCCGATCCGCAGAGGCTGCTGCGCCGCTGCGTCAAGGATGTGCCCGACTGCCGCCAGGACCTCAGTGCGCGTGGCGCCCAGCCCGTAGGTGCCGTGTCGTGCGGCGGCCCACGACGCCCAGGTGCGCAAGGCCGCCTCGTTGGTCGCTTCGGCGCCGCGCAGCAGAGTTTGGTTGTAGAACTCCGGGGACATGACGCCGTCGAGCACCATGCGATCCGTGCGGCCTGGGAAGAGCTGTGTGTAGACCTCACCGAGGTAACTGCCGTAGGAGTATCCGAGGTAGGAAAGGGCGTCCTCGTCGAGGGCCGCGCGGATGACGTCCATGTCGCGAGCGGTGTTGCGGGTGGTGACGTACGGCAGCACGTCGCCGTGGGCGCGTTCGCACTGCCTGGCCAGGTCGCGGGCGACGGTGACCTCCTGGCGGAATGCCGTCCGGTCGGCGCCCGCCGAGCGCAGGGGGGCCGATCCGAGGTCCCAGCCGCAGTCCAGCGGGGTGCTCCGGCCGACGAAGCGCGGGTCCATGCCGATCAGGTCGTAGCGGTCGGCAACTGCTCCCATCACCTCCGACTTGGTCAGTGGCATGTGGAAGCTGGGGCCGGCCGGTCCTCCGTCGTTGAGCAGGAGCGGGCCAATGCGGTGGGCGGTTTCGGTGGCCTTCAGGCGCGACAGGGCGATGGTGATCGTGCGACCGCCGGGGTCGGCGTAGTCGAGCGGCACGGTGATGTCCGCGCAGTCGGCGCCCGCGGCGTCCAGGCCCTGACCGAGCTCGTCGTCGGCACCGAGGGCACAGGCGTGCCAGTCGACATGCTGGCCATGGAAGCGGGCCAACGGATTCGGCTCGGCGGTGATTGCGGTGGTCGTCGCGGTGGCGGCGAGCACCGCTGCGCCGGCCGCGAACGCCTTGATACGTCGGGAAGTTGACATGTCCGCACGCTAGGGCTGCGGACACCGCAGCACACTCCGGGGAAGCCCCGAACCGGGATGGGGTTTCCCCCGAGAAAGCTCAGACCGCACGAGACGAAAGGTCTCGTGGCACGGCACCGTGCGAGCGCGGGTGCCGTGTCAAACGGTCGGTTGTCGACGGCATGCCGTTGACGTCGTGAACTGAGAAGATTCCAATTCAATTCGTCACGGCTACGGATACGAGGTGGTCAATATCGAGGCCGGATGCGCATGTCACCCAGGCCTGGTCGTAGAACGACCACCAGCTCCCGCCCGACAAGCGGCAACGGGGCCCGACCGTGGGCGGTTCGACGGCCTCGGAAAGCAGGACCTGCTGCGTGTGAGGCAGCCGTCGGCCGGATCGTCCCCGGTCTTCCAGTGGCGGAAGGCATCACGGTCGTAGCCGACGCGGGACTCGGTGCCCACCGGCAGACGAGCGACGGCTTCGGACAGAGGAAGGCTCTCCGCGGCATGTGCGGGGCGGGGGCGGCGAGGGAGGCGGCGGCCAGGCCGCGCAGCATGGTCTTGAGCCTGAACCGTTGATAGCGGCCGCCGAGGGGGCGCTGTCAGGCGTTCCTCGAGTGCGCCGCCCGTGTGGGCAGGAGAAGGTCAGCGCGATCCACTCGCTCGCCAAGGACGACGAGGTCGCGGAACGTGTCACCGGCGACCTGCTGCGGCGGCCGGAGGTGGTCGCGCAGGTCAGGGACGAGGACAAGGTCCGAATCGTGGAGGAACTGACCCGCGAGGACCAGGTCGCGGCCGCGGTCGCCCCGGACTTCCTGCGCCGCCCCGCGGTCGTCGCCCGGGTCGCCAAGGCGGACAAGGTGAAGGTTGTCGAGGGGCTGACCCGCGACGAACACGTCGCGGCCGAGGTGGCCACCGGCCTGCTGCGCAGGCCGGACGTCGCCTTCAAGGGGCCATGAGCGACGACACGGCCCGCCACCAGGTCAACCGGGCCCAGGTCGACCAGGGTCGGCAGGCCCGCGAGCACTTCGAGGAGACCAGCCCCGTCGCCCCCGCGATCCGCAACATCGACCGGTCGGTAGAGTTCTTGGACCTGGTCACCGCCTGCCATGCGTTCGTCGCCGCGGCCGGCCGGGGCGTCCCCGGGATGCGCGACCGCCAGCTCGGCGACGACGAAATCGTGATCGTGCACGAGAACGTCGCACGCGTGAGGGCGAAGCTGGACTGGATCGAGACGGCCGTGGACACCGGCAAGGTCGACGTCGACGGCGAACTGGCCAAGCTCCTGCAGGGTGAATAGCCGATGCCCGTGCCTCCGAGCGCAGATCGCCGGCGCCCAGCGACACGCCGACACCGTCCGGTTCGTGCTCTTCGAAGCCCGGCCGGCCGGTCTGACCTTTGTCCAGCTGGTCAGATCCAGCGAACTCTCCCCTCACCAGACTCGCGCGGGGCTTGCCTGCCTGCGGAACATCATCACCGCTGGCCGCCGCTGATCTGGACGAAGAAGGACGGCTACAAGTTCTGCGCCGACCCCGCCGAACTCCAGGCATACGAGATCGCGATCATCCGGGGCAAGCTCACCGAGATCCGCCGGTTCATCACCGGAACCATCGCCCCGCACGCGGCCTTCCAGCCCAAAGGCCGGTGGATCAAACACCTCAACACCCAGCTCAACTCGTCGACTCGACACTCGACGTCATCGCCGACTACACCGACGCCGACGCCTGATCGGCGGGCCCGGCCGCGTAGCGGCCGGGCCCGCCCCCCGTCTGTTCGCCGCAATCATCTACGGTCTGGTCAGCGGCTGCGCCTGGCGCCAACTGCCGCCCTGCTTCGGTATATCGAAGTCGACCGCCCACCGCAGGTTCCTGATCTGGTCGACAGCCGGTGTCTGGGGCCGGCTGCACGAGGCCGTGCTGTACCGGCTCGACGACGCCGGCCTCCTCGACGTCACCCGCGTCGTCCTGGACAGCGCCCACGTCAGGGCTAAAAGAGGGGCGAACATACAGGTCCGAGCCCCGTGGACCGAGGCAGGCCGGGTTCCAAGATGCACATCCTGTCGGACACGAACGGACTGCCCCTTCTCGTCGGCGTCTCGGCCGGCAACACCCACGACGGCGAAGGGCTGAAGCCGATGGTGGGGGGTCACCAAACGAGACACGACCCCCACCGCGGCCGGTACTTCAAGCCCCAGCGCCTACGTGCCGACAAAGCCTACGAGCGGGCTGACCTGCGCAGATGGCTGCGAGGGGAGCGGATCGGCGTGCGCATCGCCCGCAAGGGAATCGAGTCCAGTGAACGATTAGGGCGGCGCCGCTGGGTGATCGAGCGCACCATGTCGTGACTGTCCGGCTACCGCCGCTTGAGCCCTCGCTACGAACGCGATCCCCGCAACTACCTGGCCTTTCTCGGCCTCGCCGCCGCCCTGCGCTGCTACAAGCGACTCATCCGCCTCACCACGTAGGACACGGTCCTACGTGATCGACGGCTGCCTCGGCGCCACCGGACTGACCCTCACACCGCCGACTCCGCACTGAAAACCTCAGTAACCGGCGGGGTCGGGCAGGACTTCCCTGGCTGTTGCCTTGGTGAGCGTGATGCCCTGCGCAGCCCGCAGACCCGAGGCGAGGCTTCTTGCGAATTGACGCACCAGGGGGGTCGTCAGGCTCCCTCCTGGACGACTCCGCGCGTCGAGAGCGTGACGGGGGCACCGGTGGTGAAGTCGCCCGGGGGGATGCCCGGGTGGTGGCCGCCGCTCAGGGGTGGGGCCTGGTCACCAGCGCTCAAGGTGAGCCGGGAGACGATGCGGTAGCGATCGCCGCGGTAGAGGGAGTGCACGTACTCGACGGCGCGGCCTCGCGTGTCACTGGTCAGGCGCTCGAAGAGCAGGGCCGGGGAGAGTTCGGGCACGTCGAGCAGGTCGGCCTCGGCGCGTGTGACCACGGTGGGCTCGATGGACTGCACGGCTTCGCTGACCCGGACGTCGTGCCGCTCGACGAAGTGCTCGTACAGGTCGCCCTGTTCCAGCTCCTCACTGGTCAGGTCGGAGACGAGGTCGGCCGGGACATGCAGGTACTCGATGGCCATCGGTGAACCGTCGACCAGCCGCAGTCGCGCCACGTAGTGGATCGGCGCCGCCGGTGACATGCGCAGCTTGCGTCCCACCCGGGCGCCTGCGGGGAGGGTGCGGACCTCCAGGAGCCGGCTGGTCCAGGCGCCGGCGGGCCGCGGGAGACTGAACGCCTGCCGGTCCGAGACCAGTTCCTGGGTGATCTTCTCGGCAGCCACGAACATGCCGCGTCCGTGCTCGCGCACCAGGAGTCCGGCGACGACAAGTTCGTCCACGGCTGCGCGCAACGTGGGGCGAGAAACGCCCAGTTCGGCACAGAGAGCGCGCTCCGAGGGGATCGCGTCTCCCGGGCTCCGGTCCTCGATCAGCTCCAGGATCGCGTCGCGGACGCGCTCGCGTTTGAGCACCGCACCGGAGGCGGCGGCGTCGATCTCCATGCGGTACTCCCGTGACTGGTCTGCTGGTCAGCTGACCTTACCTGCCCACCTCGTCGGGACCCAGCCATACGAGACGGGCATGTGCGGCCAAAACCTGTTAGCGCAGTAGGGGTTGACGCCTCCATTGGTCTCTGCCACCTTCGACCAACGCTCACTGGTAAGTGATGCGCCCCTTACTGGTCAAGTACGGATGCTCAGCCCTCTCCCCTGCTCCGCTTTCGCTGGCTCGCCAGAACCCAGCGCTGCCAGATCTCCGCTCTGACGGCTTTCGATCTCTCCCAGATTCCAGCTCTCCCAGAGGTGAACCGTGAAGTACCGTTCGCTCGCCGTGCTCTCCACGCTGGTGCTCGGCGCCGGCCTCGTCGGCTGTTCGTCGTCCGGCGACTCCTCCGACGACGCCGGCGGTGGCGGTGGCGGCAGGACCTCCCTGGACGTGTGGCTCATGCGCGACAGCGTGTCGGCCGGCTTCCAGCAGATGTTCGAGACGGGCTTCGAGAAGGCCCACCCCGACATCGACGTCAAGATCCAGATCCAGGAGTGGGAGGGCATCGGCGAGAAGGTCACCGCCGCCCTGGCCAGCAACGACGCCCCCGACGTCATCGAGGTCGGCAACACCCAGGTCGCCCAGTACGCCCAGAGCGGCGGCCTCACCGACTTCTCCGACCGGGTGGACGAACTCGGCGGCGGCGACTGGATCAAGGGGCTCGCGGAACCTGGCCGGTACGACGGGAAGCAGTACGGCATCCCCTACTACGCCGCCAACCGGGTCGTCATCTACCGTACCGATCTGTTCGAGAAGGCCGGGGTGAACGCCGCCGAGATCAAGACCCGGGACCAGTGGCTGTATGCCTCTCGCAAGCTCAACAAGGGCGGGACCCAGGGCATTTATCTGCCTGGACAGAACTGGTATGCCCTTTCCGGCTTCGTCTGGGACGAGGGCGGCGACCTGGCCGTCGAATCGGGCGGGCGGTGGAAGGGCGGCCTGGACAGCCCGGAGGCGCTGCGGGCGATGGACTTCTACCGGACCCTCCAGGCCCTCGGCAAAGGTCCCAAGGACTCGGACGAGGCGCAGCCGCCGCAGGCGGAGGTGATGGCGAAGGAGCAGATCGCGCAGATCATCGCCGTGCCCGGCGGGGCCAAGGTCGTCGAGGAGAAGAATCCCGAACTGAAGGGAAAGCTTGGCTTCTTCCCGGTCCCCGGTAAAACCGCCGAGCAACCGGGCGCCGTCTTCACCGGTGGTTCCGACCTGATCGTCCCGGCCGTCGCCAAGCACCAGGAGGAAGCGTTCACCTTCCTGCGCGAACTGACCGGGGACGCCTGGCAGAAGAAGCTCGCGGTCGCCATGAGCTATGTGCCGAACAAGACCACGCTGGCGAGCGCCGTTTCCGGTGACCCGGGCACCGCGGCGATGGCGGCGGGCGCCGCCAACGGGCACGCCACGCCCAACACCCCCGAGTGGGCGGCGGTCGAGGCCAAGAACCCGGTCAAGGAATACATGACGGCCGTCCTCACCGGCAAGGACGCCGCGACCGAGGCGGCGAAGGCGTCCAAGACCATCACCGACACCCTCAACAGCGGCTCCTGACCGGCCCCGAACCGTGCCAACCACACCCCGAGGACCAGGCCCGAGGACCAGGAGGCGCCGTGTCGACCGTCCGTGAGCGGAGCGCACCGCGCAAGACCCGCCGCCCCGCACCGCCGGGCTGGAAACGGCCGGACCACCGGCGGATCGGGGCGGACCGGGGAGCCCTCTGGCCGTACCTGCTGATCGCGCCCGCGGTGCTGGGCATGCTCTACCTGCTGCTCTATCCGCTCGCCCGCGCCGTGCTCATCTCCTTCCAGGACTTCCGGCTGCGCCAGCTGATCCTCGGCGACGCCGACTTCGTCGGGCTGCGCAACTACCGGACGCTGCTGGGCGATGCGGTGTTCTGGGAGGTGGTGCGCCGCACCTTCGTGTTCATGGCCGTCAGCGTGGTCGCGATCATGGTGCTGTCGATGCTGGTCGCGCTGATGGTCGAGCGGCTTGGCCGGGTGGCCAGGATGGTGGTCCTCAGCTCGCTGGTGCTGGTGTGGGCCGTGCCCGTGGTCGCGGCCACCACCGTGTTCCAGTGGTTGTTCCACTCCGAGTTCGGCATCGTCAACGAGACCCTCACCCGGCTCGGTCTCGACTCCTACGAGGGCTATCCCTGGTTCGCGAACGGCACGGCCGCTTTCGCCATCGTGGTGGCCCTGATCGTCTGGCAGTCGGTGCCCTTCGCCGCGATCACGCTGTACTCGGCGCTGGTCACGGTGCCGGCCGAGCTGTACGAGTCGGCGCGGATGGACGGCGCGGGGGCCACCCGCCTCTTCCGCTCCGTCACCTTCCCGCTGATCCGGCCGATCATCATGCTGGTCCTGTCCCTCGAAGTGATCTGGACGTTCAAGGCGTTCGTGCAGATCTGGGTGATGACGCGTGGCGGGCCGGGCGAGGCCACCACCATCCTGCCGGTGTACGCCGTACAGACCGCGCTGGCCGGCCAGCGCTACGACCTGGGGTCCGCCGCCTCGATGCTCACGCTCCTGCTGATGAGCGGCGTCCTGGTCCTCTACTTCCGTCAGCTCTTCCGTCAGGAGGGTGAGCAGCTGTGAGCGTCTCGCAACCGTCTGTCCGCCGCAGGCCGGGGCGCCGCGCGCTGCGCCGCCTCCCTCTCAACGCGGCCGCCGCGCTCACCGTCGTCGTCTGTCTGTTCCCCGTGTACTGGATGGTCACGACGGCGTTCGCACCATCCACGGACATCCAGTCGTACGACCCGCAGTTCGTTCCCCGCACCTGGACGCTGGACCACTTCCGGAAGGCGGTCGGGGCCGACGGGTTCGCGCTGTTCTGGCGCAACAGCATCCTGGTGACCCTGAGCGCGGTGCTGCTGGCCCTGGTGGTCGCCCTCGGTGCCGCCTACGCCGTGGCCCGGATGCGCTGGCGGGGGCGCCGGCAGTTCATGCTGGCGGTGTTCATCGCGCAGATGGCGCCCTGGGAGTCCCTGATCATCCCGATCTACATCATCTCCCGCGACACCGGCATGCTCGACCGGCTGCCGACGCTGACGCTGATCTACTTCATGATCACGTTGCCGTTCACAGTGGTGGTGCTGCGCGGTTTCATCGCGAACATCCCGCCGGAGCTGGAGGAAGCGGCGCAGGTCGACGGCTGCACCCGGGCCGGAGCCTTCCGCAAGGTCGCGTTCCCGCTGCTGGCGCCGGGGCTCATGGCGACCTCGCTGTTCGGCTTCATCACGGCCTGGAACGAGTTCACCTACGCCAACTTCCTCATCATCAAGCACCAGGACAGCCGTACCCTGCCGGTCTGGCTCTCCTCGTTCCAGTCGACCTTCGGCACCGACTGGGGGGCCACGATGGCGGCCTCCACCCTCTTCGCGCTGCCCGCGCTGATCATCTTCCTCGCCCTGCAACGGCATGTGACCGCCGGGCTGGCATCGGGAGGCGTCAAGGGCTGACCGCGTACGCCTGCGATCCCGACCCGCCGCCCCTCGTCGCCCGCCCGCCGTGCACCGCCGATCACCGGAGCCGTCCCGTGGATGTGCCACGCCCCGAACTGACCCTCGTCCCCCGCCCTCGCCGCCTGTCCACCCGATCCGGCCGCTTCCGCCTGGACGCCACGACCCGGCTGCGGGTCACCCCGGGGGCCGAGCCGGCCGCGGCCCTGCTGCGCACCCTGCTCGCCCCGGCCACCGGACTTCCGCTGGAGACCTCCCCCGACGGCACCTTCGTCCTCGCCCTCGACGCCGCTCTGAGCGGCCTCGGCGACGAGGGGTACGGTCTGACGGTGAGCCCGCAGGGGGTCCTGCTGCGCGCAGCCCGCCCGGCCGGGTTGCTGCGCGGTGTGCAGACGGTGCGGCAACTGCTGCCGTACGAGGCCCTGTCACAGCGGTCAGTGCGCGGGGTGGTCTGGGACCTGCACGCCGTGGAAATCACCGATGTGCCCCGGCACCCCTGGCGCGGCTCCCACCTCGACGTGGCCCGGCACTTCCAGCCGGTGTCCTACCTGCGCCGCCACGTCGACCTGATGGCCCTGCACAAGCTGAACGTCTTCCACCTCCACCTCACCGACGACCAGGGCTGGCGGTTCCCGGTCGCCGCCCACCCGCGGCTCACGGAGGTCGGCGGCCGGCGTGCGGAGTCGATGCTCGGCCCGGCGGGCGGCGACCGCTTCGACGGGGTGCCGCACGGTGGCGCGTACACCCGGCGCGAGCTGCGCGCGCTGGTCGCCTACGCGGCCGAGCGCGGGGTGGCCGTGATGCCGGAGACCGGAGTGCCCGGGCATGTCCGCGCCGCCCTGGCCGCCTACCCCGAACTGGGCACCGACCCGTCCCGCAGGCTCGACGTGTGGACCGAGTGGGGGGTGTGCGAGAACGTCCTGGGCACCGGTGACCACGTCCTGGACTTCTTCCGCACCGTCCTGGACGAGGTGATGGACGTCTTCGACTCGCCGTACGTGCACATCGGCGGCGACGAGTGCCCCACCACCGAGTGGGAGCACAGCCCGGCGGCGCGGGCACGGGCCGCGCGCGAAGGGCTGCCGGGGCCGAGGACTCTGCACTCCTGGTTCATAGGCCGCATGTCCGAGCACCTCGTACGGGCGGGCCGTCGGCCGGTGGTCTGGGCCGAGACCGGCGTTCATCTGCCCCTGGAGTGCACGGTGATGAGCTGGCGGGCCCCGGGGGGCGCCCGCGCGGCCGCCCGGCGCGGCCACCAGGCGGTACAGGCCGACCACCGGGCCACGTATTTCGACTACGCGCAGCGTCCCGGTCCCGGGGAGCCGCCCGCCCAGCCCGGCGTGATCGTCGACCTGCGCTCGGCGTACGAAGTCGACTTGGCGCCGCCCGCACCGGAACCGGAGGTTGCCTCCCGACTGCTGGGCGCCCAAGCGCAGTTGTGGACGGAGTTCGTATCGACGTCCGAGCACATCGAGTACCTCCTCTACCCCCGGCTGTGTGCACTCGCCGAGCGGGTGTGGGACGGCACGTCGGGCCGGCGGGACTTCACCGCTCGGCTGGCGGGGCACCGGGCCCGCCTGGACGCCCTGAACGTCCCGCACGACGTGCCGTCGGCCCTCCTGCCCGCGCCGCGCTGAACGCTGCGAAGGGCCGCTCCCCTGTCGTTCCCCCCCACGCCCCGCACCACCCACCGAGGCTTCCACGTCCGTGGAAGTCCTGCCGAAAGGAACCCGGATGAGATCCCGACCCACCCTCGGCCGCGCCCGTCTGGCGCTCGCCCTTGCCGCCCTCCTGGGCGGCGGTGCCCTGACCGCGCTCCCGGCGCAGGCCGCGCCGGCCGCCGCCGGCGTCAGCGTGCAGTACCGCACCAGCGCGAGCGGTGGCACCGCGGACCAGACGGAGCCCTGGCTCAAGGTCCGCAACACCGGCTCCTCCGCAGTGCAGCTCAGCCAGGTGAAGGTCCGCTACTACTTCAAGGCGGACTCGCCGAGCGCCTCGTACCGCTTCGCCTGCTCCTGGGCGGTCAAGGGGTGCTCCGTCATCACCGGCACGTTCGGCACCCTGAGCAACCCGACCGCGACGGCCGACCGCTACCTTGAGATCGGCTTCACCTCGGCGGCCGGCTCCCTGGCGCCGGGCACGGACACTGGGGACATGCAGCTGCGCTTCCACCAGAGCAACTGGCAGACGCTGCGGCAGAGCGACGACTACTCGTTCGACGGCGCCCAGAACTCGTACGCCGACTGGAACAAGGTCACCGCCCAGCTCGCCGGCACCACCGTGTGGGGGACGGCGCCGGAGGGCAACGATCCCACGGACCCGACCGATCCCACGGACCCGCCCGGCGACGGCAAGACCCTGTTCGACGACTTCGATTACAGCTCGCACACCGACCCGGCGATCTCCGCGCACGGCTGGAGCGTGCGCTCCAACTCCGGCGGTCCGGGCGTGCCCGGCGCCACCTGGGACCCGTCCAAGGTGACCTTCTTGTCGGCGGGCGGGAACTCGGTGATGAACCTGGAGACCTCCACGGCGGGCACCGGCGCGTCCACCACGCACACCGAGGTCCTCACCCAGTCCATGAAGTTCAAGAACGGCACCTACGCGGCCCGCGTGAAGTTCTCCGACGCGCCCAAGTCCGGGCCCGACGGGGACCATCTGGTGCAGACGTTCTTCACCATCAACGACCTCAAGGCGCCGATGGCCGACGACTACGCCGAGTACGACTTCGAGTACCTGCCCAACGGCGGGTGGGGCGAGCCGTCGAACATCCTCTACACGACGTCCTGGGAGACCTACAACCCCGAGCCCTGGCAGGCCGTCAACCAGCACTCGGAGTCCCGCACCAGCTACGCGGGCTGGCACGATCTGGTGGTCACGATCGACAACAGCGCGATCACGTACTACGTGGACGGGCAGCTCTTCGGTACGCATGACGCGCAGTACCTGCCCGAGCGGCCGATGTCGATCAACTTCAACCAGTGGCTGATCGACCTGAACGGCCAGACGTCGACGACGCCGCGCGCCTACGACCAGCAGGTGGACTACGTCCTGCACATCAAGGACCAGGTCCTGACCCCGGCGCAGGTGGCGGCGAAGGTCGCCGGGTTCCGCAGTGCAGGTACGTCGTTCGTGGACGAGGTCCCGGCCTCCTGATCCACCCCGGCGGGGACGGTCGGAGCAGCTGCTCCTCCTGAGCGGATGCGGCCCGTCCCCGCCGGCTGCGGCTCAGGGGTGCCGTTCCGCCGGACGGCTGGCCGGCCGGTCTGCCCAGTCCGTTTGGCTTCTGCCTGCGTCGACCCTTCGGCCGGTTGGGGATCAGGGGGACGACAGTTCGATGGGCAGCGACAGCACCGAGGTGCCGGCCTCTCCAGGCGGGCGACCCTTCCGTCGTGGCCGGCTACCGGCTCGTGGCCCGGCTCGGCGGGGGGGGCATGGGCCGGGTGTACCTGTCGCGCACCCAGGGCGGCCGCCCGGGAGCGATCAGGTGGTGCGGCCCGAGCTGGCCGACGATCCGGCCTTCCGGCGGCGCTTTCGCGGGGAGGAGGAGGCCGCCCGCCGGCCCAGGGGCGCCCGCAGAACTCATCGACGCCGACACCGACGGCGTACCCCCTGGCTCGCCACACTGTATGTGCCCGGACCGTCCTCACGGCGCCCGTCGCCCAGCGTGGCCCGCTGCCAGTGTCTGCCGTGCTGTGGTTCTCAGCCGGCGTGGCCGAGGCGCTTCAGGCGATCCACAGCGTGGGGGGCGTACACCGGGACCTCAAGCCGTCCAACGTATTGCTCGCCGCTGACGGGCCACGGTGATCAACTTCGGTATCTCGGTCACCGCCGAACTCTCCTCGCACACCGCTACCGGCTCCACTGTCGGCACTCCTCACTTCATGGCCCCCGAACAGGCGACCGCCGGTGAAGTCTCCCCGGCGACCGACGTCTTCGCACCGGCCCGGACAGCGGCCTAGCGGCGCTGGGACCTCAGCCGCGAAGTAGCGAGGTGATCACGTGCTCATGCGCTGATTTCCGGACCGGTCGAGCCTCCGCTGGTCAGGTCCGGGTGGATCGCTTGCGGACCGCGACGATGACCGCAGGTGCGGCCACGAGGGCGAGGGTGCCGCATAGGGCGGCGAGCGTCGGATAGCTGGTGGCGGCGACGACGAAGCCGGAGGCCGGGCCGCCGACAGCGCCTGCGAGGGCGAGGGCCACGTCGGCCAGCCCCTGGACCTTGGCGCGGCTGGCCAGGGGTGTGCTGTTGGTGACGATCGTGGTGCCGGTGACCAGGCCGAAGCTCCAGCCGACGCCGAGCAGGACCAGGGCGAGGGTGATCAGAGCGAGGGAGTGGCCGGGCGCGAGGGCCGCGACTGCTCCAGCGGCGAGCAGCGTGCCAGCTGTCACCATGCTCATCGCCATGGTGCCGAATCGGTCGACGAGGCGGCCGGCCAGTGGTGACGGCAGGTACATGGAACCCGTATGCAGGGCGATGACCAGGCCGGATGACGCGGTGCCGAAGCCGTGGGCGCGCATGTGGATGGGGGTCGTGGTCATCACGGCGACCATGACGAGCTGGCTGAGTACTAGAGCCCGTTGCGAAAGTGCTGGTCACGGCCACTCGTTGACGGCTGCGACCAGCACGGTCGCGTGACGGCGGACCGGTGAGCTGAGCCGTGATGCCGTGCCGTTGGACCGGACAACAGGAGACACTGACGCGGTGAATCAGCTTCAGGAGATCGTGGCATTGGCCAGCGGGGTGCTGGGCGAGGATGTCATCGGCGTCTACCTTCACGGGTCTGCCGTACTCAGTGACCTCAGGCCGGCCAGCGACGTGGATGTGCTCGTCGTCTCCCGGCGGTCGATGGACGAGCGGGAGCGACGGGTGCTCCTCGGTGGACTGCTCGGGATCTCCGGCTTTCTGAACAAGGTCCGCCCGGTCGAGCTCATCGTGATCGTCCAGTCCGAGGTCCAGCCATGGAGATACCCTCCGACCTGCGACTTCCTGTACGGCGAGTGGCTGCGAGCCGAGTACGAGACAGGGGAGGTTCCCCAGCCGGAGCCTATGCCCGATCTGGCCCTGCTGATCACCATGGTGCTGACTAGCGACCACCCCCTCACCGGCCCGCGGCCGGCACAGGTCCTCGGCCCCGTCCCGCACTCCGACCTGGTCCGGGCAAGCGTGGCAGGCATCCCCGACCTGCTCGACAACCTGGATGGCGACACCCGCAACGCCCTGCTGACCTTCGCTCGCATCTGGACCACATTCGCCACCGGTCAGATCAGGTCGAAGGACGCTGCCGCGGACTGGGCCCTCGCCCAGCTCCCGCCGGAACACCGCCCCGTCCTGGAGCACGCCAGGCAGCTCTACCTCAACTACCACTACTCCGAAGAACGCTGGAGCGAGGCGTTGCGGGCCCAGGTACGTCCGCACGTGGACCACGTGCTCGCCGAGATCGACCGGTTGAGTACCCGGAGCTATAGGACCTCTTAGTGAGCGTTTGATTCTCGGTTGTCTGTTTCATTTGGCTTACTGGCTCTAACAAAAGCTGCTGATCATGAGACTGTTGGCCTGCTGTCTCGTATGTCTTGTCATGGGAAACCGTCAGTCGCGACCGTGGATTGTGTCGGATGAACTGTGGTCGCTGGTCGAGCCGTTGCTGCCGAAGCCGGGACCGAAGAAGGTCGAGGGCAGACCGCGGGTGCCGGACCGGCAGGCTCTGTGCGGGATCCTCTTCGTCCTGCACACCGGCATCCAGTGGGAGTACCTGCCCCAGGAGCTCCGCTTCGGCTCGGGCATGACCTGCTGGCGGCGCCTTGCGGCTTGGAACGAGGCCGGCGTCTGGGACCGCCTGCACGCACTGTTGCTGGAGAAGCTGCGGTCGATGGACCGACTGGACTGGGAGCGGGCGGTGATCGACTCCTCGCACGTGCGGGCTGCCCGGCGGGGCCCAAAAGTGGGCCGAGCCCGGTCGACCGTGCACGGCCGGGCAGCAAGCACCACCTCATCGTCGATGGACAGGGCATCCCTCTCGCGGTGTCGCTGACCGGCGGAAACCGCGGGCGGCGTCACCCAACTCGAGCCGCTGCTCGACAAGATTCCCGCCGTCGCGGGCCGGGTCGGCCGCCCCCGGCGACGCCCCGACGCACTGCTGGCCGACCGCGGCTACGACCACGACAAGTACCGCCGCCTGCTCTGGCAGCGAGGGATCCGCCCCGTGATCGCGAAGAGAGGCGAGCCGCACGGCACTGGCCTGGGCATCTTCCGCTATGTCGTCGAGCGCACGATCGCCTGGCTCCACGGCTTCCGCCGCCTGCGCGTCCGCTGGGAACGACGCGACGACATTCACGAAGGTTTCCTCGGCCTCGCCGTCTGCCTGATCACCTACCGGCACGCCCAACGCCTTTGTTAGGACCTCTTAGCCCTCGTTGGTCAGACGCGTGGGCCGAGGAACAGGCCACCGCTCGCGTCGATGATCTGACCAGTGACCCAGCGGGCGGCGTGGGAGGCGAGGAAGGCGACCACATCGGCTACGTCGTCGGGTCCGCCCAGCCGGTTGAGTGCCGTCATACCGGATATCTGTTCGGTGAGGCCCGGCGTGTCGAAGACAGCTCCGTTGGTCGCCGTCCTGGTGGCCCCAGGAGCGACCGCGTTCACCGTGATCCTTCGGGGGCCGAGTTGGACGGCGATGGTTTTGGTCATCGTCTCGATCGCGCCCTTCGTCATGGCGAAGGACGTCTGGGCCGAGTTGGCCATCCGGGTCGCCACCGACGAGACCGAGACGATCCGGGCGCCCTCGCTCAACAGAGGCAGCGCTCGCTCGATGATGAAGTACGGCGCTCGCACGTTCACCGCGAACAAGTGGTCGAACTCTGCCCGGGTCGTCACGCCGAGCGGGCCGGCCGGTGCGGCTGCCGCGTTGTTGACCAGGATGTCGAGCGGCCGACCGGCCAAGCCGGCCTCCACGCCGGCGAAAAGTGTCTCGACGTCGCCGTCCACGCCCAGTTCGGCTCGGACGGAGAAGGCGGTCCCACCGGCGCGTTCCACCGCGTCGACCGTCCTAGCCGCCCCGCTCTCATCCGTGCCGAAGTGCACGATGACCGTGGCCCCTTCGGCTGCCAGCCGAGCGGCGATTGTCTGCCCGATGCCGCGCGACGCGCCCGTCACCAAAGCCGTTCTGCCCGTCAGATCGCCCATGTCTTCACTCCATCCAAGTGTTAGTCACTAACATGATGGTAGTGTCTAGCACATGAGTGAGCGGCAACCAACCCTGCGGGAACGACGGCGATCCGAGACGCGGCGCCTGGTCCAAGCGCACGCGGTGCGGCTGTTCACCGACCACGGCTACGACGCGGTGACGGTGGCCGACGTCGCTGAGGCCGCCGGCGTCTCGGCAATGACCGTGTACCGGCACTTTCCCACCAAGGAGGACCTCGTCCTCATTGACCAGCCCGCCCGGCTCATCGCCGAGCAGGTCGCCGCGTCGTCGGCGACGCATCCCCTGGTGCGCCGCGTCGGCGGCGCGCTCATCCACGCGGCCACGGCCTTGACCGGCGGCAACGGGGACGAATCGGGAGCGAACGAGCGGTTCCTGCTGGACTGCCTCCGGCTCATGGTCTCGACGCCTGCGCTGCGGGCCCGGCACCTGGACAGCCAGTACGCGCTGCAACAGGCCATCGTCGACGCCCTCGGGGATGACGCGACCGATCCCGACGCCGTGTTCCGCGCCCAGGCGGCGACCAGCGCCTGCATGGCTGCGATGCACACGGCGCTGACGCGTTGGACCGAAGACGACGGACACACCAAGCTGCCCGACCTGATCGCACGGGCGCTCGCCGCGTCCTTCGGTGATGACGCCGTCGCCACCTACCGGAAGGACTGAGGCGGCCCACGAACGCCCCTGGGGCAGGTCCGAATCGGCCGACGCCCTTGTTGACGGGGCTGCAGCCACCGAGCGGCACAGACCCGGCGCTGTCTCGTGCCTTGACCATCGAACACGGCGGGGTTTCGGTGCCTCCCCAAGTGCTGAACAATCGCTGTCGACACTCGTGAACAAAGCAACTGGACGCCATCCGCGCCGGCGGCCGGCTCTACGCCTCCTCCGGATGCCTGCTCGCCGCTCTGTACTGCGCGCCCCTGGCCGAGACCCCCGCCGGCCTGCGCCCGCACAACTGCGGCGCCTACCTGCTGCAGACCAAGCCACACACCCAAACCCTGATGATCGAGATCACGCCCACCGCACCGGCACCGGCCAAGGGCATCGACTACCTGCGGCTCGGCCCCCTTCATCTGCGCACCTACCTCGACCACCGCAGCTTCCTCACCCAGGCCGAGGACCTCCAACTACACAACAGAGCACTGCACCCGATCCGTCACGCCGCCCCTTTCCTCGACACGGTCATGGCCAACGCCACCGGACGCCGGACAACGCCGGGCACGTTCGTGGACCAGCTCGCCGCTGCCGTCCCAGGCCTTCCGTTCCTGGGCTACGTGTACTTCGAGGTGCTCTCCGAGTACCTGATGCTCCGCTCCACCAGTGCCGAGACGAAGGCGTTCGCGGGGGCCGGCGAGATGAACAACCGCCTCTACAAGCGTCTGGCGTTCTCCGCGGCCAGGACTTCGACAGCCTTGTCCAGGCCGCGCCGTCCCTGCTGGGCCAGACGCTCTTTTGCGAGATGCGCATTCTTCAGCGCTATCCGCAGCTCTACCTCGCTTTCGAGCAAGCCAAGGCCCTTCGGGTCTGGAACTACTGGAACCACCACCAGATCCGGGCGCCGTTCAACGGGTTCCTCCCCAAGGGCGAGATCGGCGTCAACCCCGCCTACCCCGACCGCTGCGCGGTGTGGCTGGTGGAGACCTGCGAGTGGGGTCTACTCCATCCGGTCGACGAACTCGACCGCGCTGCCCGTCCGCGACGGCCGCCCGGGCAAAAGCACCGCGGGCTGGTGGCTGACCCACCCGAACAGCCCCGACACCCCCTTCGCGACCCGCGTACACGGACTGACCAACAACGACCCGGCCCAACAAGCCTGCCTGGGACGAGGTCGCGGGCCGAGTACGCGCCTTCATGGGCACCGCGTGGATCTGCGCGCACAACGCCCACACCGACTACCGCGTACTGGGCGCACATCTGCCCGGCTGGGAGCCCGCCGGCGTGCTGGACACCCTGCGGCTGGCCGAGGCCGCCTTTCCCGGCCTCGGCAAGTACAGCCTCGATGCCCTCATCGAGGCCGTACAGCCCGACCTGCGCGAGGCCCCCGGCGCCCGGCACCGCGCCACGTTCGACACCTTCGCCACGGCGCAGCTCCTCACCGTCATGGCCGCCCGCTACGACACCTGGGACCAGCTGGTCGCCGCGGCCGTGCCGCCCGGCCTGCCCGGTGCCCCCCGACCAGAAAGCGACCCCACCCTGAGGTGACTTCCTCCCGGCCCGTCCGGATCGTTGTGCTCGGCACTCACTCCACGGGCAGGACGACGCTTCTCAAACGCATCGAGACGGAGGTGCGCGGCCACGGCCTCACCGTGGCGCGCACCGGCCGGCTCGGTAGGCGTGCCGCCGCGGCCGGCCTGCCGAAGATGCAACACCACACCGTCCAGTCCACTGAGTGCTCGTCGCGCAGGGCATCCTCGACGAGACCGACGCCGCCGCTCAGGGCTCCGACGTCGTCCTCGTCGACCGCGCCGCCCACGACGCCGTCGCCTACTTCGAGGCCGCCATGGCGTGCCGGGCCGAGACCCCGCCCCGTCTCGAGCGCGAACGCCTCCTGACCCTCGCCTCCACGCAGCTCCCCGATTACGATCTGCTGCTGGCGACCGTTCTTGACGAGGCGTGCCCGTCGACACCGGCCACGACTACGACGCCGGCTTCCGGCGCCTCGTCGACGACCTGGTCCACCGTCTCCTCGCGAGCGACGTCATGCCCCACCAGCGGATGACCAGCGACCCCGACAGCCAGGCCCACGCCGTCGAGATGGCCGTCCAGCGCTGCCTGAAGCAGGAGCTCGTATGATCCCCGCGCCGCCCGCCGGCAGCATCACCATCGCCGGCAAGACCGTGTCACGGCTCGGCTTCGGCACCATGCGCCTGACCGGCCCCGGCGCCTGGGGCGACCGGGCCGACCGGGATACCGCTCTCAGCGTGCTGCGCCAGGCCGTCCACACCCACGGCATCAGCCACATCGACACCGCCGACTCCTACGGCCCCCACACCGTGGAACACCTGATCCGCGAAGGACCTCTACCCCTACCCCGAACAGGTGCTGATCGCCACGAAGGTCGGCATGGTCCGCACCGGCACCGGCCAGTGGTGCCCGTCCGGAGGCCAAGCAGCCGACGGGCAGGAGCGAGTCCTCGTGATGGTCGGTGCTGACGTTGGACCATGTATCGACCTGTTCAGGGCAGGCGCCGTAGGGCTGCGCCGAGGGCTGCCACACCTTCGCTGATGCTGGCGGGGGCGCTCGCCGCGTAGCCGAGGACCAGCCCGGGTCGGGACGGACGTTGACTGTGCCATGAGAGTGGCTGCACCTTCACGCCCCGCGCAAGCGCAGCGGCGGCGAGGTCGGTGTCGGCGAACTCGGTGTCGAAGGTGATCGTCAGGTGCAAGCCCGCTGCGGCGCCGTGTACGACCGCGTTGGGAAGGTGCGTAGTGATCGCATCGACCATGGCGTCCCGGCGACGGCGGTGGCGTGTGCGCAGGTGCCGCAACTGGCGTTCCATCTCGCCTGATTCCATGAACCGGGCCAGCACATGCTGCGGCAGTGCCGCGTTGCCAAGGTCGGCGAATCGCTTGGCGGCAACAAGAGCATCGCGGTACTTCGGCGGTGCGAGTACCCAGCCGATGCGCAGTGCGGGGGCGAGGAGTTTGGAAACGCTCCCGGCGTAGCAGACGTGGTCGGGCAGTATGGATCGCAGGGCGGGTACCGGAGGCCGGTCGTAGCGGTGCTCCGCATCGTAATCATCCTCGATGATCAGTCCGTCGTTCTCGGTGGCCCAATGCATCAGTTCACGACGCCGTGCCCCGCTGAGCACCGCTCCGGTCGGGAACTGGTGCGCGGGAGTCAGCAACACAGCTGGAACTGCCATGTCGTGCAGTACGTCGACACGCGCGCCCTGGGAGTCGACAGGGACCGCCGGCGTGTCCAACCGTTGATTGCGCAGATGCTGGCGGGCCCCAAGTGATCCTGGGTCCTCCACAGCTACCGCGGAGACCCCGTCACCGTGCAGCACCTGTCCGAGCAGGCTGAGTGTCTGGGCGGTGCCTGCGACGATGAGTATCCCGTCGGGGTCCGCCCTGATCGCGCGGTAGCGGGCGAGCCAGCTGGCGATGGCGTGACGCAGTGCCGGTGTCCCGCGAGGGTCAGCGTATCCAAGGTCGGACGCCGGGAGGCCTGCGAGCACGGAGCGTTCGGCACGCAGCCATGCTGATCGCGGAAACGCGGCAAGGTCGGGAATTCCGGGTGACAGATCGATCCGGGCGGGTGCCGCTCGCATCATGTCGAAGATGTCCGCACCGGGTGCGGCGGCGAACAGCGCCCTTGACAGCGGTGGAGCACCGGGCGTGGCCGGGGGCGCTTCCGGTGGCACGGGGGGAGCGGCGACAACGATCGTTCCGTTGCGCCCGCGTCCTGCCGCGTGTCCGTCTTCTATCAGTCGCTGATACGCCTCTGTGACCACTCCGCGGGATACCCGCAGCTCGCCGGCCAGAACCCGGGTGGCCGGAAGTCTGCTTCCCACCGGCAGGCGGTGGTCCGAGATCGCGAGCCGAAGCTGCTGGGCCAGCCAGTCGGATCGCCTGCCCATCGGCGCATCGTCGATGTTCAGTTGCAGGAAGTCGGATCCGGAGACTATGGACTGGTCGTTTGGGTTCGGATTGGACCTGTTCATCGAGCCATAATGGCAGCAGGGTGAACGCATGGATACAGCGATGGCATCTCATGAAGTGACCGTGGCGGCCGGATATGTGCACGGCTACTCGGAACGCGAGGCGGTTCGGCTCGGCGAGCAGGCGGACACCTTGGCGGCGTTGTTGCATGCGGGCACGGCTTATCCGGCCGACAGCCGGGTGCTGGAGATCGGTTGCGGGGTCGGCGCCCAGACGATCCACCTGGCCCAGGCCAGCCCGGGAGCGCGCATCACCGCGGTCGACCGCTCCCATGACTCCCTTGCACAGGCCCGGTCCCGTGTCGCGGCCCACGCGCCGGGGGCGGATGTGGAGTGGCATCGCGCCGACCTGTTCGATCTCCCCTTTGCTGATGCGGAGTTCGACCATGTTTTCGTCTGCTTCGTCCTGGAGCACCTACCAGACCCCCGGCAGGCGCTGACCGCGCTGCGGCGCGTGCTGCGGCCCGGGGGCACCATCACCGTGATCGAAGGGGATCACGAATCGGCGTTCTTCCATCCGGCCAGCGCATACGCCCGCGCCGCAATCGAATGCCAGATCCAACTACAGTCCGCCGCCGGCGGAGACGCGCTGATCGGCCGGCAGTTGCAACCGCTACTGGCTCAGGCCGGCTACGACGACGTCGTAGTGCGTCCTCGCACGGTGTACACCGACCAGACCCGGCCCTCGCTGGTCGACGGCTTTACTCGAAACACGTTCATCGCCATGGTCGAATCAGTCCGGGACTGCGCGCTGGCAGCAGGGCTCATGACCGCGGGCGACTGGGACCGGGGGATCACAGACCTACACCGCACCGCACAGGCCAACGGGACCTTCCACTACACGTTCTTCAAGGCCTTCGCCGTGAACCCGTCCGGCGTCGCCACCACGGGCCAATGACCGCCATCATCACTCTCATTCTGCTGGCGGCCATCGCCTGCGGCCTGGAGCGCAACCACCGTCGCCAGCCTTACCCGCGACCATCGCTGAACGGCAGCACAGACCTCCACGACCGGGATGCCGAGCGCGTCCGGGCCGAACTGCGTGCCGCCGCCGACTGGGCCGTGGGGGTGCCTGTAGCCAACGATCACGCCACCAGCAGCCAAGGCAGCCGGTGACACGATCATCAATGATAAGCACCCATTAAGACGATTACTGCCAATCGGCCTGCCTTGCCCGTCGCCGCCGCCCGCCCGACAGCCCTACGCGCCGCGAGCGCGAGCGGCTGAGAAGGATGGTCTACGGCGACAAGACCGAACACCGGCTGCGGATGCGCGCGCAGGTGGTGCTGCATGCCGCACGGGACCGCTCCGACGCGCGCATCGCCCGCGAGACGGGCCTGCACCTGGACACGGTGCTGCTGGCGCGGCCGGTTCGCCGAGCGGGGTCTGGGCGGTCTGAGCGACCGCGAGCGGTCGGGACGGCCACCCGTCGTTCACCGCACTGCAGGTGGCGGGGGCCAAAGCCCTGGTCGACCAGGTGCACGACGAAGCCGAGGTGGAAGCCCGATGACCGTGATGGACGCCGCCCTGCGGGAGTCACTCCAGACCTTGCGACTGTCCGGCATGCTGGAGACGCTCGACGCCCGCCTGGCCCAGGCCCACGGCGGCGAGCTCGGCCACCCCGGCTTCCTCCAGGCCCTCCGCCAGGACGAGATCACCTGCCGGGAGACCGTCGCCTTCCAGCGACGTCTGCAGCGGGCCAAGTTCGAGCAGCAGGCCACCCTGGAGGAGTTCGACTTCACCGCCTCCTCGGAACTTCCCGCCTCCCAGATCCGCGGCGTGGGGCCTTGCGCTGGCTCCATGCCGGCGAGTCGGTCATCCTCTTCGGCCCGGTCGGCGTCGGCAAGACCCACATCGCTCAGGCTCTCGGCCACCTCACCGTTCGCCAGGGCGCACACGTCCGTTTCGCCAAGACCAGCCGCGTCCTCGCGGACCTTGCCGACGGCCACGCGGACCCCACCTGGGAGAAACGGATCCGCGAACTCGTCCGTCCCGACGTCCTCATCCTCGACGACTTCGCGATGCGCCAGATGTCCGCGGCTCAAGCCGATGACCTCTACGAACTCGTGTCCGAGCGACAGGGCAGGTCTCTGATCATCACCAGCAACCGGGCGCCCCGGCGACTGGTATCCCCTCCTCCCCAACCCCGTCGTCGCCGAGTCGCTCCTGGACCGGCTCATCAACACCAGCCACCAGGTCATCACGAACGGCCCAAGCTACCGCCCGAACAAGCGGCCCAAGCACCCCACAGACAAGCCCGTCAAGCCACTCACCTGACGATCCGACCGGTCAGGATCCGGCGTCGGCAGGCCGCTGATGTCCGCACGGCGCCGGATTGCCGATCTTGTCGAAGACCTCGGCGTCACTTCCCGAATTCACCCACACCGTGATGCCCTGATCATGAACGACGACGTTGAACGGCGACTCCTCGGACTCCTTCTGCCCCGGGGAATTAGGGGCTCTGTCGCTGATCTTGTGATCGGGCGGGTGTTGTTGGGACTCCGGTGAAAATGGTGTCAGTCCGGCTCTTCGCCCACTTGCTTGCGGGATCAACCAGGTAGCGGACATTCGGACAAGGATCGAGCCCTCGCGCTGATGCGCTAGCGGGGTGGGACGGTGTCGTAGTCGTGCCGGGCCTGCGCGACCTTGTCCAGGTTGTCGGCAGCCCATTCGGCGAGGTGCGCGAAGAGTGGGGCCAGGCTGCGGCCCAGCTCGCTGATCTCGTACTCGACCCGAGGAGGGACCTCCGGGTGGTACGTACGCACGACCATGCCGTCGCGTTCCAGCTGACGCAGCCGCTGGGTCAGTACCTTTGGTGTGATCGTGCCGATCCGTCGTTCCAGCTCCACGAACCGTTGCCGACCATGCATGTTGAGAGTCCACAGGATCGGCGTGGTCCACCGGCTGAACACGATGTCCACGACCGCACTGGTCGGACAGGCGAGTTCCGGGTCGGTCCCAGCAGCTGCCATCCAGTCAGCGTCGTCGGCCATACACACCCCATCGGGATAGTCACTTTCCTGTAGGTACCTACTATATCGACGGTGTTAGCGTCCCCGTGTCGCCCAGAGAGCAGCTCTCCGCGGCGGCCCCGCTCGGGCGGCGACAACCATGCTGAATAGACACGGGAGTTGTTCATGTTCGTAGTGACGGGTGCGACCGGGAACGTCGGCCGATCGCTCGTGCAGGTGCTCGCGGCAATCGGTGCGCAGGTGACCGCGACATCCCGGGGGATCTCGGACGCGGACGTACCGGAGAGCGTCCAGTACACGCAGGCGGACCTGGTCGATCCTGAGAGCCTTCGGCCCGTTTTCGACGGAGCCGATGCGCTGTTCCTTCAAAGCGGCGGCCCCAGCGCGCACCTGTTGAGCCCACAGGACATCCTCGACGTCGCCAAGGCCGGCGGCGTCGGGCGGGTCGTCCTGCTGTCCTCCCAAGGAGTCGCGACCCGACCGCGTTCGGCCTCTCACGGGGACCTGGGGCGGTCCATCGAGGACGCCGTCCAGCAGTCAGGCATGGACTGGACGATCCTGCGCCCCGGAGGCTTCAACTCCAACGCGTACGCCTGGGCCGAGTCGGTCCGCGCCCGAAGGGCCGCCGCCGCGCCGTTCGCCGACATCGGCCTGCCGACCATCGACCCGGACGACATCGCCGAGGTCGCCGCCACAGCCCTGCGGGAGGACGGCCACACCGGACAGATATACGAGCTGACCGGGCCCGCCCTCAGCACGCCCCGGCAGCGGGCCGCGGCGATTGCCGACGCACTCGGCGAGCCCGTCCGGTTCATCGAGCAGACCCGCGAGGAGGCCCACACTCAGATGCTGCGGTTCATGCCCGAGCCCGTGGTCGAGACCACGCTGACCATCCTGGGTGAGCCCACCCACGCCGAGCAGCGCATCAGCCCCGACGTCGAGCGGCTCCTCGGCCGCGCGCCCCGCACCTTCGCCGACTGGACCCTACGCCACATCGCCGCCTTCCGATAGGCCCTGCGTCTTCGGCCAGGGCATTCCCGGACTATCCGTCACGACGCACCGCCGACCGCACCCCCACGGTTCGCTCACCTCGGAGTGGGGATCCAAGGTGAGCAGGTCCGGGGAAGTACCGGGCACGGGGGAAATCAAAGAGCCCCGACATCGTCAGTGGTGACTGCGATCGTGTCCCGGGGGCACTCCGCGGATTTTCGAGGCTCTTGTGCCTCATCTGTCGGGTGTCGTAGTGGAGTTGGCCGAGCGGTTGGCCTGTGGGATCACGCTGCATGCCCGTGCGCGGGCGGCCGATGGGCTGTGCCCGCACTGCGGATTGCCTCGGCGCGCGTGCACGGCCGGTACCTGCGGCGATTGTCTGATGAAGCGATCAGCGGCTCGCCCGTGTGGTGATCGAGCTGCTGGTGCGCCGGTTCCGGTGCCTCAACGCTGCCTGCTCGGCGGTGACGTTCGTCGAGCAGGTCGCCAGGCTGACCAGCCCGCATGCCCGCTTCACCTCGCTGCTGCGCGGAATGCTGACCTCGATCGCGGTGGCGCAGGCCGGGCGGCCGGGGAGTCGGCTCGCGGTGGCGTTGGGGGTCCCGGTGGCCGAAGACACCCCGTTACGTCTCCTGCGAGCCCTCCCAGAGGAGCCTGCCGGGCAGGTCAGGGTGCTGGGTGTTGATGATTTCGCGCTCCGCAAGGGTGACTCGTACTCACCAATCCTGGTGGACCTGGAACGAAGGCTCCCGATCGACGTACTGCCGGGACGCGAGGCCGAACCGTTGGCCGCCTGGCTCCCCGACCACCCCGAGGTAGAGATTATCCGCAGGGACCGCGGCGGGGCCTACGCCAAAGGCGCCCGCACGGGCGCCCGCAGGCAGTGGGGATTGCCGACGGCTGGCATTTGTGGAAGAACCTCGGTGGGGCGGTGGAGAAGACCGTAGGAGCCCATCATGTCCGCGTCCGGACCGTGTTCGCGAACACGACACCGGCAACCCCGCCGCCTGCGGCCGATGCGATGCTCGATGTCTGCGGGCGGGAACACCGCTTGGTGACTCGAACGAGGGAGCGGTACGCCGCCGTACAGCAACTCCTCGCCGACGGCAGCTCGCTGGAGGGAATCTGTCGGACGCTCCTGCTGGACCGGGCCACCGTGCGCCGCTTCGCCCGCGCAGCCAGTATCGACGAACTGCTGGTCAACGCGACGAACCGGGCCCACATCCTCGATCCATACACCGTTCACCTCCACCAGCGATGGAATGAGGGCTGCCGCGACAGTGCACAACTCCATCAGGAACTCGGGGTCTTGGGCTACGGAGGGAGCATCCAGACCACCCGGCGCTACCTCCGCCCCGTCAAATCCTCCACCCTCGCGCCGTCGGCGCCCCGTCCGGCTCCGCGGCCCCGCCGCATCGTCAGATGGATCATGACGAATCCCGGAAATCTCCCAGACGAGGACGCCCTCACCCTCAGTGAGACGTGTGCTGGTTGTCCCGAACTTGATTGCGACAACCCGACACGTCCGCGACTTCGCGGCGATGATGCGCGACCTGAGCGGCGACCAGTTCCCCGGGTGGATGGAGCGCGTCGAGCACGACGACCTGCCCGCACTGCATTCCCTGGTCAACGGCCTGCGCAGGGACCAAGACGCCGTCATCGCCGGCCTGTCCAGCTCCTGGAGTTCGGGCCAGGTCGAGGGTCAGAACACGAGAGTCAAACGAATCAAAAGGGACGGGTACGGCCGGGCCGACTTCGATCTCCTCCGCGTCCGCATCCTGCACAGATCCTGACCCGCCCGATCACAAGATCAGCGACAGATCCGAATCAGGTGAGCGTTCACAACGACCAGATCGCCGTGCTGCACTCCCTGCAGGACGAGGGAAGATCGGCCACATCGGCCTGTCGAAGGTCACGCCCGACGACATCCGCTACGTCGTCGAGTACCGGCCCGTCGCCGCGGTGCAGAATGTGCTGAACACCACCGGCCGCGACGACCCCGCCGCGGAGATGTGCCGCGACCTCAACATCCCGTACGTGGCATACCGGCCGCTGGACGCCGGCCTCCTGGCCCACGCGAACGGGCCGGGCGCTCCCCTCCACTGGCTCCTCGAACAGGGCTCCCACGTCGCCCCCATTCCCAGCACCAGCCAACCCCGGCACTTCGACGAGATCGTGGCTGCCGTACAGGGCGGCCCGGCCTGATGCCCGCCCCGACCACCACCGCGCCCGCACGGGGCCGTCGCGTCGCCTACGAGAACTGGCGGCCGCCGGTGGTCGGTGTCTCGCTGCTCGTCCCGGTCGGAGCCGACTGCATCGCCGTCGCCGACCTCGGCGGCATGCTGATGCTTCCTGCGGGCGGCGTGTACGACGGGCAGCTACCCGGAGGAAGCCGGCCACCGGGTCCTTACCGATCCCTCTGGCGGGCTACGGCTCCTGCGACGCGTCGCCGTCGACCGAGTGCAGACGCGGCACAGGGAGGTAATCACCCACGTCGTGGCCACCGCACCCACGACCCGCGACACGGTGAAGAACCTGGTGTACCGCGACCCCCGGGGCACCGTGCGCGTCATGCCGACTCTGCAGTTCCTTGAACAGGGCCGACCGTCAGGGCGAAGTATCGGCTCCAGGTCCCGCCGGTCTCGTTGAGCCGGCGGGTGGTGGTTTTGTCGTGGTAGCCGAGAGCGTTCGAGATGGTCCGGTCGTTGTTGCCTGCCCGGTAGGGGTGGGAACCGAATACGCAGGAAAGGGGCCGCCGCCGGAACCGGCTACGCGCTCCGGGTCGGGAGCCAGGTGTCGATGGCCTCGGCGACAAGAGCGGCGCCGCGGCTGTTCTGATGGATGTGGTCGGTCGTCAGCACGAGACCCCGGCGCCGCGAGATCGTGTCGAGGCTGCGGCGCAGCAAGGCGCGCCGGACGAGGACGCTGACGCTCGCTGCGGGCGTCGGGTCCCGGTAGGGGATCGGCGGCGGGTCCGCCTGGCGTAGTTCCTCGGTCTGGCGTTCGTGGAGCGGGAGATAGGTCGCCTTGTTGGTGGTGGCGACCTCGGCGATCATGCGGCTGTACGCCTGTGATGCCCGCGCCGCGGCGCCGTCGAGTTGTTGGCCGAGGACCGGGAGGGACAGCAGAGCGATCGTCGCGTCGGTCTGCGTTCGCAGCCGTTCGACGACGGCTCCCAGACACTGCTGGAACCAGCCGGCCGACGGGCGCTCGGGAAGTTGTTTGCGCTTCATGGCCCGCTCGACGGGGTAGCCGGCGAGGCTCGCTCGGGCGTCGTTGGTCCCGATCAGCACGGTGATCACGTCGGGTGGGTCCGCGACGAAGACATCGAGGCGCCGTGAGAGGTTGTGGGCGAAGTCGCCGTTGACGCCGAAGCGGGCGAGCCGTACGTCGCCGGGAGGGCGGCGTCGTTCGAGAAGGTCCAGGTAGTCGACGCTGAGTTGCGCGCGGGTGAGGCTGTCGCCGAGGCACGCGACACGGGTCGTCACGGTGTTCGCGGGCCGGGCGTGCCGGCGTGCTCGGTCGGGCGGGCTTCGGTCCGGGGGCGATGGTCGGTGCCGAGGCCAGCGGTGATGGTCAGGATGGACGCCGGTCCCGCCATGTCGACCGCGTGCCATGTCCCGGCCGGGTTGACGGTGGCCTCGCCTGGCCCGAGCACAACCCGGTCGGGCACTCCGTCCACATCGCGGGTGACCGTCACCGACCCGCTGAGGCAGACGACCAGTTCGTCGCCGGCGGGGTGGCGCTCCCAATGGTCGCCGAGGCCGTCGCCGTCGAAGATCGTCACCATCCGGCCCTCGGCGCCGTCCCCCGCGACCGCGGCGCTGTAGGCATGGAGCACCTCCGGGTCCCAGGCGAAGCCCTCGACGGGTTTCGCTCTCGACCCCAGCCCGAGGTGCACGGGGGTGGTCCGCAGGTCGATGGCGTTGGGTTCGTGATTGACGAGTCTCATGCCGACGATCGTCACAGGTCAGCAATAGGGTGGTCTTGAAGGAATGGGAACGGAAGCCGACGCCATGGGCGGCCGGTCGGCGACTACCCAGTCCCGAGCAGGACTTCGCCGCGACGCCATGCTGTCGGCGATCGGCCCGTGAACTCGCTCCAGTCCCGGACGAGATGGGCCTGGTCGGCGTAGCCGGAGACGGTCGCCACATCGGCCCACGGAAGCGGGTCGTGCATGGTGGCCAGTTCGTGCGCGTGCTCGAAGCGCAAAACCCGGGCGAAGGTCTTCGGCGACAGGCCCACCTCTCCGCGAAACCGCTCGGTGAGGTACCGACGGCTCCAGCCCAGTTCTGCGGCGACCCTCCCAACCTGGACGCGGCCCCGCGCGGCCAAGAGGCGGCGCCAGGCCTCGGCCACCTCGGGGCGCACCCGGGACACGGGGTCGCCGTCGGCGCCGCGGCCGACGGCTCGCAGGAGCAGCTCGTCCAGCGCGGCGAACCGCGCGGCCCATGTCGTCGCCGCGCGGAGCCGGTCGACCAGCTCGACGCCGAGCGCTCCGAGAAGCTCGTCGAGTGGGACCAGTCGGTGGGCGAGATCAGCGGCGGGCATGCCGTAGACGGCCCGGGCCCCGAGCGGTGTCAGCGACACCTGCACGCCTTCCTGGCGTCCGTCGTGGTGGATCGCGACGCACTGGCGCATCAGACCGCCGGCCACGCTGCCGAATCGGGTGACCGGTGACCCGTCGTCGACGCCCGCCGCCACCTCCAAAGGGCCGGACAGACTGATCACCGCAGTGAGCACGCGGCCCGGCGGACCGCAGTGCACCCCCGCCGGGAACCCACGAAGATCGAAACCGACATACGAGCCGACGTACCGCCGCAAGGCGGGCGCCGGATGTGCATAGATCCTGGTGGCCGTATGGTCTTCCACCCTCGCAGTGTACGAACCGGCGGTCTACTGGTGGGCTCGCGTATTCATCTGTCGCCAGTTGATCAATCTGGCTCCGGAATCACTACTGACCGTGACGCTCCTGGCGGGGAGCTGGGTGTGGAGCCCGCAACGTCGACGGGACGTAGCACCGCGTCGTAATGGCGATGACCGGCCGTGTTGGCGTCCTTATCCTCAGTGAGTGAGTCTGATCGAGGTGGTTCCTGGGCCAGGTCGAGCTCGTCGTTCGGGGGGCGGGGTCGCAAGCGCCCTCCTCCCGCGCGATCCGCGAACACTTGTGCAAACGCGGCATCCGGGCAGTGATCCCCGTCCCCGCCGACCAGCGCGGACACCGGTTGCGTCGGGGCAGCCGCGGCGGCAGGCCAAGGCCTTCAACCGCGAGACCTGCAAACGGCGCAACACCGTCGAGCGGTGCGTCAACGGCCTCAGACAGTGGCGCGGCCTCGCCACCCGCTACGAGAAGACCGCCACCATCTACCTGGCCGGACTCCACCTCGAGGGCATCTTCCTCTAGGCCGCCCGGTGATCCAAACGAACTGCCTGGTGCTGTGACCGCATAGGTTCGCCGGTTCGTATGCCTTACAGGTTGTTCGCATAGAAGCTGACGAGTCGTTCGACGGCAGCGTCGACGTATCCAGGTTCGTCGTACATCTCGTAGTGGCCGGCGCCGTCGATCACCATGAGGTCGACGGGGTTGGGGGCCAGCTTCCACAGCTGCATGCCGGTGTCGTAGGAGCCGGTGTTGCCGATGCGTCCGGCGAGGATGACCTGGAGTGGCTGGGTCATGAGCCGATCGGCCAGGTGGAACGCGTCGTAGCCCAGCAGGTGGGAGTCGCTGCGCAAGAGGCGCCGGTTCGTGGAGTGTTCGTTACCGCCACGCTCGGTGCGGTAGTAGGTGACGGCCTGAGTGGTGTCGATGTCGGTCAGGCCCGCTGCCGTGGCGTCCTCAAGGGTGTCGGGCAGCCAGTTCACGCGGGTCGTCTCGCCGGAACGGGCCTCCTCGGTGCGTGCGTTTGCGAGGGCGTCGAGTGCTGCGGCCGGACCGTCGGGCTGGAAGCTGCGGAATGAGGCGCCGATGTTGACGGGGACGACAGTGCCGACCGCTTTGATGCGATGGTCCGTGCGGGCGGTGTGCACGGCGTAGCCTCCACCGGCGCAGATACCGAGGACGCCGATGCGCTGCGGGTCGATGCCGGGGGTCGTGGTGAGCACGTCGATGGCGTAGGAGATGTCCTCACCTCGGCGGTAGGGGTCTTCGAGGTCGCGGGGCTCGCCCTCGCTCTGGCCCTGATGGGCGGGGTCGAGGACGAGCGCCGCAATGCCGCGGGCGGCGAGACGGGAGGCGTAGTTGGCGCCGATCTGCTCCTTCACGCTGCTGCCTGGGGTGGAGAGCACCACGGCGCGCACCGGTGTGCTGCTGTCGGCGTTGTCGGGCAGGTGGAGGTCCGCGGCGAGGTTGATGGGACCGCGCGGGATCGTGAGGTGCTGAAGCATGCCCGGCTTCCTTTGTGAGAGCGTTGTTCCATAGAAGTCCAGTACGAAGCAATGTCTTGTACGATTCTGAAATTAATACGAAACTGTATCACCTGGATGGAGGGTCGATGTCAGTCGACGGGGCGCAGCTGTGGACGCTGAACCAGCGGCTGCTGGGTGTTGTGATGGATGCCTGCACGGGGGAGCTGGCCGAGCTCGGGTTGGAGACGAAGGAGTTTTTCGTCCTGGCCGAGGTGGAGGCATCGCCGTACCCGGCTGAGATCGCGACTGCGCTGCTGCTGCCCAAGGCGAGCGTGACGGTCTACGTTCGCAACCTCGTCGCCAAGGGCTTTATCCGCCGCGAGATCGACGAGGCGGACTTGCGGCGTCATCGGCTCGAACTGACCGCTGAGGGCACGCAAGCACGCGATCGAGCACTTGCGGCTCTCGCGACGGAGTACGACCGCAGGTTGGCGAGGGTCACCCCCCAGGACCGCGTTGAGCTGCAACGCATCCTCAAAGCGATGCTCACCTCACCCACGTCAGGCCGTATGCGCGAGTGATTCGTCTGTCCGGTGCTCTGCTGCGCGTTCGGGCCGTGACCGCATGGCGTCGTCAGATCTTCCAGGTTGCGACGGCAAGGGACGTCCGCCCCAGCGGATGCCCTTCTCGCTTCGGACGCGGGCACGTTCGCGACGTTCTTCGAGATCGGAGGGGCCTGGCTGGTGCGGCAGGGCGTGCGCGAACACAAGGGCTGGATCTGGATCGGCGCCGGCGTCATCGCGTTCGGCCTGTACGGGTTCGTCGCCACGATCCAGTCCGACGGCAACTTCGGGCACGTCCTCGCCGCGTACGGCGGCGTCTTCGTCGCCGGATCGATCGCCTGGGGCGTGGTCGCCGACGGCTACCACGCCGACCGCTACGACATCACCGGCGCCGTCATCTGCCTCATCGGAATGGGCGTCCTCATGTACGCGCCCCGCGACCACTGACAGAACTCCGCGCTCGATGACACCGCCGGAAAGCGGCAGGCCGCCCAGATAATCCACGGTTTCCTGAATTCAGAATTCTATGTACTCTCATGGTGTGCTGACTGTTGCCTCCGACATCGAGGTGCTGGCCCGGTTCGGCCGCGCGCTCGCCGACCCGATCCGCTGCCGCATCCTGCTCGCCCTGCGCGAAGCCCCCGCCTACCCGGCCGACCTTGCCGACACCCTCGGCGTCTCGCGGACCCGGCTGTCCAACCACCTCGCCTGCCTGCGCGACTGCGGCCTGGTCGTCACCCTCCCCGACGGCCGCCGCACCCGCTACGAACTCGCCGATGAACGCCTCGGCCACGCGCTCGACGACCTGCGCACCGCCGTGGTCGCCGTCGAAACCGACCGCACCTGCTCGGACGCCGCCGAGAAGGGCTGCTGCTGACCATGACCGCCGAGATATCCATATCCCTCGGGCCGTCCCCGGCCCGCCGTGACGCGCTCACCCGCCGGATACGGCTGCTGGTCGCCGTGACCATCACCTACAACGTGATCGAGGCGATCGTCGCCCTCACCGCCGGCACCCTCGCCTCCTCCACCGCCCTGATCGGCTTCGGCCTCGACTCGATCATCGAGGTCTCCTCCGCCGCCGCCGTCGCCTGGCAGTTCTCCGCCTCCGACCACGCCGTACGCGAAGCCCGCGAGCAGCGCACCCTGCGAATCATCGCCGTCTCCTTCTTCGCCCTCGCCGCCTACGTCACCGTCGACGCCGTCCGCGCACTCGTCGGCACCGGCGAGGCCGAACGCTCCATCCTGGGCATCGTCATCGCCGCCCTGTCGCTGGCGATCATGCCGTTCCTGTCCGCCGCCCAGCGCCGCGCCGGCCGCGAACTCGGCTCCGCCTCAGCGGTCGCCGACTCCAAGCAGACGCTCCTGTGCACGTACCTGTCCGCCGTGCTCCTCGTCGGCCTGGTCCTCAACGCCACCCTCGGCTGGTCCTGGGCCGACCCCATCGCCGCCTTGGTCATCGCCGCCATCGCCGTGAAGGAGGGGCGCGACGCCTGGCAGGGCAAGGGCTGCTGCGCGGCGCCGGCCGCCGCGGTCACTGCCCAGCGGCAGGAGACGGAGGCCTGCGGTTGCCGCCCCGGCTGCAACTGCTGCAACTGACCAACTCGTCTTCCTCACCAACGCCCCGGCATCACCTGCGCCGGGGCGTTGTCGCACTGACGCACACCATGTCGCCGACCACTGACACTCTCGTGTCGTCCGACACCACGGGACGTGGGATGTGGGACGTGGGCGAAGTTCGAGGCTGCGGCCGGGCGACTGGCGGACCTTCGACGGCGGTGAGCATCAGGTGGTGGCCCTGGTACCGCAGAACTCGGCCTCAACCACCGCCTGGCTGTCACCCGACCAGTCGTTGTTGAAGTTGAAGGCGAGCATGTGACGGCCGTCCTCCGTTGTGACTGCCACCGAGGACGAGCCACGGATGCCGCCGCTGTGGCCCCAGACGATGAGCCCGCAGTCGAGCTCGAGGTTCATGATGCCCAGTCCGTAACCCACGTGAGGAGGCATTCCTTCCTCGACTGTGGTCTTCATCGCGGCAAGCTGCTGTGTCGGGAGCAGTTCGCCTGTCAGCAGGGCCGAGTAGAAGCGGTTCAGATCGCCGGAGTCGGAGATCATCTCGCCTGCGGCGTGGGCCACTGAGGGATTGATCTCTGTGACGTCGTACGTGGGGCCGGTGTCGGCCTGGGCCAGTTTTCCGTACGCGCGGCTGCTGGGGTGCGGCATCCTCGTTGAGGTACCGGGGACGGTGGTGGCGCGCAGGTTCAGGGGCTCGATGATGCGGTGGCGGATCTCGTCGCCGTACGGGTTGCCGGTGGCCTTCTCGATGACCAGGCCCGCCAGGACGTAGTTGGTGTTGGAGTATTCCCAGGACGTGCCAGGCGTGAAGTCGGGCTCGTGTCGCATGGCGACCCGTATGAGCTCGTGAGGGCTCAGGGTGTCGTAACGGTGCTCGAAGAACCCGTCCTTCAGGGCGTAGGTACGCCGGAAGGTCTCGTCGGCGCTGTAGTCGTAGATGCCGCTTGTGTGGTTGAGGAGTTGCCGCAGGGTGATGCTGCGGCCGTCGTGGCCGTGGCCGAGGACCAGGCCCGGCAGCCACTGCTCCACCGTGTCGTCGAGGGACAGCCGCCCCTCGGCCTCCAACTGGAGCACGACAGTCGCGACGAACGTTTTGGTGATGCTGCCCACGCGGTATCGGTCGTGGGCCGAACGCGGCTTCTCCGTTCGGATGTCTCCGACTCCCGATACCGCTTTCCAGGTGCCCTGCCGGTCCTTCGCCTGAGCCACCACACCGGGAACGCCGTCTTTCACCGCCGCGTCCATCGCCTCCTGTGTGAGCCGGTGACCGGCCTTTGCGGAGGGTGCGGCGGGAGCCGCCACTGCGGGTGCGGTCAGGACCGCCGCCACCGCCGCGGCGATCACCGTCGTCAGGTTCATGCGTGCTGGCATGCTTTTCCCTTCGGTCAGGTCAAGGAGGGGAGGTACCGATGAGGACTCGGGCCATCTGAGCGGACACCGCACCGCGAAGTTGAGGTGGACCGGGCAAATCCGCGTACTCAGGTCGGCAAAAGCCCAACTGCGATGCACGGGCCCGGCATCGGTGAGGGCGATCCTCGGCGGAGGCAGGTGCTTGTCTTGTCGCTGGTGGGCTGGTGTCACCGACCGCATTAGTACACCAATCGGCGGCCCTGGGCGGATCCCGCAAAGGAGGGAACTCCTCTCCCCCGGCCGGGGGAGAAAGCAGAGCGACGGTTCCGGATTCCGAGAACCCGTCAGGGCGTGCCGCGGTCACCGCCCGAGGGCAGCTTCGCAGAGGTGTGTCCGGGCCACCGAGGCGGCCCAGCGCCGCATCAAGCTCTGCCCGATACTGCCGGAGCGGTTGGTGGCCTACGCCTCCCTGTGGCCAGGGCGCCCCCATGGCGACGAAGGTGCTACAAAGTTTGTCGCCGTCGTCGTACCGGCTGGGTGTCCGGCTCCGCGCCGACGCGTGAGGCCGCGTGGGCGCGACCACGCCCCGGGCGGAGAGTTCCACGGCCGGCTACGCGGCCGGATGCGCGAGTCCGGGCGAGGACGGGCCGGGATGACCGACTCACCGTCGGCCGAGGTGGACATGAGCGCCGGAGCGAGCAGCCGTGGTGCCAGATGTCCAGACCGGTCATTCCCTTCGGAGCGGGTGGGCGCTTGACGCAGCGGCTGGTCGCTCCCCGACGCCGACGGGTTCCGGCCGCAGGCTTCGTGGCAGTTGCCCATGACCCCGCTCCCTGTCACGGAGGAAGGCGAGCGGGGTCAGGGGGCGGCTCTGACTACTGGGCTCCCAGCTCGGCCAGCAGGGTCTTGTATGCGTCCGGGGGCCGCTCCCGCATGACGTCCATCCACACCCGGGCTCCTTGAGCGAACGTCTCGGGACATCTTCTGGTGAAGGTGGTGAACGCAGTAGAAGACGTCGTCGTAGGGGAGCCGCTTCGGCTGCTTCGGCTGCGTCGCTTCTGCGGCGTTCGCCGTGCCGGGTTCCACTGGGCTGGTGCGCGGTTCCGGGAGGATGGACTCGGGAGCCTGATCGCGCTCCGCGGGCGGTGTGACGGCACGGGAGCGAAGCGGCGAGGCAGGCGAGGTGGCCGGGGAAGCAGCCGGCGAAGTGGGTGGGGCGGTGGGCGCCTCCGGGATTATCACGCCGTGATAATCCGCAGGGCCCGACGAACGCTCGACGGCCTCCTGGGGCTGAGCCTCCGCCTTGATGCGGGCCGCCTCCGACCGTTCGTCCGCCTTGGTCCTCTGTTCCTCGGCGGACAACTTCCCGAGGTTGCGGACGTGTTCCACCTTCAGCGCCCCGGTCACCAGGTCCCTCTGGAGCTCGGGCTTGAGCTTCAGCAGGGACAGCTTGCTGGAGATGGCGTTCTGCGGGATGCTCAGCCGTTTGGCCGCCCTGGTCTGGGAGCCGCAGTAGTCGACCAGGGTGCAGGCGCTTCTCGAACCGCGGATCCTCTGTCACCACGACGAGATCGCGCAGATCTCCTCCGCCGTCACCGCACATGTGCGAGACCAGGCTGTCGTGATCGGGCTCGATCTGGGGGACTCCGAGCTGTTCGATGGGTGTCCCTGCGGGTCGAAGTCGACGCCCAGGACGCGTTTGCCCGCCTCGGCGTAGGCCTCGCCGATGCCGGCGGAGATGGCGGTCCTGCCGACTCCGCCCTTCTGGTTGCCGACGATCTTCCGTTCGGGTTAGGTGCCGCGGGCGCCGTGCTGGGGGAAGGGGTTGGCGTCGAGCCAGCCTCGGATCGACTGGACAAGATCCTCGGTGTAGGAGACGCCGCGATCGGTGCACGTCTCCATACTGACTTCGGCTCGTCAGAGTGAGCATTCCTGAAACCCCTGCTGGGCCTGGAGCGGTGGCTGTATCCCGTGGTGTGTGAGGTATGCGGACGGGGACGGGGCGGGCTGACCCTTGCGGGACGTGAGCGCCGGGAGACGGTGCGGATGCAGGCGGCTGAGCTGTTCGAGCAGAAGACCAAGACGCCCGAGGTGGCCCGGCTCTTGCGGGTGAGCTTGAAGTCGGCTTACCAGTGGCATCAGTTGTGGCGGGACGGTGGTGTGGGGGCTGTGGCCTCGCGCGGCCCGAGCGGGTCGCGGTGCCGGCTGTCTCCGCGTTGTCCGGAGAAGCTGGCCGCGTATCTCGAGCAGGGGCCGGCCACGCAGGGATGGGTGGAGGATCAGGTGTGGACCGCGGCGCGGGTGGCCCCGCTGATCGGCAGGAAGTTTCACGTCTCCTACAGCGTCTCGGGTGCGACGCGGCTGATGCACCGGCTCGGCTTCAGCCTGCAAGTCTTCCCGCCCGGCGGGTCGCGGAACGCGACGAGCAGGCTGTGGCCGTGTGGAAGGAGGCGACCTGGGCGGAGGTGAAAGAGCCCGGGCGGCCTGCGGGGGCTACCTCTGCTTCGAGGACGAGGCGGGCTTCACCCGGCGGCCGCACCGGGGACGCACCTGGGGCCGGCGCGGCCGCACTCCGGTCGTGACAGTCAGCGGGCTACGCTCGGGACGGCTGTCGGTGGCCGGGCTGATCGCGATGCGGCCGGGCTCCCGGACCCGGCTGTGCCACCGTCTGCGCACCCACCCCGCCGGCAAGGGCACAAGCCGCAGCATGGAGAGCGGGACTTCATCGCGCTGGTCGACGGTGTCCACCAGCTCTGCAAGGCGCCGATCGTGCTGGTCTGGGACCGGCTCGACACCCATGTCTCCCACGCCATGCGTGAGTTGATCGCCGAGCGTGACTGGCTGACAGTGTTCCTGCTGTCCGCCCACTCACCCGACCTGAACCCTGTCGAGCGGGGTATGGGCGCACGTCAAACGCAGCCTGGCCAACCTCGCCGTCGTCGCCCTCGACCGACTCGAAGCACTCGTACGCAACCGGCTCAAGCGCCTCCAGTACCGGCCCGACACCCTCGACGGATTCATAGCCGGAACCGGCCTGACCCTCGACGACCCAACCTCGCCCCGACAAGCCGAAGTCAGTAATCTGCTCGTACAGGCCTGGCGGAAGCCACGTCGAGAACGACCGCGCACCGGCCGTGTCGTGGGAAGTTCCGGAACCGGCGTGGCCGAACAGCGGTCGGGCGCCGGCGGATTCGCGCCTCGGGACACGTGCCCGGCGGTCCTCGACGGCTGCGGGAGACGCCGTACGACGCCTATCTGAGCGACCGCCGCCGGACACCACCTGCCGCAGAGGAGCATCGACTTGGCCGGATCACGGTGTCCTGTCCCGTCCGTGCGGCCAAGATGGAGCCATGGCAGGGTGGCGGCGCTTCATTTGGTGGGCATCGGCGGTTCTGGGCGGGGCTGTGGCAGTGGGCCTGACCGTACTGGCGGTGGCCGGTGATCTGGACACTGCGGATCGGGTGGCGAGTGTCGTGGGTGCGCTGGCGGCTCTGGCCGCGCTGTGCCTGTCGGTGCACGCCGCGCTCCGCTCCGCGCCGTCGCCCGTCCCGCCCGTACACGCGCGGGACGGCTCGAACGCCGCCGGCGGCAGCATCCGCAGCGCCTCGGCACGGGACACCGGTACGGCCCCGGCCGGGCCGGACGCCGGTGGCGGGACCGGCGGGATCTCGGCGGGCGGCGGCTCGAACGCGGCCGGTGGTGACATCGACGGCTCGACCGCGCACAGAGGTGGGTGATGATGTCCTTCGGTCGCCGCAGGCACGGCGCAGCAGGGCCGGGGAAACCGGACAGGACGCCGGACCCGGGTCAAGTCCCGGCCCCGGGCCCGACAGCGGTCACGGCAAGCGCGGGCTCGAACGCCGCGGGCCGGGACGTCATCGGTTCCGTCGCCCAAAGCATGTCCATGGAGAACGGCGTCGTGCTGCCGCCGGAGGCCTGCGGTCCGGTCACAGAGGTGAAGGCTCCGGCGGGCCTGGGCAACGTGCCGCGAACGAGGCTGTTCGTCGGCCGCACCGACGCTCTCGACCGCCTGGACGCGGAATTCACCACTCCGGGCGGCGTCGTGGTCCGGGCCGTGCACGGGCTCGGCGGCGTCGGCAAGTCGGCGCTCGCCGCTCAATGGGCCGTCCACCGCTGCACCGGCAACCCGCGCTGGTGGATCACCGCCAGCAGCAGGGCGGCTGTCGACTCCGGCCTCGCCGACCTGGCCCGCGCCCTGCAACCGGCGCTTGCGGGCCTGCCCGGCCTGCCGGCGGAGATGCTCACGGAGCGGGCGGTGCAGTGGCTGACGGCCCACGACGACTGGCTCCTCGTCCTGGACAACGTCGAACAGCCCGACGACATCCGCCCGCTTCTGGACCGGGTGGCGACGGGCCGGTTTCTGATCACCACCCGCCGCGCCACTGGCTGGCACGGTCTGGCCGCTCCCTTCCGGCTGGACGTCCTCGCCAACCAGGAGGCCACGGAGCTGTTCATCCGCGTCCTGCGCCACGCGGGCCGCACGGAGACCGACGGCAGCGCCGAACTCTGCGCGGAACTCGGTCACTTGCCCCTGGCCGTGGAACAAGCCGCCGCATACTGTGCTGAAACCGGCACCACAGCACGCAGCTACGCGGAGATGCTCGCCTCCTGGCCGGTCGAGATGTTCGCGGCCGCCGCCGAGGGCCGTGACTCGGCGCGCACGGTGGCCCGGATCTGGCGCCTCACCCTGGACCGCCTGGCGGACACCCCGCTCGCGGTGGAGATCCTCCGCATCCTCGCCTGGTACGCCCCCAACGGCATCCTCTGCAGCCTCCTGGACGACCTGGCCCCGCCTCCCGCACTCACCAGGGCTCTCGGCCGCTTGATCGCGTACAGCATGGTCACGGACAACGGCGACGGCACCCTCACCGTCCACCGTCTGGTCCAGGCCTTGGCCCGTACGCCGGATCCGGACGATCCACACCGGTCGGCCGGCGACGTGGAGAGGGCACGCGACCTGGCGGCAACCGGTCTCACGAAGGCATTCCCCGACGACATCCAAGCCGCCGGGACCTGGCTGTCGTTCCGGGCGCTGATGCCCCACGTCGAAGCGCTCGCCGAGCACGTGCCCCTCGAGGACGACAGCGAAGCGACGGCCGAACTCTTCGGAAAGGCCGGGACGGTCGCCAGAGCGCAAGCGGACACCGGACGTTCCGAGTGGTACCTGCGGCGTGCCGTCATCCACTTCGCACGGCGGTCGGGTGCGGACTACCCGGACCTGGGCCGGGCCGGTGCCCGCATGGCGGCGGGTGATCTGATCGGGGCGATCCCGTTCATGGAGAAGGTGATGGCCCAGCGGATACGAAGCCTGGGTGAGGAACACCCCGCTGCGCTGATCCATCGCACCAACCAAGCCCTCGCGTACGTGGCGAAGGGTGACATGGCCAGGGCGGTGCCACTCTTCGAGAGCGTGCTGGCCGATCGTGTGCGACTCCTGGGTGAGAGCCATCCCGACACTCTGAAGTCCCGCAACAACCTCGCGATCGCCTGCGTGCAGTCCGGGGACGCGGCGCGGGCTGTCCCGATCCTCGAGAGCCTGCTGGCCGACAGTGTGCGGGAACTGGGTCAGGAGCATCTCGACACCGTGAGCACTCGCAGCAATCTGGGGAACGCCTACCTGGAGGCCGGTGACACGGACCGGGCTGTCCCAGTGCTCGAGAGTGCGGTAACCGGCCTCGCGCGGATCCTCGGTGAGGATCACCCGAAGACGGAACTGGCCCGTGCGGACCTGGTGCGCGCCCGAGCCGTATGAGGGAGCCCGCAGCATCGGTGGGGCCGGGCGACGTGCCCGGCACGAGGAGGGACCGGGCAGGGAGTTGCTGACCACCGGGGCGTTCGCGAAGGCGTCCCGGCTGTCACCGAAGGCGCTGCGTCTCTACGACGAGCTGGGACTGCTGACTCCCGATCGCGTCGACCCGGTGACGGTCTACCGCCGCTCCGCACCGGAGCAACTGGATCAGGCCCGGTTGGTCGCCTGGCGGAGAGCAACCAGGACACCGTCTACGCGGGGGACCGCCTGCTCGCCGTCGCCGACGGATGCGGCAGCGGAGGTGCCCCCGCGAGTGCCGCCGCCGCCGACGCGCTCAAGAGCCTCGGAACCGTCGGCATCCCGGCGGGCGATCTCCTCAACGCTCTCGAAGACGCGATCGACCAGGCCGAGCAGGCCGTGCACGGCGTCTTTGGAGTCGGCCCCTCCTCCGAGGACGCCGGGACCACACTCACCGCGATCCTCTGGACCGGATCGCAGCTGGCCCTCGTCCACATCGGCGACTCCCGCGTCCACCTCCCGCGGGACGGAGAGCTGTTCCAAATCACCCACGACCGCGCCCCGGTGCACTCGATGGTCGACGAAGGGCGCCTCAAGCCCGGAGGGAGCCGCCTCCCACCCCCAGCGGTCCCTGCTGATACGCGCCCTGGGCCATGGAGCCGACGCGACACCCGACATGCGCCTGCACGACGTACGAATGGAACTCCAGCAGGAGCAGCGAGCGGCAGGCACCACGAGTCGTAGCCGTGCCGAGGGTCGGTCAGCAGGCCGCCCAGGCCGGGGCCCACACCTCGCCGATGGTGCGGGGTTCCGAGACTCGCAGGTGCTCGCGCAGTTCGGTCAGCACGGGATGCCGGTGGTCGGTGCGCGTGAGCAGCGCGTGCGGGTAGACCGGCGTCGGCTCGCTCAACGGGATACGCCGCAGGCCATAGCTCTCCGGCCACAGGTACCGGTCCCCACTGCCCACCAGGGTCGCCAGCGAACCCGAGTCGGCCAGAGCGTCCATGAGGGCCTCGTCGCCGAAGTTGGGGCCGAATGCGTCGATGCTCAGACCGAATGCCTCCGACAGCGACCGGTAGAACCGCTCCCACTCCGTGCCGGCCCTGATGCCGGGGATCCAGATGCGGTGACCGCCCAGGTCCGCGGGTCGGACCCACTCCTTGCCCGCCGACGGATGACCGGACCCGACCAGGAGCTCCAGCGGCTCGTCCAGGAGGCGTTCGACTCTGATCCCGGCCGGGACCTGCTCTGCGGGCAGGGCACGGAAGGAGACGTCGACGGTTCCCTCGAGCACGGCCCGGGCGGCCCCTGCGGCGTTCTCCTCGTCGAGAGTGACCGTGTCCAGGCCGGTCTCGGGGCGGGAGCGGTAGAAGCGGTAGACGGCTTGGGCCGGTGCGATACGCCGGTTGAGGACGTCCACGCGCAGAGGGCGGCTACCGGGACGTACGGCCTGTTCCGCCTGTTCGAGCGCGGCCAGGACCTTCTTGGCGTGTGGCAGGAAGACGTGTCCGTCCAGGCTCAGCCTGGAGCCGTGAGGGGTGCGCACCAGCAGTGCGACACCGAGGCTCTTCTCCAGGCCCATGATCCGCTTGGAGACCGCCTGCTGGCTGATCCCGAGCTCGTCGGCCGCGGCCTGGAACTGCCCGGCCTCAGCGACGGCCACGAAGGTGCGCAGCGCTTCGATGTCCACACCACGCACCCTACGAACACAACTGACGGTTGTGGCTGGGTGGGGCGGAGGTTGTTTGATCGGGCCTTCGCCCGAGTGCTGGGATCAACGCATGTCCACACGCACGGAACAGGTCATGTACGTCCGCACTCCCGAGTTCGCGCGCTATGCCGAGCGGATAGCGCAGGTCACCGACGCGACCTCTCGGCTGAACGTGCTGCCGTTCAGCGACACCGAGGGCCGTGACGAACTCCTGGCGGTTGTGTTCGGCAGCCCGCTGCCGGAGTCGGTGACGATCTACCCGCCCTTCTTCACCGAGTACGGCCTGGGCACGACGTTCGGGACGAATGTCTTCGTCAACCAAGGCTGCACCTTTATGGACAACGGCGGCATCAGCATCGGCGCCAACGTCATGATCGCCCCGAAGGTCAGCCTCATCACCGGCGGCCACCCGCTGCCCCTGGCAGAGCGACGCGAGTACATCACCAGCGCCCCGATCGTCGTCGAGGACGACGTCTGGATCGGCGCGGCTGCTGTGGTCACGCAGGGTGTGACCATCGGCGCCGGAGCGGTGGTGGCCGCCGGTGCGGTCGTCACCGGTGACGTGCCGGCCCGCACCCTGGTCGCGGGCGTGCCCGCCCGGGTGGTCAAGGGCATCGACTGCTGACCCGTGATGTCCTCTGCCTCGACGGCCGGCCACCCCGGCCACCTCCTGCGAGTACTCATGAACGTGGCTCCGGGAGGGGGCTGCTCAGCGGAAGGCGGCGACATTCTCCAGAACCCACTGGCGGAACGGCCTGGCGGCGGTTCCGGTGACCCTCGAGACCGTGTCGCGCACCGTCAGCAGTTCGTCGTTGACGTCCCCGCCCGTCAGATCCAGCACCGCGTCCGCGGCCTCGACTCCCAGGAACGTGGACATGTGCCGGTGGGCCTCCGGCCGGCCGATCTCCGCGAACGGCACCTCCCGCCCCAAGGCCGCCGCGATCGCCTCCACCTGTTGCCGGGCCGTCACACGCTCCGGGCCAGTCAGCGCATACGTCCGCCCCTGGTGACCGGGCTCGGTCAAAGCCACTCGCGCCACGGCCGCAATGTCCGCAGGGTGAATCGTGGGCAGTCCGGTGTCGGCATACGGCACACGGACCGCTTGGTGCGCACGGATCGACTCCGCCCACCACAGGGCGTTCGAGGCGAACTGCGTCGGCCGCAGAACCGTCCAGGCCATGCCGCTGTCCTTGAGCAGTTGCTCGACGGCCAGGTTCTCGCGGGCGGGGCCCAGATCCGGATGCGTCTGGACGGTGATGGAGGACACGAGCACCACATGCTCGACAGCCGCCTGCCGGGCGGCGTCGAGGATGTCGGCATCAGAGCCCATCCGCGACACGAGAAACAGTGAGCGCACTCCGTCCAGCGCGGGCTTCAGGGAAGCCCTGTCGGCGAAGTCGCCCTCGCTCACCTCCACCCCTTCGGGGAACGAGGCCCGCGCGGCGTTACGGATGAGCCCCCGCAGCGGCCCGGCACCGCACGCGTGCAGCTCCTTGAGCAGAGCACTTCCTATGTTCCCGGTGGCGCCCGTTACGAGAATCACGCGTCGTCTCCAGTCGTCAGGTGATCAGCTGGAGGAGACGCTAGAACTTCAACCATGCTTGAGGTCAAGAAGATCGCTGGCAAGGTGCCTGCTTCAGCAGCGTCCGGCCGCGACTATCACGCCGTGATAATCGCCTGGCGCAGCTGTCCCGTGATGCTCCTGCTGGTTCTCAGGCGGAGAACGATCCGACTCTGGAGTTGGATCGCTTCAGGTCTCGACCTGGCTGCGGTGCCGAGGCAGACGACGCACAGCCCGAATGACGACAGGCGCGAGAGACCGTTGAGTCTCTCGCGCCTCTCTCGACTGGTGGGCTTGCTCAGCCGGTCGGTCGGTTCAGCAGGGGGACCACGACCTGACGCGCAGTCGCGGCCTCGCCCAGGCGGAAGAACTTCACCTGCCCCGGCCAGTTCGGCCGCGGTGCGCTCGAACGCTGTTGTCCAGGCCGCCCAGGATCGCGTAGGTCATCAGCACGTTCTGCTTCAGGTGAGAGAGATCGCTTATGCGCGCCTGCAGGGCTTCGATCTCTGGGTATGGACTGTTGCGTGCCAGGGTCAGGCCCTTCGTCGCTGCGCCGGACGGCCCGGCAGGGTCGGCAGGTGGTAGACGGCCGCCTCTTTGGGGGCTCCACCGCTGTGGCACCACCCTTCCCGTTGTACGTCATGATCCCGCGGTAGAAGTACAGCCGAAACTCGTTACCGGTGATTCCTGAGTCAGCCGCGAGCATGGCGAGGACTCGTTCGAAGCTGAACTGCCCGTGCCGTCCGCCGAAGGCGTAGGACCGGCGTAGGGCGCCCTCGTCCTCCGGTTCCAGCAGCTCGGTACCGATCCAAGTGTGACCGGGCCGAGTCGAGGGAGGTTGCCGGGGTTCACTCTCGGCATGTGGGCCTGGCTCGCCGGACTCGTCCTCGCCGGGCCCATGTCGACAGCGATCGCGGCCGGCGGTCGTCGCCTCGCAGACCGCCGGCCGCGCCATGGCCTCGGCCCGCGGCACCGCGCACGCCGACCCCCGCAGCGAATCCGCCTGCAAGACGCCTCCCACACCTACCCGAGCAAGGAGACCGCGGCCTTCCAGCCGATCACGCTCACCCTGAACCGCGGCGAGTCGTCGCCCTGGTCGGGCTGCACGGAGACGGCAAGTCCACGCTGATCCGCATGATCACGGGCCTGACCGTCCCGACCGCCGGGAAGGTGCTCTGGGACGACACCGACCTGGCCGGCACCGACGCCGAATCGGTGTGGCGGCACGTATGCCTGGTGCCGCAGAAGAACGGGCACCGGCCGCTCACCGAACCGCGCGGCGCAGTCTTGGTTGTTGGACGACTATCGAGGGCTGCGAAGAAGTACGTTGACCGCACGCGACTGTCGAGCAGGCACGCAGCGAGCGTTCAATTCGGGGCCCTCGGAGCGCTTCCAGCCACGGTAGGACCTCACTCGGTATCAACAGGGCTCCTGGACCGGCAGGTTGAGACTTCGAACACCTCACTCAACGGCTTGCAGGCCGCGGAGCTGTCGTGCCCATCGCGCCCCCGGCCCCGGCCCCGAGGATCAGCGCAGGGGCCCACCGACCGCCGCGCGAAACAGTCCCTCGGTGCCGCGCACCGGGCAGCAGCTCGCTCCGCCGGAAGCGGGCTCATCGAGCACGTCCAGGGCCAGTAGCAACGGCGGCTGAGCCGGCCGGAGGTGATGATCAGGCTGGTTTGTCGAGCACCAGGGCGACGTAGCCCGTGCAGCGTCCTACGGAGCAGTGGGCGTCGACACTGGCGAGGGTGTGCCGCCAGTCCTGTTCGCTGAACTCGCGCAAGTCGGGCCAGCGCAGGCACAGCAGTTCCCGGCCGGCCTGGTTCGTCGCCAGGCGTGTCAGGAGAGTGCCGAGACGGGTGAAGCCTTCGATCACCGGACGGGTCCAGTCGACGGTGCGCCGTATGACGAACCCCGTCTCCTCCGCGTGCCTCAGGTAACGCCTCAGGGGCTCGAACTCGTCGAACTGCCACGCCTCGCGTACGAGACCCAGTGGATCGAGCTGCCGGATCATCGACGGATCGTCCGTGTTCCAGACGAAGTCGACCAGGACGAACCTTCCGCCGGGGCGCAGTACCCGGAAGGCTTCGGCTAACAGAGCGCGGCGGTCGGCAGGAGAGAGGTGGAAGGCCGCCTCCAGGCAGAGCACCCTGTCGAACGAGCCGTTCGTGGCACGGATGCCCTCTGCCTGCGGCAGGGCGGTGACATCGGCCACGGCGAAGGTGGCTCGGGCGGCGTCGCCGTACCGGGCGCGAGCCTGTGCGATCTGGTCGGCGGTGATGTCGACCCCCACGGCGTCACAGCCCGCGGCAGCCAGCCGGGCGGTGGTGTGGCCGCGTCCGCAGCAGGCGTCCAGCACCCGGTGTCCCGGACTGGTGTGCAGGAGTGCCAGGCTCTTGGTCTCGAGCCGTCGTTGAAACCAAGCCAGCCCACCGACGATCCCGGGGAGGGTCGGAAGGGTGTGGTAACCGAGGTTGACCAGCGCGCCCCAGCCCAGGTGCCGGCACAGCCGGAACAGTGGATTGGCATCGCCGTAGGACGCCGCAAGGCGGTCCTGGCCCATTGAGTTCCTTCCTGTGTGTTCCAGGCGGCTCGCGTCCCAGGCGGCTCGCAATACCCAGGAACGCAGGGGCAAGCAGGCGTGCCGGACCGTACCCACGCACGGTACAGAACATCTGCTTACCGGTGAAAGCGGCGGTGTGTCAGCGGTTCTGCCTGAATATCAGCACAACGAGTGGTGCCGTTCCCGTGGCCTCGTCCCACTGCTTTCCGCGTGAGAACGTGGGCCAGCATCAGGGGCGAGAGCGGGGGGTACGGTGCGGGTGGCGTTGACCGGTGCCACGGGTTTCCTTGGCCTTCGACTTCTGCACGAGCTGTTGCGCCGTCACCCGTCGGTCACAGTGCTCGCGCGCGGGGAGCCCGACCGCGTACGGGAGCGGATCACCCGAGGCCTCGGCCGGTTCGCCCCCGGCCTCACCGGCCTCGCCGACCGCGTCCAGGTGGTGTCCGCCCGGATCACCGAACCTGGCCTCGCCCTGCCGAAGAGTGACTACCAGGAACTGGCGGACTCGCTGGACGCGATCTGGCACTGCGCCGGGAACACCACACTCGACGGTGACCTGGCCACGCTGCGCGAGGTGAACGTTGAAGGCACCCGGTACGTCCTCGACCTGGCCGGGGCCGGACGCCGTACCCCCGTGGTGTTCCACGTCTCCACGGCGTTCGTGGCCGGGGCGCGTCGGACCGGGGTGGTGTACGAGGACGAACTGACCGATGCCTACGGCTTCGAAGGCACCTACGAACGGTCCAAGTTCGAGGCGGAACAGGTGGTGCACGCGTGGGCGAGGGCCACCGGCCGGCCGGTGGTGATCTTCCGGCCAAGCGTCCTGACCACCGGTCTGCCGCCCCACCCGGATCTCCCGGAACACCCGTTGCTGAACATCACGCGGAACCTGTCCGGCATCGCGCGGAGCCAGCTCGGCCTCGGCCGGACACCGGACGTGCTCCTCCCCCGGACCAACCGCTTCCGGATCCTGGGGCGGCCGGACGGACAACTCAACCTGATGCCGGTGGAATCCGCCGCCGCCGTGATGGCCCGGCTCGCCGACCTGCCTTGCGCCGACGGGGTGGAGACCTACCACGTCGTACACGGCCAGGAGACACCGGTCGTCGTGTTCGGCAGACTGCTGGAGCAACTCTCCGGGGTCCGTATCGCAGTCGTGCTGGAGCTCCCCGACCCCTCGCCGTACGAGTCGGTCCTTTCACTGGTCAGGGGGGTGTTCTGCTATCTGCGGCACCACCGTCGGTACGACGACTCCCGGGTGAGGGCCAGACTCGGACCGGCGGGCGTCCCGGAACACATCAGCCTGGAGTACCTGCTGTCCGGGCTCCCACCCCGAACGGAGGCTGCCCCGGTTGACCTGGCACCGCATCGCTGAACTGCTGTGGCCCGCTTCGAGACGGCGGGTCGACTCCTGGGGCCGTTCCCCGGCCGTCCCCGTGTCGCGTCCCCGGGCGTGTTCCTCCGTGCCCGGCAGTGCGGCCACCCGGAAGGTGTGGGACTCGGCGAGCCCGCCCGCTGTCGGTCGTGCCGCCGCGGACGGTCGCCACAGGGCAGTCGGCCCAACCGGCAACGGGCACGGGCCGCCCGGAGGACCTGCGCCCACACCGACGCCGCGTCCGAGAGGAGCCGACCGGTGAACACCACTTTGTCCGAGGCGTCCGGACGCGCCGCCGGCGTGCCCCAGGTCTGCTGGCGGCCCGGCTCGGAGCCGGCCGCGTTCCACCCGGCCGGGATCTCCGCCTACGCGGCCCGGATCCGCGAGCCTTTGTACGTGGTAGGCGGCGGATCCGGGTACGGGTTGGCCGTGGGCGGGACGCTCGGGCCCGGCGGGGGCCACCCGCTCGTCGGGCTGGCCCCACCGGTGTACCCGGAGTGGCTTGGTGACCGAGGCTTCGCCGAGGCACACGGAACACGGTTCCCCTACGTGGCCGGGGAGATGGCCAACGGGATCGCCACCACCCAGATGGTGATGGAGCTGGCCGGAGCCCGGCTCATGGGCTTCTTCGGCGCCGCCGGACTCGCCCCCGACCGGGTGGAACAGGCGGTGACGGAGCTGACCGCGGCGTTGGGCGACGCGCCCAACTGGGGCGTCAACCTGATCCACTCACCCGGCGAGCCCCGACTGGAGTCGCAGGTCGCCGACATCCTGCTGCGTCACCGCGTACGCCGGATCTCGGCCTCCGCGTTCATGGACCTGACGCCCGCCGTCGTCCGCTGCGCGGCGGCCGGACTGCGGCGGGACGCCGACGGCCGGGTGGTCAGGGACACCCGTCTGTTCGCCAAGGTGTCCCGTCGTGAGGTGGCCGAGAAGTTCATGTCGCCTGCGCCGGAGGCGCTGTTGGACGCGCTGGTCCGGGACGGGGCTCTCACCGCTGAGCAGGGCCGGCTGGCCCGCCTGGTCCCGGTCGCCGAGGACGTGACCGTCGAGGCCGACAGCGGCGGTCACACCGACAGCCGTCCGCTGTCCGTGATCCTGCCCGAGCTGCTGGCGCTCCGGGACACCCTGGCGGCCAGGTACGGCTTCCTCCGCCCGATCCGGGTCGGTGCCGCGGGCGGTCTGGGCACCCCCGGCGCTGTGGCCGGTGCCTTCGCACTCGGCGCGGCCTACGTGATGACCGGATCGGTCAATCAACTGGCAGCAGAGTCCGGGGTGTCCGCGGACGCGCGGGACCTGCTGGCCGGAGCCGGCGTCACCGATGTGGCCATGGCCCCGGCCGCGGACATGTTCGAGCAAGGCATTCAGGTCCAGGTGTTGACGAGGGGCACCCTGTTCGCGGCGCGCGCCAGGCGACTGTACGACGTCTACCGGCGTCACCGGTCCCTGGCGGAGATCCCCGCCGACACGCGGCACAGACTGGAGAACGAAGTGTTCGGCGCGGACCTGGACGCGATCTGGGCGGACACCGAACGGTTCTGGCTACGGCGCGACCCCGGACAGCTGGCCAGAGCCGAACGCGACCCCAAGCACCGGATGGCCCTGGTGTTCCGGTGGTACGTGGGCAACGCCAGCCGATGGGCGATCGAGGGCCGGCCGGAGCGCCGCACCGACTATCAGTTGTGGGCCGGTCCCTCGCTCGGCGCGTTCAACAACTGGGCCCGGGGCAGCCTGCTTGCCGATCCGTCCCGGCGCACCGTCACGCAGATCGCCTTGAATTTGCTGGAGGGCGCCGCCGTGATCACTCGCGCGCACCAGCTGCGTACCTTCGGGCTTTCCATACCGGACTCCGCCCTGACGTTCCGTCCCCGCAAACTCGCCTGACCCTGCAGGAGTGTCCGCGCAGATGAGAGCAGAACGTGCCCAGGTTCCCGTCGCGGTGGTCGGTCTCGCCGCGTTCACCCCAGGCTCCCGAGACGTGGCAGGGTTCTGGCGGAACGTCCTCGCCGGCCGGGATCTCATGTCCGACGTACCGGTGGAGCGTTGGTCACCGGCCGACCACTACGACCCTGACCCGTTCGCTCCGGACAAGACCTACGTGCGGAGGGGCGCGTTCCTGCCTGACTTCGAGTTCGATCCGTTGGCGTACGGAATCCCGCCGAGCGACCTTGCGGCCACCGACACCGCCCAGCTGCTGGCCATGATGGCCGCGGGTGACCTGCTGGCCGACTGCGGCCTCGGGCAGATGACCGCACAACAGCGGGAACGGGTCGGGGTGGTGCTGGGCACAAGCGGCCTGGCCATGGGGTTCGAGGTGTCAGCGCGGCTCTCCCGGCCGGTGTGGAGAAGGGAACTGCTCGCCTCCGGTCTCGACCCGGCCGCGGCCGACGAGATCTGTGACCGGATCAGTGCCAACTTCCCGGCCTGGACCGAGGCGACCTTCCCCGGTCTGCTCGGCAACGTGGTGTCCGGCAGGATCGCCAACCGGTACGACCTGCACGGCGTCAACCACGTGACCGACGCCGCGTGTGCCTCGTCGCTGGCCGCGCTCTCCACCGGACTGGGTGAGCTCGCCCTCGGCAGCTGCGACCTGGTGATCTGCGGCGGCGTGGACGTGCTGAACGACATCACCATGTACGTGTGCTTCTCGAAGACTCCGGCGCTCTCTCCGACGGAGGACTGCCGGCCGTTCGCGGCCGACGCCGACGGCACCATGCTCGGCGAGGCCGTGGTCATGTTCGCGCTGAAGCGGCTGGCCGACGCCGAACGCGACGGGGACCGGATCTACGCGGTGGTCCGGGGCCTCGGCGCAGCGTCGGACGGCCGGAGCAAGGCCATCTACGCGCCGCTGGCCGCCGGACAGGAACGGGCGCTGCGCCGGGCGTACGACGTGGCCGGGTACGGCCCGGAGAGCGTGGAACTCGTCGAGGCGCACGGCACCGGGACCAAGGCCGGTGACGCCGCCGAGTTCGCCGCGCTGAGGGAGGTGTTCCAGGCTGAAGGACGCCCTGACCGGCAGTGGTGCGCCTTGGGCTCGGCCAAGTCCCAGTTCGGGCACACCAAGTCCTCCGCCGGCGCCGTCGGAATGCTGAAGGCCGTACTCGCCCTGCACCACCGGGTGTTGCCTCCGACCATCAAGGTGGAGCGGCCCAACCCCGAACTTGAGCTCACTGATTCCCCTTTCTACCTGAACACCGCCACCCGGCCCTGGATCAGCCGCGCCGGTCGGTCGCGCCGCGCCGGCGTGTCGAGCTTCGGTTTCGGAGGCACCAACTTCCACGTCACGCTGGAGGAATACGTTCCCGCCAGGGGAGGCCGACGAGCCTGGCGCCTCCCGGCGGCCCTCGGCGAACTCGTCCTGTTCAGCGCCCCCTCCCCCGGCGCACTGGCCGAACTGATCCGCCGGCCCCGGTCCGACCGGCCGTTGGCGGCGATCGCGCGGGAGTGTCAGGCGGCGTTCAGGACCGAACACCGGGCGAGGCTGGCCGTGGTGGCCGACGACGCCACCGATCTGGCGGGGCGGCTGGACGCGCTGGCGGTCCGGGTGGAGGCCGGGGTGCCGTTCTCCGCGCCCCGGGCGCACTTCGCCACCGGTGATCCCGCCCCCGGCCGGGTCGCTTTCCTTTTCCCCGGCCAGGGCGCGCAGTACGTGGGCATGGGTGCCGAACTCGCCGTTCACCACAGGGCGGCCCGGGAGGCCTGGGACGCGGTCGCGGCAGTCCTCCCGGTGCACCGGGAGGTGTTCCCGCCCCCCGTGTTCAGCGAGGAGGACCGTGCCTCGCTGGAGGCGGCACTGACCGCCACCGAGGTCGCTCAGCCGGCGCTGGCCGCGCACAGCCTGGCCCTGCTGGCCGTGCTGTCGGATCTGAAGCTGACGCCTGACTGCGTGGCAGGGCACAGCTTCGGTGAACTCGTCGCCCTGCACGCGGCGGGCTCCTTCGACGCCCCCACCCTGGTCCGGCTGGCCCGGCGGCGGGGGGAGCTGATGCGGGACGCGGCCACCACCGCCGGGGGGATGCTCACGGTGAACGCGCCGCTGGAGCGCATCGAGGAGCTGACGGAGCAGGTGGCCGGGGTGTGGGTCGCCAACCACAACGCGCCCCGGCAGGTCGTCCTGGCCGGCACGGACCAGGCATTGACCGCCGTGGAGGCCCGGTGCGCCGCGACCGGCGTGGTCACCCGCCGGCTGAACGCCGCCGCCGCGTTCCACAGTCCCCTGGTCGCCGACGCCACCGAGCCGTTCACCCGTTTCCTTGCCGACCTCACGGTCCACCGGCCGGCACGGACGGTGTACGCGGGAGCCGATGCGGCCCCGTACCGGCGCGAACCGGCGGCGGTGCGGCGCGGCATCGCCGCCCAACTGGCCGCGCCGGCGCGGTTCGGCGACATGGTGGAGGCGATGTACGAGGACGGGGTGCGCACCTTCGTCGAGGTCGGGCCCGGCACCACCCTGACCGGGCTGACCGGTGAGGTACTCGGTGACCGTGAGCACGCGGCGATCAGCCTCGACCGGCGCGGAAGCCACGGGTTGGCCGCGTTCTACGACGGGCTGGGGCGGGCCGCGGTGCGCGGGGTCGCCATGGACCTGTCCGCGCTGTGGGAGGGGCACAAGGCCGTGCCCGAGCCGGATCGTGAGGAGAAACCACGGATGACGGTCCTGATCAACGGCGGCAACCACCGCGATGACCATCGTGGCGGACGCGCCACTCCCGCAGCTCCGGGACCGGTGGCGTCGCCCGGCGGGGCGCCGGGGCGGCCGGGGCCGGTGGTGCCGCCCGCGGTGGTGTCGGAGCCGACACCACCGGTCCCGGGCCCCGGCACCGCGCGGCCCGCCCCGGGCCCGATGCCGGAGGCGCACTTGCCGGTCCAGCCGGTGACCTGGTCGGCGCCGGTGTCCTCTGCAGGCCCGTCCCCGGAACCGGTCCAGGGTCTCGCCGAGCCGGCCGGGCCCGGCACGCAGGCACCGCTGATCCCCGGCCGGGTGGCCACGGACAGGCCCGGAGACATCCGGCCGGGCACGCCGGCGCCCGTGGCCACCCCGAGCGTCCGGTCCACCGGCTCGGCCCACCCCGCTCCGCCGACGGAATGGCTGCGGCTCCTGTCCGAGGCCCAGCGGCAGAGCGCGGAGGCGCATGCCACGTACCAACGGGTGACCGCTGAGAACCACCAGCTCTACCTGCGGACGGCGCATGCCTCGATGGAGGCCCTGCTCGCCGCCGCCGGTGTCCGTCTCCCCTCCGTCGGCGTGGACGACCCGCGGCCATGGCCCGTCGCAGAGGTCGCGGTGGGTGCCACCGGCACACAGGTCGTGCCCTCCGGTCAACCGCTCCACGCCCCCGTGCCGTCAGGTACGGTCCCCGGCTCTGGCCAGCCCTTCCGTTCCGGTTCGGGCGGCGATAGGGGTGAGGCGACGTCGGCTGTGCCGGCGCCACCCCCGCAGGCCACCGTCGTGCCGTCGCCCGTGGAGGCCCCGGCGCCCGGGCCGGTGCTGCTCGGGCCGCAACCGGACGCGTTGCGGCCGGACGGGCTGCCGCTGGACGCCGAGTCGATCGGAGCGCTGCTGCTGGAGGTGGTCGCCGAGCGCACCGGCTACCCGGCGGACATCATCAACCTCGACATGGAACTCGAGGCCGACCTGGGCATCGACTCCATCAAGAAGGTCGAAGTGCTCTCCCGGGTCCGCCAACGTGTGGGTGAACTGCCCGCAGCCGACCTGTCCGAGCTGGCGTCCTTGCGCACGCTGCGGGAGATCTCGGTCAAGGTCGCCCAGATGGCGGGACAGATCGATGACGCCGGCGACCAGGCGTCCGCCGGTCCGTCGCCGATGTCCCCGGCGTCCCCGAAGTCTCCCGGGACCTCCTCCCCCGGATCCCCCGAGGACGTGGACTCCGAGCCCGCCACCGGTCCGGAAGCCACCGATGCCCCCGCCGCCGAAGTCCCCACCGCCACCAACCGTCCGGAGCCGGTCCGCCTGGCGGTACGCGCCCTGCCGCTGGCGCCGGCCGGGCTGGCCCTGGCCGGTCTGCGCGACCGGGAGCTCCTCGTGCTCGACGACTCCACCCGGGTGGGTCATCTGCTGGTCGAGGAACTCGCGGCCCACGGTGTGACGGCCCGGCTCGTCACCGGTCTCCCGGCCGAGGCACGGTCGGTGATCCTGCTGGACAAGGGCGACGACCCGCCGGCCGCCTTCGCGGCGGTCCGGGGGCTGGCCGACCGGCTCAGCTCGGCCGGCGGCCTCCTGGTCACCGTGCAGGACACCGGGGGCGACTTCGGGCTGAGCGGAAACGGCGGCCGGCCGGTCCATGGTGGTCTGGACGCACTGGCCAGGACCGCCGCCCGGGAGTGGCCCCTGGCCACGGTGAAGGCCATCGACTGCGCACGCACCGGGCGCAGTGACAAGCAGGTCGCGGCCGCGATCGCCGACGAGCTCACCGCGGGCGGGCCGTCGACCACGGTCGGTCTCCCCGCCGACGGAAGCCGGACGGTTCCGCTGGCGTGCCCCGTCGCACCCGGCCCCGTCGAACCCCGGGCCGATGCCGACTCGGTGATCGTGGTCACCGGCGGCGCACGCGGCGTCACCGCGTCGGCGATCCGCGAACTCGCGGCCGCCCACCGGCCCAGACTGGTGCTCCTCGGCCGTACCGCGCTGGCCGAGGAGCCCGCGGGGCTGGCCGGGGCCACCGACGAGGCGGGCCTGATCCGGCTGCTCGCCACCGGCCCCCGCCAGGCCCCACCAGCCGAACTCGCCGCCGAGGCGCGGCGCATGCTGGCCGTACGTGAGGTCCGGCAGACCCTGCGGGCTCTGGAGGATGCGGGCTCGCCGACGCGCTACCTGTCCGTGGACACCCGGGACGAGGTGGCCCTGCGCGACGCCCTGGCCGAGGTACGCCGGGACTGGGGCCCGATCACCGGGGTGGTGCACGGCGCCGGGGTGATCGCCGACCGGTTGATCGGTGCCAAGACCGACGAGCAGTTCGCCCTGGTGTACTCCACCAAGGTGGACGGGCTGCGCGCCCTGCTGGCCGCCACCGCCGACGACCCGCTCTCCCTGCTCGTGGCGTTCACCTCGGCCTCCGGAGTGTTCGGCAGCCCGGGGCAGGCCGACTACGCGATGGCCAACACCGCCGTCGACCACCTGCTCTCCGCGTACGCCGCCGCCCATCCCGGTTGCCTGACACGCTCTTTGGCCTGGGGTCCTTGGGACGGCGGCATGGTCACCCGGACGATCGCGGAACGGTTCCGCGCCGCCGGGGTCGAGCTGATCGAACCGGCTGCCGGAGCGCGCGCGTTCGTCGCCGAACTCGCCGACCCCGGCGGGCCCACCCGGGTGCTGCGCGCCGCCGGGGACGTGGCTCCCGACGTCCTTGCCGGGCAGGGACCGGTCGCCGAACTGACCCTCGCCCGACCGCAGTACGCGCTGCTGGACGACCACCGGATCGACGGGGCACCGGTGGTTCCGGTCGCCGTCCTGGTGCACTGGTTCACCGTGCTGGCCCGGTCCTGGCGGCCGGACACCGGCCCGTTGGTCCTCCACGACCTGCGGGTACTCCGCAGGATCGAACTGCAGGAACCGGGCGAGAGGCTCGTGCTGCGCGGCCGGACGAGGACGGACGAGTCCGCACGGCGCGGCGGTCTCACCGTCGAACTGGGCGCCGTGGGGGCCAAGTACGCCGGCACGGTGGTGGCCGACGGCCCGCCGCCGGACCCGCACCGCTGGCGGACGCCGGAAGGCCTCGAAGAGGTCCCCGAACCGTACGACGGACCGGCGCTCTTCCACGGCCCGGTGTTCCAGGTCCTGGACCAGGTCCGGCTCGGCGCCGACGGGGGTGTGGCCGCGCTCCGCCCCCGGGACGTCGAGCCCTGGACGGCCGTGCCCTGGGCGGTGGACGTCGCCGCGCTCGACGGCGCCCTCCAACTCGCCGTCGGCTGGACGTCGCGGGCCGGTGTCGGGGCGGCGCTGCCGATGTCGATCCGGGAGTGCCGGATCCACCGGGCGGGGACCGACTGGGGAGCCGCGCGCGTCGTCGTCTCGGCACGACGGACCGACGGGATGTCCGCCGAGTGCGACGCGGCCGTACTGTCCGAGGACGGCAACGTGCTGGCCGAGCTGCTCAGGGTGGAGCTGATCCGCCGGCCCGACCTGACCGAGGGCTGACGCGGATGCGTTCTCCGGAAGCGACTTCTCGGCAGACGCCGTTCTTCGAACCCGTCGCGATCGTCGGGCGCGGCTGTGTACTGCCCGGTGCGCTCGACCCGGACACCTTCTGGGCCCGGATCGCCGCAGGCCGTTCCGCCCTGTCACCGGTGCCGGACGGACGCTGGCGGGTGCCGCTGGCACGGGTGTCGGGTGCACCTGGTGACACCGATCGGATCTGGACCGACATCGGAGGCTACGTCCACGGCTTCGACGAGGCGTTCGACCCGACCGGGTTCGAGCTGCCCCCGGCCGAGATCGCCCCACTGGACCGGGTGTTCCGCTGGGTCCTGCACGCCGGCCGGCAGGCGTTGGACGAGGCGGGCCGGCCCGATCTCGGCCGCGCGGGGCTGGTCCTGGGCAACCTGGCGTACCCGACCACGGCCATGGCCCGTTACGCCGAGCACGTGTGGCTGTCCGGTCCGGGGGGGCCGGGACCGAGCGACGGCTTCCGCCCCGATCCCCTGAACCGGTTCGGGGCCGGTCTCCCCGCCCATCTGGCCGTTCGCGCGCTCGGCCTCGGCGCCGGCGGTCATGCCCTGGACGCCGCCTGCGCCTCCTCCCTGTACGCGGTGAAAGCGGGCTGCGACCGGCTGCGGGACGGGGACGCCGACCTCGTGCTGGCCGGGGCGGTGGCCGCCGCCGACAACCTCTACATCCATCAGGGGTTCTGCGCGCTGACCGCGTTGAGCCGGTCGGGCCGTAGCCGTCCCTTCCACCGGGAGGCGGACGGACTGGTGCCCGCCGAGGGCGCGGTGCTGTTCGCACTGGCCCGGCTCGATGACGCACTCGCCCAGGGCATGCCGGTCATGGGCGTGATCCGGGGCATCGGGCTGAGCAACGACGGCGTGGGCGGTGGCCTGCTGGCCCCGGACCGGGCCGGTCAGGAGCGCGCCGTGCGCGCCGCCTACGCCTCGGCCGGGATCGCACCGGAGACTGTTTCGCTGGTCGAGTGCCACGCGCCAGGCACTCCGAGCGGGGATCTGACCGAGGCACTGGTGATGCGTGAGGTGTTCGCTGATGCCGTGGACCTGCCGATCGGTTCGGTCAAGTCCAACCTGGGGCACCCGCTCGCGGCGGCCGGCGGTGCCGGCCTGCTGAAGGTTCTCGGTGCGTTGCGTGCCCGGGTGCGGCCGCCGTCCCTGCACGCGGACGCGCCGTTGGACGTGCTCGCCGGAACGCCGCTGCGACTGCTGCGGGAGGCCGAGGAGTGGCGCGGGCGGCGCAGGGCAGCGGTCAGCGCGTTCGGATTCGGCGGCGCCAACGCGCATGTGGTCGTCGATGCCTTCGAGCCCGGTCGGGCCGCATCCACCGCTGCCCTCTCCCCCCGCCCTGTTTCCAGCCGGCCACGCGTGGACCAGCGGGTGGCGATCGTGGCGATCGGTGCACGGGCCGGGCCGGGGGCCGGCTACCGGGACCTGTGTCACGCGGTCCTGGACGGCGTGCCCAGCCTCGGCCCCCGGCGCTCCATCGAGGTCGCGCTGGCCGGGCTGCGGTTCCCTCCGGCCGATCTGGCCGAGGCGTTGCCGCAGCAGGTCCTTGCCCTGGAGGCGGCCCGGGAAGCCGCCTCCGCGACCCGGCTGCCGCCCGACCGGACGATGGTCCTGATCGGCATGGGCACGGACCCCGAGGCGGCGCGTCCCGGTGCCCGCTGGCGTGCGCCGGGCTGGGACACCGCCGCCGGCCTGCCCGCTCCGGTGCCGGACTGGCCGGACGCCTTCCGCGCTCCGCTGGTCCCGGAAACCGTGCCGGGCACCATGCCCAACCTGGTGGCCCACCGGATCAACGCCCAACTGGACCTGCGCGGCCCCAGTCATGTGGTCTGCGCGGAGCAGGCGTCCGGCCTGGTCGCCCTGGATCTGGGGGCGCGGGCGCTGCGGGCCGGGGAGGCGGACGCGGTGCTCGCCGGCGCGGTCGACCTGTCCCATGAGCCCGTGCACCTGGCGGCGCTGGGCGCGCTGGGAGATCACCGGCCCGGTGGTGACGTGGCCGTCGTCCTGGCGTTGAAACGCCTGACCGACGCCGAGCAGGACGGCGACCAGGTCATCGCGTTGCTCGACCACGCGACGGACCGGACGGCCCCCGTCGGCCTGCTGGTCGGCGACGCGGACGCCGGAGGCACGGACGGGACCCACCGGATCCGGGACCACGAGGTCCCGCCCGATCGTGATGGCGCCAAGATCGACAGGGACCGGGCGGGGAACCAGGAGGACGGGAACGACCGGAACGTGATCGGAGGGGACGGCGAGCCGGCCGGCCGGCCGCCCACGCCCCGCGTCACCGCCCGGTACGACCACAGCGAACTGTTCGGGACGGCTCATGCCGCGCACGGCGCGCTCGCCGTGGCGGTGGCCGCGATCGCGGTCCACCACCAGGCGGTGCCACGGTCGGGTGCGGCCGCGCTGCCCGCCGACGCGCCCCTGACCGCCTGCGCCCGGGTGACGCCCCTGGGCGCCTCCCCGATGTCGGTCCGCCTGCGCCCGGCCGGCCCGCCGCTGCCCTGGTCCTCGATCGCACCCCGCTCCCACGTGTTCTCCGGCGCCGATCGGGCCGAGGTGCTGGCCGCGCTGGCCGACGGACGGGAGTCCGACACCGGTCCCGCCCGCCTCGTGGTGGTGGTCGACCAGGTCTCCGAGACGCTGCGCGAACGGCTGGCGGTCGCACGCCACTGGTTGACGTCCGGCGGGCCCCGCCCGGACCAGATCACCTACCAGGACGCCCCCACGAGCGGGGAGGTGGCTTTCGTCTTCCCCAGCGGCCAGGCGAGCTATCCCGGGTGCGGGGCGGAACTACGACTCGCCCTGCGCGCCCCCCGCACCGAGGAAGCCGCCCGGCCCGTCCCGGTGCCGGAGCCCCGGCATCCCACCGGCACGGACCCGGTCCAGGTCGTGACGCGGATCCGGGACACCACCGAACTCGCCGCCCTGCACGGCGAGATCACCCAGAGCCTGCTGGGGCTGCGGCCGGACGCGGCGATCGGATTCTCCTCCGGGGAGTCCACCGCACTGATCGTGCTCGGGGCGTGGCCCGACGCGGCCGGCCTGTACCAGGCGGTCTCCGACAGCGACGTTTTCCGGTTCGACCTGTCCGGGGAGTTCCGCGCGGCGCACCGGTTCTGGCGCGGACACGGCCAGGAACGGGGGCGTTGGGCCGAGTACCTGGTGCACGCGTCCCCAGCCGGCGTGCGCGCCGCCCTGGCAGGCGAACCACTGGCACACCTGCTCGCCGTCGACTCGCCCGACACGTGCGTGATCGGCGGACTGGACGCGGCCTGCCGGCGCGTGCTGGACCGGATCGGCCCCGGGCTCCCGATGGCCGACGGGTACCAGATGGTGGCGCACGCCCCCGAGGCGAACCAGGTCGCGGCCGCATTTCGCGCGTTGCACCGCCGGCCGACCAGTCCCACGCCGGGCATCCGCTATTACAGCGCGGCCACCGGCGAGCCGTACCCGGTCGATCCGGACCACGTCGCGGACGCGCTGCTCACCCAGATGACCAGCACGCTCGACTACCCGAAGGTGGTCGAGCGGGCCTGGGCGGACGGGGTGCGCGTGCTGATCGAGCACGGCCCGCAGAGCGGGCGTACCCGGTCGATCCGCCGGATCCTGGCGGACCGGGACCACCTGACGGTGGCGCTCGATGTGCCGGGACGGGGACTGCGGCAGCTGTGCGACGCGGTCGCCGAACTCGTCGCCGCCGGGGTCTGCCCTGATCCCGCGCCGCTGTTCGACCGGCTCACAGCGGCCGCCAGGCTGCCGGCTGATCCGGGGAGGACGATCACCCTGCCGGCGCACCCGCCCGCGATCCGGCTGCCCGGAACAGATCTTCCGGAGCAGCGGATGGAACCTGCGCCGGTACCGCCTCTGGCGACGGCACCGACGAAACCGGTCGGCGCGCCGGCCGGTCCCGGTACGGCGGTTGCCTCCGATGCCCATGGCTCGGCCTCGCCGCGTGCCAGGGCTGTACCCGTCGCACGAGCCGCGTCGATCGGCCCGGTGACCGCTGCGGACCACCCGGTGCCGCCCCTTGCCCCTGCGAACCACCGGGCGCCGGCCGGCGCCGCTGCCGACGATCCGGTGCCGGCACTTGCCGCCGCCCACCACGCCCGTCTCGCCGTCGCCCAGCGGGAGTTCCTGGAACGGCAGGGCCAGGCTCACGCGGCGTTCCTCCGCACCCGGCAGCTGGTGATCGGCGCGGTCACCGCCGTGACGGCCGGCGGTGACCGCGCCCTGTCCCCCGCCCCGGATCCCGCGCACCTGCCGCAGGCCATCGAGCCCGCGCCGGTGGCGATCCCGTCACCGGGCTCTCCGCCCCTGCCGTGGCGACCGGCAGTACCGGAGCGGCCCACGCGGGGACTGTCGCTGCCCCTGGACCGTGCCCGGCTGGAGCACCTGGCGCACGGGCGGATCTCCGACGTCTTCGGTCCCGCCTTCCGCGCGCAGGACCACAAGCGACGGCAGACCCGATTGCCGCGCCCCCCGATGCTCCTGGTGGACCGGGTCACCCGGCTCGACGCGGAACCCGGCTCGATGTCCACCGGCACGGTTCACACAGAGACCTACGTCGCCCCCGACGCCTGGTACCTGGATCCGGCCGGCCGGATGCCCGCGGGCCTGTTCATCGAGGCCGGCCAGGCCGACCTGCTGCTGATCAGCCGGCTCGGGGTGGACCTGCTCGACCACGGCGACCGGGTCTACCGGCTGCTGGGCTGCGAGGTGACGTACCACGGACCGCGGCCGGCCGTCGGGGAGACGCTGCGGTACGAGATCCACGTCGAGGGCCATGCCGAGAACGACGGCGTGCGGCTGTTCTTCTTCCGCAGCGACTGCTATGTCGGTGAGGAGCTGCGGCTGTCGGTACGCCAGGGCCAGGCCGGTTACTTCACCGACGCGGAACTCGCCGGTTCGCAAGGAGTGCGCTGGAGCCCGGAACCTTCACCGGCAGGGACGGTCGACCCGCCCGCCGTTCCTCCGGCCGCCACCGCTTTCGGTCCCGACGCCGTACGCGCCTTCGCCGAGGGCCGACCGGCGGACTGTTTCGGCCCCGGCTGGGAGGTGTCGCGCGCCCATGTGCGTACCCCGACTCCCGGGGAGGGCCGGCTGTGGCTGCTGGACGAGGTGAGCGAACTCGACCCCGCCGGGGGCCCCTGGGGTCGTGGCTACCTGCGTGCGGAGAGCGAGGTCCGGCCTGACGACTGGTTCTTCGACGGCCACTTCCACAACGATCCGTGCATGCCTGGCACGCTCATGTTCGAGGGCTGCGTGCAGGCGATGGCGTTCTATCTGGCCGCGCTGGGCTTCACACTTGACCGGGACGGCTGGCGGTTCGAGCCGGTGTCCGACGAGTCCTACCGGATGCTCTGCCGGGGACAGGTCACCCCCCAGAGCCGTCGGGTCCGCTACGAGGTGTTCGTCAGCGGACTGTCCTCCCACCCCCGGCCCACGCTCCGTGCCGACCTGCTCTGCACGGTGGACGGCCTGCCCGCTTTCCACGCCTCCGGAGTGGGGCTGGCACTGGTCCCGGACTGGCCCCTGGAGTACTGGCGGTGGCTGGGGCCGCCCGCCGTTCAGACCAGTGGGGCACTGGTGCCGCTGCCGGTGCTCGGTGGCCTGCGCGGTCTGTACCCCGACCCGGCGGCGGCCACTCTCGCCGGACGGAGCGCGGACTTCCCGCTGATGCTGGCCGCAGCCTGGGGCCGGCCCAGCGCGTTCGGCACCCGTGGAACCCAGTTCGACGGCGGCAAGCGCTGCGCTCGACTGCCGGGCCCGCCCTACCTCTTCGTCACCCGCATCGTCGACGCCGGCCTCGAACCGGACCGGCCACGCCCGGGTTCCTGGCTGGTCGCCGAGTACGACGTACCGGAACAGGCCTGGTACTTCGAGGAGAACGGCACCCGGGTGATGCCGTTCGCGGTGCTCAACGAGGTGGTCCTGCAACCGTGCGGGATGGCCGCGAGCCTGCTCGTGCCGCAACCACCGGACGCCCCCGAGCTGCTCTTCCGCAACCTGCAGGGGAACGGCACCGTCCTGCGGGACATCCCGGCCGGGACCCGCACCCTGCGCACCAGGGTCGAGCTGGGGGACCTCTCGCAGTTCGACGGCGTCACCCTCGTCCCGTTCGAGGTCTCCTGCGAGGCGGTCGACGAGACCGGCGCCCTGCTGCCGGTCATGGGACTGTCCACGCAGTTCGGGTACTTCCCGGTGGCCTCGTTCGCCCGGCAGCCCGGATTGCTCCCCACCGCCACCGAACGCGCCCGGCTGGCCGAACCCTGCGACCGGGTGGTGGAGCTGCGGCATCGTCAAGAACGCTACGGCTCCGGCTCCCTGCGGCTGCCCGGACCGATGCTGCTGATGCTGGACCGGGTCACCGGGTACTGGCCCGATGCCGGACGAGCGGGACTTGGCCGGCTGCGCGCCGAGCGCAAGGTCGACGCCGGGGACTGGTACTTCCGCGCCCACTTCTTCACCGACCCGGTGCAACCCGGATCCCTCGGCCTCGAAGGTGTGGTCCAGCTGCTCCAGTGGTACCTCCTCGAACGCGACGCCGGCGCCGGGCTGACCGCCCCACGCTTCGAGTCCGTGGCCGTCGGTCACGAGGTGCGCTGGCTCTACCGGGGCCAGGTGGTGCCGAGCGACGGCGTGGTCACGTTCGAGGCCGAGATCACCGAGTACGGGACCGACGCTCGCGGCCGATACGTACGTGCCGAGGCCTGGCTGTGGATCGACGGATGTCGCATCTACCACCTGCCTCGCATCGGGGTCCGGGTGGTCGACGGCCATCCGGCCGTACGGGAGCTGGAGCTGGACCCGGCAGTGGACACCTGGCTGGACGACCACCGGCCCAACTTCGTGGTTCCCGCGGTGCCCCTGATGACCACGGTGGATCAACTCGCCACCGCCACGGCCAGGCTGACCGGTCAACCAGTCGTCGGCCTGCGCGAGGTTCAGCTGCACCGCTGGCTTCCCCTGCCCGGCCCCGCGCGGATCCGTACCGACGCCGAACCGGCGGCCGGGGAAGGGACCGCGGTTCGTCTCTCCGTCTGGCGGGAGGCCGGTGAACTGTCCCGGTACGAGGTGGTCGGCGAGGCCACCGTACTGACCGGAACCGTGCCGGGGCCTCCCCCGGCCCTGCTTCCTCCGCTCCCCGACGGCCGGCCGCAGCCGGACCCGTACGAGGCCGCGGAGCTGTTCCACGGCCCGGCGCTGCAGTACCTGACCTCACTGACCGTGGGCTCCACCGGCTCCAGCGCGGTGCTCGACGCCGGACGGGGCACCACGCCGTTCGGCCAGCTGGGGCAGGGGCTGCTCGACGGTTTCCTGCACGCCATCCCGTCCCAGTCGCTCTGGCGGTGGATTCCTGGCCTGTCCCAGGACCTGGTCGCCTACCCCCACCGGTTGCCCTGGCTGGACCTGTACGAGCCGCTGCCGACCAGCGGTGAGCTGCGGGTCGAGGCCCGGTTCGCCGGCTTCGACCAGGGGCACCACCTGCTGCCGGTGATCGACCTCCAGGCCCAGATCGGCACCCGGGTCGTGGCGCGCCTGAGGCTGGTGGAGATCCTGGTGCGCCTGCCGGGGATCGAACGGGTGCCGCTGCGGGACCGCAGGGCCTTCGCGACAGGCCTCCGGTATGTCCCCACCGCCAGTCTGTCCAGCACCCGGGACGGGATCACCACACTCTCCGTCGACACGGTCCGCCGGTTCGACACCCTGCCGGGCACCACCTCACGGATCTACCGGCTTCCGGCCGGTCTTCCGCTACGCGAACGCAGCACGCGCATCGCCGTCAAGGAGCACGTGTCCGGCCTGGCCAGGGCCCATCCCGGACAGGTCGAGGTGGCAGCCGACCTGCGCTCGGCCTGGGTGGCCGGTGCCCCCGGCACGGTCTGGCCGGTGCGGGTCGAACACGAAGCGGACGTGGTGGTGGTGCGTTGCCCTCTCCCCGACTGAAATGCCTGGCCCGGGGTCCGATACGGTGCCGGCTCCCGCCAAGTGGACCGGCCGTAGGTACCTCTGAGGGGCGCTGTCGCATTATTGGGTACATGGGTCTCTGGCGGCGCGTCGGGGCGTGGGGAGGCCGGGTTCCGGGCCGGTGCTCAGGCCTCGGCGGGCTGGCCGGCGGCGCGGGTGGTCTGGTCCCAGAGGGCGGAGCGGATGGTCGTCTCGGCTCGGTAGCCGGGGGCGGTCATCAGGTGGCGGCGGGGCCGGAAGTCGGGTGAGATGCCGCTGAATGCGGCCAGGAACCGCTGGGTTCCGCCGACGCTGCGGAAGCCTTTCATGGCGCGTTCGCGCTGCCGGGTGGGCTGGTGGCTGTTCTCGGCCCGATTGTTCAGGCCCTTGTACGAGCAGTGCTCGACCGAGGCCATGACCTGGCGGTGGGCGGCGCCGTAGGAGCGCAGCTTGTCGGTGACGATCACCCGGGGCACCGTGCGGGTCTTCTTCAGCGACCGGGGTGCGGCCGCGCCGGCCCCAGGTGCGTCCCCGGGGGGGCCGGCGTCATTCGTCAACAAGCTTGCAGATTTGCCAACCGTGTTGCGTCGTCACAGCGCGGGCAGCGGATCCCTCCCCCGCCCGGCGGCCGGAATCTGTCCACAGTGCCGCAGTTCGAAGATGGCGTCGAGGTCGCCGCGATCAGCGAGGCGGCCCATACGTGAGGAGCTGTCATGCCCGAGAACACCGTCACCGTGCCGCTTGGCCGGATTGGCGGTGACCGCGAGCGCGCCGAGCGTCATCCCATGGAAGCCGCGTTCGAAATAGCCCACCGAGCGTCGTCCGGTGACCTTCCGGGCGAGCTTCAGCGCCGCCTCCACCGCGTTGGTGCCGCCGGGCCCGGGAACTGCACGCGGTGGTCCCTGCCCCACGGCCGGAACACCAGGTCGCGCAGCCGCTCCAGGAAGGCACCCTACGGCATCGACGCGGCCGAGCGCCGGGGCGCCGGGCGTTCCTCGCCAGGGTTCGCGTGCTCGGTGAGGGCGTCGACATCACCGGCCGGGCGACACGACGCCCGTAACCAGCTCGGTGCGCACCGGTGTGCATGCCCTTTACGCAGGCTACGCACCGGCCCGACCATGACCGCCGGCGGCCACCGCACCAGGCCCGATCACAGACCCGACCTCGCAGGTCACAGAGCCTCCGCCAGCTTGAGTACGCAGGTCACAGGGCTGGTTGGATCGGTGCTCGGGGTGCTCATGCTGCTCGTGGGCGACTGTCTGAGGAGTACATCGTTCGTCAGCTTGATGTCCGACCCCGTCAGGGGGTGACGTAGTCGCCCCAGCCGAAGGTGGCGGCGTATGCCCGCCGAACGGCTTCTCCGCCACGTATGCCCCTGATACGGGTGATGGTCAGCGCGAGAACGAACCAGGCGGTGAAGCACCCCGCGACGACCACAGTCCAGCGTGGACCGGAGAAAGCGGAGATGACGACCGAGGCGATGATCGTGACGGCGACTCCGATGTGAGCACCGCCGATATCCGTGCTGAAGCTGCTACTTCCTGCCCTCAGAGTCTCCCGTTGAAGATCACGTCATTCTGCGTCAGCGCACACTACGGGGCTCTGTCAGTGGTGTCAGTGCCGCTCCCACAGCGGGGTTTGGTGCCTACCCCAGGGTGGTGGAGCGGCTGTGCCTCACCCGGCGCGAGGACTCTGCTCCCGTCATGACGCGACCGGAAGGAGGTTGTGGAAACCCGGCGGTCGGCCATCTCCGAGCCGCGCTCGTTCCCGGCCGCTGAGCAGTTCCGCCCCGCGAACCCCTACCTCAGCCGCCCGCCCTCTCTACCCGTCTGCTTGCTCGTGCGGCGACAGTGGGGGTCAACCGCACATCCGACTTCACAGAACCTCCACGTTCGAGCTCTGTGCGTATTACAGTCTTCCCGCGCGACTCGTCATCTTGTGTCGCGTAAGAGGGCAGATGAAGCGGAATCCTCCGCATGCCCAAGGTGCGCCGCTGGGGGGCTTTGTGCAGGAAATGATCATGGGTTCGAATGTGGCCCTGGCGGACCTGAGTGACAACATCGGTTCAGTGATCGTCAGTCTGGGCTGGGCCAGCCCCACCGGCGAGGGCGACGCGGACGTGTCGGTCCTGCTGCTGGACGAGAACGGCAAGGTACGCAGCGACGGCGACTTCTGTTTCTACAACCATCCGGTGGCCGGTGATGGAAGCGTGCAGCTTCTGGGTAAGACGCCGACGTCGGATGGCAGTGAGGACCGGATCAGTTTCGACCTCACGGCCGTACCGCCGGGAACCGAGCGGATCGTTGTCGCTGCGAGCAGGTACGACGGCGCTCTCTTCGGTGACCTGGAGGACGTGAGGATCACGCTGGCCGACGCCGCCGGTGACAGCCTTCTGCGGTTCGCCGTCGATGACGCGGGCTCGGCGGCGGCGGTCATCTTCGGCGAGTTGTACCGACGGGGGGAGAAATGGAAGTTCCGTGCCGTCGGGCAGGGCTACGAAACAGGGCTTGCCGGGCTGGCGACGGATTTCGGCGTCGACATCGAGGACGACGCGGCCGAGGAGGCAGTGGCAGCGCTTGTCGCCGCCGAAGCCGGCGAGGAGGCGGATGCGTCGGCTTCTGGGCCGGTCGATGAACCGGCCGCGAAGGCGACGCTTGAGGCCATCCCTGCTCCTCGCCAATCTGAGGGCGAGGTCACCGAGCCGAAGAAGCCGGCCGCTCGCCCCCGGACCGCGAAGAAGAAGGTCATCCTCCCCAAGACGGTGAAGAAGACCCTGGCGGAGAACGACTCCTGGAAGCAGGCCAGGCTCTTCCCTGTCTCGGTACTCAAGAGCGACCGGGACCGCGAGATGCGCGCCACCTCGGTACTGCTGTCGGTGATGGCACAGGTGCCGGAGTTCAGCAGGAGGCTGACCGCGGGGTTCGGGGCTCCGGCGGGCCGCATGGAGACGTTCACGGAGGTCTCCCTGCCTCACGGTGACAGTCCGCGACGCCCGGACGGGGTGATCCGCGTTGAGCGGGCGGGCAAGTTGTGGACCGCGCTGGTCGAGACGAAGACGAACGGCAACGCGCTCAAGACCGACCAGGTACAGGCGTACACGGACATCGCAGCACGCCGCGGTTACGAGGCCGTGATCACACTGACGAACGACGTCGCCCTGGAAGGCAGCCCGCTCGTCGACGTCAAGATCGACAAACGCCGCAAGCACAAGGTAGCCCTCTGGCACCTGTCCTGGGCAGAAGTCACCCACCAGGCACAAATGCTGATCAGACACGAGGGAGTGAGCAACGCGACGCACGCGTGGCTGCTCCAGGAACTCCTGCACTACCTGCAGCACGAGAACTCCGGTTGCCACGGCTTCCAGAACATGGGCCCCGCCTGGGTCCCCGTGCGCAACGGCATCGACGACGAAACCCTCTGCCAGGGCGACGCCCGCGCACTGGAAGTGGTCGAGAACTGGGAGCGGCTCATCCGCCAGGTCTGCCTCAGACTGGGCGGCGAACTGGGACAAAAAGTTCTCCCCGTTCAACGTGCCAAACGCGGAGCCGGCCCCACGGAACGCCGGGACCGCCTCGCTGACCAACTCTGCCTCGAGGGACGCCTCCAGTCGGAACTGCGCATCGACAACGCCCCAGGTGTTCTGGCCGTCGGCGCCGACCTGCGCACCGGAAAACTACGCACTTCCATCGAGATTCCGGCCCCCCAGCAGGGCTACCCCCTCAGCTGGGCCAAGCGACTCGTCCGGCGCCTGGCCGAGGCACCGGCCGACCTGCACATCGAGACCCTCGTCGACAGCGAATCCGGAGGCCCTCGCGGAACCCTGGAGCGGCTCCGCCCCGAACCGGCGGACCTGCTTCCGAAAGAAAGCGGCACCAAGATCACCGGGTTCCGCCTGTCCCTGCTCAAAAGCATGGGCAGCGGTCGCGGCAACGCCGAGACCGGCTTCATCCGCAGCGTCGACGACGCCGTACACCGCTTCTACACCAGCGTCGCAGTCCACCTCGACACCCCAACAACACGCCGGACACCATCCGAGGAGCGTGCCACGACCGGATGACGCCAGGACACAGACACGGCTACAGCGTCTGTGTCCGCCGCGAGCTGTGCTCTCACGCACGCCCGCACCCGTCCTGCGCGAGAGCCCAAGCACGCCTGCACCACACAACGGGTAGCGGAGAACAAGAGTGCTTCGGCTGCCAGGTCGCGCAGCTGCTTCTCGGCGGCGCCCGAGTCCTGGGCGTCGAAGGGGCGGGCTGCGTGGTGTGTGGGGCAGGGTGAGGGTGAGATGGCGGGATGCAGGCGTAGTGCGGCAGGCCATCGTCGAGCGACACGGGCACCGGGCCAGTGCCCAGCGCCCGTGCTGCAGGGGCTCTACACCTGGGACTCCAGGAGCCAGCCGACGGGGGCGTTGTCGACGGTGTCGTTGGCCGACTTCTTCGCCCGGCCCACGCTGATCTTCGTGGTGCCGTCCGCGACCTCGAAGCCCACCCGGCCGCTGCCGGCCGACACGTCGTAGTTCTTGGCCGTCCAGCTGCTGCCGTTGTGGACGGCGACCCTGATCCGTACGTCGGCGAAGTCCGAGCCGAGGGAGAACCACAGCCTTTTCCAGCCGAAGCCTCCGTTCGGGGGCGGCACCGGTACGAGGACCGCGTCCTTGTGGTGCATGAGCTTGCCACTCTCGTCGACCGTGAAGCCGTGGGGCAGCTGGCCGGTCTGGAAGTTGGGCATGACGATCTCCTTGCCGGGTTCTCTTCGCGGTCCGCGACCGCGGACACCACCACGGTCGGCCCACAGCGAAGGCACCGTCGACACTCCTGTGCACCGACCGCTACGACACCGGCCAAAGCAGATTCAGGACGTTTGCCGCCTTCCAAGACGCCTCTTGTCTCCCCTCACTTCCGGCCTCACGCCGCGGCCCCGCGCTGGTGCCCGACGCCAGGGCATCGTCCGCCCGCCGCTTCTGGAAGGGAGTACATGATGACCGGAAGCCCATCACTCACTCGGCTGGTCTGGGAGCACACCGGGAGGCGGCGGCCCTGCAGAACGAGCCGGAGCCGACACCGCTCAGCCGACCGTCGCAGCGCGGTCCACGACCGTGAACAGCCGATGGGCTGCGGCATGCCGCGAGCAGAGCGCGGTGACTCAGACGAGCCGGGTGGGAACCTCGGGATGCCGTTCCTGAACCGAGCCGTCACCGATTCGCGATCCTCTCCAGGGTCCGAGTCGCCGGCGTCTTCGGCTCCCGGGCGGTGGGATGGGTCTCCGGTTCGGGCCCCTCGGGCCGGGTGGCTGCTGTGGTGATCAATGCCCTGACACGTTGGGCGAAGCCGGTACCCGCTGGGCAGGCACGTGGAGCCGCGGTGCCGGATGTCACGAGAGATGCCACTCCGGCCGACGTCACCTGACTGACCCGGGACGTGTCGGTGTGACGGGCATTAACGGGTGTGTGGTGGACGAGTTGAGGTTTGCGCGTGGTGCGCCCCCGGCGTGTGCCGGGTGGATCTGCTGTCCCTCACTCAGGTGGATCGGGCCTGGCGGGGTGGTCTCTTCGCGGTGTGGCGTGCCTGACTGGTTTGCGGGAGGCGGAAGTTCCGCCTCCATGTGACCGGAGGTGACCGCTGTGCAGGAGACGCTGGAGAACATCGGGACCGAGGACGTCTACGAGCCGCCGCTGCTGGCCGAGGCCGGGCAGTACGCGCAGGTGACCCAGGGCGAGTTCGGGGACTGGCCTGACTTCCCGGTCGGCCTGTGGCTCTGACAGGCCCGGCGGGTGCCGGCCCCGGCCGTAAGGGTCTGGGCCGGCACCCGGTGTCACGCCGCCGCGCTGTCACTCGGTCCCCACCCTGGAGAAGTCGATGGTCATCCCGCCGACCTGCTGGTTCGTTGTCCTTCCCGACCGGGACCTGGCACCCGGTCTCCTCGATCGTCTGCGGGAGATCGCCGGCCCGGCCCTCGTCCGGGTCCTGTCCCATGCTTCCGGCCGTCCATGGCTGGTCGGCTGCTGGCCGGACGAGGAGCTGACGGTCTACGCCGTCGGTGACGTGCTCCTGGCCCTCGCCGGGACGTGTTCCGTGAAACCCGCCGAACTGACCGCGCGGGCCCGGCACGTCAGTGACACCGCGCACATCGAGCCGGCTCTGTCGGACGTCCACGGCTGCTTCCACGTCCTCGCCTCCGTCGCGGGGCACACGTACGTGAGGGGCAGCTTCTCGGGGCAGCGGCGGGTGTACCGGGCCGAGGCCGGCGGCGTCACGGTCCTGACCGACCAGGCCCGCGTCCTCGCCCGTCTGACCGGGACGGAGCTGGACCCCGCGCAGCTGGCGCTGCGGCTGACCGGCGACACCATTGCGCACCCACTGGCCTGGGGTGCGCTGTGGCGTGGCGTGCACGCCGTACTGCCCGGCACTGCCCTGGAGCTGACGGGTGACGGCGAGGTGCGCACCCGACGCTGGTGGCGGCCGCCGGCGGCCGAACTGCCCCTGGACCAGACTGCGGCCGGGCTGCGTGAGGCACTTGAGCAAGCGGTCGCGTTGCGGGTCCGAGCAGGCGAGGTCGTAGGCGCGGACCTGTCCGGCGGCATGGACTCGACGTCACTGTGCTTCCTGGCGGCACAGGCGGGCGCCCGGTTGGTCGCCGTCACCATGGACGCGGGCGCGGCCACCAACGAAGACCTGCACTACGCCACCCGGGCCGCCCGTCACCTGCCCGGCATCGAGCATCTGGTGTTCGAGCCGGCCGATGTACCCGCCCACTTCAGCGGGCTGGACGAGCGCGTGGATCTGGGCGACGAGCCGTCCGCCGTCATCCGTACGCGAGTGGAGCAGCGATACATGGCCGAGCAGATGCGTGCGCGCGGAGCCCGACTGCGGCTGTCCGGCTTCGGCGGGGACCAGGTCATCCAGTCGCCGCCCTCGTACGTACACGGCCTTCTGCGGCACTCACCCGCGGCCGGCCTGCGCCACGCGGCCGGTTGGCGCGCGCGACACCGCCGACCCCTCGGGGCGATCACCAGGGCGCTGCTCGACCGGAGCTCCTACGCTGCCTGGCTCGCCGAGGCAGCTGAACAGCTGCACACGCCCGTGACCGGTGACGACCTGCGCTGGGGGTTGCGCCCGTATCTTCCGCCCTGGGCGAGCGAGCAGACCGTACAGCTGTGCCGTGAGCGGCTGTGTGCGGCGGCCCTGGACGCCACCGAGCCGCTGCACCGCGAACGCGGGCGGCACGCCTGGCTCGCCGGCGCGCAGCGTGGGGGACGGCTCGCCGGCCACCTGGCCCACTGCGGGCAGCTCGCCAAGCTGCCGTATCACAGCCCGTACTGCGACGACGCCGTCATCGCGGCCGCGCTCACCGCCCGCCCGCACGAGGCCACGAGCCCCTGGTCCTACAAGCCGCTCCTCACCGCCGCCATGCGCGGCCTGGTGCCCGAGACCATCCTGCGCCGCACCACCAAGGACCACTTCGGACACGAGTGGCACAACGGCCTGCGCCGCAACCGACACGCGCTCGCGGCCTGGGCCGAGGACTCCCGCCTGGTGGCCGCCGGACTGGCCGACGAGGACGCACTGCGCCGAGCCCTGCTCTCACCCCAGCTGCTGACCGGCGGAACCGCGGAACTCGAAACCACGCTGGGAGTGGAGGCGTGGCTGCGCAGCCTGGAGCACCAGCACACTCCGGACAGCACGAGGAGATGAACAGTGCACCGACTACGCGCTGATGTCACCGCCTGCGCCACAGGCGACGGCATGGTCCTGCTCGACGAACGCGCTGGGCACTACTGGCAGCTGAACGGCACCGGCACCTTCGTCATGAAGGCACTGCTGGACGGCGCCACGCCCGAGCAGGTCGCCGAACGGCTCGCCGCCACCCGCCCGGTCACCCCCGAGCGCGCCACCACCGACGTCACGGCACTGATCGCACACCTGGTGAAGGAGAAGCTGGTGACCGACTCGTGAGCCAGATCCTGGACACTGACGGCACCCATCCCGGGTTCGGCACCCGGCTCACCGCCCACACCGCCGTCGCGGCCGCCCGGCTCCTCGCACGCCTGCCACCGCGCCGGATCCGTACCGTACTGGGCTGGGCCCGGCGAGGAGCCAGACCCGCCCGCTACGACGAGGCACTGCGCGCCCGACAGGACGTGACAGCCGTCAGCACCCTGTGCTCGGGCCGCTACTGCCTCCCACGCTCCCTGGCCACCGCCCTGCTGTGCCGCATGCGAGGCCATTGGCCCACCTGGTGCAGCGGAGTACGCACCACACCCTTCGGAGCCCACGCCTGGGTCGAAGCCGACGGCCGACCCGTCGGCGAACCAACCGATACCGCCACCTACCGGCCGATGATCACCGTGCCCGCGGCGGACCGCGACGGCACGGACGGCTGATGCCGCCAGGCAACGCCGCCCGCTGTTGGTGCCCCAGCCGCATCGCTCGCCGCAGCCGTGCTCCGACACGCGCGGCGAGGAGCCCATGCGCGACCGCCCCGACAAGGCGGGGCCGACGGATCGGCAGACAAGGCCCGGGCCGAGCGCTGGGAGCAGACCGCATGAGCGCATCCGGCTTCGAGCCTTCGAAACTCTCCGGAGGCTCGCGCGAAGATCACTTCCGCCCTGCTCGCGCACGGGTGGGAGCGCGGGGTGATCGAGGAGGTGCTCGACCTCTACGCCAGCGAACCGGCGCGGCAGATCCGCGAGGAGCGCAAGGCCGTGGAAGCCGGGAACGTCGCGTCACACGCTTGCCTCTTCGATGGCATGGACTACGCGGCCGACATCATCGACCCGCACCCGCCGAGCTGGCCCACTAGAGACCGCGGGCCACTGAGGCGAGAAATAGCGGGAGCGTTCTGCGCTGGACGCCGACCGCGTCGCGAAGCTGGGGCATGGTCGGGTCGCACTTCGACGTCAACGGGGGTGCAGCCCGCTGTCCGTGCGGAGGTGGGGATGTGGGTGGAGGTTGAGGTAGAGGCCGGCGGCGGCTTGGGCGCTCGTGGTGGGCAGGGGGAGAAGGTCGCTGGTTCCGTGGCCCGCGAGTCCTTGCGGGAACCGGCCGTTGGCGGGTTGGCGCACGGCGTTGAGGAAGGTGGCGACGGCGTCGTCGGTCTGGGTGTCGTGGAGGTCTTCCGCGCCGGTGATGATGTTGAGGAAGCGGCGCGGGGCCGCGCTGGAGTCCGTGTTCGCTGCCCGCCGGCTCACGGCGCCGTGGACGCCGTGCCCGTCGACCACTGAGGCCGACGTCGTACGCGAGGGGTTGACGCGGTCACCGGTCGGGATGGAAGGCGTGCTGGTCAAGTCCGGCAGGGGCGCGTACCAGCCCGGCAGCCGGGCGGCTGGTTGAAGTTCCGCGCGTATGACACGGCTGAGGCCGTCACCGCGAGCGTGACCGGCAATCCGCCGGTCAGGAGGGAGCGAGGCGCTCGTCATGTCCGGGCAGGGCACCGCAGGTCACCATGCCGGCGCACACGGGCTGCCCACCGGACACCGTCGGCTTCGCAACGACCTCCGCGAAGAAGCGATTCGGCATTCCCGTTCGGGGGACAGCGTGCTTAATTCCCAGGCAGCAGGGGCATCGCTGCCTCTGACCGGATCACCGTCCGACAGAGAGAAGCTCCCCGTGTCTGTTCGCTCCCTCGCCGCGGCCGCCGGCGCTGCCGCCAGCGCCCTCGCCCTGCTCCTGGCCGTCTCCGGCTCCGCCGCGGCAGCGACCGGCCAGTTCCGCTACTCGTACACCACCGCCGACGGCTATGAAGCCGTCGGCTTCCTGAACGATCCCGCCGGCGGCGAGTGCATCAACCTCCCCGCGCCCGGCTCCACGCCCGGATCCGCTTCCCGAGCACCCAGGAACCTCACCGACTCCACTGCCACCGTCTTCCTCGGCGCCAACTGCTCGGGCGACACCTACTACACCCTGCGGCCGGGCTCAGGCGCCTCCGACCGCCTGCTCGTACGCTCCGTCGTCTTCTCCTGAACAGGACCGATCGTCGTCCCTGCGCAGCCGGTCGCATCCCGCCCCCCGTGTGAGGCTGCCCGCGTCGTCGTAGCGGCCCATCGGCAGAGCACGGGGCGCGGCCCGCGGCCCGCGGCCCGCGGCCTCTATGAGGGCCCCGGCGAGGCCTCAGCGGTAACGCGGATCTGTACTCGCCCCATCACCGTGTTCCGGGCCGGTACGGCTCCGCCGGTCTCTTGAAGCACAGGCCCTCGAGGCCGACGGTCGCCCAGGTGAGGCACTCACGGGCGGTTGTGGGATCGTGGTCGACGCACACGGAGCAGGGGCGCGGCGGCATGGCCTGAACGCGGGCAAGGGTCTCCCAGCGCGCGGGCAGGGCCGGCGCCGCCTGCAGGCGTGCGGGCTGGATCCCCTGCCGGGTGAGCAGGTCGGCGGGCTCCATGGCGGCATCTCCGTTCGCCCGCCCCCAGCACACCCCAGAATAGAACGCGAGAACGATCCAGGTCCGAAGCGGCTCACGCTGCTCCGCTTCCTCGAGCGCGTGCATCTGAGCGACCTGGACCGCACACGGAAATGGATCGTCGACGAAGAACGCCGCGACGCCGAACGCCGACACGGCGCCGAAGAGCGGCCTACCCCGCCCGACTGACTCCTGGTAACGCGGCCCGAACGGGCAGAGCCCGCCCGTCTACATCCACACCGGCGACTGCTGGAACGCCGGGAAACGCAGCAAGGCCATCGCGCGGGAACAGGTCCGCCATGCCCTCGCCGACGGCATAAAAGCATGCCCACACTGCCGACCGGACAACGCGCTGGGCATCCTCGGCTCAAGCGACCACGTCGGTGTGACCAGAGGAGGACCGCCGTCTCACCCTTCGACCGGGAGTCCTCCGCGCAGGCCGCCGAAGGCAGCATGCGGGTGACCGATGCCGGTCCCCTGCGCTGGGACAGAAGGCTCCGGTGGCAGAGTGGAGCGACTTGTTCCGCCCTGTGGAGGTAATCCCGAATGCGTCTGCTGCTCATACGCCATGGCCAGACTCCGTCCAACCTCAAGCACCTGTTGGACACCGAGGCACCGGGTCCGGCACTGACTCCGCTGGGGCAGGAGCAGGCTGCCGCGCTGCCGCAGGCTCTGTCGGCGGAACAGATCGAGACCCTGTACGCCTCGACGCTGGTACGCACCCAGCTGACCGCAGCTCCCCTGGCCGCCGCGACGCGGCTGGAGGTCCAGGTCCGGGACGGGATCAGGGAACTGGCTGCCGGAGACCTGGAGATGCGTGGCGACGACAACGCTGCCGCCCTCTACCTCTCCACCGCCTTCGCCTGGGCTGAAGGGGACACCGGCCGCAGGATGCCCGGCGGAGAGAACGGCGTGGAGGCCCTGGGCCGCTTCGACGCTGTCGTCACCGAGGCAGCGGGAACAGGGGCGGAGACGGTGGCCATGGTCAGCCACGGCGCGATGATCCGGACGTGGGTGGCAGCCCGAGCGGCCAACGTCAATGTGGCGTACGCATCCAGCCACCCACTGGGCAACACCGGCGTCGTCGTCCTCTCCGGCTCGCCCGACCAGGGCTGGCAGGCCCTCCTGTGGGAGGAACACCCGCTCGGCCCGCAAGGAAACTTCCCCGAGGACAGTGGCCCGGCCGGCGCGGCCGATCCTGGTCGCTGAAGAGCCGCCTTCTCCTCTGCTCAGTCTCTGGCCGCGCCGTGCCGCCCCTGCCGAGACGTGGCGGCCTGCACTGGGACAGCTTCCGCACGATGCGCCTGCCCCGGTCGCCCCCGTCGGCGTCCCAGCGAACGGACTGGTTGAGCCGGTGTTGGCAGGCCGGCGGGCGGTGCGTCCGAACCAGGTCTCCTCCGCAGTGTGCAGGGCCGAGCGGACCATCCGGGTGGTCCGGTCCGGTGTCGGCGGCTCGGTGGACTCCTCGCGGCAGTGCCCCAGCAGCTCCTCGCGCACCCGGTCGGCGTTCCGCTCCGCATGCGCGACGTCGGCAGCCAACCAGGCCGTCAGTTTCTCCGCGTCCCGCACCCACCTCACCGGAGACCCAGGTGCTCGCGTATCTGGGCACGGTGGTACTCGATCGTGCTGCCGGTCCACTGACAGGAGTCGAACTCCGCAGCCGACACCTATCTCTGCCTGGCGACGAAGGCGACCGTCTCGTCCGGGAACTTCGCCCGTCCCCTGGGGAACCGTCCGTGCTGCGTGCAGTGCTGTTGCAGCAACGCGAAGCCCAGCCGCCTCGCGCCGCGCCGGCCCGCCACGAGTTCCAACTCGTCAGCACCGTCCGGTGCTCGACCATCTGCTCCATCCCCACCGACCGCCGCGCCATGGCCGCACACTGCCGAAGCACCCCAGGCCTGAACAGCAGATCCGTCAAAGCTTCGCCGATTTGGGGCTGGTGACACCTTCGTTGATGACACCCGGTTCCGATCGGCCGCCGTCAGACAGGGCGCGAGATGTTGAAGCCCTTCCGTGGCGCGCATCTCCTCGGCAACCGGTACGCATCGGTGGAAACGCCGACTTCTACGGCGTGGTCGTAGGTCTTCAGGTTCAGCAGGAGAGGGATCGTGGGCCTACTTGTGCGCACTGGCCACGAGCTCACGGGGCCGCCGCCTCATGGCGCTCGGCCGACAGCGCCGTCGTTCGGCTCGTCCACCTTCCACGTCGCCTGACCCCGTCCCCGGCAGTAGCTGCCGACCCCCGATACATGGACCGCGCAGAGACGAGCCGCCCTCACGAGGGACGCACCGCCTCTGCGCCCGACCGCACCCGTCGTCTCGAAGCAGCTGAGCCATGCGCCGGCCGTAGGCCTGTTCCCCGAGTTCGGACGGCAGCGAAAGGCCCGGCCCCACCTGCACGGATGCCATGGGAGCAGAAATCCAGTCACTCGTTTGGAGGGAAATCTCCAGTGGCTGATGTAGACATGCGGGCGTCGTTGCGGTTAATGTATTGCCGTAGCCAGGAAGTCAGTGAGGCGTGGCAGAGACGAACTGCCCGCATGCAGAAACAGTGGTTGCGGCACGGCAGTGGAGTGGCAGGGCCGGAGGTTCCCAGGGTCCCGTCGCTGGCGGCCGAGCCGGACGGCTTACCAGGGTCGTCAGCAGTACCAGCAGTACCGAGAGTGCAGTAGACGGAAGAGAGAAGGAGGAGGACGCCATCAGGATCGCCCGGGCGAGAACGGTTCACCCGGGTACCGCAGGCCCCGGAACGGAAGGTGGTCCCACGGTCACGCATCCGCGATCCCTCAACTGCCCGCCCCCCGACGGGGGACGGCGCGGAAACAGAAGGCCGGCAGTCCAGTAAGCCGGCAGATGGTGTTGCAAATCCCTCGGGGCCTTGGTGCCGTACGGCACCAAGGCCCCTCGACGCGTTCCCCGATCAGAGGTGCAGATGACCCCAGAAACCCCGCTCAACCGTATCGACGACGACGACTACCCCGCCTACACCATGGGGCGGGCAGCCGAGATGCTCGGCACCACACCCGCCTTCCTGCGGGCCATCGGCGAAGCCCGGCTGATCACGCCACTGCGCTCCGAAGGCGGCCACCGCCGCTACTCCCGCTACCAGTTGCGTATCGCAGCCCGCGCCCGCGAACTCGTCGACCAGGGCACCTCCGTCGAAGCCGCCTGCCGCATCGTCATCCTGGAAGACCAGCTCGAAGAGGCCCGGCGCATCAACGAAGAACTGCGACAACGCCCCGCTGACCGCTCCGACAAGGCCGACGCCTGACCTGGCCTGCTCAAGAGGACGGCCGGCCGGAACGAGCCTGGAACGTTCCGTTGGCCACCACTGGAAACTGGAGCAGGAGCTTTGCCCGTGGCCACGGAGGCCCACGCACCGGAGCGATGCGGCTGTGGACTCGGAACCGGACGGTTGTGTCATCTGGTGCTGGACACAGGGCGACAGTGACAGGGCCCGCGAAGGTGTAACCCTGTTGGGCCGCGTGGCGGCGTACTCCGTTGGCGAGGGCCGGCGCCACCGGCAGAGGACTGGCGGAGATCAACTGGTGGATCTCCGGCAGTAACTCGATGATGAAGGCGTTGGGTACCACGAGGCTCCGTCGGCCCACAATCAGCGTGTTGTCGTCGCATTACCGTAAAAGTGTGGTCAAGGCTCCGCCCCGTCCATGCTTGACCGGCAGCAAGCGGACCCAGACCTTCGTGTCCCAGCGCTCCGTGACGCGTTCGGTGATCACAAGGGCGCCCATCGCAGGCACCTGCCCCACAGCGCGCGGAGCAGAAGGGCCGAAGCCGCCTGTCGCACGTCCTGCCGACTGAAGACCCACGAGTGACTTGCAAGAAGAGCCGGTACACCAGTTCTCTGAGAAGTTCTCTGAGGGCCCAAGCCGGACGCGGCACCCACCCGCCTCGTGGCCACCGGGTAGAGCGCGAACAGACAGCTGCGGCCACCCTCCGGAGACTACACAATCCTCCGGCCTTCCCCCGGTGCGCGGAACTGGGCTGTGCGGCGGGTCAGGGCGTCGATGCGCGTGATCAGCTCTGAGTGGTCGACTGCAAGGTGGTCGCGGGCTCGGGTCAGTGGGTCGATGAGATCGGCGGCGTCGTCGTGGCCGAGTGCCTGCAGGAGGGGGGTGCGGGCCTTGGCCGGGAGGTCGGTGAGGGCGATGACCTGGCCGGCGAGCTGGCGCAGATCGGCGGCGTTGCCGCGGGCCCAGGCGGTGACGGTGCGGTCGGCGGCGCGGCGGTCCCGGGTGGCTTGTACGCGCTGTTCGCCGGTGGTACCGGGGGCTCCGGGACGCAGGCGCAGATAGCGGCGTTCGGCGGCCTGCCGGCTGGCGACACCAAGGGGGCGGGCAAGATCGGCCCAGCTGGCCCCCGCATCCCGTGCGGTTTCGATCAGCCCCGTTTCCCAGCCCGCGAGATGGGCGCGGACCTGGCGCAGGAGCAGCAGCGCGGCAAGAGCCTGGTCAGGACTGACCTCCGTACCGGGCCGCTCGGCAGACTGACCTGTCTGGGCGGTGTGGACGGCTTCGTCGATCGCCGTCAGCGCCGCCTCGGCGGCAAGGAACGACGAGGGCTGCATACCGGCCTTCTCGGGGCCTGCGGTCATGATTCACCTCCATGTGAGGCGTCACCCGGAAGGTGACGTCCGCGCTTGTCATCGTTCCGATGACATGCTACAAGAAATAGCAGGAAGCAGCGCATGAGCGGTTCTACTCGTACTGGAGGTGGTTCACGATGCTGATGCGCACCGACCCGTTCCGTGAATTCGACCGGCTCACCCAGCAGCTGTTCGGCAGTACACCCGGCACCTGGTCGCGTCCGTCGGCTATGCCCATGGACGCCTACCGTGAGGGCGACGCCTACGTGATCGCCCTCGACCTGCCCGGCGTCGACCCGGACGCGATCGACATCGACGTCGAGCGGAACATGCTGACCGTCAAGGCCGAACGCCGTCCCGTCACCAAGAGCGACGACATCCAGATGGAGCTCTCGGAGCGCCCCCTGGGCGTCTTCTCCCGCCAGGTGGTGCTGGCCGACTCCCTCGACACCGAGCACATCAGCGCCGACTACGACGCGGGCGTGCTGACCTTGCGCGTCCCGATCGCCGAGCGGGCCAAGCCGCGCAAGATCTCCATCGGCGCCGGCGAGGGGCGCAAGGAGATCTCCGGCTGACACGTAGCCACCCCGGCGGGCGGACGCGGACCCGGTCTCCCCGCTGCGTCCGCCCGCCGGCACGGGCCGCCAGTCAAGGAGGACCCCGATGGCCGTGCGCCGGGACGTCCTTCTCGACCAGGTGCCGTGCGCAGCGGGACGCCGACGCCGCAGGAGAGGAACTGACCCACCGCCTCCTGCTGCAGCTTTCACCCGGATATGACCCGCCCTTCGGCCGGCCGCAGAACGGCACCACTGTCGGCACCACATCCGGTGACTGAAACCTGTCCGCGCCCGTGGCCACCGGCCCACACAATCGACACGACCTACGAGCGAGAAAGGCACCCTTCAGCGATGCAGACCACGACGGCCCCGGAGACGATCACGACGATCCCGGCCATGTCGTTCGGCCAGATGCTGGAACAGGTCCGCTACAACGGCGCTTACCCCACCCGCGAGCGGGCCGAGGAAGTCGTCTTTTCCGTCCTGGCCGCCCTCGGTCGCCGCATCACCGGCGAGGAACGCGTGGACCTGGCAGCTCGCCTGCCCCGCGAAGCCGCACAGATCTTCGCCGCCCAGATACCCGCCACCGACTCGATGACCGGCTGGGCATTCGTCAGGGACCTCGCCACCCGCACCGGCGGCACCCTGGCCACCACACGCTGGGACGTCGGCTCCGTCCTGGGCGTCGTCGCACGCATCGCCGGGCCCGACCTGCTCGACCGCATCCTCGCCCGACTCCCCTCCGGCTACGCGATCCTTTTCGGCCGCGCAGAACTCACCCAGGCAGCCTGACCTCCGACAGAACGAAACAGGGGGCATCGCCAGGTCACCAGTGCGACGCCGTCTACCCAGGCAGGCCGATGCGGCCTCCGGCGGTGAGCTCAACCGGATCAGCCAGCCGCAGTCCAGCTCAGAGAGCATCTGATCAATGTTCAGGCTGTTGTGGCGGTCCAGTCCGTTTCGATTCGCCAGGTAGGCGTAAATTCTCCCGTCGGTTCGCGGGACATTTTGTCAGCCATCGCCCAGTGGGTCATTGCTCAAGATCTGTGGGGCAGGGCTTCGTACTCCCGGGCCAGACGGCGGTGCCGCATCAGCCAGCCGAAGGTCCGCTCGATCACCCAGCGTTTCGGTCCGGTCCGGACGGCGCCGTGGAGCGGGTGGATCTGAAGTCCGGCCGGTGGGCGCAGAAGCAGGGCGAGATCGTGCTCGACGCGTCGTTCGAGGGGCTCGCCGTCGAGATCGGCGCCCCCATGAAGGCTTCGGACGCCGAGGGCGCCCCGACCCTTTCGGTCGTCGGCTTCGCTGTGTCGGCCAGCAAGACGGCCGACTCCTCGGCGACCTCGCGCAGGTCGGCGCGCTGGCCTGGGAGGGCGACCCGGTCACCACTCAGATGTTCTACCGCTTCGACTCCGCGAGCACGAGGCAGCAGATCCTCGCCGACCGGAAGCTCGCCGACTCAAGTTGACATAGGCGCGCCGGCTCCGGGCGCGGACGAGCCGTTCGAGGAGGAGGGCGACGGCCGGAGAGTAGGGCGTCTTCGACGGCTTGCCCGCGCCTAGGCGGGCGAGCTGTCGCGACGTGACGGCCTGGACGGCCGCGGCTGCCAGCGTTTTGTTCCGGAAGCGGGTGCGGGGCGGGCGGGCCTGCGCATCACCGCCGGCAAGCCACTGTCCCGGCAGGGTGGGGTCGATTGCCAGCGCAGTGGCCAGGCCGACCATGGCGACTCCGGAGTCGATCACCTGTTGGGCGACTGCGCGACGCCGGATCCCTCCGGTCAGCAGCAGCGGCACCGGCGAGGTGGCGACGAGCCGCTCGGCGAGTTCAAGGAAGTACGCCTCGCGGGCAAGGGTGCGGCCGTCCGCGGGGAAGCCCGCCGTCGCCAGGCTCTCGATGCTGCCGCCGGACAGCTCGACCAGGTCAGCCCCCACATCGGCGAGCATCTTGATCACGTCACGTGCGTCGTCGGTGTCGAATCCGCCGCGCTGGAAGTCCGCCGAGTTCAGTTTCACTCCCACGGCGAAGCCCGTGCCGACGCGCTCGCGGACCGCGACCATGACATCGAGCAGCAGGCGGGCGCGGTTGTGCAGGCTGCCGCCCCAGCGGTCGTCGCGCCGGTTCACCAGGGGAGAGAGGAACTGGGAGAGGAGGTAGCCGTGGGCGGCGTGGATCTCGACTCCGTCGAAGCCGGCCTGCTGGGCCCGCTGCGCGGTCACGGCGAAGCGTTCCACCGTCTCGTCGATCTGCTGGGCGGTCATCGGCTGGGGTGTCGGGTACATGCTGGAGAAGCCCCCGGCGTCGATCGGCACTGCGGAGGGGGCCCAGGTGGTGCCGGCGAGGTCTTTGGGGATGACGCGCCCGGGGTGGTTGATCTGCATCCAGATCCGTCCGCCTGCCGATTTACCGGCCGCCGCCCAGCGCTGGAACGGCTCCAGCGGCGTGTCCTGTTCCAGGACGACGTCGCCAGGCTGGGCGACTGCTCTGCCGTCGATCATGACGTGTCCGGTGATCAGGAGCCCGGCGCCTCCTGCGGCCCAACGGCGGTAGAGCGTGAGGAGTTCATCACCGGGCAGCTGGCCTGGCACTGCGAGCAACTCCTCCATCGCGGCCTTCGCGATCCTGTTGGGCAGCGGAGCGCCGTTGCTCAGGTGCAGCGGCTCATTCAGCGTGGTCATCTCTTCTCCCATGACGTCGGCTCTGGGCGGCCTCGGTGGGCTGTCGGCGCCGTTGTTCGTCCTCGCGCCGCAGGTGGTGGCGTCACGAGGTGGCGGGGTCGAGGTCGCTCACGTCGTCGAATCCGGCCTTGCGGTTGAGATTGCCGGTGAGGCGGGCGACCGTGGTCCGGGGAAGCAGGCGCGTGGCCCAGGTTCCGGCGCGGTTGGAGGCCCGTCCGGGGAAGGAGACGGACCGGCCGCGTGCGAAGTCGTCGAGTGTTCCGGCGGCGACGCCGGCGGGGGTGTCCGTGGTCTTCGGGTCCATGGACGCGGTCGTACGGTCGAAGAATCCGGTGTCGGTGGCTCCCGGGTGGGCCGCCATCACGCGCACGCCGGTACCTCGGACCTCCTCGGCGAGCGCCTCGGTGAACGAGAGCACGAATGCTTTGGTGGCCGCGTAACTGGCTTGGTACGGCATGGGCTGGAAGGCGGCGGTGGAGGCGACGTTGACGATGCCGCCGCGGCCGCGTTCGACCATGCCGGCGCCCAGGAGGTGGACCAGGCCGATCAGCGCGGTGACGTTCACGTCGACGGACTGGAAGTTGGGTTCGAGAGGACGGCCGAGGAAGGGACCCACCGACCCCATCCCGGCGTTGTTGACCAGGAGGTCCACGTCCAGGCCGAGTTCCTCGACGGCGTTGACCACCGCCTGCGGGGACCGCCGGTCCGAGAGGTCTGCGGCGATCACGTCGACTCGGACGGAATGGGCCTTCCGAATCTGCCCGGCAAGGGTGTGGAGTGCGTCGGCCGAGCGGGCGACAAGGACGAGGTGCGCGCCTCGGGAGGCGAGTTCCCGTGCGTAAGCCTGGCCCAGTCCCTTCGAAGCGCCGGTGACCACGGCGGTGGTGTTCGTGTAGTCGTACATGAGTGAGTTCTTCCTTTTCGGCTGGGCGCCGGGCCGCGTCGGAAGTGGACGGGCCTCGGAGAGGACGGGACGCGGGGAGTGTCCCGCTCCCGGGACGGCCTCGTGTCCACCAGCGGGAACGAGGGCCAATTACTTCGAGTCTCGAAGGAACATAACACTTCGAGGCTCGAAGTAAAAAGGCTAGGATGAGGCCATGACGCGAAGCGCCCTTGAGGCAGCGGTGGTGGCGAACCATGAGATCTTCATGCAGACCAGCGACCGGATCGAGACCGTCCTGGCTGAACACGGTCTGACGCAGGCAACCGCTCAGGCACTCTGGGCGATCGACCCGGCCGAGGCTCCGCCCTCGATGAAGGAACTGGCCGGGCGGCTGTACTGCAACGCGCCCAACCTCAGCTTCGTCATGAATCAGCTCACCGGCCGGGGACTCGTCGAACGTTCCGCCGACCCCGCCGACCGCCGTTCACGCGTCGCAGCGCTGACGGAGGACGGCCGACGGGTACGGTCCGCGCTGATCGAGGCAACACTGGCCCTGAGCCCGTTTGCCCGACTGGACGCCGACGACCTGCTCAAGCTGGTGAGTCTCCTGGGGAAGGCGCTCGAACCGACGGCAGGTCCAGCGTGAGATTCGGCAGACTTCAGGACGCGGCACCTGACTCGCCGGGCAGGTGGCGCCGGTGGGCGGTGAGCGTCGCGTCAGGAAGCGAGTTGCCGCTGTCCCTACCCGTCGGTTCGTGCTTGTCACAGCCGAGATGGTCGGTGATCTCGCCCTCCAGGGACGAGGTCGGGGAAGTTGCTCACCGGGCCAGAGGAGTCGGCTGCCGACCGGTGGCCTGGGTGCGCATGGCGGAGTCGTTGTGACGGTCAGCCTGTCTGCCGACGATGCTGGTGTGTTCCCGGGGTGTGTCCGAAGACGCGGCGGAAGACGTCGATGAAGGCGCTGGCGGACGACCAGCCGCACAGGTGGGCCACGGTGGTGACCGGGGTGTTCTCGGCCAGCAGGACCAGGGCGTGGTACAGCCGTAGTTGGGTGCGCCACTGGGGGAAGGTCATGCCGAGGTCGGCCTTGAACAGGCGGGAGAGGGTGCGGTCGCCGGCGCCGACTTCTCTGCCGAGGGCTGCCAGGGTGCGGTGGTCGGCAGGGTTCGTGCGCAGGATGTCGCAGACCGCCCTGAGCTGGGGGGTGGTCGGGGTGGGCAGGTGCAGGGGCTGCTGGGGCGAGGCCCGCAGTTGGTCGAGCAGTACGGCCCGCAGCCGTCCGCGTTCGGGACTCTCGTCGTGCACGGTGTGCGTGTAGGCGAGGATCAGTTCCCGCAGGAGCGGCCCGACCGTGAGCACGGTCGGTTCGTCCAGGCCGAGCGGGTTGTCACTCGCGGGCAGGCCGACCAGGTGGAGTTCGAGCTCGCCGTGGGCCTGGTGGGCGTGCACGGTGCCGGCCGGTACCCAGATGGCGCGGGTGCCCGGCGCGATCCACGTCCCCGTGCAGGTCGTCACGGCCAGCACGCCCCGGCCCGCGTAGACGATCTGATGGTCGTCGTGGCGGTGGGCGTCGACAGCGGCTCCGGGCGCCAGCCGCTGGGCGCGAGTCGGCGCTGTGGGCTCGTGGCGGATTTCTGTCATTGATTGGCAGTTTATCGGAAGCACGACAGATCGCTCGGCGTCGACCATGGCGATGTGCCGGTCCGGCCGGCCCGCGCGTCGCCGGACCCGGCCGCCGAGACGCACGCCCCCTCCGCCTTCCCATGATCACGACCTCCAGGAGCCATCGATGAGCAGCGCCTTCCAGGTCCCCCCGCTCACTGAACTCCGTCAGCGCCTCAGCGCGAAATGGCAGACCTTCCCACACGGTGTGCTGCCCATGCCCGTCGCCGAGATGGACTTTCCGCTCGCCGAGCCGGTCGCCACCGCCCTGCACCAGGCGATCCGCCGTTCCGACACCGGCTACGCGGCACCCACCGCCGATCTCGCCAAGGCGGTCGCCGGCTACGCCCTGCGCACCTGGGACTGGGGCATCGACCCCGACGGCGTGCACACCGTCGCCGATGTCGGAATCGGGATCGTCGAGACGTTGCGCCGCATCGTCGCTCCCGGGGACAAGGTGGTCATCAGTCCGCCGGTCTACGAGCCGTTCTTCTGGTGGGTGCAGGAGGTGGGCGCCCATGTCGTCGAGGCGCCGCTGACCGAGCCACCCTCGGTCGACAGCATCGCGCGGGGCCCGCGCCTGGACCTGGCCGCCCTGGAGCGGGCCTTCGCCGACGGAGCCAGGGCCTACCTGCTGTGCAGCCCGCACAATCCGCTCGGCCTCGTGCACCCGCGCGAGGACCTGGTCGCGCTGGCCGGACTGGCCGAGACATACGGCGTCTTCGTCCTTGCCGACGAGATCCACGCCCCGCTCGTGATGGCCGGTGCGGAGTTCGTCCCGTTCCTGTCGGTGTCGCAGGAGGCACGGCGCTGGGGCTTCTCGTTCCTGTCCGCCAGCAAAGGCTGGAACCTGGCCGGCCTCAAGGCCGCCACCATCATCACCGCCGACCCGGCGCCGAAGCGGTACGTCGAGCGTATGTCGCCCCACTGCCTCTACCGCACCGGGCACCTGGGCGTGATCGCCACCGTCGCCGCCCTCAACGACGCGGACGCTTGGCTCGCCGAGGTCCTGGAGGTCCTCGAACGCAACCGGACCCTGCTCGCCGAGCTCCTGGACAAGGGTCTCCCCGCGGCGCGCTACACGCCGCCGCAGGCCGGTTTCCTGGCGTGGATCGACTTCCGGGCCCTCGGCTGGGACGACGACCCTGCCGCCTACATCCTCGGCGCGGCCAAGGTCGCCCTGAACTCCGGTCACCGGTACGGCTTTCCCGGCTTCGCCCGGCTCAACTTCGCCTGCGCGCCGGAGACTCTCACCGAAGCGGTCACCCGTATCACCGACTCCTGCTGACACCCGCGCACGCGTGGCGGCCTTTTCTTCACCAAGGGCTTGCGGAACATCAACGTGGCCTCCAGGTCCTGCTGTTGGGGTCGTTGCTCAGGACGATGTCCCGGGCCTGGAAGGTCGCGTGGGCGGCCGGTGGGGTGGCCAGCGGGGGGCGCTGGCGCCCTGCGCGTTGAGCAGTCTCCCCCACCCCAGCGCCGTCGAGTTCAGGAGACTCCTGGTCACGATGGACAAGGCGGTTCCCGCCGGGCTCTATGCGTACCTGGTGTGTGACAGCTACGCCACTCACCACACCCCCGGGACCAAGACCTGGCTCGGCAAGCCCTCCCCCGCTTCCATGCCCACTTCACCCCGACCGGCTCCTCCCGGATCAACCAGGCCGAGGTCAACCGATACCTCTGCTGGACGCCATTCCGTGCCTTGCGCGACTCGGCCAGCAACACCTCGTGCAGAAGCGGCCAGACGCCGGCCTCGGTCCGGTCCCGCAGCCGCCGTCAGGGCATCACCTCTACGGCCGGCACCCTCGGCCGGCACATCAGCCCAGCTCACGCCCTTGCGCATCACATCCGCGTTCCCGGCGTCATGGGCTGGGGAAGCCTCCACAGCCCGCTTCCGTACGCCGGACGACATCGACAGATACCCCGACCGGACAACGGCAGGATCAGATCAGCGTGTCGATCGATTCCCGGCAAGTCCTTACACGACTGCCGGAGCCCTGGGGGCGTCCGTCGCGGTCGGGTAGTCGATGTACCCCTGTGCCCCTCCCCCGTACACGTTCTCCGTCGGCGGCCCCGCGAGCGGCGTGCCGTTGGCCAGGCGAGCGGGCAGGTCCGGGTTTGTCATGAACAGGCGACCGAGGGCGATCACGTCCGCATGCCCGTCCCGTATCAGCCGTGCCCCCGCGCCGGGGCTGCTCGGCTCCGGGCCGTTCGTGTTGGCGACCAGCGTTCCCGACCAACGCGTCCGCAGGTCCGCGATGGCTTCGTACGCGCCGTTCTCCAGCACGTGCAGGTAGGCCAGGCCCAGCGGGTCCAGTGCGTCGACCAGCGCACGGTAAGTGGTGCGGGCGTCGGTCTCGGCGAGCTGGTTCTCGGCGTTGTCCGGCGAGATGCGCAGACCCACGCGGTCCGCGCCGACCTCGGCGACAACCGCCTCGACGACCTCCGTGGCGAACCGCAGACGGCCGGTGACCGAGCCGCCGTACTCGTCCGTGCGCAGGTTGGTGTTGTCGGCGATGAACTGGTGGATGAGGTAGCCGTTCGCACCGTGGATCTCCACGCCGTCGAAGCCCGCCGCGATCGCACGCCGGGCCGCGGACGCGAAGTCCCCCACGGTCCGGGCGATTTCCCTGCCCGTCAGCTCACGCGGAGTCACGTGGCCGAGCAGCCCGCCCCGGGTGAAGATCTGCTTCCCCTCGATGGCGACGGCCGACGGGGCCACCGGCAGCTCGCCCTCCGGGAGCGTCAGCGGGTGGGTCATCCGCCCCACGTGCCACAGCTGGGCGAAGACCGTGCCGCCCTCGGCGTGCACCGCGTCCGTCACCTCTCGCCAGCCACGCACCTGCGCGTCGGTCACCAGACCCGGGATGCCGGGGCCGCCCTTGGCGAGTGCACTGACGTACACGCCCTCCGTGATCAGCAGCCCAGCCCCGGCGCGCTGCCGGTAGTACGTCGCCGCGTGTCGGCTCGGCACTCCGGTCATGTCGTCGGCCCGGCCCCGCGTCATCGGGGCCATCGCCACCCGGTTCGCCAGTTCCAGCCGGCCCGATCTGTACGGCTCCAGCAATTCCCGCATTCGACGACCCTCTCCCGGTATACGTACGTCCACGTCCCGTGCTTGTCCTGTAGCGACCTCGTCGATCATGCGGCGCTCCGGTCCAGTGCGATGACCTCGACCTCGATCTGCCAGTCGGGCTGGGCAAGCGAGACGACCTCGACGAGGGTGTCGGCGGGGTAGGGCTCGGCCAGGAACTCACCGCGTAGCGTGATCACATGCGGGAGGTTCCTCGCCATGTCCCTTACGAAGATGCCGACCTTGATCACGTCCGCGAAGGTCAGGCCGGCCGCCTCCAGCACCCGTCCGACGTTCCTGAAAGCCTGCCGCCCCTGCGCCAGGAACCCGCCCTCGACGGTCGTCCCGTCCTCCTCGAAGCCCGCCTGCCCGGACACGTACACGAACCCCCCGGCTCGGACGGCCTGCGATATCCGGTACGGCGCGTACCAGTCCGGCGTGGTAGCGATCTTCTCGATGCGCCCCGCGTCCGCCCTCTGGTTGCTGGACATGTCTCTTCCCTTCTGTCGGCGAGGGCCGGCACTGTCCCGAGCCCTCGCGTGACGGAACGTTTCGTAACGCCATGAAAGCTAGACCACCCCGAGCGCCTTGTCAAAACGAAACGTAACGTCACGTGAGCGGTAGAGTGAGACCCATGACCCCCGACCCGAACAGTGAACGGCGCAGCGAGCGAGCCCGCCGCGCGATCCTCGACGCGGCGTTCGACCTCGTGAGCCGCAAGGGCTTCGCGAAGGTGACCATCGAGGCCATCGCCGCCCAGGCAGGCGTGGGCAAGCCCACGATCTACCGTTGGTGGCGATCCAAGGGCGCGGTGGTGCTGGAGGCGATGCACGAGGAACTCGGCGACGACTTCGACTTCCCCGACACCGGTGACATCGCCGCCGACCTCACCACCCAGATCACCGCGGTGAGCCAGCGGCTGATCACCGGCAGGATCAGCGAGGCCTACAAGGGCGTCATGGGCGAGGCCCAGAACGACCCCGCGCTGATGACGGCGTTCCGCGAAACGATCCTCGAGCCCAGCATCGCGCGGTGCCGGGCCCGTCTGGATTCCGCCGTCGCCGCCGGGCAGCTCCGTTCGGATGTGCCCACCGACGTCATGGTCGACCTCTTCTACGCGCCGATCCACTACCGGCATTTCCTGGGCTTCGGCGACGACGCGGTAAGGCGCAGCGCCGATCTCGTCCAGGACGTCATGCTCGGCCTGCGGCCCCGGCCGCAGGCCGGGTGAACGACCGGTGCCGGCCACTCCGCCGGTTGATCAGATGCCTACACGGGTGGGCACCGCGTCCGCACGTCCGTAGCCGAGCACCTGGTCGAGGACTTCGCGGAAAAGGGCGGTGTCTTCGGCAAACGCTTCGATGACGGCCTCGATCTCGCCGTCGGTCGACCGCAGGTCTTCCAGCGCTCCAGGGTCGAGTGAGACGCGAAGGACGTTACCCGTCAGGGCAGCTGCGCGCACAGTCGTACGCGGTGCCTTGCCCGGCTGTGACCAGGCAGTGCGGGTCCATCCCGCGGGCGGCCCCTTGTTCATCGGGCACCTCCTCTCCCGCCATGAACATCGAGACGAAGCCGCGTCCGTCCTCACCCTCGGCAAGGGCGGCTTCGGTGAAGTAGCCGTCAAGGCCGGCTCGGTTCGGACGGCGCGGGCGGTGAATCGGTACGTCAGGACGGGGTTCTATCAACGTCTCCCGCTGAGCCACAGGGGCAGGGGCGGGCTCGATGTTCACCGTCACGCTGAGGAGGTGACCGCGATACTCCCTCCGCGACTCTCCTGGGGAAGGTCGTGAACTTCACGCTGGGGAATCGCGTGGGCGCAAGCGTGTACAACCCATCGCGCCTCGGCACACGTCTGACTGATTGCCAATGATCCTTGTCGACCCAGTGAGCCGTATGTTGCGGGCCATGAAATCGTTGATCGCTGCCGTTCGTGAGCAGGACCAAGCTGCCAGTTTCCTCGCTGGCTCCTGCGGCTGCTGCTGGTCGCCCCGTGGTGGCGGGGCTGTCAGGCGTTCACGTCACGATGTCCACCTCACGCTCGAGCAGATGGACCGGAACTCCGGCTCGCACCTTCCGTCAATGGGCGCGTGACCACACCCCCGACTCCATTTGAGCGATACCCACACAGGGAGGGCGGGGGGCAAGCGCACTCTCAGACACCGACGCCCACGCGCTTTCCGCCTTCTGTACCGCTGTCATGCGGGCATGTCCACCCAAGCCGGGCGACGGAGCCGGCCGCCATACCCCGGAACACCTCGCCGACGTCGCTCTCACCGCCTGGCCCGGCTGACATGCCGGCGCCCCCGGGCGGCCCCGGTCAGCGGGGTGCTGCCGCCGGTCCCATGTCGCTGTGGCCCGGCGGGACCGAGGCCGACCGTGCCGAGCGGGTGAAGACGGAGAACCCGCTCGGCCGGGTCGCCGAGGCCGAAGAGGTGGCGGCCGCGGTGCTCTACCTCGCCTCGCCCACGGCCGGCGCGGTGGTGGGTACCGGCCCGGTCATCGACAGCGGAACCTCGGCCTGACGGCTCGTAGGCTTCGGCGACACCCTGCCCGACGAGAAACCACGCCACGACGGGCCGGAACGCGAGCCACGTCCCGACCAGAGCGGCTGCACCGCGGATGCCGCCGACGCCGACAGCGGGACCCGCGGAGTACGCGAACCGGCCCCTTCCTCGCCGTCGCCGGTAGTCGCAACCGCCACTGCGTGCGGCGGATCGGGCGCCGCAGGTCAGCGATAGCGTGAACTCGAGACCCGAGTGATGAGGAGGCCGCATGCGATTCACGCTGGACGCACTGCAGGCTGACGTACCCGCGGAGCAGGTCGATGAAGCCCGCGACTTCTACAAGTCGAGGGCGGCAGGCCGTGGCCCCGGTTCATGGGCGGAGCTGAAGGAGGCCCGAGCGAAGAGGCCCGCTCCTCCTGTCGCCGATCCGCCTGCCATCGAAGAGACGATCGAAGCCGCGGAAGCGCGCGTCCCCGTCAGGATCTTCACACCTGTCGACGGTCCGCCGCAGGGCGTCTACCTGGACATACACGGCGGCGGCTTCTACATGGACTGCGCAGCGCGAGGAGACGAACGCAACCGCGCGCTCGCAGACGCCCTGCACCTCGCCGTTGTCAGCGTCGACTACCGACTGGCCCCTGAGCATCCCTGGCCGGCGGCACCCGACGACTGTGAAGCGGCGGCGCTCTGGCTCGCCGAAGAAGCCGATGCCCGCTTCGGAACGTCCCGACTTGCGATCGGCGGAAGCTCCGCGGGAGCCACACTCGCCCTGGCGACCCTGCTCCGGCTGAGAGACAGAGGGGCCGTGGGCCGATTCACCGGCGCTGCACTCAACTTCGGGACCTACGACTTGAGCGCACGAACCCCGGCCGGCCGCCGCATCGCGGACGAATACTTCATCCAGGCGTACGTCGGCCATGTGGAAGACCGCACTGTTCCTGACATCTCCCCCCTCTTCGGCGCTCTTCGCGGGCTTCCCCCAACGCTGCTGATCGTCGGAAGCACAGACGTGCTGCTGGAGGACAACCTGGCGCTGGCAGGTCGGTTGTCAGCGGCCGGCAACGACGTCGAGCTCCGGGTCTACCCCGAATCACCCCACGGTTTCACCGGCCATCCCACGGCAATGGCCAGGGCGGCTCTCAGCGGCGTCGAGTCCTGGCTGCGCGACCGAATCACGCGATCGTAGAGGCTGACCGCGATCTCGAAGGATCCCGGTGCCGGAGGTCGATCACGTGAGACGCGGCCTCGCGCACTCCGCCACAGGCCGGCGAAACCCGGCTACCGGGCGTACTCGCACGGCTCGGTCATCGGCTGCTCGGTCCGGTCGTCCAGGCGGCGGATGAGTGCGGCGGCGAGGTCGATGCGGCGGGTGGCCCCTACGGCCGTTCGGTCTGCTTCTGCTCACGATCACCACGGTGCCGCACAACGAGTGGCCGGTGACTGCGACCCGCTTGGCGCCCATGCTCGTGGCCGGTGCGAACAGCATCATCAGCAGCCGGCGCCGCAGCACCGCCTTGGGGACCGCTTCCCTGGTGGCGACCGAGTGAACTCGCTGGTGAAGCCGGTGGCGAGCTCGGCCTCGAGCGGGCGAAGGTACCGGGCCGGGTGACGGCGACGCACGGGATGCCCCGACGTCCGCAGCCGACGCCGGCTCTTGACCCTCACGCGGCGTCAGGCTCCATAGTCGGTGCCATGGAGGATCACTGGACCGTGGGACGCGTGGCCGGGCTGGCCGGCGTGAGCGTCCGCACACTGCATCACTATGACGAGATCGGGCTGGTGCGTCCGTCGGCACGCACCGCGTCCGGGTACCGGGCCTATTCGGCGGGTGACGTGGAGCGGCTGCGGGAGGTGCTGGCCTACCGGCGCCTGGGCTTCGGGCTGCGGGAGGTCGCCGAACTGGTCGGCGACCCGTCCACTGACGCGGTCGCGCACCTGCGCCGGCTGCGCGGCCTGCTGCTGGAGCGGCGTGATCGCGCCGACGCCATGGTGGCTGCCATCGACACGGAACTCGACGCACGGGCGAAGGGACTGAGGGTGACACCGGAGGAGCAACTGGAGATGCTCGGTGCACGGCTGTACGACGCGATCGGTGGCGCCTACCCCGCGACACGGCGTACCGATCCGCGGATCGCCGCGCAGATCTGGGACGCGCTCGGGGACGCGCGGACGGTGCTGAACGTCGGGGCCGGCACAGGCTCCTACGAGCCCACTGATCGCGACGTGAGAGCGGTGGAGCCATCGGCGGTCATGCGGGAACAGCGCCCCGCCGGCTCGGCTCCGTGCGTGGCCGCCTCCGCGGAGAACCTGCCGTTCGGGGACCACTCCTTCGACGTCGCGATGGCCGTCTCCACCGTTCACCACTGGGAGGACCCGCTAGCGGGGCTGCGCGAGATGCGGCGCGTGGCGCGCCGCGTGGTGGTGCTCACCTTCGACACCGACGAGCCCGGATGGCAGGACCGGTTCTGGCTCACCCGCGACTACCTGCCCGAGTTCGCCACCGTCCTCGCGCATTTTCCCTCGCTCGCCGGGATGGCCGACGCGATCGACGCCCGCACCGAACCGGTACCCGTCCCGTGGGACTGCACCGACGGCCTGTTCGAGGCGTACTGGCGCCGGCCGCGGGCGTATCTGGAGGACCCCGTACGCCGTGCGATGTCGGTGTGGACAAGGGTGGGGCCACAGGCCGAGCAGCGGGTGGTACGAAGCCTCAGCGACGACCTCGACTCCGGCCGGTGGACCGAGCTCAACAGCCACCTCGCCGACCTCGACGCGGCAGATCTCGGCCTCCGCCTGCTCATCGCCTGAACCGCGGCGCGTCGCTCCTGCGGGACGAGGACTGCCAGGAGTACCCCGCGCTGCCGTTCGGGACGTTCCGCGAGCACCCTGGTTGTCTCCGCCCCGGGCCTGACCGCCTGGGCGGCCCGTGTCGCCGGCGTCAGCTCGCGTCTCCGCCGGCCCCGAAGTCGCCCCCGGCGACAGCCGACGCTGTCCCCGTGCCGAGGCCGCATGCGGTACGGCGGCGTACATCGGGGCCCTGCGCGGCTTCGGGCAGTAGCCGTCGACGTTCGCACAGCCTCAATCTCCGCGGACGAACCAGCTGATGGGCTGGGCGGGGAGTGCTGTCCCCGCCCAGCGCGGCTCATCGTGAGGCGTGCCGCACCATGCACACGATCGCGGTGACCTCCGACGCGGTGCAGTGCAGCAGCTGGCTGTGGATGGCCATCGGGCCTTTCTCGATGTGCCAGTGCACAAGGCCTCCGCGGCTCCCGTACCGGGAGATGCCACTCGGTGAAGTTGCTGCGGTCCCAGGCTTCGAAGTGCGTCGAGCCGGAGGCGACGGTGGTGGTTCCCTGGCCCCAGACGGCTTCATGACGGGCGGCGAGGTGGCGCTGGCGATTTCGTCTCCGGCGGCCTTGAGGCCGGTGGCGGTCAGGTAGCGGCGGACGGTGCAGCGCAGCTGCTCCTCGCTGCGCCCGGGCTCGCCGGCCGCGACCGAGCCGATTCCGGAGTTGGTGCCGTACGCGTGGGCGATCAGGCGCAGGCGTTCCAGGAGCTTCGCCTCGTCGATGGCCTCGCGGGTGCCGACCGGGACGAGGGCCTTGAGCATCCCGGTGCGCAGGGCGGCATCCTCGAGGATGTCGACGAGGGCGACAGTGTCCCACTTCTTGCGGATCGCCTTGCGGATCGCCTTCTTGAGCCGGCGTGGGTTCCCGGGTCCTTCCTGCGGCTCGGGCTCGGTGCACCTGATCGCCCCGCCCCGGTGCTTGCCGCTGATCGCCCGTCACCCACGGCAGCTTCGGCAGCTTGGTGTCCAGAGCGTCGAGCTCGGCGCTCGTCTCGGCCTGGAGCTGGGCGATGAACACCTTCGCGCCGCGCGGTTTGTCCGACTTCTCGCAGTACTCCGCGCGCCGGATCTCGAAGTCGTCGGGCAGGTCCTCGTCGAGGTTGCGCCGCTTGTCGGCGCCCACGACCCAGATCTCCGTGCAGCGCAGCCTCCCGCGCAGGGCCTGGAAGACGCACGCCTCGCACACGGTGCGGATCACCCGCTGGGTGTCCTTGTCGGGGGTGTGGAGAGCGAACTCCGTCCACTCCTTGCGCACCACGCCGTCCAGCGGGGCGGTCTCGTCGAGCGGCAGGTAGGCGGTGGAGAAGTCCTCGTGCCGCTCGATCAGGGGCAGGGTCTCGATTCCTCGCCGCCGGCCGCCGGCAGATCACCTCGCGCACGCTGCCTTCGGGGGTGCCGAGGGAGGCTGCGGCGATCCTTCCGCGGAGTCCGGCCTTGCCGCGGGACGGCGCCGAGGACGGACAGCCCGGGGCCCCACACTCATGGCATCGGCCACGTTCATGCCACTCCCTCATGGTCGGTGAAGCTCACGTCGTCGGTCGCGGCGTCGTGTTCGGCGGGCGCGGTGAGGTGCCTGGCGGTGTCCAGGGTTTCCCGGATGCGCTGAGCGAGGGAGTGTCGGTCGGGGTCGTTGATCCAGCGTTCGAAGGCGACCTTGAAGGTGGCGATCCCGATTTCGGCGGCGAGTGCGGCGGTGGTGGCCTCCATGCCGCGTTCGCACAGCGTGCGGGCGAGTGTGGAGGCGAGTGCGGCGAGTTTGGCCAGTTCGCGTTCCTGGAGTTCGGGGTTGGCGGCGATGACGGCCTGGCGTTGCCGTGCCAGGTCCGCGCGCTCTTCGAGGACGGGGGCGGCTTCGGTCAGGGCGTGGGCGATCACCTCGAGCGGCGGGAGCGGGAGGGGGGCGGTGGCCGTGGCGTTCGCAAGGGTGTCGGCGAGGGGGTTGGCGGCCGGGAAGAGGACTTCCCGCTTGTCGGCGAAGTACCGGAAGAAGGTCCGTTCGGTGAGCCCGGCGCGGGTGGCGATCTCCGCGACGGTGGTGGCGTCGAAGCCCTGGTGGTTGTAGAGCTCCAGCGCCGCCTTCTCCAGGCGGCCTCGTGCGTCGGGTTTCCATCGGCTCATGCTCCGACCCTAACTGCCGATGACAGGACCTGACATAACCCTGACGTCAGTCACTGACGTAAAAATGATGTCAGTGACTGACGTCGGGTGTACGGTGATGTCATCAACTGACATCACGGCGCCCCGGCGGGAGCCATAGCAGGAAGGCGCACCATGCGCGTATTCGTCACCGGAGCCTCCGGACACGTCGGCTCCGCCGTCGTCCCCGAACTCCTCGAAGCGGGACACCAGGTCGTCGGCCTGGCCCGCTCGGACAAGTCCGCCGCCGCGTTGACGGCTGCCGGTGCCCAGGTGCAGCGAGGCGACCTGGACAACCTCGACGGCATCACCGCGGCCGCCGCCGCGGCCGACGGCGTCATCCACCTGGCCTTCAAGCACGACGCCATGTTCGCCGGCGACATCGAGGGCGCGGTCACAGCGGATCTGCGCGCCATCGAGGCGCTCGGCGACGCTCTGGCCGGCACCGGCAAGCCCCTGGTGGCCACGTCGGGAACCGCGCTGTTCGCCTTCGCGGGCCTCGAAGACACCCTCACCGAAGCCGACGCGCTCGACGCCGGCCCGCGGATCGACGCCGAGAACGCGGTGGCCGCACTCACGGAGCGCGACATCCGCTCATCCGTCGTCCGGCTCACTCCGACCGTGCACAGCACGCTCGACCACAACGGCTTCATCCCGACCCTCATCTCCATCGCCCGGTCGAAGGGTGTCTCCGCCTACGTCGGCGACGGGGCCAATCGATGGCCCGCCGTGCACACGCTCGACGCGGCACACCTCTACCGGCTGGCGCTGGAATCCGCGCCGGCGGGGTCACGGCTGCACGCCGTCGACGACGAGGGGGTCACCTTCCGCCAGATCGCCGAGGCCATCGGCCGCGGGCTGGACCTGCCCCTCGTCAGCATCCCGCCGACGCAGGCCGACGACCACTTCGGCTTCCTCAGCGCCCACGCCCAGGCCGACAACCCGTCCTCCAGTGCACTGACCCGCGACCTCCTCGGCTGGAAGCCCCTCCATCCCGGCCTCGTCGACGACCTCGCCCAGGGGCACTACTTCGACGTCCCGGCGACCACCACACACTGAACCAACCCCCTCAAGCTTCCCCGGCTCCGCCACGCCGCATCCCGGCGGCGCGGCGGAGCCGGTCCACACGCCCCCCACACCCACGAAGACCGGCTGCCGCGCGCCCCGCGTCACGTCGCAGCCTGCGGAAGTAGTGGCATGAACATGCAAGATGCACGCGAGCGGATGGACCCCGCACTCGCCAAGGCCCTTGAGACAACGTGCGCGGCCGAGCCCCTTGACCGCTTCTGACCAGCGACTGCAGTCGACACAGCTCCGTAGCGACGTGTCGTGCTGCCGCCGTCACCGTCAAGGAGTCATCACCGCAGGTCCGGCGGCAGGCTCCCGGGAGGAGCGAACGCGGCCGCTGAGGCACCCACCATGCCCGTCAGCGCTCATCTGGACCTAACGGTCGCGACGGGCGCTGATCGTCTTCTCCAGGTCCCTCATGGTGCGCACGAACGCGCTCTCGAGATCGATGCCGTAGCGGTGTGCGAGGATCAGCACGGACCACAGGCAATCAGCCAGCTCATGTTCCAAGGCGGCCTGGCTGTCCGGGCGAACCGCCCGCGCCCCCTCCTCCGCCAGGATCAGCTTGGCCAGGTCACCCACGTCTGCCATGTACCCGAGCATGAACTCTTCGCGAGTCCATACCCGGCCGCGTTCTCGCATGTTCAGCTCGTCGTACAGGTCGTGGGTACGCAGAGCACGCCAGCGAAGTTCGTCCAGGCCCATCGCCGGAATACAGCCCTGCGCCCGCCGGTTTGACTGGGCCGCCGAGCTCACGGTGGACATCGACGACATCAAGGACGACGCGAACCGTGCCCACGATCAGGCCAGCGCGGCCTATCACCGCGCCAAGACCGTGGAGGGCGAAGCACGGCACACGTGCACGGCGGCGCTCGACAAGGCATACAACGCCCTGCCCGACTTCCGCGGTGGTGACTTCGTCGTCGCGAAGAACCTGCTCGACGCCATTCCCGCGCTGAGAGCCGAAGCCGCCGAAGCCAGCCGGGACTCACTCGCCCACCTCCCCGGCAGCGGACCCAAAGCGGAATTCACCGAAGCAGTGGGGAATGACGACATATCGCCGTCTCTCATGGACATCAGGATGCGCCTCACCGGGCTGCCCGAGGCCACCGACGCCTACTGGGCTGTGCCAAGGAACGCTGACGAACGCCGCGAATGGATAGCGGCGAACAAGGACATCATCTCCGAAGCGGCACAGCGGTCCGGCCTGCCACCCGACATGGTCGCGGGCATCGCCTGGCAGGAGGTCGGCGGACAATGGGGCTGGATGGACGACGGCGTCGACACCATCCGCGGTCTGGCCGAGGACGGCTGGTTGGACACCACTCCGGAGAACCTGCCCTCATGGCTCGGCGGCGCTCCGGACGAGACGTCCTTCGGCCCCATCGCCATCCAGGTGAGAAGGGCGGCGGAGGTCCTCGGATACGATCCGGCAAACCTCACAGAAGGGCAACGGGACACCATCGAAGTCTCACTCCAGGACCCCGGACAGAACATCTTCATCGCGTCCGAGTACCTGGCCATACTCAAGGAAGAGAGCGGCTTCGCCGACATACCGTCGGACGAAATGACACGAGAGCAGCGCCAGGAACTCGCCGCCCGCTACAACGGCGGTCCCTACTGGCAGGATGAAAGCGCCCAGGCCTACGGCCTCGGCTTCGGCTTCGGCCTCGGCCTCGGCCTCGGCAGGAATCTGGACGACGCAGGAGCGCCCTGAAGTGACCGGCCTGCTACGAGGGCCCTGGGGCATAACCCTTATCCTCGCCAACCTGCTCAGCACCTACGTCGCCTACGGCGCACTCGTCACTCAGCCGCAAGGGGCCTGGGACGAAAGCACGCTTACAGGGATCGAGTTCGCGTCAGCATTGCTGATCACGCTCGGCGTCATCACCTCCCTGCTCGCACTCGTCCCCGTGCGGCGGCAGGCCCTCAGCCGTCGGTGGCTGGCACCCTCGCTGATTCTCCTGGCAGTGGGCGTAGCGCGCTGGTCGAACATCGTTCACACCTATCCGCAGGGCGCCGGCGGCTGAGCGGCACAGCAGCCCTATTGAGCTGTACTGAGATTTGTGGAGTCCCTGATGCCAGGGGTTACCGTCCTGGCGAAGGAGATCCACCAGCACCATGGCGGCACCCCGTAAATACCCCGACGAGCTCCGCGAGCGCGCGATCCGTGAGGTCCGCGCCGCCGGCCGTCCCACCGCCCACGTCGCGAAGGATCTGGGCATCCACAAGGAGGCTCTGCGCGGCTGGGTCCGCCAGGCCGAGACCGACCGCGGCGAGCGCGACGACCGGCTGACCACCGCCGAGCAGGACGAGCTGAAGCAATTCCGCAAAGAAGTAGCGGAGTTGAAGCGAGCGAACGAGATCCTCAAGGCCGCCTCGGTGTTCTTTGCTCAGGAGATCGACCGTCCCCGGACGAGGCCGAGCAGATGATACATAACCTGCGTGACAGAGTTCTCGGGGTCGATCCCGTCTGCCGGGTGCTGGGCCTGTCGCCGCCGACGTACTTCGCCCGCAGGAAGCGGCCGAAGTCCGCTCGCCGGCTCCACGACGGACGTCTCATGCCGCTGATCGAACAGGCCCACGCGGAGTCGGGCGGCACCTATGGCGCCCGCCGGATCACCCGCACACTTCGACGCAAGGACGTGGACGTGGCCCGCTGCACCGTCGAGCGCCTGATGGCCGAGCTGGGCCTGGAGGGCGTCATGCGAGGCCGGCGGCGCCGCACCACCATCCCCGAGCCGTCGGCGCCCCGCCCGCCGGACCTGGTCGACCGTGTCTTCCCGGGGCCGCCCCACCCACCCGGACAACCTTCACAGGCGTCACGTGGACCTGGGCCGGCAGCTGGAGCTGCTGAAAGACGCCCCCGGCTGCGCGGTCTGGCCGAAACCGACGACGGCAGGCCGCCACACCATCGAGTGATGCGGCTCAGCCAGGCGGGTGACAGCGGCCTGCGCGGACTACTGCCGGGCGGGCCGGTGGTCCAAGATTGGTGCCGCCGCAATCCCCTGCGGAGCGTGCATCGACCGAGTCTGCGCCGGTGATCGACGCGACCACGGCTGTTCGAGGAGACCCTTCCCATGCGTTCACGCCTCATCGCAGTCATGGCCGCCGCGGCTGCGGCCACTGCGGCCCTTGCGCAACCCGCCCACGCCGCCCCGGTCGTCGACGGGGTCTACCGGTTCGCTGCTCTCCAGGACGGCAAGTGCCTGGTCTGGCCCAAATCGCATGCGAGCATCGGCTCGGTCGGGTTGGGCGCCTGCACGGAGAGCGCGTCGACCTCGGCGAACTGGCAGGTACGAAAGCGCCCCAACGGGACGATGGAAGTCTCGACGCCGGGCTCGAACCCGCGTACCTGCCTGGGCGTGAACACGGACCACAGGGTGAGGGTCAGCGACTCCTGCGCCGACCAGTACGCCGAGTGGACCGTGTCCTTCGGCTCCGCCGGGCCCGGCAGTGTGGTGTGGGCCGACATCGAGCACACCCCCGGCGATCGATCCGACTCGTGGGGGAAGGTGGTCGACATTCCTGAGGTAACCGGTCGTGTCGTGGTGAGGCGGGTCCCCATCGAGCCGCACTACTGGGAATTGCAGCAGGTCAGCTAGTCTTCTGAGTCAGGAATAGCGTTCAGATGTTCAGAGCTGCCCGGTGGCACGTACTGGGCGGCCGAAGGCGGAGTTGATCCTGTCGGATGCGGAACGGGCTGCGCTGTAGGACGGTGACCGACGAGCAGGTAGCCGCGGTATGGACACCCTGGCGTGGAACACCCTGGGCACAGCGCTCATCGCCGACTTCGCCCACGTGTCGGCCCAGCACCGCCGCCACATCTGGCTTTCCTTCCTCGGCCCGGACGTCCACGCACAGGCCTCCGGCAGATCTGTCCACCTGAGCTTCCCCGGCAGGTGTGGTTCGTCCGCGGGTACGGAGAGACGGCGGGAACATGAGGATCGGTGAACTCTCCCGGCGCACGGGAGTCGCACCGCGTTTGCTGCGGTACTACGAGGAACATGGACTGATCCGTCCCGAGCGCCTGGCGAACGGTTACCGCGACTATCCGGAGTGGGCCGTCGAGAACGTACTGCGCATCCGACTCCATGGCAGACCCGAACATCCGCGAGCAGACGCGCAAGAACATGGACGCAGTGGGCATCCCTCCGGCGGCGGTCGCCCGCGCGGTGGCCTTCGCCATCGAGCAGCCCAGCGATGTCGAGATCGGCGCAATGAACGTTCGCCCCACCGTCCAGGCGTGACACTTGCCGTCACCGGTCAAGTGACACGGCCGCCAGCCGCTTGCACAACGCCACTGTCTGGCCGGACGTCCCGACGAGCAGAACACAAGTCCGGACCTGGCTCCCGGCGTCAATAGGAGCGACGCCTTCCAGGGAGGTGGGACCCAGAGCGGTCAGCCTGCCTTGCCGTCCTGGGCAGCTGCCCGGGCTCAGGTTATGGCGAGGCGGTAGGAGTCGGTTCCTGTCTGGATCAGATTGCCGCCGAAGGTGAGTCGGTGACGACAGCTGTGCGGAACCGAGGATCGGTAAAGGTCCTCTCCGATCGCTGTGATCGAGGCAGCGCCGGCCAGAACGGCGGCCGCCGCATCGGTGAGCAGGGCCGTCCATGGGTGACGGATGCCTCGACGGGTCCGTGGGTCAGGCACCGTAACTGGTGCCCCAGCAGGCAACGTTCGCCCTGTTGTGATGTGACGCGTCGTGCCGGTGCTGTGCCGGGCGGCGCGTGGCCGTCACCCTGTCCGGGTGGCAGAACGAGTACGTGTACGTGAGATCGACGATGACGAAGGCGCACGACTGCTTCGGATCATCCGCCGGGGCGCCGGGTCGGTAGTGACCTGGCTGCGTGCCCAGATGGTCCTGCTGTCCGTCCAGGGCATGCCGGTGGCGAAGGTCGCCGAGGTGACCTTCACCAGCGCGGACCGGTTCCGGGATGTGATCCACAACTTCAACACCGACGGCTTCGACTCCCTGTATCCGAAGTACAAGGGCGGCCGGCCCAAGACCTTCACCCTGCCCGAGCGGCGCGAGATCAAGAAGATCGCGAAGTCCAAGCCGACCGAACACGACCTGCCGTTTTCGACCTGGAGCCTGACCAAGCTGGCGGACTCCCTGGTCGCCGAGGGGGTGGTCGACGACATCAGCCACGAGGGCCCTCGCATCCTGCTCCGCGAGGAAGGCGTCTCCTTTCAGCGCCTGAAAACCTGGAAGACCTCCCGCGACCCCGACTACGCGGCCAAGAAGGCCCGCGTCGAACACCTCTACGCGATCGCCGACGGCGAGGTCATACCCGAGGCGGACGAGCCCGAAGGCGTCTTCTGCATAGACGAGTTCGGGCCTCTCAACCTGACACATGTTCGCCGCCCTGGACCTGACCACGAAGAAGTTCCAGCGGGTCGGCACCCGGGCGGCAGCGAACAATGTCGAGATCGCCTACACCTCGACCAACAGTTCCTGGCTCAACCGCGTAGAAGCCCAGTTCACCGCCCTGCGCTATTTCATCCTCGATGGCACCGACCACGCCGGCCACACCATCGTCGCCGTGGGTGACCGCGACCGAGGCGTCGTGCCCCCATGCGGCCGCTGCCGCCAAGTCCTTCTCGACTACTTCCCATCCCTCAAGGTCATCGTCGGGACGAACGGCAGCCTCCGGATGGTGCCCGCCACCGACCTGCTTCCTGGAAGCTACCGTCTGGGCGGACCACCATCTCGACGCTGAGGAGAGCGCACCACTCACCTCGACCTGATCGCCCCGCGCTGTTACAGGGCGGACTTTCCTGATGCGGCACCAGATGATCTCGCAAGTCAGCGCCTATTCCCAGCAGGGCAGGTCTGGAGGCGTCCCCCGATTGCCGGAGACATGACGGCATGCGGGAAGAAGGGAGATGACATGGCCGGTTCGTCTTCCGCCTTCCCGCAGTGAACGGCCTGAAGACTCAGGCTGGTGCTCAGGTGGTGCGTGCCCTGATGTGTGCGCGTTCGCCCTGCCGGCCGAAGAGGATCAGCAGTTCGACCGCTCTGCCATCGGCGCTGCCCAGGAAGTGTGGGAGTCCGGTGTCGAACTCCGCGGCCTCGCCGGGCGGCAGCACGATGTCCTGATCGCCGAGGAGCAGCCTGAGCCGTCCGTTGAGGACGTACAGCCATTCGAACCCCTCGTGCGTCTGTGGCGTCGGTTCGGCCGGAGCGTCCCGGCCGGGAATGAGCATCTTGAACGCCTGCATCCCGCCCGGCCTGCGGGACAGCGGAATGAACGTCATGCCATGCCGGTGCAGCGGCTTGAGGTGGACGCGTGGGTCGCCGGTGGGCGGGGCGCCCACGAGGTCGTCCAGCGGCACGCCGTAGACGCGGGCCAGCGGGAGAAGCAGTTCCAGGTTGGCGCGGCGCCGGCCGCTCTCCAGCCGGGACAGCGTGCTCTCCGAGATTCCCGTGGTCGCGGCCAGCTCGGCCAGGGTGATCCGACGCCGCCGACGCAGCGCGCGCAGCCGCGGGCCGACGGCGTCCAGTACGCCCTCCAGGTCGTCGGAGTCGTTCGGGTCTCTCCGGTCGTCGTCCATGGTCAGCATCATGCCGATACAGCAAGTTCTTGTGCAATTCCGGCCGGTGCTCGGGCAGTCTCGTCTCACTACGTCCGATGAGGAGCACCGTCCATGACCGACAAGACCACTCCCGAGGGGCACTCCGATGCGGCCCGCTTCTGGGAAGAGCACTACAGCTCCCGTGATATGGCCACCGGGCGCCGGGTGAATCCCCTGCTGGTGGAGATCGCGTCCGGGCTCGCGCCTGGAACCGCACTCGATCTGGGCTGCGGCACCGGTGGTGACACGCTCTGGCTGGCCGGTGCGGGCTGGCGGGTGACCGCCGTCGACGTTTCCGGCACGGCCACGGCACAGGTCGCCGACGCGGCTCGCGAACGCGGGCTCGGTGACCTCGTCCACACCGAGCGGCACGATCTGACCGTCGGCTTTCCCGAAGGCCGCTTCGACCTGGTGACCGCCCTGTACCTGCAGTCGCCGTTCGACCTGCCGCGCACGCAGGTGCTGCGGACCGCGGCCCGGGCGCTGGCACCGGGCGGACGGCTGCTGGTCGTCGACCACGGATCGATCGCTCCGTGGTCGTGGAACCAGGACCACGACGCTTCGCACCCCACACCGCACGAGATCGCCGCCGACCTCGCCCTGGACCCGGACGGCTGGTCGATCGAAAGGGCGGCCTCACCACGACGGATCGCCTCCGGGCCGGACGGTCGAACCGCCGAGGTCGTCGACCACGTCCTGCTGATCCGCCGGACCACCGGCTGAGCAGCTCAACCCCTCTCACCGCCTGCTCAACCGTTCACACAGAAGGACACTTACATGAGGTCCATCCGCCGCCGTGACCTGCCGCCGCCGAGCACCGGCACCTCGGAGAAGGACGTACTGCTCGGCTTCCTCGACTACTTGCGCGCCTGCATGGCGGCCAAGGTCGAGAGCGTGCCGGAGCCGCAGGTCCGCACGCCCGGTGTCCCGTCGGGCACCAACCTGCTGGGACTGGTCAACCACCTCGCCCACGTGGAGCGTTCCCTGTTCCTCGGCGAGCAGGTCGCCGACTGGCAGGCCACCTTCGCCGCGGCTCCCGGCGACACGGTCGACGACGTCCTGGCCGCCTACCGCGATGCGGCCGCCCGGTCGAACATGGTCGTCCGCGCCGCCTCCGACCTGACCGCCACCGTCGCCCGCCCGGCGTCCCGGCCGAATGGACCGTCCCTGCGGTGGGCGCTCACGCACATGATCGAGGAAACGGGACGTCATGCCGGCCACGCCGACATCCTGCGCGAGCTCCTCGACGGCACCACGGGCCGCTGAACCGGCCGGACCGGTGTCTCACCGGGCGGCTGTGGCCCGTAGGGTGCCCTTCCCCACGGCGACCACACCGACCGTCATGCGCTTGTCGATGTTCACGTCAACACGGCGCTGACACAGAAGGTCCTGGCTGATCCGAAGTGGGCGGACAAGCTCTCCGACGCGGACCGCCGGGCGCTCACCGCTGTTCTGGACCCATGCGAATCCCTACGGCCGGTCCGAGCTGGACATGAACAGCTGCCTCGACCTGGACCTGTCTTTCCGGGCGACGATGCCCGGCCCGCACACCCCCGCCGGAGGTGTGCGTGAGCACTTGTCCGGGCTCCGGTGCACGGAGTCCTTTGGCTCCGACGGACATTCGATCGCCGGGCCGGTGATGGACTGGTGCACAGACATGGCCTGCGAGAAGAAGCCGTCAGGCGCTCAGGTGAGCCGTCGGCCATCGGCTCGGGGTGGGGTCGAAACTCGTCCGTACCCCGGGGCCGGCTCGGCTCAGCACTGGGCAGGACTCGCAGGCTCGTCGAGCATGCCTTCACCTTGCTGGACCTCCTCCAACTCGCATGCCGGGCCACCTTGATCATGGCCTCGGAGCGGTGGGGTGCCATCGTCGTGTCAGCACGTCCATCCTGTGCCTCCCTCGTGCTGCGGAGGCTACGAGACCTCGGATCAGTCACGAGCACGTCACTCTCAGCCCGCACCAGCGGACTGGCCTGCGCACTCAGGATGAGCTGGCTCGTGCATCGGGTCGTCGGCAACCGCAGCCCCGAGTACGCGGCTGAAGGGGGGTGCAGCGTCAGGCCATGGCTGGGTGTCCGGTGGCGTTCCGACGCATGGCGGTCACTGTGAGGTCCGCGAGGCGGGGCATGAACGTGACATCGAGTTCGTCGACCGGGTGGAACAGGCCCCGCTCACAGGTGTCCGCCTGCCGCACCGTGCAACGGGCGGCGGGGTGGACCTCGCCCAGCGGTGGCATGACTCACAAGGAGCACGCGGTGCTCGGCCTGCTGACTGCGTGGGAGAACCTGCGGGCCTCCCACTGAACTCGTAGCATCCTGAGGCGGTTCCGTGCCCCGGATTGGCCCCGACTCGGGGGCACAGTCAGGTTTCACCCCGGCTTGTCGGTGCGCACTGCAACACTGACCGCAGAACGCCCCCCGATCGAGGAGCCGATTGTGGCCCAGCGCAAAACCTCCCGCCCCTCCCTGGTGTCCTCATGCCTGGACTTCCTTGAGCGGCTTGCCCAGTTCAGCGACAAGCTGTCGAAGACACTGCGTGGGGCGGCCAGGACGGGCCGGGACGCCCAAGCGGCCTACCGGAACCTGCATGACGTTTGCACGCTGGCTGCGCAACTGTGGCGTTCCGTCCTCGCCTTCTTCAGCGGCGACGAAGGGACCGCCCGAACCTGCTAATGCTGTATCAGCCAACGTTCGCCCTGTAGCGCCTGCGTTCACGAATGGCACATATCTCGGCAACCGCGACGTCTGAAATTCGCCAGCATGCTCGCGGTCGGTCGGGCGAGAATCCGCTCATGGACGCTGAAGCGCAGGGAATCCGCATCCGGCACCGTGCGTACGAACCGCAGGTCCATCCAACGCCTACGTTGCCCCGACGGCCACGCTGGTCGGTGATGTCCGCGTGGGGCCGAGGGCGCGGGTGATGTACGGTGCGGTGCTCGATGCCGAGGGGTCTCGGATCGAGGTCGGGGAGGCGGCGGTGATCTGCGAGAACGCGGAGTGGAGCGACCGGATCAGCCGGTACGAGCACATCGCGGAGGTGCGCGTCGCCGAGTTCGGCACGCACGCGGACGATGAGGTTCTGAACCGCGGCTAGGCCGTTCGTCTGGATCACCCACCTGGCATTCCGGTCGTGGCGGCCGGCCCGGAAAATCGGGGTCGACTCGACCCGGCGATGCTGCACGTCACCCGTGGCCAGGCGGATCTCAGCCCGCAGCGGAGATGGGGAACGCCGTCCACGCTAGGAAGCTCGTGCGTCGTGTCTCTCGCGATGGGTGAGGACTTGTTCCATGTGGGTCTGGGCCCACTGTCTGAGTCCGCGTGTCAGGTGATGGAGGGAGAGGCCGAGGTCGGTCAGCTCGTACGTGACGGTGACAGGGACCGTGGGTGTCACCGTGCGGATGAGCAAGCCGTCGCGCTCGAGAGCCCGTAGGGTCTGAGTGAGCATCTTCTGGCTGACGCCGGCCAGCAGCCGGGCCAGTTCGGAGTAGCGCATCGCCTTGGGGGTGTGTGATGCGCCGGGCTGTTCGGGTGTGTCACCGCCCAGTGCGCACAGGATCAGGACGACCCATTTGTCTGAGATCCGGTCGAGGAGCTGACGGCTGGGGCACACGGCCAGGAACGCGTTGTACTCCGCCTTCGCCTGCGCCTTCTTGTCGGCCTTCATTGTCGCTGACCTCGCCTCTCTCCTTCTGGGTGGTTACGCACTTCAGGGTGCCTACTTCCCAGCAGGAAGTTTCTCTCCAATGATGATGCAAAGGGGCTGGAGACACCACCCCTGACACGAAGTGAAAGGCACCGCGATGGACACGCCCTCCACACCCCTTCCCGGCGGAACCTGGACGCTGGGTGACTCGGCCGTCACCCGGTTCGGTTACGGCGCGATGCAGCTCGCCGGCCCGTGGGTCATGGGGCCGCCCGCCGACCACGACGGTGCCCTGGCCGTGTTGCGCGAGGCGGTCAGCCTCGGGATCACCCACATCGACACCAGCGGCGCCTACGGACCGCACATCACCAATGAGCTGATCCGTGAGGCACTGCACCCATACCCGGAGTCGCTGTTCATCGCCACCAAGGTGGGTGCGACTCGTGACGCGCAGGGCGGCTGGCCCACAGCCCGGCGCCCCGAAGACCTGCGCAAGCAGGTCCACGAGAACCTCGAATCCCTCGGCGTCGAAACCCTCGACCTGGTCAACATGCGTATGGGCGATGCTCAGGGCCCGCAGCCCGGCTCGATCACCGAAGCGTTCGAAACGCTCGTCGACCTCCAGCACGAGGGCCTGATCCGCCACCTCGGCGTCAGTAATGTCACCGGGGAGCAGGTCGCCGAGGCGCGCGGCGTCGCTCCGATCGTGTGCGTGCAGAACATGTACAACCTCGCCCACCGCCACGACGACGACCTCGTGGACCACCTCGCCGCCGACGGCATCGCCTACGTGCCATTCTTCCCCCTGGGAGGCTTCACGCCGATACAGTCCGAGGCCCTCTCGCAGGTCGCGAACCGACTGGGGGCGACGCCGATGTCGGTCGCGCTGGCCTGGCTGATGCAGCGCTCGCCGAACATCCTGCTCATCCCCGGGACTTCGTCCGCCGCTCACCTGCGCGAGAACATCGCAGGCGCCGGTCTCTCCCTCTCGGACGAGGACGTGGCCGGACTGGACAGCATCGGCCACTGAACAACACCTCGGCCACCACGATGGAGGATGCGGACCCGTAGGTCTGGACGGGGAGATGTGGTGGCAGGAGGACAGCCTGACCGAGGCGTTCCGGTGCTCGAGCTTCTGGTTGACGGTGTGCACGATCCGGCTCGTGGAATGGAGAATCCTGGAGGCGTGGTGCAGGTGGTAAGCCTGTGCGGAGCGTGTGGCGAAGGCGAGCGCGTACGGGGTGACCGGAGCCCGTGCCGTCGCGGTGACCGCGGATCAGGTCGATGACCGCTCCGCCGGCTGGACCGCGGCACCGAGCATGCCGTCGTTCGCCGCGCTGTCCGGGGCGACCGGCGGCAGCCAGCGGGCGGCGCCGCCGAGCGCACGGCGGGCGTGGCGGAGGTGGCCGAAGGTGTCGCCGGCCGCGGCGTCGAGGGGGTCTCCTGGCCGGCCGAGCAAGAGGTTCACGTGCCCGACGAGTGTGTCGAGCTGTCTGATCGCGAGGGCGTGTGCGAAGACATCGTCTCCGGGCAGAATTCACGGACGTGACTTGTTCAAGGCGGTGGTGAAGAACGTCGTAGAGCTCTCCGAGCGTGACGGTCATGAGGCCTCGCCACCGTCCTGCCGGACGGTGGCGAGGAGATTCGCGGCGGCTGCCGCGTGGCCGGCCGTTCCCGGGCGGCGGCAACAGGCGGCGGCCGTCCGCCGTCCGCACACTTGATGCCGACCAGCATGGCCTGCGTCTCGTCGCTGTCCTCGTCGAGGGCGAGGGCGTCCGTCAGTCGGCCCACGACGTCGAAGGCGTCCCAGGCGGCGCCGAGCACGGTATCGGCCTGGTCGGCGTCCAGGGCAGCGGCGAACTCCCCCAGGCCGGGGATCAGGTCACGGCCCGCGGCGGAAGCCCTCAGGGATCCCCGTGCCGCCGCGCCCGCGTGACAGTCGCGTGATGGTGTGTCAACGCTCGACCGTGCCGGGCCGTACTGTCAGGGCGCCTCACCTTCTGTTACATCCGGAAACCCGCGGGCCCTCGCAAGGTGGCGGAGAGCTCCTTGATCCGGGCGACGGGTGCGGGCACACCGGGCGCCCGCTGGACCCAGGCCACGAATTCCCTGGCGGTGAGGCCGGACGGCGGCTTTCCCACGTACGGGAGTGCGTACAACGGGGTGTTGGGTTCGCTGCGCCAGCTGTCGGCCAGTGTGCCGAGGTCCACCGCGTCGAAGCCGAGGATGTCCAGCAGGTCGGCCACCTCCTTCTTGGCGTCCGGGTCGTCGCCGGAAAGTGGCAGCGCGGTGCGGTCGGGGGCGCCGGTCGGGCGGAACAGTTCCAGCAACTGCTTGGGGCCTATGTTGTGCAGTGCCTTCACCACCCGCGCGTCTGTGAGGTGGCGCTGTACCAGTTCGCTGGAGGTCAGCTCGCTGCTGTCGAGTTCCGGCACTTCGAAGTCGGAACGGGGCGCGTAGTTCATCGGGTCGATCACGGTCTTGCCGGCAAGCTCCGCCCGGGGCAACTGCTCGTAGGCGGCCAGCGGCACGGACGCGATGACCAGATCGCCGGCGCTTGCCGCTTCGGCCGGGGTGGCCGCGCGGGCCCGCTCGCCGAGCTCCGCGACGAGACCGGCCAGCGTCTCGGGGCCGCGTGAGTTGCTCAGGACGACGTTCAGGCCGGCGTCGACTGCGCGGCGAGCGGCCCCGAGGCCGACCATGCCGGTACCTATCACGCCGAGGGTTGTTGTGCTCACTCTGTTCTCCGTTCACGTCTCCCCGCGTCGCGGCATCCGGCGGGTAGGACCGCTCTGGCGGGCTCGTACCCATCACAGCCGGAGTGACCTGCGCGAACAATGACCAGAAACGCTGGGCAGCGATAACATCACGTGATAGATCAGGCAGATGGAACTGAGAGCGCTGCAGTACTTCGTGACCGTCGCCGAGGAACTGCACTTCGGGCGCGCGGCGCAGCGGCTGGGCATAGTGCAGCCGGCGGTGAGCCAGCAGATCGCCCGGCTCGAACGCGAGCTCGGCGTGCGCCTGCTCGACCGCACCTCGCGCCGGGTACGGCTCACCCCGGCGGGCGAACGGGTGCTCGCCGCGGCCCGTAGGACTCTCGGTGCGGCGGCCCGGGTCCGGGTGGTTGCCGGAGAACCGGCGGCCGTCCTGCGGATCGGAGTGGCGTCCTGCGTCACCCGACGGCTCGACCGGGCGGTGGGCCGCCTGAGCGACAGCGAACGCCCGGCCGCGCCGAAACTGGTCGACCTGCCGGTGGCCGCGCGACTCGACGCCGTCCGCGACGGGGAGCTGGACCTGGCGCTGGTGCGGGGCGCGTTCACCTCCGCGGCGGTGACGGTGGTCCGAGCCTGGTCCGAGCCGCTGCACGCAGTGCTCGCGCGCGAACACCCCGCTGCCCGCAAGCCCGCGGTCAGCCTGCACGACCTCGATCCGTACGGTCTGCGGCTCCCTGCCCGAGACAGTGACCCGCCGATGCATGACGCGATCCTCGCCGCCCTGCCCGTGGCCCCGCTGCGGCCTCCTGCCGGGGACATGCTCAACGTGCTGTTCGAAGTGGGCCGGGACGCCGCGGGCTGGACGCTGATGTCGGCCGAGCAGTTCGAGGGGTCCCGCTCCGAGCGGCTGCTCCAGATGCCGCTCGATCCGCCGGTGACCGTCGACGGCCACGTCGTCACCTCACTGGCCACCCCGGAGCCGTGCGTGGCATCGTACGTGGCCGCGTTCGCGGACTGAACTTCTGCCTCAGGCGGCCAGGTCTTTCCGGGAGGGAACGCCGCGCCCCTTCCTGAACCAGCGGCAATGCGTGGCCGCCGTCGGCGGTCTGCCCGATGCCGGCCGGTGGGGCGTCGTCCACAACGGCCTTGCCAGGGGGCGCAGGTCGTCGAGCGGGCCGGTGGGCTCCACTGCGCGCAGGGGGCGGGCCGCCTTTCCAGGGCGGGCAGCGGGTCGGCGGACACCCCGGGCGGCGGGCCGCCGTCCGGCCGTGTCCCGGTCGAGCCTTCGGCTCGGCCGGACCCCGTGCAGGCGCACCACCATGTCCGCCGATCTCAGCAGGTTGACCTGGTCGCCGGACGGAGGGAAGTCCGTGCCGATCTCCCGTTTGGGCCGGGGTGCCCAGCCAGGTGCGGGTGGTGCGGTGCGCAGGTCGAGGAACCAGTCGCGGTACTCACCCGGCCCAGGGTGTGCTCGACCGAGTCGACAGCGGCGGGCTCCACGTCGAACCGCTTGACGTCTTCGTCGACCGGCTTCTGCGAGCCCTGTTCGGTGGCGTGCACGGCACCCCGGTCGAAGGAGAGCCCACCGCCGGATAGCCCGCGCCCAGTCGCTGCCTGAGCACGTTCGGGAGTGCCGTGCCTGGGCGGCGTGGCTGGCTCACGTCTGACCCCGCTGCTCACCCGGCGATCTGGACAGGGCGGAGCGCGTTCTTGCCGGACTTCTTGTCCGCCAGGACCTTCCGGCACCCGGCGGCGGTGCGCGCGTCGAGCTGCCGCTCCAGCTTCTGCCCGTTGGTCGAGACTCGCGCGTATCCGATCTCGATCTCGGTCGGTGCGGACGAGTGGTTCGGCAACGACCAGACGCCGGTTCCCCGGCCTCGATCAGTCCTCGTTCGCCAGGCCCGGCACAGGGCCGGCGTCCAGGACACCGGCAGTGAAGTTCGCCAGTTGCGCCCGCATCCTTTCGCGCGGCACACGTTACCTGGCGGCTCAGGGGTGGACACGTCCCTCGTCGCCGCGATCGGGCCTGCCCGCGTCATCCGGCGAACACGTATCGACGTCCAGATCGATCACACTCATCTCCAGGAGTCCTCCATGGCACTCACCGCAACCCGCAGGCGTACCTCGCTCGTGATCGTCTCCCTCGCCCTGCTGGCCGGCACGGCCACCGGCGGCTTCGCCGCCGCGGCCGAGACCGGCGCCACCGCTGCCGCGGCCTACCCGTGCGACGTGCGCATGAGCTCCTCCGGCCGCCTCTCCGCCGGCTACTACAGCGGCACCACTGTCGCTCCGTCTTCCTCGCAGGTGACCTCCGCCGGCAAGGAAGCCCAGTGCCTCCTCCAGTACCACGGCCACAATCCGGGGACGATCGACGGCATCTTCGGCCGCAACTCCCAGGCAGCGGCCAAGAAGTTCCAGAGCACCGTGAACTACGCCTGCGACACCAACCTGGCCGTGGACGGCAAGGTCGGCCCGCAGACCTGGCCCCACCTGGGTCGGCTCTACTGCTGACCGAGCTGTGGCATGACGGTGCTCTGTCGCGAAAGGCCAGGTGTCCACAACGCGTCGGGCTTCTTCGACCGGCAGTGCCCCTGGACCAGGCAAGGAACGCGATCCGCTGGTGCAGTCCTCGAACCCCTCGCGCACCGGCGGCAGGCAGGAGACCGGTCACTCCCGTCATCCGGTGGACGACCGCCCGCACCACCCCGATGACGACCGCCGTCTGCTCCGCGTGATCCTCGCCGTCCCGATGGTGCTGCTGACCCTGGCGGCGGCCTTCTTCCTCCGGCCGACGATCAGCACCCGTCCGGACGGCGACTGGGACCAGGCCGCGTACGGCGGGATCGAGCCGGCCTGTGCCTTGTCCGTCGCTTCGGCGGGCGCGGTGGGAGCACTGCGGCTGTCGCCCTCGGTGCGGCGGGTGAGGCGATGGCCGTGGGCGGTGCCGGCTGTGATGCTGGGGGTGGCCGCGTTGGTGCGGTGGCTGTCCAGCGGGGCGTGAGCCCCGGGTCGGGTTCAGGCACTCCTGACGGCCCTGGTGATCGGGGCTGTGGACTATGTTGTGGGGATGACTACCGGGACGGCATCGCGCCACACACGGATTGGTGACCCGGTGCTCTTCTGAGCACCGTACGGGCCAGTGCGGGCCCGCTGCCCGATCGAGGAGCCCGCGCTGCCGCGCGGGCTCCGCCTCCGTCGTGTTGATCAGGCTCGACACATCAACCACGACAGGAGAAATTCGTGCTCACCAAGACATTGCACATTCCCACCACGGACGGCAGGGCCGACGCGTTCGCCGCCTTCCCCGATCGTGGCGAGCGGCACCCGGGGGTGCTGATGTACGCGGACGGCTTCGGTATCCGGCCCGTGCTGCGGGAGATGGCCCGCGAACTGGCTGGCCACGGGTACTACGTGCTCGTGCCCAACCTCTTCTACCGGCACGGTCCGGCACCGGTGATCGAGCTTCCCGAGCACATCGGAGAAGAGGCCCGGCCCGCGGTCTTCGCCCAGCTGATGCCCTTGATCGAGACGCACACCGCCGATCGAGTCCTGGGCGACGCCGACGCCTACCTCAGCTTCCTCACCGTCCAGCCCGAGGTCGCCGCCGGTCCCGTCGCGGTGACCGGCTACTGCATAGGCGGCCTCTCCGCGATGCGCACCGCCGCGGCCCACCCAGGACAGGTGGCAGCCGTCGCCGCATTCCACGGCCCCGTGGGCGCCGACGGGCCCGGTCTCTTCTCCAAGCTCACCGCCCAGGTCCACCTCGGTCACGCCGAAGGCGACTTGACACCTGAGGACCTCGGCGAGCTCAACCAGGCCCTCGACGCCGCAGGTGTCAGCCACACCTCCGAGATCTACCCCGGCACCATCCATGGCTTCACCATGTCCGACACCGACGCCTTCAGCGCCTCCGGGCTGAAGCGCCACTGGGACCACCTGCTCCCTCTCTTGAGCCGCACCCTGGGCAACAGCTGAGGCTCCGGCTCGGAACCGAACTGAAGGGCACGGCTCCGCGCTGCGCCGGCGCACGCCGCCTGGGGCCGCGCCCGCACCGAGAGCGGCCGGTGTTCCGCCGTAGCCGCCAGGGCCGCTCCCGCCGGTGCGGGGGCGGTCCGCCCGTCTCAGGCGTCAGCGTCGAGAGGGGCTGTGACTGGGGCCTGCTCGCGCTGCGGGGTGGACACCGACAGTCCCCGTCGTCCGGGAACGCCTGCTTCTGTCGACGGAATTCGCATGGCGTCCTGGTCGGTGCGAGCGATCACGAGCAGCAGCCTGCCTTGACCAGGGCGGCCAGCGGTGTCGGCTCGGTGAGTGACGGCGGTGGTGGGCGAGCTCACCGGGCTGCGGTCGGGGGCGGATCAGCAAGCGGGGGCGGCCCCGGGGGGCGGCGAAGTGCTGCTCGGCCCGGATCTGATGATCTGGTCAGCGGGAGTTACTGCTCGTCGAGGACGCCGGGGGTGTCGTGCAGGACCACGCTCTGCCGCAGCGCAATGCGTCCTATGCCGATGTCGTGCATCGGTGAGTTGTGGTCACCGATGCCGAAGGCGATGCCGAACAGCAGCTTGAGGTCGCCTGGTACGCCGAGTGACTCGCGGACTGTGTCCGCGTACATGCCGAGGATGGCCTGCGGGATGCCGTGGAACCCCCTTGCGGTGAGGGAGAGCAGGAAGTTCTGGGCGTACATGCCGAGGTCGCCGGCCGCGCGTACTCCGTCGCCGAGTTGGGGCATGAAGAGGAGGGCGACGTGGGGTGCGTCGTAGAAGCGCAGGTTCTCGCGGATCACTTCCTTTCTGCCTTCGATGTCGGCGCGGCCTACGCCGCGGGTTCCGTACAGGAGGGCGCCGTGCTGGTAGGACCGTTCGCGGTAGACACCGTCTCCGTAGTCACCGGTGAAGTCCGCAGAGGGCCGGTCCTCCTCGTACGCGCTGAGCAGTTCCCTGCTCAGCGCGTCCCGGGCCGCGCCCGTGGCGATGTGCACGGTCCAGGGCTGGGTGTTGCTGTTGGAGGGGGCCGTCTGCGCGTCCTCCAAGACGCCGCGGATGTCCATGGGGGACAGAGGGGTGGGCAGGAACTGACGGGGGGAGCGCCTGGTGCGGGCGAGATCGGTGAAGAGGGCGGCCTCGCTGGGCATCGGGGATCCTTTGGAGGGGCAGGCGGGTCAGGTGGCCGGGGTCGACGTGTCAGCGGTGGAGGGAGCGGTTGAGTTCCACGGTCTCGGCCAGCGTGGGCGTGGAGGTGAGAGCGGCCAGACGTGCCATCTGCCGGTCCCGCTGGCTCACGGCCCTTTCTCGGTCGGCTGCGGCGAGAGCCGGTCCCAGGTCCCCAGGGCTCAGTTCGGTGCAGTAGGCCGGGGTCATCGGCTGCTGGCGCCAGGAGTCGGCCAGGACGCCGGCGTCGTAGGGGTCGAAGCCGCTCTCGTCCACCAGGCTCATGCCGACGCGGCGTTGCTCGTCGGAGTCGGCGGCGACCGGGAGCGCGATGCGGCCCGGACTTCCGGCCGGGAGACCCTTGGTCTGCAGGGTGCCTGCCAGCGCCGCGTTCCACGCCTTCACCACGGGCCGTCCCAGCCGCTCGGCGACCCACAGGCTTTCCACCTGTCCCCGGTCCACCGCGTCGACGGGGCCGCCCAGCTGGGGGAAGTAGTTCGAGGTGTCGACGACCACGGTCGCCTCGGGCACGGCGGCGAAGAGTCCGGCCACGTCCGGGACGCGGGCGAAGGGGACGGACAGGACGACGGCGTCCTTGCCCTGGACGGCCTCTTCCGCGGTCACCGCGCGCGCCCCGAAGTGCAACGCGGCAGCGCCGACGGTCTGGGGTCCGCGTGAGTTCGCCACCTCGACGTCGTGTCCGCCCGCGCTGAACGTGCGCGCCAGCGTGGTACCGATGGGTCCGGTTCCGATGATGCCGAGTTTCATGGGGAAGTCCTTCCGAGGGCGGTGCGCCGTGGTGGCTGTGCGGGATCGGCCGTACGGGATGGCCCGCTCCGTCACGGATGCCGTCCGGGATGGTCACCGGTGGCATCGATACCCGGAAAGGAGATACTCTCCGTTTCGAGGAACGACGATACGGAGATAGTCTCCGCATTGTCAACGGGAGGTGTGAGCGCATGGACGGGACAGGTACCGGCGGGCGACGGCTGCGGACGGACAAGCAACGCAACCGCCTGCACATCCTCGAGGTCGCGGAGCAGTTCTTCGCCGAACACGGCATCTCCGGCTCCATGGACGCCATCGCCAAGCGGGCCGGCGTCGGCCCGGGCACCCTCTACCGGCACTTCCCCAACCGGGAAGCGCTGCTCGCCGCGCTGTTGCAGGCCCGCGACGAGCAGCTGGAGGCCCGCCGCGAGGCCATCCAGCGAGAAGAGAGTGACTCCAGCGCCGCGCTCGCCCAGTGGCTGGACGCCCTGAGCGATTGGGTGACCGCCTTCGACGGCCTGCCCGAGCCTCTGCGGGCCGCACTGACCCAAGACGCCTCCCCGCTGGCCATCACCTGCCAGGGCTTCATCACGACCACCGACAGCTTTCTTGGCGCGGCGCAGCGCGACGGCGGCGCCAAGCCGTGGGTGCGGGCACGCGACCTGTTCCTCAGCACCCTGGCAACGGCCTGGGCCCGCAGCGCCGCCCTGGCAGACGAGTCCTCCACCGAGGCGCTCAGCACCCTCGTGCGCTCCGGTTGGCAGACAGGAGCGGACGAAGCAGCCACCGAGAGGAGCGGAACTCCGCAGACCTAGGCACAGCCGGCTTCCGCGGCGTTCTAGGAGGCGGAAAGATCGTCGGACAGAAGCGCGGCACCCTCACCGACACGACCGACCTCATCCTCACCATGACCGTCACCGCCGCCGACCTGTCGGAGTCCAAGAGCTGGGTCGTCACCGGCTTCAAGAGGCCGCGGGCCGAGTCACTTCAGGGTGTTGGTGCTCTCGTGGGTGGCAGTCGTCTCCAGTGCATGTGGCACGACCACGATCTGCACGTCGTCCTCGTAGACGACCCGTCCCGGGTCCGCGGAACGAAAGGCCCGACAGTCGACGCCATGCGCGGACAGGATCTCCAGACAACCGGAGACGCGAGCGAGGAGATGAGTGGCTGACGGCTTGAACCATGCCGCCGCACCGGGGTTGATCTCGTCGTCGTAGACGTGAGGGTCGACGGCCGAGGGGTCGGTGTACGCCGCGTCGTACCACCTGTTGTTGCGGCGGCGGAAGATCTCCTGCTCGTCCGTCAGCTTTCCCTCCCTCGCCAGGTTGTTGACGAGCCCGAAAACGCCGGTGAAGTGACCTCGGCTGTTCCGGTGCGGCGATTGGAACCGCACGTACCGGACGGCCTCACTGTCGCTGTCGATCATTCCCATCAGCACATCTTCCCACCGCTCACCTCATGGTCCATGGGGAGGAAACCCCCGAAAGGGGGACGGCCTCGTTCCGGGTCTGCAAGGAGCCGGTGCCCTCAGGTCGGGCAGGTCGGCTCGTCCTCGGGGGCAATCGGGTCGGCGATGGGCGAGGCGCCGGTGTCGGGAGAGGGACTCGCCGAGTCGGAAGGACAGTTCTGCGGCGTGGACGGGTCGGGGGCCGGCGAGGACGGTTCGGTGGGGCTCGGTGTGGGCGAGGGGTCCGGTGTCGGGGACTCGGACGGGGAGGGGTCCGGTGACGGGGCGGGGTCGGGTTCCGTCGTGGACGGGGACGGCCGGGGTGACGGCGCCGGCGGCACCGAGCGCGTGAGAGAGGGGGACGGGGTGGGCGTCGCGGGGTCGGGGCCGACGACGATGCCGTCACCACCGTCCTTGCCGGTGTCCCCACGGCCGCCCTGGCCACCGGCGCCCCCGCGGCCGCCCTTGTCGACCGGCTCCGTCGCCGCGGTGTCGCCGCCTGCTCCGGGAGACTCCGGGATGACGCCCTTGCCGTCGGGCACGGTGTGCACGCCCCTGCGGTAGAAGTCCAGCCAGTGGCGGACCAGGTTGAGGTAGGAACGCGAGTGGTTGTAGCTGAGGACCGCCCGGTCCAGGTCGGCGGCCCGGCTCAGGTCGCGGTCCCCCGCGCACAGGTAGTGCCCGGCGGCCAGGGCCGCGTCGAAGACGTTGTTGGGGTCGCTGCGGCCGTCGCCGTTGCCGTCCACGCCCCACCGCGCCCAGGTCGACGGCAGGAACTGCATCGGCCCCACCGCCCGGTCGTACACCGTGTCGCCGTCGTGGGCGCCGCCGTCGCTGTCCAGGATCAGCGCGAAGTTCCGGCCGTCGAGCGCCGGGCCCGTGATCCGGCCGAGGGTGGTGCCGTGCCTGTCGACCGCGCCGCCGCGCGCCTGCCCGGACTCCACTTTGCCGATGGCGGCGAGCAGTTCCCAGGGCAGCGCGCAACCAGGGTCCGTCCGGTCGACGGACCTTTCCGCCGCGCGGTAGGCGCGCAGCACGGTGCCCGGGATGCCGGATTCGGCACGAGCCCGGATGACCTGCCCGGCGCGCGGTGGTACGTCCGGGGAGACCAGTGGCGGGAGTTCGGTGTGGTACGAACCGTCGTCGGGCGGGGCGAGTTCGGCGTACGGGAGGCCCGCGGCCGGGGCGGGGTGTTCGTCGGGAGCCGGACGGGCGCTCTGCTTCTGCGGGATGCCGGGAGCCTGGGAGGCGGTGAGCGCCGCCACCGCGGTCACGGCGACGGCGGTGGCCCGCAGACCCTGCCGGGTCCGGGCGGGTACGCGTCGAGCGCGGTGTCTGGGCATGGTCTGTCACTCCCTGGTGGTGGTGAGGCGCGTACGGGTTTCAGCGGCCGAAGGTGTCGATGCCCGAGACGAGCCAACGCCCGTCGCGTCGTTCGACGTCGACGGCGAACATGGCCCCGGCGTAGGTGCCGTCGTCCTCGGCCTTCTTGTCGCCCGTGGTGCTGACGCTGCTCTGGTCGGCATAGACCAGGATCCGGGCCCGGTCGCCGTCGACGCGCTCGACCGCGCTGTCGGTGACCGTGGTGGTGATCACCGCCTTCTGCTTGTCGGCCTGCGTGCGTATGCCGCCGAACAGGTCCCGGTGCTGGGTGACGGCGCGTCCCGTCAGCCACTCTTTCGCGGCCTTGTCGAGGGCGTCGGGGTCGGCGTGGTCGTACGAGAAGAGCGCGGCGACGGCCTTGGTCGACTGGCCCTTGATCTCGCTGGTGCGGGCGGTGTCGGAGAGGGCGGTGTTGCGTGCTGCCGGGGTGTCGCGGAGGGCTTCGGCCCGGGCGTGCGCCCAGCCGGCGAAACCGCCGAGGACGAGGGTGAGCAGGCAGAGGCTCACGAGGGTGATGCGGGAACGGCGGACCGCGGGTGGGCGCCGGGTGGCCCCGGCCGGTCGGTCCGTGTCCTCTCCGCTCGTGAGCGGCACCGTTCGGGCAATCGCCGTGCGACCGGGGAGGGTGTGCCGGGTGCGGGTGGGGCGTGGCTGGTCGCGCAGTTCCCCGCTCCCCTGGAGGGCGTCGGTGCCGGTCGGGCCGCGCCGGGTTCCGCGTCCCCGGGGTGCTTCGGTGGCGGCCGGGATGCGGGGGGTTTCGCGGGCCTGGCGGCGGCGTGCGTTGTTCAGGTGGTGGCGGGTCGTCGGCATCGTGTGTCGTCCTCTCTCGCGGCCGGTCAGCCGGCCGGTGTGCCGCCGACCGGGGCCTGGCCCAGGGCGCTGAGCTTCCAGTGGCCGTCGGTGCGGGTCAGTTCGCCGAGCATGCGGCTGTCCTTGTCGGTGCTCGCGTCGCCGGGCGCCTTCACCGTCACCCGCAGGGCGACCAGCACTCGGGCCCGGCCGGCCCGGTCGTCGAGTTCGGTGAGCGCGCCGGACAGCACCTTCGCCGTGGTCACGGTCTTGGCGGTCTTCACCTGTGTGGTGAACTCGTCGCGTCCTTCGACCAGTTGTTCGTGAAGCTCGCCGGTGGTGGAGGACTCCCAGAGGTCCAGGCCCCGGTCGACGCTGCGGTGGTCGAGGGTGTTGAGGTTCTGCACGGCCTGTTCGCCGGCGGAGAGGGCCGCGTCGCGCTGCTCGGCGTACGCGACGGTGTCGTCGTGGGCCGCGTCGTACCAGTCCCAGCCCGTCCACCCGGCGAAGCCGCCCGCGATCAGGGTGAGTGCGAGGGCGAGGGCCGTGACCGGCAGCGCCCGGAGCCGGGCCGGTGCGCTGGTCCCGCGTTTCATCCGTGTTCCCCTCTTTCCGCGCCCGCTCAGCGGGTCCTGATGTCGACGATCCGCCACTGGTCCTTCTCCCATCGCGCGGTCACCGTGAGCTGGGCCGCCGCGGAGGTGGTGCCGGCCTTGCCGCGGTGTGAGATCTGGTCGAGGAAGACCAGCAGCCGCGCGCTGTCACCGTCGAGTTCGATCACTCCTGTCCGTACGGCCTGGGTGCTGAGGGTGACGCGCTGCTCGGCGAGGTCCGCGCGGATCCGGTCCATCAGCTCCGTGTACTGGCGTTCCGCCCGCCCCGCGAGGACGGACCGCGCCGCACGCTCCGTGGTCTCCAGACCGTCCGGCGTGTACGAGAAGACGCGGGCGAGGGCGTTGCCGACGTCGCCGGCGACACGGGTGGTCGCCTCGGCGTCGGTCAGCGCGTGGTTCTCGGCGGACGGGGTGGTCCTCAGCTGGTGGGCGCCGTAGAAGAACCCGCAGCCGGCGAAGACGAGCAGTGCGGCGCCCAGGGCGGGGACGAGGCGCCTGGCGAGGGCACGCGGGTGCCGGCCACCGCCACGGGTCCGCGACGGCTCCTCCGGCGGGGCCGTCCGGGCGGGTTCGGCGTCCGCGTCGATGCCGGGCCGGTCGTCGGTTCCGTGCTCCGCCCCGGCGTCGGCGCCTGGGGCGTGGCCGGCGTCGGTGCCTGGTTTGGGGCCGACCCCGTCCCGTTCGGTGGCCGTCCCGTCCTCCGTCACCTCGCCCGGGCCGGTGGCGGCCCGGGCCCGTCCGAGGTGCAGCAGCCGTGTCATCGGCTCTCGTCCTCCTCCGCCGTCCGCGCGAGCGGTACCGCGCTCAGTGCCTTGACCTTCCACTCCCCCTCGCCCGTGCGGGCCAGGACCGCCTCCAGACGCTTGCGGTCCGTGGTCGGCGCCTTCGCCCCGGCGGGTGTGACCTCGACGCGCACGGTGGCGACGAGCTTGGCGGTGCCCGCGCGGGTGTCCAAGGCGGTGAGCGCGGCCTCCGTGACCGTGCCCCGCGCCGAAGCCCCTCCCTCGGGGGCGGTGTTGCCCAGTTCCTCCCGCAGCGGGCCGGTCGAGGCGGCACGCCAGTCCTGGATGTCTGCCCGCGCCCGCTCCCGGGACGAGGCGTCGAGGGTGTTGAGGACGGCGAGTCGCTCGCGTCCGTCGGCCAGCGCCGCGTCGCGTTCCCGGCCGTACGCGAGGGAGTCGTCACCCCGTGCCTGTGCGTACGTCCACGCCCCGGTGCCGCAGAACGCCAGCGCCAGTGCCAGTCCCGCCCCGGTCAGGACGCGCGCCCGCCTCATCGGCCCGCCTCCGCGTCCGCGCCGAGCAGCCCCGGCAGGCCGGTCACCCGCGTACCGCCCGTGTCCGGCAGGGCCAGCGCGCCCGGCAGGGGTGCGGCTGACTTGGACGGGGCCGAAGCGGTGCTGCCCGTACTGCCCGAGGGCAGGGAGCCCGGCTTGGCCGGGTCGGGGAGCGCGCCGCCCCGGGGCGCGTTGGCGGAGCCGCGTACGTTGACCCCGCTCGCGGCAGGTGCCGTGCAGGAGGCGCCGGTGTTGAGGGCGGGGGCGGTGCCGAGGTCCAGGCCGGTGCGGTACCGGGTGCCGGCGTAGCCGTCGGTACAGGGCAGGGGCTGGAAGAAGGTGACGGCCAGGCCGAGCTTCATCTTTCCTCCGTCGACGGCGGTGGCGCCGGCGGAGACGGCCGCCGGGTACTTCACGAGGAGTTCCTCGATGCCGCGCTGGCGGGTGACGGCGACCTCGGAGGTGGTGAGCAGGTTGGCGAGGACGACGCCCAGACTGGGATCCAGGTCCCGGAGCAGCCCGCTGACCTGGGTGGCGGCGTCCGGTGTGACGGTGAGGAGCCGGCGCAGGTCCGCGTCGGAGCCCTTGAGGGTGCGGGCCAGTTCCGTGGCGCCGTCGGCGAAGCCGCGGATGGCCTCCGCCTCCTCCGCCTGGGTGCGCAGCACGGTCTCGGCGTCGGTGAGCAGGCGGGTGGTGGTGGGCAGGTTGCGGTCGGCGGCCTCGATGAAGGCGCTGCCGTTGTCCAGCAGCACCTGGAGGTCGTCGCCGTGCCCCTCGAAGGCCTTGCCGAACTCGTCGACGACGGTGCGCAGATCCTCCAGCGGCACTGACCGGGTGAGGTCGTTCACGCTGGTGAGGACGTCGGTGACGGGGGCGGGGACCTCGGTGTCGGGCTGGGCGATGCTGGTGCCGTCGGCGAGGTAGGGGCCGGCGTCGCTCTCGGGGCGCAGGTCGATGTACTGCTCGCCGACCGCGGAGAGCCCGGCCACCACGGCCCGCGTGTCGGCGGGGATGCGGGGCGCGGACTTCTTGATGCGCAGCTGGGCGACCACCCCGTCGGCGGTGAGGTCGATCGGGCCGACCCGGCCCACCGAGACGCCCCGGTAGGTGACATCGGAGTGGGTGAACAGTCCTCCGGTGCGCGGGAGTTCGACCTTGACCGTGTAGTAGTCGGCGACGCCGACGTACCGGCCGAGGTCGGCGTAGCGGATGCCGAGGAGGCCGAGGGCGAGGACGGCTATGAGGAGGAAGGCGAGGTTCTTCAGGCGTACGGCGAGGGTGATCATCCCTGTGCGCCTCCGTCCCCGGGGTCGCTGGTGGGTACCGGTACGGAGGGCAGGGGCAGCGGTGCCGACGGGGAGGCCGCGGCACCGGGGCCGGCGTCCGACCGCTTTCGGGGTGCGGTGTCCCGCTCGCTCCGCGCCGCGGCGGTGGGCGAGGGAGTGCTCTGCGGCACCAGGGGTGGGATCACCTGGGTGCCGGGGGTCGCGGTCATGTTCAGGTACACGTTGAGGTAGTCGCCCTTGACGCCCTTGAGCACCTCGTCGGTGAACGGGTAGGTGAGCAGCACCTGGAGGGAGTCGGGCAGGTCGGTCCCCGCGTCGGCGAGGGCCTTCAGGGTGGGGGCGATGGCTTTGAGGTCGGCGACCATGTCGTCCTTGCTCGCTTCGACGGTGGAGACGGCGACCCCGGACAGCGTGTCCAGGGAGCGCAGCATGGTCAGCAGGGAGCCGCGCTGTTCGTTCAGGGTCTTCAGGCCGGGCGAGAGGTCGGTCAGGACGGTTTTCACGTCGTCCTTGCGGCCGGCGAGGGTCGCGGCGAGCCGGTTGACGCCGTCGAGGGCGTCGGTGATGTCACCGCGGTGCTCGTCGAGGTTCGCCACGAGTTCCTCGACCCGTTTCAGCATGGAGCGGACCTCGGGTTCGCGTCCGCCGAGGGCCTTGTTGAGTTCCTGCGTGATGGTCTTGAGCTGGTTGACGCCGCCGCCGTTGAGCAACAGGGACAGCGCGCCGAACACCTCCTCGACCTCGGTGTTGCGGCCGGTGCGGGAGAGCGGGATGACACCGCCCTCACCGAGTCTGCCCCCGGCGGTCGACTCGGCCGGGGCGACCAGTTGGACGTACTTCTCGCCGAGCAGGCTGGACTGTTCCAGGCGGGCGCCGGCCTGGCGGGGCAGCCGGACGTCGCCGTTGATCTCCATGGTGACGCGGGCCGACCACTTGTCGCCGTCGAGACGGATGGCGGTGACCCGGCCGACGGCGACGTCGTTGACCTTGACCGCGGCGTGCGGCACCAGGCTGAGGGCGTCGTCCAGTTCGGCGGTGACGGTGTAGGGGTGCGGGCCGAGGTCGGCGCCGCCCGGCAGGGGCAGGTCCTCGAGGCCGTCGAAGCGCGGGACGGTGGCGGAGAACGCGCCGACGGCGAGGGCGAAACCGAGACCGAGGGCGAGGAGGCCGCCGATCCCGGCGCCGGCGGCGGCACCGGTGCCGAGCGCACGCCGCCGTACTGTGCCGTGCGGGTCCTCGACGCGGTCCGCCTCGGCGGTCTCCACCTGGTCCGCGCCCGTGGAGTCCACCGGCTCGGGCGCCCTTCCCCGGCGCCGCACGACGCGCTTCACCGCTCCCCCTTCCCCGCGCCCGAGGTCGTTGAGCCTCCGGTCGCCGGCAGGGGCAGCAGCGGGCCGCCCATGCTGATCTCGTTGAGGTTGGCGCGGCCGTCGATCATGCCGGTGTCGGGGTCGTAGGCGCCGACGAGGTTGTCGGCGGCGAGCGGCGCGACGTCCAGGGCCTCGGCCAGCGAGGCGCGCCGGCGGACCAGGGTCTGGGTGATCGGGACGAGCCGTTCGACGTTCTTCTTCAGCTCGCCGCGGTTGTCCTTGATGAAGGTCTTCACCTGGCCGAGGGCGGTGCCGAGTTCCTCCAGCGCGCCCGCGAGGTCGTCCTTGTTGTCGGCGAAGTAGCCGACGACCGTGTCCAGCCGTTCCTGGGCGGTGCGTACGTCGGTGTCCTTGTCCTTCAGCATGGTGGTGAAGGTCTGGAGGCTGCTGAGGGTGGCGAACAGGTCGTCGCTGGAGCCGTCGAGGGTCTTGGTGGCCTTGCCGAACTCCTCGATGCCCTCGCCGATGGCCTCGCCGTTGCCGTCGAGGTTGGCGGCGCCGGTCTTCAGCAGGTCGGACAGGGCGCCGGAGGAGTTGGCCCCGTCCGGTCCGAGTGCCTTGCTGATGTCGGTGATCGACGCGTAGAGCTGGTCGATCTCGACCGGGGTGCGGTTGCGGGAGGCGGGCAGTACGGCGCCGTCGGCGAGGGCGGGTCCTGAGCGGTGGGCCGGGGTGAGCTGGACGTAGCGGTCGGCGACGACGCTCGGCGCGACCACCAGTGCCCGCGCCGACTTCGGTACGCGTACGCCCTCGTCCAGGGCCAGCTCGACCCGTACCCGGGTGCCCTGGGGGTCGACCGACTCCACCTCGCCGACGCGGACGCCGAGGATGCGCAGGTCGGATCCCGCGTAGATGCCGACGGCGCGGTCGAAGTAGGCGGTGATGCGGGTGCCGGTGGAGTCCAGGGCGCGGACCGCGGCGAGTGAGGCGGCGACCACGGCGAGGGCGATCGCGGTCGCGAGGAGTTTTCTGCGCTTGCTCATCACTCACCGCTCCCCCGGGCCGCCGCCGGCTGCTTGGGCGGCATGCACGATGTCTCGGGCTGGGACTGTGCGGGCAGGTAGTCGCGGGGCACCACCCCGCACAGGTAGCTGTCGAACCAGCGGCCGTTGCCCAGGGTGCTGCCGACGAGCCGGTAGTAGGGGCCGACCAGGGCGAGCGTCCGGTCCAGCTGGGTGCTGTTCTCCTCCAGGACGGTGGTGACGCGGCCGAGCGCCTTCAGTGTGGGGCTGAGCTGCTTCTCGTTGTCGTCCACCAGACCGGTCAGTTCGGTGCCGAGGTCGCGGCTGCCCTCCAGCAGGGCGGTGATGGCGTCCCGGCGGTCCTGGAGTTCGCCGAGCAGTGGCCCGGCGTCCTCGATGAGGGTCTCGAAGCTGGACTTCTTGTCCTTCAGCGTGTTGGTGAACTGGGCGCTTCCCTTGAGGAGTTCGGACAGTTCACGGTCGCGCTTGGAGACGGAGCGCGACAGGTCGGACAGTCCGGTGGCGGCCTTGCGGACGTGCGGCGGCGAGTTCTCGAAGGTCTCCGAGATCGTCTCGAAGCTCTTGGCGAGCTGCTGGGTGTCGATTGCGTCGACGGTGGAGCCGAGGTCCTGGAACGCCTGGGTGACGTCGTACGGCGAGGTGGTCCGGGTCCGCGGGATGCGGTCGCCGGGGTCCTGTTCCGCGGTGCCGAGCGGGTCGAGGGCCAGGTACTTGTCGCCGAGCAGGGTCTTGATGGCGATGGCGGCGGTGGTCCGGTCGCCGATCCAGGCGTCCTCGACCTCGAAGGTGACCTTCACCCGGTCGCCGTCGAGGGCAACGCCGGTGACATCACCGACCTTGACGCCGGCGACGCGTACCTCATCGCCCTCGTCGAGGCCGGCGGCCTCGGTGAAGTCGGCGGTGTAGGCGGTGCCGCCGCCGGTGAGGGAGAACCGGTCGGCGTTGTAGGCGAAGACGGTGAGCAGGCCCAGCAGGAGCAGGCCGACCAGAGCCACGGCGACCGGGTTGCGGTCCTTGACCGGCTTCAGGCGCGGCGGGCGGGAGCGGTGGGGGGCGGGGTCCGGGGTGTCGCGGCGTTCGGGCCGCTGCAGCAGGGTCATGCGCCGCACCTCGCTTCGGTGACCGCGATACCGGTGGGCGGCTTCGCGCCGGTGGAGGTGGTGACGCCGTCCACGCGGGCCTCGCAGAGGTAGAGGTTGAACCAGGAGCCGTAGGAGGACAGGCGGCCCAGGGCGGTCAGCTTGGCGGGGGTCCGGTCGAGGAAGTCCTCGATCTGCGGGGCGGCGTCGCCGAGGTTGCCGGAAAGCCGCCCCAGTTCGCGGATGTCCTTCTTCAGGGGCGCGCGCCCCTCTTCGAGGAGGCCGGCGGTGACGGTGGTCAGGTCGCCCATGGCGGCGACGGCCTTGCCCAGTGGCTTGCGGTCGTCGTTGAAGCCGGTGACGAGCTGCTGGAGGGTGTCGACGAGGTCGTCGAAGTCGGCTTCGCGGTCGTTGAGGGTGGTCAGGACCGTGTTGAGGTTCTTCACCACCTCGCCGATGACCTCGTCCTTGGCGGCGACCGTCGTGCTGACGGAGCCGATGTGCCGGATGAGGCTGTCGACCGTGCCGCCCTCGCCCTGGAGAACCTGCACGATGGAGCCGGCGAGTTCGTTGACGTCCTTCGGGGAGAGGCCCTCGAAGAGCGGCTTGAAGCCGTTGAAGAGCAGGGTCAGGTCGAGCGCGGGCGCTGTCCGGTCGAGGGGGATGGTGTCGCCGGCGTCGAGGGCGCCGGTGAGGTCGCCGCTGCCCCGGTCCAGGGCGATGTAGCGCTGCCCGACCATGTTGAGGTACTTCACGGCGGCGGTGGTCGACGCGGGCAGGGTGCGGTCGTCGCGGACGGTGAAGGTGACCTGCGCGGTACGCCGGTCGACGACGCGGACGTCGGTGACCTCGCCGACCTCGACACCGGAGATGCGGACGCTGTCGCCGTCGGTGACTCCGGTGGCGTCGGTGAACAGCACCTTGTAGGTGAGGCTGTCGTCACCGACGCCGGTGCCGGAGACGCTCAGCCCGAGGACGGTCGTGGCCAGTGCGGTGACCACCAGGAAGGCGAGCGACTTCAGCAGCGGTCCGGTCAGCGGTCGGCGGCGGGTGTGGGCGCTGCGCCGGGGGTCGGCGGTACGGCGGGGCGTCATCGCAGGGTCACCTCCGTGCCACGCAGCGCCGGGCCCGCGAGGAGGCTGCTCCACTCGGGAAGGTCGGCAGGGGCCTTGCCGGTGGCGGGTGCGAGGAGTTCGTTGACGAGGTCGTTCTCCTGCGGGGAGTTGGCCGGCCCCAGGTCCTGCTCGGCCGCCGCGGGCACCTGTACGGCCGGTCGCGCGGCGACGCCGAGGTAGGGCACGGGGTAGCAGCGGGGCCCGCCGCCGGCGTCGTAGGAGGGGGTGTCGGTGCCGGGGCGGTAGGCGCCGCGCGAGGGCACGGTGGTGACATCGACGCGCAGGCCGGGGCGGTCGGTGCCCTTGCCGAGGGCCTTGTCCATGGCGGGGACGAAGTCGGCGAGGGTGCGCAGGGTGCAGGGGAAGGACGAGGAGTACTCGGCGAGCAGTTCCAGGGTGGGCCGGGAGGAGGCGGAGAGCCGGATGATGTTGTCCTTGTTCTGCCGCAGGAAGGCGGTCATGTCCTCGGCCGTCCTGGTGGTGGCGCCGAGGGTGCCGGCCAGCTCGCTCTCCTTCTCCGCCAGGGTGCCGCTGGTGGTGGTGAAGTCGGTGAGGGCGGTGAGGATGCCGGGGGCGGCGTCGGCGTATATGTGGCTGACCTTCACGAGCTCTTTCAGGTCGCGGTTGAGGGTGGGCAGGTGGGGGTTGAACTCGCGCAGGTGTGAGTCGAGGAGGGTGAGGGTCTCGCCGAGCCGGTCGCCGCGTCCCTCCAGGGCCTGGGAGACGGCGGAGAGGGTGGCGGAGAGCTTCTGCGGCTGGACGGCGGTGAGCACGGGCAGCACGTTGTCCAGCACCTGCTGGAGTTCGACGGCGCTCGCCGAGCGGTCCTGCGGGATGACGGCACCGGCGGCCAGCGGGCGTGCGGCGGGCGAGGGGGGCGGGACGAGGGCGACGAAGCGTTCGCCGAACAGGGTGGTCGGCAGCATCTGGGCGCGCACGTCGGCCGGTATGTCACCGAGGGCGCCGGGCCGCAGGGCGAGGGTGAGCCTGGCGCCGTCGTCGGTCGCCTCGATCTCGCGGACCTCGCCGACGACGACGCCGCGCAGCTTCACCTCGGCGCCCGGGTGCATCTCGTTGCCGACGCCGCCGGTCTCCACGACCACCGGGTCGGAGTCGGTGAACTGCTTGTCGTAGACGGCGACCGCGAGCCACACCAGCAGGGCGGGGACCACCAGGAAGACCACTCCGGCGAGCCTGCGGCGCACTGTCGCGCCTCGCGTCGTGTTCACTGCGGTCACGTCACCCCGCCACCTTCACGGTCGTGGTGGCGCCCCACAGGGCCAGCGACAGGAAGAAGTCGGTGACGCTGATCAGCACGATGGCGTTGCGCACCGACCGGCCGACGGCGACGCCGACTCCGGCCGGGCCGCCGGAGGCGCGGTAGCCGTAGTAGCAGTGGGCGACGATCACCATGACGCTGAAGATCAGCACCTTCAGGACGGAGAGCAGCACGTCCGTGGGTGACAGGAACAGGTTGAAGTAGTGGTCGTACGTGCCCCGGGACTGGCCGTTGAAGAGGACCGTGACGTAGCGGGAGGCCAGATAGGAGGAGAGCAGCCCGATCGCGTAGAGGGGGACGATGGCCACGACGCCGGCGATGATGCGGGTCGTGACCAGGTAGGGCAGGGAGCGGATGCCCATGCCTTCGAGGGCGTCGACCTCCTCGTTGATGCGCATGGCGCCGAGCTGGGCGGTGAAGCCGGCGCCGACGGTCGCGGAGAGGGCGAGCCCGGCGACGAGCGGGGCGATCTCGCGGGTGTTGAAGTACGCGGAGACGAAGCCGGTGAAGGCGGCGGTGCCGATCTGGTCGAGTGCCGCGTACCCCTGGAGTCCGACGACGGTTCCGGTGAACAGGGTCATCGCGATCATCACGCCGATGGTGCCGCCGATGACCCCGAGGCCGCCGGTGCCGAAGGCGACCTCGGCGAGCAGGCGCTGCACCTCTTTGAGGTAGCGGTGCAGGGTGCGCGGGATCCAGAGCAGGGAGCGTACGTAGAAGAGGAGTTGGTCGCCGGAGCGGTCGAGCCAGACGAGCGGGGAGGCCACTGACTCAGCCTCCCTTCGGCGGTACGAGCTGGAGGTAGACGCCCGTCATCACCATGTTGACGAAGAAGAGCAGCAGGAAGGTGATGACGACGGACTGGTTGACGGCGTCGCCGACGCCCTTGGGGCCGCCGCGCGGGTTCAGGCCCCGGTAGGCGGCCACGACCCCCGCGATGAAGCCGAAGACCAGCGCCTTGAGTTCGCTGACGTAGAGGTCGGGCAGCTGGGCGAGGGCGGAGAAGCTGGAGAGGTAGGCACCGGGAGTGCCGTCCTGGAGGAACACGTTGAAGGCGTAGCCGCCGAGGATGCCGACCACGGAGACCAGACCGTTGAGGAGGACCGCGACGCCCATGGTGGCCAGGACGCGGGGCACCACCAGGCGTTGCACGGGTGAGACGCCCATGACCTCCATGGCGTCCAGTTCCTCGCGGATGGTGCGCGAGCCGAGGTCGGCGCAGATCGCGGAGCCGGCCGCGCCCGCGATGAGCAGGGCGACGATGAGCGGGCTGGCCTGCTGGACGACGGCCAGCACGCTGGCGCCGCCGGTGAAGGACTGGGCGCCGAGCTGCTGGGTGAGCGAGCCGACCTGGAGGGCGATCACGGCACCGAACGGGATCGAGACCAGGGCCGCGGGCAGGATCGTGACACTGGCGATGAACCAGAACTGCTCGACGAACTCCCGGAACTGGAAGGGGCGTCGGAAGATCGCGCGGGCCACCTCCGCGGCGAGCGCGAAGAGCCGGCCGGTCTGCCGCAGGGCGCCGGTGATCATGCGCCGCTCCCGGTGGTCGGCATCGGGAGCGTCGCGGCGTTGGTGCCGTGCGCACCGGGAGCACCGTGGGCGTCGGGTGTGCCGGGTGTGCCGCCGGCGGCGTACGTGCGCTCGATGGCGGCGCGGGCGGCGGGCGGCAGCCGGTCGAGCATGGCCAGGACCCGCTCCCGGCGCCGGGTGACGGCGCGGCGCGGCGGAAGTCCGGGGGACGGCTCCAACTGCGGGATGATCTCCCGTGTACGGTCGGCGCCCGCCGGTGCCGCGGCCTCGGCGGCGAGAGTGGCGGCGTCCTTCTCCTCCGACATCCCGATCGGGCCCTCTCGGCGGCCGGCCAGGAACTGCGCCACGACGGGTTTCTCGCTGGTGAGGAGCACCTCGCGCGGGCCGAAGGTGACCAGTTCACGCCGGAAGAGCATGCCCATGTTGTCGGGAACCGTGGCGGCGATGTCGAGGTTGTGGGTGACGATCAGCATCGTCGCGTCGATCTGCGCGTTCAGGTCGATCAGCAACTGCGAGAGATAGGCGGTGCGGACGGGATCGAGCCCGGAGTCGGGTTCGTCGCACAGGATGATCTGCGGGTCGAGCACGAGCGCTCGGGCGAGTCCGGCCCGCTTGCGCATGCCACCGCTGATCTCCCCCGGCAGTTTGCCCTCGGCGCCCAGCAGTCCGACGACCTCGATCCGCTCCATGACGATGCGGCGGATCTCCGACTCCTTCTTCCGGGTGTGCTCGCGCAACGGAAAGGCGATGTTGTCGAAGAGAGACATGGAACCGAAAAGGGCGCCGTCCTGGAACATGAGCCCGAACTTTTTCCGGGTCTCGTATATATCCCGTTCAGGACTGTTCACCATGTCGACGCCGTCGATGAGGACACGGCCGCGCTCCGGTTTCAGCAGTCCGATGAGCGACTTGAGAAATACGGTCTTCCCGGTGCCGGACGGACCGAGCATGACGCTGACCTCTCCGGCCGGCAGAGTGAGACTCACGTCCTGCCAGATCTTCTGTCTGCCAAAGGACTTGGTGAGACCCTCGACCACCACTTCGATTCCCATATCACCTCCAAAGAGGGTGAGGCCGGCGTGCACCGCGGAGCGCACGTCAAGCCGGTGCACGGTTCACTGACAACAGGCGGGTCGCCGGGCTCCGCCGCCCTCTTCGTTCTTTGTCACCGCGCAGACAAGACCCGTCGTGGACCATGTCTGCCAGGTGCGGAGCAGGGCCGCGCGGCTCCCCGGGGGGAGGGCAGCCGCGCGGCCCTGCCGACGGATGTCCGCCCTGAAGGAGGGCAAGGCCGGAAGTCATCCGTCGCGCCTCCTAGGCATGGGGGGCACCCACCAGGAGATCAGCGCCGCATTCGGCACGCTACGGCCGAGTAACCTGAGGGGGCAAGAGAAGGATCCGAGTTTCCCGAAGGATTCGGTTCGGCCACCACGACTTTGTCAGCGCGGCGACAAACAGCCGCCTTCCTCTTGTCACTCGGTGAGCAATGCGGGCCCGGACGGAGGCCGGGGAACAGTCTCGGATCCCTCCGGAGCGGTCCGGCGCCGGCCCCGGCGGTGACGCCGCCCTTAGCAGTGGGTGAGTAAGCCGGACGCCGGACTGCTCACCTGGGGAACAGGTATTTCCACTTCTTCAAAGAATCATGGTCGGCGCCATTGTTCGCCTAAGTTTCCCGCGAGTAACGTCATGGCTCGCGGTCGAGATCTCACGAGCCGCGGACCGCCCGTTCTTCCGCCCCACGGTCACGGGCGCGATCCCCTTCTGCCGGTCAATTCCCAAGGGAGTCCCCACCTCATGAAGAAGCCCCTGACAAGAATCGCCGTCGTGGCGGGCGCGAGCGCCGCCGCCTTCGGCATGGCCGTCGCCCCCGCCTCGGCCGTCCCCTCCACCGTCTGGACCGTCACGCCGTCACCGGCCAACTTCACGGCGACCAACAGCGGGAACATCGTGCTGACCGCCAACATCCCGATGACGTGTACGACGTCCAGCGCCTCGGGCACGATGGCCAGCACGACCGGCAACCCCGCGACGGTGGCCAACATCAACGCCATCAACTTCGGCACCAGCGCCTCACCGTGCACCAGCGTCCTGGGCAACGTCACGACCACCGCCACCACTCCCTGGACCGTCGTCGCCCAGGACTACACCGCCTCCACCGGTGTGACCAAGGGCTACGTCGGCAACGTCAAGGCGAAGGTGACCGCCGGCGCCTGCGTGTTCAACGTGCAGGGCAAGGCCACCGCCACCTACACCAACTCCAGCGGCATCCTCGCGGTCACCAGCGTCAGCGGCGACCTGTCCGTCACCTCCGCCTCCGGCTGCGGCACCGTGGTCACCACCGCCACCAAGCCCACCTTCAAGGGCAACTACGCGGTCAAGGTCGCGGGCACCAGCACCATCCCGAAGATCGTCGGGAGCAACCCGTAAGCAGGGCACGGCTCGCCGCCGCCCGGCCGGTGACCCCGGCCGGGCGTGCGTGCCGCCCGCCCGCGGTGACCGCCGCCGGCCACCCGGACCGTGGAACGACCCGAGCGGAGTGACAGATGACAGGCCCCCGCAACGCCGTCCGGCGGACGGCCCGCAGCCGCGCCCGGAGCGCGGTGATCGCCGCGTTCGTCGTGCTGGCCGCCACCGTGCCCGTGGCGGCCGGGGCGGCCGGTACGCAGGAGATCGACGCCGCGCTGCCGTACGTGTGTCTGTTCCCCTCCGGGGAGCATTCCGCGACGGTACGCGTATCGGCGGGCCTCCCTGAACGGGTGGCGGCCGGTGAGCCGATCGAGCCCGCGGAGGTGAGCACGACCGTCGAGCTTCCGGAGCCGGCGGTGGCGGACCTCGCGGCGCTGGGCGCGGCCGACGTACGGGCAGCGACCCGGCTCGCGGTCGGCCTCACCCAGGGCGAGGCCACCGCGGAAGCGACCTGGCGCGGCGATGCGGAGCCCGCGGCCCTGCCCGCGACCGGCCCGCTGACTCTGACCGCGACGGGGAACGTCCCCTCCGTGACCGGACAGGGCTCGGGCGAACTGACCGTGACCGCGGCCGGCTTCGCGCTCGACCTGTCCCTGACCACCGCGGACGGCGGCGCCACCGACCCCGCCGCGGTGACCGTCGACTGCGCGCTCGCCGAGGACGCCCCGGACGGGGGCCGACTGGCCACCGTCCGGGTCGGGACCGACGAGGCAGGCGGCGGCACCGAGGCCCCGACCGACTCGCCGTCCGAGGCGCCCTCCGCCTCCGGCACGCCGGGCGAGCCCGGCCCGGACCCGGAGGAGGACCCGGCGGACCGGCAGGGCGAGCGCGCCCCGAAGGCCGGCGAGCCCGCGCCGGGCGGTGCCGCCGGTGAGCGCGCCGCGCCGACCTGCAAGTACGACGAGAAGTACCCGGCCGGACCGATGTCGCTGAACGCCTACATCACCGGCTACTCCAATGTGAACAAGCTCGACGGCGCCGCGCTGGTCCCGCCGTACTGCACGCTCATCACCCAGGGCGAGCCCCAGTTCGAGTTCTTCCCGGACTTCAGCGGCGCCACCATCACCCAGCACTCCACCGCCGACCTGTGGCACCAACAGCGCAAACAGACGCCGCCCTTCGAGGCGACCTTCCTGACCTTCGACTTCACCCCGACCACGGCCACGATGGTGCTGGAGCAGACGGGTCCGATGACCATCGACTCGCACGGCACCACCGACTTCATCTTCACCAGCACGGACACCTATGTCCGGGCCCCGGTTGTGCTCCGGGTGACGTCCCTCAAGGTCAACGGCACCCCGCTGGACGTCGGGACGCAGTGCCGGACGAGAACGTCCCTCGCCTCCCCGGATCCGGAGCCGGAGAAGTACCCCGGCGACCACCTGGTCCTGCACGGCCGGGGCGAACAGACCACCGGCGAGACCGCCACCGGCTACCTGCTGCTGTCCGGCGGCCCGCTGACCGGCGAGGTCACCGTCCCGGCCTTCACGGGCTGCGGCACCGCCGGGGGCGAGAACCTCGACCGCCTGCTCACGGCCTCGGTCTCAGGTCCCGGCAACTACGTCAAGCAGATCCAGGGGCAGGCCTGCTTCGTCTCGGCCGAGGTGCTCAACCCGGACGAGTGCACCGAGGACGGCCAGCCCCTCAAGATCCCCGTAGCCGAACGCTGATCCCCTCCCACCCCCGATCCGGAAGGCCACATGATGCGGTTCTCCCTCGGCGCCAGAGTCGCCACCACCGCCACCGCCCTCGGCACCGCCCTCGGCGCGTTCGCCTCCATGGGCACCGCCACCGCGGCGGCAGCCGTACCGAACGGCGAGTGGGCGCCCTTCACCCGCTGCCCCGTGGACGCCCCGGCGATGCTGGCCTCCGACGGCCTGGCCCGCACCCCGCAGTGCGTGGTGTCCACCTCGCCGAACGGCTCCATCAAACTGGGCAAGACCACCGTGACCACGGGCCGGACCAACCTCCAGATCGGGGTCGTCCAGAACTCCGACGGCACCAGTTCCGTGGTGGCCCCTCCCGGGGGCGCCCTTGTGGCCGACTCCGCGACCGTCCCCGGCGGACTGCTGGGACTGATGTGCCCGAGCAACATTCCCGCGATCACGGCCATCTGCGAGCAGCTCAGCAACAGCACCCTCAACAAGATCACGGCGACGGTCGAGTCCGTCGGCGCCCCCTACGCCTTCGACCAGACCGCCGGTATCCTCACCGACCAGCCGATCGTGGCCCTACCGGTCCGCATCCACCTGCAGAACCCGTTCCTCGGCAGCAGGTGCTACATCGGCACCGCGGCCAACCCCATCGTGCTGCGCCCGGAGAACCGGCAGTTCCCCGAGTTCGGCATGTCGTTCTTCCAGAGTGACGGGACGGTCGCCGATGACGGCGAGATGAGCCGCATCAACCTCATCGGGGCCACGCAGAACGACAGCACCTTCGCCGTGCCCGGCGCCAGCGGCTGCGGGCTGGGCCTGTTCGGCCTGATCGACGCGGCGGTCAACGCCAAGACCGGGCTGCCCTCCGCCGCCGGGAACAACAGCCTGACGCTCAACAACACCCAGACCCACCTCGCCGGCCTGAACGCCCCCGGAACCTTCGCCCCCGACGCGGGCAAGCGACTCTCACAGAACTGGCACTCCGCCGTCGACTAATGGCCGCGCGACGGCGATTCTCAGCCGTCCCGGCAGCGTTGTCACGTCCCACCGCATCGAAATGTGCACAGACTGTGTACGTCCCACCGAACTTGTCTTAGCTTCAGCAGCCCAGACACGCGTACCTCAAGTCCGGTCGTGTGTCCCTTCCGTGAAGGACGAGGGACACACGACCGGTGCACCGTGGGCACCGGAGAGCAAGGGACGGCACTCATGCCTTCAACCACGCGACCGCCTGAAGTCGGTGAGCCGCTCGAACCCCTCCCCAAGGAGTTCGCCGCCTTCATGAGACCCGAGTTACCCGGCCTCATGAAGGAGATCGGCGCCGAGGTGACCAGGGCCTACCCCGTCTACGGACGCCTGCTCAACGGCCCGAACGCCGCCGCCATCCGGCAGGGCGTCGAGCAGGCCCTGTACGCCTTCGTGGACCGCGTCGCCGACCCCGGCAAGAACGCGGTGCTACGCGACGAACTACTGCGCAAGTTCGGCCGTGTGGAAGCCTATGAGGGCCGCGAACTCGACACCCTCCAGGGGGCGTACCGGCTCGGCGCCCGCATCGCCCTGCGCCGCGCCAAGGCCCTGGGCCGGCAGTACCAGCTCTCCCCCGCCCTGATCCTCGCCTTCGCCGACGCCCTTTTCGCCTACGTGGAGGAACTGGAGCGGATCTCTCGCGAGGGCTACGTCGAAGTGCAGTCGCGCGCCTTCTCCGAGGTGCCGGCGCGACGCAGACGGCTGCTCCACCTCATCCTCGCCGCTCCCCCGCTGCCCCAGACGCTCACCGGGCTGTGCGAGGCCGCCGCCTGGCACCTGCCCGCCGACGTCACCATGGTCGCCCTGCGCTCACCGGTCCCCGAACACCTGGAGGCAGGTCTGGCCGACGACGTCCTCTTCGACCTGGACATCCCGCAGCCTCATCTGCTGGTGCCGGGAAGCCTCACCCCGGAACGCCTGGCCATGCTCGAAGCCGCCCTGGCGGGCTCCCACGCCGTGGTGGGGCTGACCGTGCCCCTGACGCAGGCGGCCGATTCCATCCGTTGGGCACGCCGCGTCCTCCACTTGATCGACGAAGGAGTGGTGGCCGGCGCTCCCGTGGTCCGCTGCGAAGACCACATGGTGACACTGTGGCTGCTGTCGGACCCGGCTCTCGTGTCCCACATCGCGGCCGGGGAGCTGGCTCCGATCGACGGTCTGCCGGCCAGCCGCCGCGACCGTCTCGTGGAGACCCTGCGCGTGCACGTCTCCACGCGGGCGCCGGCGGAACAGGTCGGCGAGCTGCTGGGGGTGCACGCCCAGACCGTCCGTTACCGCTTGCGGAACCTGGACTCGCTGCTGGGCGACCACCTCACCGACCCCGACCACCGCTTCGCCCTGGAGGCCTCGCTGCGCGCCATGCACCTGCTCTCCCGCGACGCCGGCGAGTAGGCACCGGCCCGGAGAGCGCACACCGGCGTTCTCCCGGCCGCTCGTGCGCCGACACACGTGCAGCGAGAGCACACTGGGCCTCCAAGGCCGGCCCTGAAGTCCGACGGGCAGCCGGGGCCCTCGCCCACAGGGGACCGCCACGGCTCCCGCACGCCCCCGCCCCGCCCCGCCCCTATGTGTGCCTACCGCCTACGCCGCGTCCGCGGGCATGTCCTCTTCCGGGAGTACCTCCTCGCCGAAGTCCTCCTCGGTGAAGCCCTCCTCCGCCATCATCGCGGCGCCGAACCCGCCCAGCATCTCCTCGATGTCCAGCTCGGTGGCGCCGGAGGGGGCCGTGAGCGGCCGGCCCTCGGTCATCCGCACCACCAGGCCCAGCTTCTTCACCTCGGCGTTCTCGGCTAGCTCGGCGAGGTCGACGTGCACCTCGCTCAGCTCGCCGTTCTCGAGCGTGAAGTCCGCCGTGACCTCGGCGTCGGGGACCTCCTTGAGGTCCTTGTCCGTGGGCAGTTCCATGCCCCGCGGCAGCTTCTTCACGAGCGGACGGATCTCGCCGAGGAGCTCTCCGATCAGCGTACGGAACGAAGCGGTGGCGGTGATGCGCTCGGCGCCGTCCTCACCGTCGGCGGTCTCGAAGTCGACTTCGCGGGCGACGGTCTTGCGGAGCGCCTCCAGCAGTTGCTTCTGCGTCCTGGCGTCGAGGGTGGGCTCCGGTACGGGCTCCGCCCCCGGCTCGGCGGTGGTCTCCGCCATCTCCTTGGTATTGATCTTCACCCATTCGCCGTCGAGCGCCTTTTTCAACCCGAGCGCCTCCGGGGGCAGGTCCTGTGCCGACGGCATGGGGGCGCCCATCGCCTTGCCGAGGAGTTCTGCGTCGGAACGGATGTACGTGTAGTCACCGATGACCCGGTACTCGACGATGTCGCCACCGTGGGTGCGGACCTTCATGGCCATTCCGACGAGGTCCTTCTCGCCGGACTCGTCGATCGGTTTCCTCGACTGCGCTGTCACACTGATCTTCGCGCCACTGATCAGGTCGGCGACCTCGTCGGGGATCTCCTCACCGGGCTCCGGGTTCGACGAGGCGTCCAGTGCCTTCAGGCTCTGGGCGTCGGTGTCGAGGTCGAGTTCGAAGGAGATCGTCTTCTCCTTGCCGAGCTTGTCGAACGCCTGGTCGAGTTTCTGCCCTGCGGAGAGCTGCTCCACGGTGCCGCAGGCGGCCGAACCCGCGAGGACGGCACCGACGACTGCGGTAGCGGTCAGGGTCTTGCGTATGGCGGTGATGATGGTCTCCTCGTCAATGCGATCACGTGTGATCGTCGGCAAGACTCCTGACGGCGCCCAATGGTTGCCCTGCACACGACCAAGCCAGGTGGGTCCCGGTCATCCGGTGCCCACTGCCCACCTCCGTTTGGCGGGCTCCATGCCCTCCGGCGGCGGCGTGTTCGGGCATGCCGTCGGTGGGACGGGCGGCGTGGCTTCTTCGCACGGCCCCACCGGGGGGGGACAAGCGTGGGCGCCACGTTGGAACGGCTCCGGGAGAACGCCGCCCGCTGGTCGTCAGACAGCAGCAACGAGCGCAGCGTCGGGCCTCGCGTGAACGTGCCGCGGAAGGTGACGGAGACGGCCGCACGTCCAGCGCCGCGCCTCAAGGCGCAGCCGGTGTCCTCGGGGGCTGCGTGAGGACCCGTCGACGGATGTCCTCCAGCAGATCCCGCATGGCCATGCGGAAGATCTCCGCCTGGTGTTCGCCGATGAAGGCGGTGTGCCCGAAGGCCTCCAGGACGACCATGCCGTGCATGTGCCCCCAGGCGCCGAGGAGAAGAGCGGTCGCGGAAGGCGGCAGGGTTTCCGAGCCATGCGGAAACCGGGCTTCCAGGTGCGCGTGCAGAGCCGGCGAGAGCGCCCGGGTGTCGGCTGCGGCGAGTTGTGCCGCGGAGAACCCGTCGAACAGCTCTCGCTGGAAGACCATGCTCAGCCGGCGCATCGCCTGCGTGGTCGGGCCCTCGGCAGGTGCCTCGTAATGGCGCAGCGGTGCGCCGTACAGCAGTTGGAATCGCTCGACGTGGGTGACGGCCCAGCGGCGATAGCCCTCGGTGGCGGCCAGGAACCGCCGGGCGGCCGGTTCGTCGGCCGCTGCGTCGACAGCCGCCGTCACGGCATCGGCCAGGTCGTCGTACGCCTTGGCCACCAGCGCCGTGACGAGGGCGTCCCTGTTCGGGAAGTAGTGGTAGAGCCCCTGCACGGTCATTCCGAGGCCGCGGGCGACCGCTCGCAGGGAGAGGGCGTGCAGCCCGTGCTCGGCGATCTGGCGCTCGGCGGCGTCCACGATCTCTCGGGTGGCGACGGCTCGGCGTCGTTGGCGCAGGGACGGCAGGACCGCTGCGGGCTCTTCGGCGAACATGCGGTGATACTACGGCGGTTGACCGTACGGGGCGTCAGGAAACTACGCCCGCCAGAGTTACCTGACAGTGTCAGGTAAATCTCCTTCTGCTCAAGTACACGCTGCCTCATTACCGTCGTTCTCGGCGGCGACGAACGCGGTACCGCACACCCTCTGACGGGGTGAAGAGGGCTCCGCGACGCATTTCGCCGGCTTCTCGCCCGGCCGACGCCCCTCGTCTTTCCCGAAGAACCTCAAAGGAGATCCCTCGTGTTCGAACGTATGGCCGACTTGGCGATCCGCCGGTCTCGGCTGGTGCTGGCCGTGGCCGCCCTGGCCGTGGCACTGATGGGCGTGGTGGGCGCCGGCGCCTTCGACAAGCTGAAGGGGGGCGGCTTCGACGACCCCGCCTCCCCCTCCGCGCGGGCGGCGAACGTGATCGCCGACAAGTTCGGCGGCGAGACCAACCTCGTCCTGCTGGTCCGCTCCCCCGACGGCCGCGTCGACGCCCCCGCCGCCGAGGAGAACGGCCGGGACCTGGTGGCCGAGCTCAAGAAGGACGAGCGGCTCAGCAACGTCGTCTCGTTCTGGGAGACGAACAGCCCCGACCTGCGTTCCGAGGACGGCCATGAGGCCATGGTGCTCGCCCACGTGAAAGGCGACACCACCGAGCAGCGGGAGAGCGCCCTCTCGATCCTGGACACCTACAGCGGCACCTACAAGGACACCCTCACCGTCCAGGCCGGAGGAGGCGCCGCTGTAGGAGCCGACCTGTCGAACCAGGTGGTCGAGGATCTGATCCTCGCCGAGGTGATCGCCATACCGCTGACCCTCGCGCTGCTCCTGATCGTCTTCGGCAGCGTCGTCGCGGCGCTGCTGCCCCTCGCCATCGCCGTCATCGCCATCATCGGCTCGTTCGCCCAGCTCTTCCTGCTCGGCAGCGTTACCGACGTGGCCGACACCGCGACCAACCTCACCACCGCCCTGGGTCTGGGACTGGGCATCGACTACGCCCTGTTGATGGTCAGCCGCTTCCGGGAGCAGATCGCGGTCGGGGTGAGTGTGGACGACGCCGTCCGGCGGACGGTGCACACCGCGGGCCGCACCGTCGCCTTCTCCGCAGCGACCGTCGCGGCGGCCCTGGCGGCCCTCATGGTGTTCCCGCAGTACTTCCTGCGCTCGTTCGGCTTCGCCGGGGTCGGCGTCGTCGCCATCGCCGCCCTGAGCACCCTGTTCGTGATGCCGGCCCTGCTGAAGGTTCTGGGGCACCGGGTCAACGGCGGGCGGATGCCGTGGGCGAGGTCGCCGCGCTCCGGGGCTCAGGTGCCCCTGTGGGGACGGCTGGCGCGCACCGTCATGCGGCGGCCCGTGCTCACAGCGGTGCCCGTTCTCGCCGTGCTGCTGCTGGCGGCGAGCCCCCTGCTGAACATCACCTTCGGGACGCCGGACGAACGCGTCCTGCCCGAGGACGCCGAGAGCCGCCGGGTCTCGCAGGTTCTGCGGGAGGACTTCGGCGGCAGCGCGGACTCGGCCGTCCTCATCGCCATCGACACATCCGTGGCCGAGGCCCCGCTGGCCTCGTACGCGGGGCGACTGGCCGCGCTCGAGGGAGTCGAACGTGTCGAGACCAGCGTGGGCATCCACAGCGCGGGGCGGCCCGCCGCGACCGGCCCGGCCGACTCCGCCCTCGGCCGGCCCGACGCACAGCGGATCAGCGTGGTGAGCAGCCTGACGCCGAAGTCGGAGGCGGCCGAGGGCCTGGTCAAGCAGGTGCGCTCGGTGACTCCCCCTTCAGGTACGGACCCTTTGGTCGGCGGGAACGACGCCGTACTGGTCGACGCCAAGGAATCCATCGCGGACAAGCTCCCACTGGCCGTGACCCTGGTCGTCCTCACCACCTTCCTGCTGCTCTTCCTGTTCACCGGCAGCGTCGTGCAGCCGTTGCGCGCGCTGGTCCTCAACCTGATCAGCCTGGGGGCCACCCTCGGTGTGATGACCTGGATCTTCCAGGACGGCAACCTCTCCTCACTGCTCGGCTTCACCGCCCAGCCGATGGAGGTGGCGATGACCGTGTTGATGTTCTGCATCGGCTTCGGCCTCTCGATGGACTATGAGGTCTTCGTCACCAGCCGGATCAAGGAGCTCCACGACGAGGGAGCGGACAACGAGACCGCCGTGGTCGACGGCCTCGGACACACCGGGCGTATCGTCAGCGCGGCTGCCCTCCTGCTCGCGGTGAGCTTCTTCGCCTTCGGCACCGCCGAACTCAGCTTCATGCAGATGTTCGGCCTCGGCAGCGGACTGGCCATCCTCATCGACGCCCTCGCCGTCCGCGGCGTGCTCGTACCCGCCGCGATGCGTCTGCTCGGGAACTCGGCCTGGTACGCGCCCGGCTTCCTGCGCGCGTTCCACGCGCGGTACGGACTCAGCGAAGGCGGCCTGGAGCCGACGACCGCCCCCGCGTCAGCGGCAGTTGCCCGGGGGGACACGAAGGAGTCGACCGTGCTGTGACTCGTACGACGTCCAGCGGGACGGTTCCGGGCGAACCTGGGCCCTCCCGCTCCGGGCGGGGGCGTCTCTCGGGTGACCGAGGACGGTGTTGAGGCGGGCGGTGGCCGCGGCGGTGTCGGTGGCCGGACAGCGTGCGGTGATGGTGCGGGCGATGGCCGGGGCGTGGTCGCCGGGTGCGGTGGGATGTGGGTGAGGGTGAGCGGAATTCCTCCCGTGCGCCGTCGAGGGGGAGCTGGAAGCAGTAGCCGGGGGTCTCGGTGGGAGCCGGGCAGGTGAGTCCGGGGGTGCCTGCCCAGGGTGTGGGCCACCTGCCGCCTTTGGCACGAGCGAGGCATGGTGCGCGTTCACGGGAGAGGGCGGGACCCCTGCGCGGGTCCCGGCCTCCCGGGTGTGGTCCGGTCTGGTCGTGTCGGGTCAGACCGGGACGGGGGTCTCGTCGCGCGTCTCCGCGGCCAGTTGCCGGTTCAGCTTCTCACCCTCGATGTCGAGGTCGGGCAGGGCCTTGTCGACGGGCCCCGGCAGCCACCAGGCGGCACGGCCGAGCAGCGACATCACCGCCGGGACCAGCGCCATGCGGACGACGAACGCGTCGACGACCACGCCGACGGCGAGGGCGAACCCGATGGATTTGATGATCGGGTCGTCCATCAGGACGAAGCCCCCGAACACGGACGTCATGATGAGCGCGGCGGCCGTGACGACGCGGGCGTTGTGGCCCATGCCGCTGATCATGGCCGCCTGCGGGTCGGCGCCGTGGACGAAGTCCTCGCGCATGCGGGAGACGAGGAAGACCTCGTAGTCCATGGCGAGGCCGAACAGGATGCCGATGAGCAGGATCGGCAGGAAGCTCACCAGCGGGCCGGGGGTGTCGACGCCCACCAGGCCGGCGAGGTGGCCCTCCTGGAAGATGGCGACGGTGATGCCGAAGGTCGCGCCCACGGTGAGCAGGAAGCCCAGAGCCGCCTTCAGCGGCACCAGGACCGACCGGAAGACCAGCATGAGCAGCAGGACGGAAAGGCCCACCACCAGCAGCAGATACACCGGCAGGGCGTCGGCGAGCTTCTCCGAGACGTCGATGCCCAGGGCGGTCGCGCCGGTGAGGGCGATGTCGGCGCCCTCGACGTCCGCGACCCGGTCACGGATGTCGTGGACGGCGTCCTCGGTGGCGACGGCGGTCGGGCCGGCCTCGGGGATGATGGCCAGCAAGGCGGTGGTGCCCTCCTCGTTCAGCTGAGGCGGGGCCACGGCCAGGATGCCGTCGGTGTCCTTGATGAGGACGGTGGCCTTCTCGACGGCCGCCCCGGTGGACCGGGCGTCGTCACCGTTGACGACGGCGATGAGACGGCCGTTGAAGCCCTCACCGAAGCCCTCGGACGTCAGGTCGTACGCCTCGCGTGCCGGGGTGCCCTCGGCAGCGGTACCCGCGTCCGGCAGGGCGATGCGCATGTCCAGGGCGGGGAGGGCGAGCGCGCCCAGCCCGAGGATGCCGACGACCAGGAACGGGACGCGCAGCTTGGCGACGAGCCGGCCCCAGGCGAAGCCGAAGCCCTCGGCAGCGGGGCCGTCCTCGGCGGTGTGCCCGTCCGCGTGGCGCTGTTTGCGCGGCAGGATCTTCTTGCCCGCGAAGGAGAGGAAGGCCGGCAGCAGGGTGAGGGCGACCAGCACGGCGACGGCGACGGTGCCCGCCGCGGCCAGGCCCATCACGCTCAGGAAGGGGATACCGACGACGGAGAGGCCGGCCAGGGCGATGACGACGGTGGCGCCGGCGAAGACGACCGCGGAGCCGGCGGTGCCGGTCGCGCGGCCGGCGGCCTCCTCCGGCTTCAGACCCTCGGCGAGGTACTGGCGGTAGCGGGAGGTGATGAAGAGCGAGTAGTCGATGCCGACGGCCAGGCCGAGCATCAGCGCCAGGACGGGGGCGGTGGAGGTCAGTTCGATCACACTGGTCAGGGAGAAGAGGCCGGTCATCCCGACCGCGACGCCGATCAGCGCGTTCAGCAGGGTCATGCCGGCGGCGAACAGCGAGCCGAAGGTGATGACCAGGACCACCGCGGCGACCAGGACGCCGAGCGCCTCGGTGGAGCCGATCTCCACCTCACCGCCCATGACCTCGCCGCCGTGCTCGACCCGCAGGTCCTCGGCGTCGGCGCCGACTGCCTCGTAGGCCGACTTCTGCTCGTCGGTGACCTCGTCGGCGGCCTTGCCGAACTGCACCTGGACCAGGGCGTAGCGGCCGTCCTGGGAGACCGATCCGGTCTGGAACGGGTCCATGGCGGCGGTGACGCCGTCGATCCCTGCGGCTTCCTTCACCAGGGGTGCCACCGCGGCGGGATCCAGCTTCCCGCCCTCGGGCGCGGCGAGGACGAGGGTGCCGGTGGCTCCCCCGGCCTGCGGGAACTGCCGGTCGAGGTCGTCCAGCGCCCGCTGGGACTCGGTGCCCGGCATGGAGAACTTGTCGCTGGTCGGGCCCATCAGGGTGGCGGCGCCGACGCCCAGCAGGGTCAGCAGGAGCAGCCAGAAGGCGGCTATTCGGCCTCGTTTGCGGAAGGAGAACCGCCCGAGCCGGTACAGCAAAGTCGCCATGGAGGAAGAGTCTTTCCGTTGAGGGTCAACTGGGGGTGTGGTCAAGCGTCCGCAGCGCACTGCGGATCATTTCGGCGCGCAGCACCTCCTCCGGCGCCACCTCGTCATCGGCGGCACCGGTGACGAAGACGGCGCCCAGCACCATCCATGCCGCCACCCGGGCCGGCGCCCGTGGCGAGCGGCCGGCCAGCGCGTCCAGCAGCCCGTCCGCCAGCTCCCTGACGTTGAGGTCCTGGTGGCAGGACATCTCGACGATGTCCTCGAAGAGAAGCCGGATCTCACGGCGGAATCGCAGCGTGAGGTCGACGTATCCGACGACGGCCTCCTCCACCAGCGAGCCGCCCTCCAGTCCGGCCACCCGGTCGAGAAGCGTGGTGAGGGCGTCCCGGGCCGGGGTCAGCAGCTCGGTGAGGATCTTCTCCTTGCCGGCGAAGTGGTAGAGGAGTGACGCCTTCGAGCAGCCCGCGTCGGAGGCGATGTCCTGCAACGAGGTGCCGCGGAAGCCGTGCACGGCGAACAGTCGCAGTGCCGACTCCAGAATCTGACCGCGCATGGCGGAGGCGGAGCGTGCCATTCCCCAACCATAACTGTCCGATCGGTCAGTTCTGACCGATCGGACAGACTGATCGGACCGTGTGTCGCCGCGGCTTGCGTCACTCCTCCGGCCCGGGACTCGCACGGGGCGCACGGCCGACCTCGTCGACCCGCGCGCGAAAGCCCCTCCCCTCGAAGAACGCGGTGCTCGGTGGCGCGGCCCGGCCGCACAGCCGCCGGAGCAGGGCGTCCTCGTCGGAGGCGACGGTGCCCGGGTCCCAGCCGGCCAGCGGAACCGCCCCCACGCGTCGCCCGGTGGGATCCAGCAGATGACCGGCGAGTTTGACCGGCCACAGGGTGACCGCGCGGTCGGCGACGGTCAGGCCGGGGAACGGTGCGGTGAGCTGCGACTCGAAGGCGTGAATGTCGTCGATGGACCGCAGCCAGGCAGCGAACAGCAGGTTGTGCGGGCCGGAGAGCGAGGCGACCAGCCGCACCTCGCGCAACCCGGAGACATGCGCGGCGATCCGTGCGGCGTCCTTCGGCGGAGCCGCGCACCACAGGCTCACACTCACCGGCCAGCCGGACAGACCGCGCGCCACCTCGCAGCGGAAGACCAGCGCCCCGGACTCGTCCAGGCGGCGCAGGCGACGTCGTACCGTCGTCGGACTCAGTCCGGTGCGCCGTGCCAGCCGGGCCACCGGCTGCCGCGGGTCGTCGGCCAGGGCCCGCACCAGTGCCTGGTCCTCACGTCGTACGGGTGAGCGCCCCGGCCCGGGCACGGCGGCGCCCGCCGCACGCGCCAGCCGCAGCCGGGCCGCCGTGGTCGGACGGTCCAGCCGCCACCGGCTGCCGTCCATGTGCACAGCGGTCGCGATCTGCGTCCGGCTCGCCGCGACCCCGGGCAGTGTCCCGACGCGCATCCCGGTGTAGCGGGCCAGCTCGGCCAGACCGTCGAACACGCACGTCAGCACCAGATCCCGGGCGCCGGTCACCTGTTCGACGGTGAACACGTGCGGGTCTCCGGCGAGTTCGACCGCGACGTCGCGCACCCGGCCCGGCGCGCAGTCCACTTCCACGAAGGCGACGATCAGTGGCGCCCCCTCCAGGCTGACCGGGTAGCAGCTGAACCACGCGTGCCCCGCGTCGGCGAGCCGGGCCCAGCGCCGGGCCGCGGTCGAGGGGTCGACTCCGAGGGCCGCACCCACCTCGCTCCACTCGGCGCGGGGCGCATCCTGCAACAGGGTCACCAGCCGCATGTCCAGCTCGTCCATACCTCCGTCGCCGCCCTCGGCCCGCGGGGCCCACGGCCAGGTCGAAGCGGTGGATTCCCGCAAAGGATCATGGGTCATCGGCGCATCCAGGCATGTCGGGGTCGTCTTCTTCTGCCAGGCGCACCCTAGCGGCCATGTTTCACCTCAGTGACGCCTCCGTACTCAACGACGACCTGCGGCAGCTGTATCGCGCGCTGCACCGCCGGCCCGAGGTCGGCCTGCACCTGCCGCAGACCCAGCAGACCGTGCTCGCCGCCCTTGACGGGCTCGGCCTGGAGATCACCACCGGCACGGCCCTCAGCTCGGTCGTCGCCGTGCTGCGCGGCGGCCGGCCCGGCCCCGCGGTGCTGCTCCGCGCCGACATGGACGCGCTTCCCGTGGCCGAGGCCACCGGGCTGCCCTACGCCTCCCTCCGCCCCGGCGTCATGCACGCCTGCGGGCACGACCTGCACACCGCCGCCCTGGTCGGCGCCGCCAGGCTCCTCGCCGGACGCGGGGCGGAACTGGCGGGCGACGTGGTGTTCATGTTCCAGCCCGGGGAGGAGGGCTGCGACGGCGCCCGTCTCATGATCGAGGAAGGCGTGCTGGACGCGGCGGGCGAGCGCGTCGTGGCCGCCTACGGCCTGCACGTCACCGCCAGCACACTTCCCACCGGCATCGTGGCCACCCGCCCCGGCACCATCCTCGCCGGCTCGGACGGATTCGACGTCACCGTCACCGGCCGCGGCGGCCACGGCTCGTCACCTCACACCGCCGCCGACCCGGTCACCGCCGCCTGCGAGATGGTGACCGCCCTGCAGACGATGGTCACGCGCACCGTGGACGCCCTGGACCCGGCCGTCCTCACCATCGGCTCGCTGCACGCCGGCGAGGCACGCAACGTCATCCCGGAGACCGCCGTACTCCAGGCGACGGTGCGCACCTTCTCCGAAGCCACCCGTGCCACGGTGCGGCGGGGCGTGCTGCGCACGGTGCGGGGCATCGCGGACGCGCACGGCGTCACGGCCACCGTCGACTACCAGGACGGCTACCCGGTGACCGTCAACGACCCGGCCGAGACCGCCTTCGCCACCACTGCGGCCGCGGAACTGCTCGGACCGGACCGCAGCATCACCGCGCCCCGTCCGATCTCCGGCTCGGAGGACTTCTCCTTCGTCCTCCAACAGGTGCCCGGCGCGTTCCTGGGAGTGGGCGCCTGCCCCGCCGGCCAGGACCCGGCCACAGCCCCGATGAACCACTCACCGCACGCCGTCTACGACGACGGGGTGCTGCCGGCCGCGGCGGCGCTGCTGGCCACACTCGCCGCCCGCCGGCTGCAGCGGACGGCGCAGAGTGCCGCCGCCGGCCCCACCGACGCGGCCGTCGCAGTCGGCACGGCGGACGCGGGGGAAGCATGACCGGCACCGCCGCGCCGGACAAGGCCGTCGGTACCGCGCCCGGCGCCTCGGTGACCGCGGTCGTCGGACTGCTCGTGCTGTTCGAGGCGATGAGCGGCATCACTCAGATGGGCATCACCCCGCTGCTGCCCGAACTCGCCGCCGCCTACGGCCTCGACGACTCCGCCGCCAACTGGATCGGGGCGGTGCAACTGCTCGCGGCGACCGTCTGCGTACCGCTCTTCGGGCGCCTCGGGGACCTGTACGGCCACCGCCGGATGCTGCGAGTGGCGCTGGCCTGCGTGGCGGCCGGCTCCCTGCTCGTGGCGCTCGCCCCGACTCCGGCGCTGCTGTGGACCGGACGGGCGCTGCAGGGACCGCTCGCCGCGCTCCTGCCGCTGGAGATCGCCCTCGTCCGGGACCGGCTGTCGGTGCCCGACGCCCGCCGGGCCATTGCCCGACTGGTCGGCGCGCTCACCGTCGGAGGACTGCTCGGCACAGCTCTGATGGGCGCGGTGGCAGGCGCCTTCGGAGATGTCCGCGCCGCGCTCCTGATCCCGGCCGGGCTTGCCGCGGTGTGTCTCCCGTTGTCGTTCGTCGCGGTCCCCGAGTCCACCGCGGCGGTCGGGGCACGGATGGACTGGGCCGGGTTCGCGCTGCTCGCCCTCGGCGCGACCAGCCTGCTCGCCGGTGTCTCCGCACTGGAGCACAGTGGCAGCGCGGGGCCCGTGGTGGTCGGCCCGCTGGTCCTCGGTGCCGCGCTGCTCACGGTGTGGGTACGGGTGGAGCTGCGCCGGCCCGATCCCCTGGTGGACGTGCGGTCACTGGCCGACCGGCGGGTGGGCCCGTTCTATCTGGCGGCGGCGGGATTCGGCGTCGTCTACTTCGCGGCCCAGGCCCCGGACACCACGTTCCTGGCCGCCGACCCGCGCGCCACCGGCTACGGCTTCGGCATGTCCTCGGGGCAGATCTCCATGGTGCTGCTGCCCGCCATCGTCGCCGCCGTCGTCGGGTCGGCCGTCACCGTGCCACTGGCCCGCCGCATCGGCTACCGCTCCACGCTGGCCTGCGCGTTCGCACTGGTCGCACTGAGCTTCCTGCAACTGGCCGCGCGCCACGGCACCGTGGGCGAGATCGTGGCGGTCAAGATCGTCACCGGACTGGGGCTCGGGATCGCCCTGAGCGCCATGCCCACGGTGATCGTGGAGGCCGCCGACCGGTCTCGCAGCGGTGTGGCGACGGCTCTCTACAACAACGTGAAGACCTTCGGCGGGGCGATCGCCGGCGGTCTCATGGCCGCCGTGCTGGCCACGTCCTCACCCGGCGGCGCGGCATCGGACGCCGCTCCCGGGGAGGACGCCTACGTGGTGGTGTGGCTGCTCTGCGCGATATGCGCGGCGGCCGGAGCCGGCGCGGCCCTGCTGGCCCGCCGGACGGAGGAGGGGTGCCGTCGAGAGTGAAGCAGCGCAGCGCGGTGAATGGGGCCTCGATGCGGTCCGGCCACGAGGAGTTGGCGGGTGTAGGCGATCTCGACGTTGTGCGCTGCCGCCCAGGTGCCGACGCGCCGGCACTTCTTCGTGGTCAGGTGGGGTGAGAAGGTGTCGCAGACGATCGCGATCCGCACCGTGGGCGGGTAGAGAGTGCGCAGACAGCGGCAGAACCCCAGGAACCGGGTGCGTTCTCGATCGGTTCGATGTGGCCGTAGAGCTTGTCCTTGGCCAGGACCGGGGCGGCGAAGAGGCGGCGCACGCCGCCGTCGCGGATGTAGGTGGCCCGAAGGACTTCTTCGGCCATCCATCGACAGTGGTGGCCCCGGCGGACCAGCACGCGGCTCGTCAGTGGCGTAGCCGGGCGGCCGCGGCCAGAACGGGGGTGCTCACGAGCGTGGCCGCGGCGCCGAGTGTGGTGTCAGTGGCCAGGATCCACCGGACGGTCTTCATGGCCAGGGTGAGGACTTCGCTGCCGCGCCGGCGCATGCCTGCCTCGAAGTGCTCCACGGCGTCGGTGAGGGTGACGGCGCCGTCGGCGGCGGCGCTGACGTGCGTGAGAAGGCCTGCGGCGTCGCGGATGGCCGCGCCCGCTCCCATTCCGGCGGTGGGCGGTGTGGCGTGGACGGCGTCGCCCAGCGCGGTGATACGACCCGCGGGCCAGGGCGCGAGATCCTCCGCGCGGGTGGAGGCGGCGTTGAAGCGGAATGCGGCCACGCTGTGCGGGTCGGCTCGGGCGATGACCTCGAGTGTGTGCTCGGCCCAGCCCCGCTCGCGGAATCGGCCGAGCAGCGCGGCCTGTAGTTCGCCGCCACGCAGGCCGCGCAGGGAATCGGTGCTGGTGGACTCGGGGAACATGGCGCCCCAGATGTAGGTGGGAGCGGTGGTGACCGACATCCGCAGCTCGGGAGCGTCGAGCGCGGTGTTCCCGACCGGATCAAGGAAGCCGACGTACAGCGCTGCTCCGCGCGGGCCGATCGCCAGCCCCGATCGGGGCCCGAGTCGCCGACGCTCGCCGGGGCCGAGGTCTCGCCGGTGGGTGCGGCCGGAGAACCCGATGATGCCCGCCGGATCGTTGGTCGGACCTCCTGCCAGATGGCGGGCGACCACGGAGTGGGTGCCGTCCGCGCCCACCACGAGATCCGCCGAGAGCGGTGCCCCGTCGGTGAACAGCACTCGGGGCGCACCGTGGTCGTCGTGGCCGACGCCGGACACGCCGCGTCCCAAGTGCAGGGCGTCTCCGACGGCCTCGGCCAGCAGTATCCGCAGGGTGATCCGATCGACGTCGATACTCGCGCTGTCGCTGAGGTCCGGCCCGTGGCCCAGCAGTCGGCCGCGGCGATCCCAGAACGCGTCGCGCTCGCGCAGTCGCAGCGCCGACCCCGATGCCAGCAGCCGTCGCATGATCTTCGGATCCACCAGATCGTTCAGCGCCGACTGCGCCCGCTCATCCAGGGTGATGTGGTAGCCGCCCGTCGCCGCCACATCGGTGTCGCGGTCGAATACCGCCACCTCGATCCCCCGGCGGCGGAGCCCCGCCCCCAACGCAAGCCCGCCGATCCCGCCACCGACCACGACCACCCGCATACCCGACCGTCCCCTCCGCCGCCGCTCACTGAACAGAACCCACCCTGTCACCGGTAGTGGACGCGGAGTGGCCACTACCGGTGACAGGGTGGGACGATGGCGAACACCTCACGCCGGGCGTTGCGGCTGTTGTCCCTGCTCGGTTCAGGACGGCGTTGGTCGCTGCGCGAGCTCGCCACCCGGCTCGGGGCCAGCGAACGCACCGTCCGCCGCGACATCGAGACATTGCGCGCGCTCGACTACCCGATCACCACCCTCCACGGCCCCGACGGCGGCTACCGGCTCGGAGCCGGGCAAACCCTGCCGCCGTTGCTGTTCGACCACGAACAAGCCCTCGCGGTCGCGGTGGCCCTGCAGACCGCGCCAGGCACGATGTTCGGCCTCGCGGACGACGCGGCGCGGGCATTGACGGCTCTGCGTCAGGTCATGCCACCCGCGCTGCGGGCATCCATGGAATCCCTGCGCCTGACTCGGCTGCAGAACTACTGGGAGTTCCCCGCTCCCCCCATCGACCCCGCCGCCCTCACCGCCGTCGGTACCGCGGTACGCCGCCGACACCTCCTCGTCACCGAGACACTGCGTCCCGACGGCACACGCCCCGACCCCAGTGACCCCGACTACCTGCCCGCCCACCGCGTTGAGCCACACCATCTGGTCGTCTGGGCCGCCCGGTGGTACCTGGTCGCCTACGACCTCACCGACCATGAATGGCGAGTGCGCCGCGTCGATCGACTGCACCCCCGCCCCACCACGCAGCACTTCGCTGCCCGCGCGCTTCCCCACCCCGACCTCGCCCACTTCGTGATGAGCACCCACGACCGCGGCGACACCCCCGCCGTCTGGCAATGCACCGGCTCCGCCCGGCTGAACCTGCCCGCTCACATCGTGGCCCGCTGGGCACCGGGCGGCTCCGTCGTGGAACATCTCGACACCGAGCACTGCCGGCTCACTCTCGGCGCCTGGTCCTGGGCCGGAATCGCCGGCATCCTCGCCACCTTCGACACCGAACTCACCGACCTCCACCCACCCGAACTCGTCCACGCGTGCCGCCGCCTCAGACACCGATGGGCCACTGTCGCCGACGCCGAGGACCTCGGTCCTTCTCATGAGTGACCATCTGTGAGAGTTCCGCGCGAGCCCTCGGAGCGAGCCCCGTTTCCGCAGGGGGCTGCCAACTCGTCGTCGGCTATGACGCCTTCCCTTCGGAGCCGCCGTCTCCGGGGAACGTCACTCGCCGTCGCCGTCGCCCCCGTCCGGCTGCCCCCGGCCCCGCAGCGGGCCGTAGCAGTACCACGTCAGGAAGCCGGCTGTACCGAGCAGGATTCCGCCCTGCGGCAGGTCGGCCCTGTACAGGGAGACGGCCCCCGCTACGGCGAGGCCCAGTGCGAGGGGGAGCAGAAGAACGAGGGCCAGCACGGTCCACACTCGCCACATGATGCGCGCCGTGCCACTGGCGGCGTTCCCCACCGCCCGCGCCACGGCCTCGCCGTCCGCACCCGGCGTTCCTGTACCCGGCGTTCCGGTGTCCGACGTCCCGCTGCTCGGTGCCACCGGAGAAGGTGAGGGACTCGAGAGCGGTCGCGGCGGACGCGGCGGCACCTCCGGACCAGCGGCAGGGGGGTGAGGGGCGACGGGGAGGGCCGTCGGCCGGTCAGGGCCTTGCGTCTGTGGGAGGCCGAACCTTCCCAGGAGTGCCTGTAGTGCCTTCCAGAGCAAGACCCCCGCGCCGCACCATAACGCGAGCGACCCGATCAGGCCGATTCTCAGCGCGTCCCAGTACCAGGCCAGCAGAGCGCACCCACCGGCCATGCCACACAGGGCCACAGCCAGGCAGACCCGGAACTTCCACATACGCACCCTCCACCGGTAACAGGGACTCCTTGTGGGTGACGCACTCGTTGAGCTCCCAGTTGCGACCGGCCGGACCCTCGCCGCGGCACACGCGAGGGCCACCGCGAATCGCCCACGCCCCGATCCGGCCCGCGCGGTTGAACTCTGACCGAATCACAGACCAACACCGGCGAGTTGGCGTCCGGCGTCAGGCACCATCCCTCCTGTGCCCCCTCCGTACGGGCATGTGACTCTGCCAGAGGAGTTCGTCCTGCTGGCACACTCGCCGTCCGGCAAGGTGCGGGGCTCGGCCCAGGCGTCGTTCGGCTGCGCGGCTGCCGAACTCGGCGAGTTGGCGCTGCGCCGCAAGGTGCTGCTGCGCCCCCGGGTATCCAGGACGTTCGGCATCGAGACCTACGGGTGTCCACGGGGTATCGACCTGCTGGGCACCGGGCGTACCGGTCTCGCGTGGGCCGATGCCCTGCTGGCTGAGCTGGAGGTCTGCACGTCCGAGCCCGAGCCCGTCACCCTGCGCCAATGGCTCCGGCGGCGCGGCGGTGCAGCGCCGGCTCCGCACAGGGAAGCTCTGACCGAGCGTGGCCATCTGCTGCACAAGCCCTCCAGGCTTCCTGGAAGGGACCGCTATCACCCCTGTACCGCCACACGCGCCGCACTGGTCGACGAGATTCGTGGCGGCTGCAGCGGCCGGCGCGGCCTCGACGCACATCTGCTGCTTCTCTGCGACCTCGCGGAGGCAGCCGGAACAGGCAGGAGCCTCTCGCTGCGGCTGACCTGGCGCCAGTGGCTGGACTGGTCCCGGCGCACCGGGGTGCTGGAGTCCGTTCCCGAGGACTTGCGGGACACCAGTGAGTTGTTCCGCTTCATGGTGCCCAGCCCGGAGGATCAGGGGCTGTGAACGTGACGACTGCGCGGCTCCCCGGGTGCGGATCACGGCGTTCCGTCGGCTTTGTCATCGCTCCGTGGTACGACGCTCTCGCCGACGAGCAGCGTGAGCTCGCCGAGCCTTCGGTCACCGCGCGGAAGGCACGGCATTCGCCGGACGGCGGAGATCGGGGCGACTACGCGATGTGGGCGCCCCAGAACGCGAGGAAGCGACGCCCTGTCGAACCGCGTTCGCTGCGCGCGTCCGTCGGTCAGGAGGGGGACGGAGCTTCGCGGGCGGCCTCTTCCAGTTCACGGACGACGGCCCTCTCGTCCTTTCCGAGGATCACCTCCTCGAGGCTGTTGTCGTCGAGGCGGGAGAATCGCTCGCCGCGTGCGACGTCCTCCGCGCTCAGCACACGGCCGCACCACTCCCCCAGTCCCGCGGTGCGGTCGTCGAAGGGGACGGAGGCGCCCTCGCCCAGTACCACCCACCGGCCGGCGGCCCACCGGAGCGCCAGCAGATATGTGTGACCGGACTCGAGGCGAGGCGCGGCGCCCGTCGTTCTCGCGACCCGCCTTCCGCTCTTCCGGTACTCCGACCACCCGGCGGCCACCATCGCGAAGTCCTCCCCCAGCGCGTGGCGAGGACGGCCGGCGGACCAGAGGACGTCGTCCACCGTGAACGTCACCACCCGCTGGATCTCCGCGCTGACCTGGCCCTCGGCCATCTCACGGCGGTCGCCATCGCGTTCTGCCGTCGCCGTGACCACGGCGACGTGATCGGCGTGGGCGATCCAGTCCTTCGCCGTCCGCGACGGGTACTCGCCGCCGGGGCTGCCACAGCCGACGACGGTCCCCAGTCCGCCGTACGCGACGAGGACGCCGGAGACGATTCCCACCACGGACATGACTGCGACTACCGGACGGCTCATCGGTCGGCCGGAGAAGATCGTGCGCACGTTGACCCAAGACTCCTGTTCGCTCATTGATCGCAACAGGTCGCCGGGCTGCCTCGCGTCAACGACCTTGCATCGAGAGAGACGCCGGGCGGGTCACGTCGGTGCCAGGAAGGTGGGAATACTTTCCGAATCTTCGAAGCGTGGCATGGGAGGGCTGACGCCCCGTGATGCCTGCGCTGTCCCGAGTACCTGAGGCATGCCCCAGGGTGGTGGGCTGATCGCGAACGCCCGCTCCTTCGCGAGAAGTTACTGGTGGCGGCGGCCGAGCGGTACCGGCACGGGGAGGAGAAGGCGGTCATCGCACACGACCTGCGCGTCAGCGTCCGGTCGGTGGCTCAAGGGTCCGGTGACACACGGCCGGCCGCAGACCGACAGCCTGATCGCCGCCGTCGGACACGGTCTGCGCCGGCTCCAGTACCGACGTCCTCGACGGCTGCCTCACCCGTGCCGGACTCGTACCACCCGAAGACGACGGCATCACGCTGCGAAGGTCAGTCGGCACATGTGGGCTGCCGAGGCCTGTCGAGGAGCCGTCCGACCTGTCCTTCGGGGAAGGCGTGGAGGGTCTCCTTCCTGGGAGAGCCTGTCCGCCTGCGCACCGATCGGTCGAATGCCGGATCACGGCTGCTCCGTTGATCAGGGACCGGTAGGTTTGGGTGGGTGACTGGCAAACATACAGAGGAGATCGCCGGTCGGTACCTCCTGCTCGAACGTCTGGGCAGTGGAGGCATGGGCACGGTCTGGCGTGCCACCGACCGGTTACTGGAGCGCACCGTCGCGGTGAAGGAGGTGCACCTGCACGGCGGTGGAGAGGATCTCGCCCAGCGGTTGCGTCGTGCGCACCGTGAGGCACGTGCCATCGCCCGGGTCTCCCATCCCAACGTCATCAACATCCACGACCTGGTCCACCACGAGGACCGACTGTGGCTGGTCATGGAACTGGTGGAGGGCCCGTCCCTGGCCGAACACGTGGCCGCGCACGGTCCCCTGACGGTGAAACGGGTCGCCGAGATCGGCCTTGAGCTGCTGGGCGCCCTCAACGCGGTGCACTCCGTCGGCGCTCTGCACCGGGACGTGAAACCGGCGAACGTCCTACTGCGCCCCGATGGCAGGGTGGTGCTCTGCGACTTCGGGATCGTGGAACTGGCCGACACGGAGGCACTCACCACTGCCGGCGGCGTGATCGGCACCGTGGAGTACCTCTCCCCGGAACGCATGGAGGGCCGGCGGGCCGGCCCGCCCAGTGACCTGTTCTCCCTGGGCAGCACCCTGTGCGCACTGTTCACCGGCCGCTCGCCGTTCGCCAGGCCGGAGCCCGCCGCGGCTGTGTACGCCTTGGTCAACGAGCCGCCCGTGCTGCCCGAGGCGGTCGGGGCATTGCGCCCGGTCCTCACCAGGCTGCTGCACAAGAACCCGGCCGAGCGGCCGTCGTCCGACGAGATCGCCGGCGCGCTGCGGTCGGTGACCGCGATGTCCGGGCCCCCCGTCCAGCCGGAGCGGCCCATCGTGGCCGGCGAGACGTCGTCCACGCCGAAGGACCGTCGCCGTCACCCTCTCCGGACGGGTCGCTGGGCGGCCCTGCTGGTGGCGGTACTGCTCACCGGCGGTGCCGTCACCGCCCTGTTGGCCAACCGCTCGTCCGAGCAGCGGGGAGCCGGGGCAGACGGCGAGCCGGGTGCGGAGTCACCGGAACGTGCGACCGTCGTGCCGACATCGACGAGGATCGACGCCGCGTTGCCCGCTCCGGACGACCCGTACAAGGCATGGCTGGTCTCGGGCGACCAGTACCTGCTCGTTTCCGTGTCGACCCATGACGAACCGATGCAGAACAGGGAAAAAGGCCCCGCCCCCGTGACGGGCTGGACCGGGATCTTCGAGGACCTTCCCGGCTTCCGCGACGGCATCGACGCGGTGCTGCCCGTCTTCGGGGCGCTCAACGAATACTGGGTGTTCTCCGGCCCGGAGTACATTCGGCTCCACGTCTCCGACGGCGATCACAGCGTCACGCAACTGACGGACCCCGCCCCGCTCGATCAATGGCGCGAGGGGTTCTGCGGGGAAGACGACTTCGTGGAGGGCATCGACGCGGTGATGAGGGTCCCGGGCAATCCTGCACAAGCCTGGGTCTTCGCGGGGAACAGCTACGTCAGGACGACTCTCGACGCCGCCGCGGCCGGCGGGACCTGCGCCATCGGTCGGACGCCGCTCAGCAACTGGTCGGGCACGTTCAAGCACTACGAGGACTTCAGGCGCAAGATCGACGCCGTCCTGCCGGTTCCGGAGACCGAGAGCGACTACTGGGTGTTCTCCGGCGACAAGTACCTCAGGATCCACCTCGACAGCGAAGACTACTCCGACACGTCGAACGGCACTGCCAAGCCGCTACCCGACTGGAACGCATTCTCCTGACCTCGAAGTTCCGTGATGGTCTGCCGACGGAGTCGGTGGACCGTTCTCGCGTTGTGGGTTGAGGTCGGGCGGGACTCGGGCCCGCTTCCCGCCACGATGTGGCAGTGCCCTGCCCGGCCGGCCGACGTCGCACGAGGTGTCGGTGGCGGCCGAGGACCGGTCGTCGGATGGGGCCCCGGTGATCGTTGCGGAGGGTGGCGGCGTCAGGCCGCGCGAGAGGGACGGCACCGACCGGCGGTGCCGGACCGCGGCGACGCCATCGCCGCGTCCACGACCCGCCTCACCCGCGTGACATCCTCGGTGGTCTTCGCCGGCACCGGCGGACCGCCGTGACGGGGTCAGCCACGAGAGGGCTCGCCCGGGGTAACCAGGCGGCGCACGGCGTCGATGACGACGGTGCGCCGTTGTGCGTCGGTGACCAAGTGGCCGACGTCCTCGGTGTGGTGCTGCCACATGTTCGCCAGTGTCAGTACCAGCGCGAGGATCTCAACGGCCGGCTTGTCGGATGTGACGGTGCCGCGCTGCTGTGCCGCCTCAATGGCCGCGATCTTCTCGTCCATGGAGCGGGCGACGACCTCGGACGTCGGCCGGTCGGCTCGTTCCAGTGCGTACCACGTCAGGAACCGCATGACCTGTGGGTACTGCGCGGCCGCGTCGTGCAGGCGGCCGGCGTAGCCGGGCAGGTCGTCGGCGTCGATGGGCACCGCGCCCACCGTCTGCTCGACGATCGCCTCGTAGACGGCCTCGAACAGACCTTCTTTTCCGACGAAGAACGAGTACACGAGGCCGGGGCTGACACCGGCACGTCTGGCGAGCCGGTCCACCCGCGCGCCGGCCACGCCGTACTCGGCGAACTCAGCCAGGGCCGCTTCCATCAGCTGCTGCCGTTTGCGGTCGGGGTCTCGCGTTGCCATGCCACCAGCGTCGCTTAATGAACGTTCATTTGACAAGCCGGGGCGGGGGCGCTCATGCTCAGTGAAGTAAATGAACATTCATTCAGGAAGGCGTGGCATGGTCACCGAACACTGGACTCCCGCCGACATCCCACCACTTCAGGGCCGGACCGCCCTGATCACCGGCGCCAACAGCGGCATCGGTTACCGCACCGCCCTGGTCCTGGCACGGCACGGTGCCCGCGTCCTGCTCGCCGGGCGCCGCCCGGAGTCCCTGGCCGAAGCCGCCGACCGCCTGCGCGCCGACGTGCCCGACGCACGACTGGCGACCGTGGAGCTGGACCTCGGCAACCTGGCCGCGATCCGCGCCACGGCCGCCCCACTCGCGGCACGTGAGACGATCGACCTCCTCATCAACAACGCCGGCATCATGGATGTCCCCGAACGCCGTACCACCCACGACGGCCTCGAACTCACGGTCGGCACCAACCACTTGGGCCATTTCGCTTTGACCGCCCATCTGATGCCCGCGCTGACGCGCTCCGCGGCCGCGCGGATCGTCACGGTCAGTGCCATCGCCGCCCGCTGGCGTTCGGGCGACCTCTCCGATCTGATGAGCGAGCAGCGCTACCGTCCGATGGCCGCGTACGCGAAGTCCAAGCGGGCCAATATCGTCTTCACCCAGGAACTCGCCCGGCGCCTTGCCGGAAGCACGCACCGCGCCCTGGCCGTTCACCCGGGCTCGGCCGTCACCAACCTGCAGCGCCACACCTCGGCCGGGCGGATGGGACGGCTGTTCGTCGCCCTGGCCGCCCGCACCCTGATGGGCTCTGCCGACGGCGCCGCCTGGCCCTCCTTGTATGCCGCCACCCACCCCGCGGCCGCCGGCGGCACCTTCATCGGCCCCGCCGGCCGAGACCAGACCTCAGGCACTCCCAGGCCGGTGCCCCTGCCTGCCGGGGCCGACAGACCAGACCTGGGCGCGGTGCTGTGGCGCGAGAGCGAACGGCTGACCGATCTCACCTTCCCGCCGCTACCGCAGACCTGACCGATGCCCCTCGTGCGGGCCAAAGGGCGGGGACCACCGAACGAGAGGAGCGCTGTAGCGGGGGTTGATGGTTACTGACGGGCTGCGGAGAGGCGGCCGACGGAAGTGATGTCGAAAGCGGTCAGCGCGGTCTGCCGGCGCATGCTCCAGCAGGCCTGGCCCTTGCCCGTGGGACCGAGGAACATGATCGCCATGTAGACGCACTTCAGGGCGGCCTGCTCGCAGGTAGGGGTCATCCGGACTTCGGGAGTCCGGCCGAAGACCGACAGATCGCCACTGGGGTTGAGCACCACGGCCGGGTCCGCGCTCAGCCGCCCTCCCAGCGGCGACCAGCCCGACCACGGCCCGCCCGTCCCCGTCTGCCACCGGTGATGCGGCCCACCGTCCGTGCCACGGGCGAAGAGGACCGGGCGGTCGGCGCGGCCCAGGCCCGCCAGGAGCAGGACCAGGCCCGCTACGGCACAGGTCACCGCCGTGACCTGCTCGCCGGTGTAGCCGTAGACCGCCAGCCCGGCGAAGACGACCAGCGCGCCCAGCACGCGCACCGCCTGCGGACCGCTCGGGCTGCCCACCCACGGCAGACCGAGCGGGCCGGGGCGACGGGACAGGCCCGCTACAGCGAACATCATGGACAGGATCAGGCCGAAGCAGCAGCCGTTGAGGTACCAGGTGGGCCGCGGGGTGATGACGGCACCGAGCCGGGAACTGACGAGCGGGGGCACCAGCAGTCCGAGCCCCACCCCGACGACCGCAGCCGCGGCTGTCGTCCGCAGGGCTGTCCGGGCCAGCCACCGCGGGCCCTGCGGGGTCTCCGGCGTCGCCGGCAGCAGGTACGCAAGGCCGAAGCACAGGCCGGTCAGGATGCCCGCGAAGTTCAGCACCGCCGACACCGTGGTGTCCCAGTTGGCGATCACTCCGCCGCCGTATACGGCGATGGGTACCAGGAGAGCGGCCGTGGCAAGAAGCGCCAGTACGGCAGGACCGAAGACGCGCAGGGGCCGGGGCATCGCGGCGGGCAGTTCCCACCAGGCCAGGCTCGCCCCGGAGTCGGTCAGGTCGCGGGCGAGGCGGCACAGCCAGCGGTGGGCCGCCTGCGGGTGCCAGGTCGTCTCCGGTCCGGCGAACGCTGTCGGGACGAACGCGTCCAGCAGGTGGTCCTCGATGTCATCCGCCGTGGGGAAGCGGTCGGGGTCGGTCAGTTCGGCCGGGTCGCGGGAGGGGTCCTCGTAGACCGCACGCGCCAGGGTCACCGTCAGCGGAGAGCTCAGGGCCTCCACCAGCCGCGCCGGAGGAGCCTCCAGGACCGGCGTCCAGGCACTGCCGTGCCGTGCCGTGCGCGTCAGGTAGGCGCGTGCGGTGGCGAAGGCCAGCGGCCGCAGTCGCACAATCTCGGCGGCGGTCAGTACGCCGCCCCGCCGCACCCCGTCCGCCCAGGCGGCGGTGCGGCAGGTGAGCAGGGTGGGCAGACGGGTGTCCAGTTCGGCGTTCAGGGAGCGCAGTGCGCTCTCATGCGCGGCCGGCGGGATCTCGTCGAAGCCGTCGAGTACGGGAAGGACCAGACCGGCGTCGAGCAACTCCTGAGCGAGAGTGCGGCTATCCCCCACGGGGGCGGCCAGTGAGCCGTAGTCCTTGGCCAGCCGGTCCGCCAGCCAGCCCCGTAGCGAAAGGGCGCACGGATCCCAGCCCGCCAGCGGGAACAACACCGGTACCGGGTCGCCCTCCTGCCGTGCGTCCAACACACCGAGCACGAACTGTACGGCCACGACGGACTTGCCCGCCCCCGGCTCGCCCAGGACCACCAACCGCCCGGAGCGCACCGCCCGGAAGGCTTCGGCGACACGTGCCACCCGCTGATCGCTCTCCCGGGGAGCGGGCACCGGGACACCGGGGGCCTGGTCGGCCAGCGGTGGACCTACCCGGGACCACTGGACGTCCAGTGGCTCGGGATCGTTCAACCGGCGCCTGCGGGCCTCCGCCGACCACTGGACCCGCACTGCCTCGGCGAGGGCGTCGGCGGCCTGCCGCCGCCCGGCCTCCGGTGAGCCGGCCGGGCCCGACTCGTCGGTGCTCGCTCCCCGCACCAGGTCCAGGACGAAGGTGACCACCGACACGACGGCGGACACCACCGACACCCACATCGACGCGGCGCCGTCGTCGTCACCGCTGAGTACGAGTACTGCGGCCAGCGTCACCAGCGCCAGACACGCCACCGCCAGTCCGGCGCGGCGCAGCATGCTTGCCCGCCGGAAGGATGTCCCCATCACCACAGCCCCATCGCCACCCGTCAGCCGATCATCCGTCACCAAGCTGGCACGATGCTGGGGCCGTTCGGGGCGGGAATCGCGCGGGACCATCTCCCCAGGTGATTGACCGGACGGTTGTACCCACGCCGGGCAGCGTTCCAGGTGCCGCACGATGACGGGTGATCTCGCCACCGGTGTGCGCGGACTGCCGCAGCGACGGAGCCGGCCTGCCGCCGGCCGGCTCCGCTCCTGGTGGTCGTGGCCGGGGGCGTGCTCATTCCAGGGCCGCCCGGACCGGTCGGACCGGGGCGGGTGGGCTGGACGCTGACAGCGGCGGCCGGGGCCGTCGCCTTCCTGGGTAGGCTTCACCCCCGGAGGCCCGGAAACCACGGGCGGTGGGCAGGCAGAAGGACGCAGGCGAGGATCGCCTCGTCACTCGCCTTCCGGCCGCCGCACGAGCCGAGCACTCCGATACGCGGATCCGGCAGAACAGCCGACGGGCGCTGCGCTGGTCAACCATCTCCGGCCGACATCGCCCGCGGTGGCGCGCGCGGGGTCGCCGTGTCCTCCGGCGCCCACGGCATCACCGGCGTGCGCTGGGACGACGCGCAGTTCGAGCATGGCTACGACAGATGGCAGGCCTACGGGCAGGCCAAGGTGGCGAACGTACTCGGACAAGGGTGTAGTCGATGCGCACCAGCCCGTCGAAAGCCGGTACTCACGGTCGGCGCCATGCCGCATGGGCGTCACTGGGTGTCCCCGCATGCCGTTCTCCGTGATGAGGCCGCCAGAGGGTCTGCCGCATGATGGTGCGGGGCAGCCAGGGATGCCTCGTACGGAGCGCGCAGAAAGGTGTAGGGCCCGAGGGGGAGTTCGCCCCATTCAGGTCGGCAGGGCTGGTGGAACGCACCCCAGGTGATCGTCTGCTCCGTGCGGGTGACCGTGGCCAGCAGCGGCCAGCAGGCGTCGATGCCACAGGGGCAGCCCAGGAGGAACAGGGCGCCACTCCCCTGGTGTCGGAGCCCCGGTTGTGCGTCTCCCTGGAAATGAGCCCGGGCCCGGGCTTCGTCAGCGAAATACAGCGGGGCGTGCTGACGCAGGAGGAAGGCCTCACGCTCCTCCGGGGTGTCGTCATCGTCGTCGAGTTCTCGCGCCCAGAGCTCTCGCGTCGCTTGTGCGACGAGGACGCGCAGATCCGTGCCGCCGATCTGGATGCCCCACACGGTCAGGTGGGCATATTCGGGGTGAGGTTGGCGGAGGAACCGCACCTGGTGCGGGACGGTGACTTGTCCGGGCGAGCCGGTTCGCGGGGTCATGGGGTCATCTTGTGGGGGTGTCCCATCCGCCGGCCATCGGATACTTGGCAGGATCGATGCCCGCCTCCTGTGGGGCGGGGTCCACGAGCCGCGCCTGGGCGATCCGCTGGTGCGGCCGACGGGCGCGCACCCCTGGGTTGGCCGCCCTGGTACGCGGCCTCAACTGACTGTGCGGGGAGTTTCTTGGCTGCCGCCGGTGTCCGGGAGACCGTACTCGGGGCGGCTGCCGGTAGAGGGCTGTTCGGTGGCCCGAGGAGTGAGGCGCCGCAGGAGGGCTGCGGCCAGGGCGTCGGCGGCGGTGACGCAGTGGGCAAGGAACAACGAGGGCTCGATCACTTCGCACTCCAGCAGCAGCGGGGCGCCTTCGGGGCCGGGCACGAGGTCGATCCGTGCGTACAGCGGGGAACCGAAGCGGCCGGCCACGGCCTTGACGACTGCGTCGCCGCAGTCGAGTTCCGGCCCGGTCGCCGCACAGGGCGTGATTGTCGCGGTGGCGAGCAGGCCGTCCTGTGCCTCGGCGCCGGGCTTGAGCAGGGCGCTGCGCCGCACGGCGTGACTGTAGGTGCCGTCGAGGTAGATCAGTGACAGTTCTCCGTGTGCGTCGACGGCGTGCTGGTAGGGCTGGGTCAGTACTGTCCGGCCGCGTTCGAGGAGTTCTCGGGCATGGCGGTGCGCTCGCGTCCGCTCTGCCGTTCCGGGGCCGTAGCGGGCGGTGTCCTTGGCCGAACAGGAAACGGACGGTTTGACGACGTACTCGGCCTGGGCGGGGGCAGCCCACTGATCGCCCGGGCCGGTCCAGGTGCTGGGCACGATCGGCACGCCGTCGGCGGCGAGGTCGGCCAGGTACCGCTTGTCGCTGTTCCACTCGACCATGGGGAAGCAGTTGCACAGCATCGACTCGGTGGCCGCCCGGCGGGCCCAGGCGAGGAACTCCTCGCTGCGCTTGGGGTAGTCCCAGGGAGACTCGAGCAGCACGGCGGCGAACCGGCTCCAGTCCACGGGCTCGTCCCAGGGCAGCGTCACCGCCTCGACACCGACCCGTGCCAGAGCCGCGGTCAGGGGAGCCAAGTCGTCATCGGGTTCTTCCGGGACACGGGACTCCACCAAGGCGACCTGCACTCGATACATGGCTGGTTCTCCTCACTCACGGTGTGTGCCGGATTGGTCGGTGCGTCTGCGACACGCTTGGGTCAGTAACGCCAGCGGGTGGCTTCGACGGTCTGGGTCCGGGTGCTGTCGGCGAAGAGAACGCTCTCCGCGTCGCGTACCGCGAGTACCGAGCCGAAGAGGTGGTCGCCCATCGCTTTACGGAGCACCGCCGAGCCCTCGAGGTGCCGGACGGCCTCGTCCAGGCCGGCCGGCAGCCGCTCGACGCCCCGCCGCTCCAACTCGACGGGGTCGGCGTGGGCCGGGTCGTCGGAGTACTCCTCGGGCAGGCACAGCGCTTCCTCGCACCCCGCCAGGCCCGCGGCGATGACCGAGCCCACCACCAGGTACGGGTTGGCCGCCTGGTCGAAGCACTTGAGCTCGGCGTTCGCGCAGCGGGACGCCTCGTGGGCCGGTCCTGTGACGAAGCGCAGCGCCGCCTCCCGGTTCTCCCATCCCCAGCAGCGGTAGGCGCCCGCCCAGGCGGACGGCGCCAGCCGCAGATAGCTGGCCGGGGCGGGGCAGCCGATGGCGGTCAGGGCGGGAAGCGACCGCAGGACGCCGGCGAGGAAGGCTTCGCCTTCCGACGTCATGCCGCGAGGCCCCGTACCGCCGTGCATCAGGTTCTCCTCGCCGCGCCACAGACTCAGATGCACATGCCCGCCGTTGCCGATGCCGGAGGGCGTCGTCAGGGGGGCGAAGGATGCCCGCAGCCCATGGGCGTGGGAGACGGTGCGCACGGTGTGCCGGACCAGGACTGCGGTGTCGGCGGCGCCCAGCGGGTCCTCGGCGGCAGTGGAGACCTCGAACTGGCCCGGTTCGTACTCCGGGTGCACCTGGAGGACCTCCACGCCCTGTGCGGTGAGCGCATCGACGACGTCGAGGAGGTACGCACCGGAATCCGCCAGCCGGGACAGCCCGTAGGCCGGGCCGTCGCCGAGGCCGCCGGGGCCGAGGCTCCACTCCGTCTCGAACCCCATGAGCAGGCTCAGTCCCAGATCGGCCGCCCGCCGCACCATGCGGTTGACGAAGGACCGGTGGCAGCCCGGGTACGGGGCACCGTCCTGGCCGTAGCGGTTTGCCGGCGCCCACGCCCAGCCGGGCTGTGCGGCCAGCGGGACGAGCCGGTTCATGTCCGGCAGCAGGAGCAGGTCGCCGCACGGGCCGCCGTGACCGTCCGCACGGGCCGTCGAGTCGTCCACCAGGAACGTGTCGAACACCGGGGACATCCCCACGCCGTGGCCCGCGAGCTGGTGCAGACGGCCGAGCGGCACCGCCTTGGCCCGGCTGATGCCCGCGTTGTCGACCCAGCTCAGCGCGACGACGCGCACCCCCGCTTCGGTCATGCCGGCCATCGCCCGCTCCACCCACGCCGCTCGGTCAGCCATGCCGACATGATCAACTGAGCAAGTCCTCAAACCTCCCGCCACTCCCCCACAGGCGCGACCACCACCCGATCGGCCGAAGGAGCGCTCCAGGGTTGCGGTCCGCGGTCGGCTCGGTGATTCAGCCCGTCGTGGGCAAGGCGGCAGCCACCGGTGAACGGTCAGGCCCCTGGCCCGGTCGGTGAGTGAGCCGAGCAGGGGCATGGTCTCGTGGAGCTTTCCGCGGGAGTCGAAGTAGCGCAGTGTGTTGACGTGGGTGTGGGCGGGCTCGGGCGGCAACCGGGGGACGCCGTCGTTGTTGTCGACGAAGCGGTACATCCGGTCCTTGAAGCCCTTGTTGCAGGCGGTGGCCAGGAGCCGGTCGCAGGTGCGGGGCTGGCCGTAGGTGTACACGCCGTCGGCGGCCGGACGCGGCTCTTCGAGGCACATGCGGGCACCGGCGAGCATGGCCAGGGCTCCGCCGAGGCTGTGTCCGGTGAACCAGGCGGTCTGGCCGTTGGTGCGGTACTCCGCGACGGCGTCCGCGACCTCGGGGTGGATCGACTCCGGCGCTTCGGCGAAGCCGTGGGGGACATAGCGGTGCCGCACCTGGTCGAAGCCCCAGGCGCGTACCTGCTTCTCGATCGCGGGGACGTAGGCGAGGCCGGATGCCTTCGCCAGCCGGTACGCGTGGGCAAGGCTGTAGCCGGTGGCAGAGTGGTCCATGGTCGACGGCACGGACATCGCTGATACTTCTCGCACTGGAGCCGGGACGCGCCCGCACGAGATGTGGCCAGGCGCCTTCGCTGCCCGTGGTACACGGGCTGTTACGGCCGATCGGCGCCACGCGCCCGGACCGTCACTCGACTGCCTCGGTGGGGGGGGACGACCATCGCTCAGTAGCGGAACTCGCGCGGCGCGTGCTGGAGACTCACCCAGTGGTGGGTGGTGAACTCGTCCACGACCCAGTCGCCGCCGAAGCGTCCCAGCCCGGATGCCTTCTCACCGCCGAAAGCGATGTGCGCGTCGTCGTGCACGGTCGTGTCGTTCACATGCGTCATACCCGCCTGCATCCTGAGCGCGAACCGCAGGCCCCGGTCGGTGTTCCGTGTGTACACGCCGCTGGACAAGCCGTACTCGGTGTCATTGGCGAGTCGCAGGGCGTCCTCCTCGTCGTCCGCCCTGATGACGGTCGCGACCGGGCCGAACACTTCCTCCCCGGCAGTGGTGACGTCGTTGCCACCGAGCAGGACTTGCGGCGGCAGGACCTGTCCGGTGGGTCCGGTCGGCTCGCCGGTGAGGACCAGTTCGGCACCGTCCTCGACGGCACCGGCGACCTTCTCACGGATGGAGTTCAGCTGCTTGTCGTTGATGACGGGGCCGAGCCGCGTACTGGCGTCGCGCGGGTCGCCGTAGCGCAGGGCGCGGGCACCGGCGACGAAGCGTTCGACGAAGGCGTCGTACACCGCGGTGTGGACGATGACGCGGTTGGTCGCCATGCACACCTGGCCCTGGTGGAAGTAGCTGCCGTACAGGGCACCTGCGACGGCCTGCTCCAGGTCGGCGTCGTCCAGCACCACCAGGGGGCCGTTGCCGCCCAGTTCGAGCGCCAGTCTCTTGATTCCGGCCTTCGCGGCGATACCTCTTCCCACGGGAGTGGAGCCGGTGAAGGACACCACCCGGGGCGCCGCGTGCTCCACGATCGCGTCCCCGATGTCGCTGCCGCTGCCCACCACCACGCTCAGCAGGCCTGGCGGCAGACCGGCCTCCTCGTACACCTTCGCCAGGAACAGCCCGCCGGTGACCGGGGTGTCACCGGCGGGCTTGAGTACCACGGCGTTGCCGAGGGCCAGCGCCGGCGCGACCGACCGGTTGGACAGATGGACGGGGAAGTTCCAGGGGCTGATTACCGCGACGACGCCCGCAGCCGTGCGGTAGACGCGGTTTTCCTTGTCCTTCATGTCGGAGCCCGCGCTGACCCAGGTGTTGATCCGGTCGGCCTGTGCGGCGGCCCGCTCGGTGACCGCGCGAGTGAGCGTCAGCTCCATGGCGGCGCGGGGGCGGGTGGCGCCCGCCTCGCATTGCAGCCAGCCGGTGAGTTCGGCCTCACGGTCGGCCAGGATCCGGGCCGCCCGTCGCATGGTCTCCGCGCGGTCCTCGGCGGGCCTGCGGGACCACTCCTGCTGTGTCTCCCGCGCGGCGTGGTACGCCTCGTCCAGATCGTCCGTACCGGCGAGCTCGGTCTCCGTCAGGACGTCTCCGGTGTATGGATCGGTGTTCTGCCGGGAGCGTCCCGCCGTGCCCGTACGCCACTCGCCGGCGATGAGCATGCGGTCGAAGCCTGTGTAGGTGCCCTGGGTGGCCGTGCGCGCCATGGTGCCTCCTTGTCGTCGCCTGCCGCGTCACCGGATTCGGTTCGCGCCGGGAGCGCTGTTCGCCGTTCGTCGGACGGCCCGCGGTCGGTACGGGGGACGGGACGGCGGCGTCAGCGCCGGTACGGGCCGACCGGGGTGCCGTAGGCGGTCCGCTGCTTGTCCCGAACGCATGGACGTCTTCGGCCGTGGCGACGTCCGGTGAGGACGCGGTGCGACTGGCTGCCCGGCCGTGTCTCGTCGGTGTCCAGCCCCCGCGGTGCGGGTCGGCACCCGTGACCAGCCAGTGCAGGAAGGCCCCGACGGCGCGTCCGGGTCCTCGCGTGGCCGTGCGGGTTCTGGTGCCTCGTCGGGCACGCCGGGCCATGTCACCGTCAGGGGGACGTTCTCGCCGTCCATGGCCCAGCGGGCGGGAATCCTGATGCGCTCGCTGGACGCGGCACCGCTGAGCTCGATACCAGCCATCGCCATGCCGGGCGAAGTACCACGAAAAGAGGCGGCTCACACGCGTTCGGATGCCTGGGGCGCGGGGCACCTGGCCCCGATCGGGCGGGAGACCTCTGCCCGCGGCAGCGATCGGTGACAGCCGCTTCCGTCCCCGCAGGCGCACGCCCGAGGCGCCTGCGAGTCGAACAGTGGCGTGCGGCCCCCGCCAACGGCTGACGCCGGTGGGGAGGGCCGCGCCCGGTCCGCGACCGCCGTCAGTCGCCGGGGCGACTGCTGTCGTCGGTGGCACCGGGCCGGTCGCCGCGGTGCCGGCTGCCGGGCAGCATTTCCTGCACCTTGGCCTTGAAGCCCTGCTTGATCACGGAGCCGCGATCGCTGTCACCCTGGAGGATCGCGGTGGCGGCCGCCTCGATCTGGTCCAGTTCGGCGTGCGGCGGGATGGGCGGCACGGCCGGGTCGGTGCGGAAGTCGATGACGAACGGGCGGTCCGCGGCCAACGCCTGTTCCCAGGCCGCCTCGACGTGCTTGGGCTTCTCCACCCGGACGCCGTCCAGGCCGATACTGCGAGCGATCTCGGCGTAGGGCAGGTCGGGGATGTGCTGCGACTCCTCGAACTGCGGGGCGCCGGACATGGCCCGCATCTCCCAGGTGACCTGGTTGAGGTCGCCGTTGTTCAGCACCGCCACGATGAGCCGCGGGTCGGACCACTCACGGTGGTATTTCGCCGCGGTGACCATCTCCATCATGCCGTTCATCTGCATCGCGCCGTCACCGACCAGGGCGATCGCCGGGCGGTCGGGGTGGGCGAACTTGGCGCCGATCGCGTAGGGCACGCCGGGGCCCATCGTCGCCAGCGTGCCGGACAGGGAGCCGCGCATGCGGCCGCGGAAGCGCAGGTGGCGGGCGTACCAGTTGGCGGCGGAGCCGGAGTCGGCGGTGACGATGGCGTCTTCGGGCAGCCTGCCGTCCAGGGCGTGGACCACGTACTCAGGGTTGACGGGGTCGGCGTCCACGGCGGCACGGCGCTGCATGACCTCCCACCAGCGGGAGACGTTCTTCTCGACCTTCTCCCGCCAGGCCCGGTCCTCCTTGCGGTGCAGGCGCGGCAGCAGCCGCCGCAGCGTCTCGCGCGCGTCACCGACGAGGTTCACCTCGAAGGGGTAGCGCAGACCGATCATGTGCGGGTCGATGTCGATCTGCACCGCCCTGGCCTGGTCCAGTTCCGGCATGAACTGCGTGTACGGGAAGCTGGAGCCGATCATCAGCAGGGTGTCGCAGTCCTGCATCAGGTCGTAGGAGGGGCGGGTGCCCAGCAGGCCGATGGCGCCGGTCACGTACGGCAGGTCGTCCGCCAGCACGTCCTTGCCGAGGAGGGCCTTGGCCACGCCGGCGCCGAGCACCTCCGCCAGCCGCTCCACCTCTTCGCGGGCGCCGCGGGCGCCCTGTCCGACCAGGACGGCGACCTTCTCGCCGGCGTTCAGCACGTCCGCGGCCCGCTGGAGGTCCTCGTCGGACGGCACCGGCGCGGAGCGGCCCAGCCCCAGGCTGGACGGCACCATCTTGAACGCGTGGCCCGGCGGCGAGTAGTCCAGCTCCTGCACGTCGGCCGGCAGGATGATCGCGGTGACGGTCCGCCTGGCGTAGGCGGTGCGCATGGCACGGTCGATCAGGTTCGGCAGCTGCTCCGGCACGGTCGCCGTCTCGCAGAAATCCGAAGCGACGTCCTTGTAGAGGCTCGCCAGATCGACTTCCTGCTGGTAGGAGCCGCCCATGGCGCTGCGGTTGGTCTGCCCGACCAGTGCCACGACCGGTACATGGTCGAGTTTGGCGTCGTACAGGCCGTTCAGCAGGTGGATCGCACCCGGCCCGGAGGTGGCCGCGCACACCCCGACCCTGCCGGAGAACTTGGCGTATCCGACGGCCTGGAAGGCGGCCATCTCCTCATGGCGCGCCTGCACGAACTTCGGGTTGTTGTCCGCCCGTCCCCAGGCCGCCAGCAGGCCGTTGATACCGTCGCCGGCGTAGGAGAAGACATGGTCGACATCCCAGTCGCGCAGCCGCTGGAGAATGTAGTCCGACACCTTCATGCTCGCCATGGGCGGTGCTCCGTTCCTGCTTCGGTGAGTTCCGCACGACGGCGGACGACAGCGCACGGGTAACCCTGGCAATCGCGGGGAAACGCCGTAGCCGAGCCATCGCCCTGCCGGCCGCCTCCGGCGCCCTCGACGCGCGCGGAAGCCCTTGTTCGGTACCGCCGACGCGACTCGTCGCCCTCGCCGGACGTTGAACGGGACCGCGCACCCCTCGTCGGTGTCGCCGGTGCTCGGCAGGACCTCGTCACTCACCCTCGACTGCGTGGACACGCGCACAGGAACGGTGCCGCTCTGACGGAGGACCATGCTGATCCAGGAGCCGCGCCGCTGTTCACCAGCCCGACCGTGCGCCACCGTCGTCAGCACGTGAACGGCGAGCGCCCCGGCCCGCGTGCGCAGCGGACCCAACCCCGCGGCCGGCAACGGCGCTTCGCGCGTCAGGACCTTCCCTGCACAGCAGCAGCGGTGCGACCACCCACCAGGCTTAATGAAAGTCAAAAGAAAAGGGTTGTCAGGAACCTTGACCGCGACTGGCACGCCGGGCAAGGTTCCGGAGAGCGCTCTCCCACCCATCCGCGTCAAGGAGTCTCTCCATGCCCACTGTCGGCATACCCCCGGCGGCGCCGGTGTCGCGCAGACCCGGTCGCCGCGGGCTCGTCGGCGTCCTGGTCACCGCCCTGGCCGCCGCCCTGCTCGCCGTCGTCCCCGCCACGCAGGCCCAGGCCGCGCCCGTGCTGTTGTCCCAGGGCAAGCCGGTCACCGCCTCCAGCGAGGAGCACTACGGCACCCCGGCGACCGCGGCCGTCGACGGCGACAACGGCACCCGCTGGTCCAGCGCCGCCGCCGATCCGCAGTGGATCCGCGTCGACCTCGGCGCCCCCGTCTCCCTCAGCCAGGTCGAGTTGCGCTGGGAGGCCGCCCACGCCAAGTCCTACCGCATCGAGACGTCCCAGAACGGCACTGACTGGTCGACGGCCTACTCCACCACCACCGGCACCGGTGGTACGGAGACCGTGGACGTCTCCGGCACCGCCCGGTACGTCCGCATGCTCGGCACCACCCGCGCCACCGGATACGGCTACTCCCTCTGGGAGTTCAAGGTGTACGGCACCACCGGCGACGACCCCGGCCCCGTGATCCCGGGCGGCGGCGACCTCGGCCCCAACGTGCACGTCTTCGACCCGTCCACGCCCGGCATCCAGGCCAAGCTGGACCAGGTCTTCGAGGAGCAGGAGTCGGCGCAGTTCGGCTCCGGCCGGCACGCCTTCCTCTTCAAGCCGGGCACCTACGACAACCTCAACGCCCAGATCGGCTTCTACACCCAGATCCTCGGTCTCGGCCTGCGCCCCGACGACACGACGATCAACGGTGACATCACCGTCGACGCCGGCTGGTTCAACGGCAACGCCACCCAGAACTTCTGGCGCGGCGCGGAGAACCTCGCCGTGACTCCGGTCAACGGCACCAACCGGTGGGCGGTCTCGCAGGCCTCCTCGTTCCGCCGGATGCACGTCAAGGGCGGCCTCAACCTCGCGCCCAACGGCTACGGCTGGGCCAGCGGCGGCTACATCGCCGACAGCAAGATCGACGGCCAGGTCGGCAACTACTCGCAGCAGCAGTGGTACACCCGCGACAGCTCGATCGGGGGCTGGTCCAACAGCGTGTGGAACCAGACCTTCTCGGGTGTCGAGGGCGCTCCCGCCACCAGCTTCCCCGAGCCCCGCTACACCACGCTCGACACGACCCCGATCTCCCGCGAGAAGCCCTTCCTCTACCTGGACGGCGACGAGTACAAGGTCTTCGCGCCCGCCAAGCGGACCAACGCCCGCGGCACCACCTGGGCGGGCGGCACCCCGCAGGGCGAGTCGATCCCGCTGGACGAGTTCTACGTCGTCAAGCCCGGCGCCACCGCCGCCACCATCAACGCCGCCCTCGCCCAGGGCCTGCACCTGCTCTTCACCCCCGGGGTCTACCACGTCGACCAGACGATCAACGTCAACCGGGCCGACACCATCGTGCTGGGCCTCGGCCTCGCCACGATCATCCCGGACAACGGGGTGACCGCCATGAAGGTCGCCGACGTCGACGGCGTACGGCTCGCCGGCTTCCTCATCGACGCCGGACCGGTCAACTCCCCGACGCTTCTGGAGATCGGGCAGCAGGGCGCGTCCGCCGACCACGCGGCGAACCCCACCACCGTGCAGGACGTCTACATCCGCATCGGTGGCGCGGGTGCGGGCAAGGCGACCACCAGCATGGTGGTCAACAGCCACGACACGATCATCGACCACACCTGGGTGTGGCGGGCCGACCACGGCGAGGGCGTCGGCTGGGAGACCAACCGGGCCGACTACGGCGTCCGCGTCAACGGCGACGACGTCCTGGCCACCGGACTGTTCGTCGAGCACTTCAACAAGTACGACGTCGAGTGGTACGGCGAACGCGGCCGGACGATCTTCTACCAGAACGAGAAGGCGTACGACGCCCCGAACCAGGCCGCCATCCAGAACGGTGCGACGCAGGGATACGCCGCCTACCGGGTCGACGACTCGGTCGACACCCATGAGGCATGGGGGCTGGGCAGTTACTGCAACTACAACGTCGACCCGGGCATCCGCCAGGACCGCGGCTTCGAGGCGCCCGTCAAACCGGGGGTGAGGTTCCACAGCCTCCTCGTGGTCTCCCTCGGCGGCATGGGCCACTACAACCACGTCATCAACGACACCGGCGCGTCCACGGTGCCCGCCGGCACCACGACCGTGCCGTCCACCGTCGTGTCCTATCCCTGACCTGTCCGTCCGCCACAACTCCCCTCCGGGCCGGATGACACCCCCACGCCCCCGGCCCGGAGGGGCCATCACGCGGTGCTCCCTCATCCCTCACCTCGTCGGCTCTCCCCAACCCGCCAGGAGCAGATGTGTCCACAGCACTCCCGTACCGCAGACCATCCGGCCGCCGCGCCCTCCCCCTGCTCGCCCTCGGCGCGCTGGTGGCGTCGTCGCTCGCCCTGGCCGCCCCGCCCGCCGAGGCCGCGGAGACCCTGCTCTCCCAGGGCAGACCCGCCACCGCCTCGTCCCAGGAAGGCGACGGATACGCCCCCTCGGCGGCCGTCGACGGCAACCTCACCGGCTCCCGCTGGGCCAGCCGGTGGAGCGACTCGCAGTGGCTCCAGGTCGACCTCGGACAACGGTCAGACCTCAGCCGTGTCGTGCTGACGTGGGAGGGCGCGTACGGCAAGAGCTATCAGATCCAGGCGTCCGACAACGGCACGGACTGGCGGACCCTTCAGACCGTGACCGGCGGTGACGGCGGCACGGACGAGGTCGCCGTCTCCGGCTCCGGCCGCTACGTCCGCATGCTGGGCACCGAGCGGTCCGGCGGTTACGGATACTCCCTGTGGGAGTTCCAGGTGTACGGAACCACGGACGCCACCCTGCCCACCGCGGGAGCCGTCGAGGTCACCGGCTCCCAGGGGGACTGGCAACTGACCGTCGGCGGCCAGCCGTACACCGTCAAGGGTCTGACCTGGGGCCCCTCCATCGCGGACGCCCCGAAGTACATGCCCGACGTCAAGTCCATGGGTGTCAACACGATCCGCACCTGGGGCACCGACGGCGGCACCAAGCCACTGCTCGACAGCGCCGCCGCGCACGGCATCCGCGTCGTCAACGGCTTCTGGCTGCAGCCCGGCGGCGGTCCCGGCTCCGGCGGCTGCGTCGACTACGTCACCGACACCACGTACAAGAACAACATGCTCACCGAGTTCGCCAAGTGGGTGGAGGCCTACAAGAGCCACCCGGCGACCCTCATGTGGAACGTCGGCAACGAGTCGGTCCTCGGTCTGCAGAACTGCTACAGCGGGGCGGAGTTGGAGACGCAGCGCAACGCCTACACCGGTTTCGTCAACGACGTCGCCAAGAAGATCCACAGCATCGACCCCGACCACCCCGTCACCTCCACCGACGCCTGGACGGGAGCCTGGCCGTACTACAAGCGCAACGCGCCCGACCTCGACCTGTACTCGATGAACTCCTACGGCGACATCTGCGGCGTCCAGGAGGACTGGGAGGAGGGCGGCTACACCAAGCCGTACATCATCACCGAGGGCGGTCCGGCCGGTGAGTGGGAGGTGCCCGACGACGCCAACGGCGTCCCCGACGAGCCGACCGACGTGCAGAAGGCCGAGGGGTACGCCAAGGCCTGGGACTGCGTCACCGGCCACGAGGGCGTCGCGCTGGGCGCCACCCTCTTCCACTACGGCGTCGAGCACGACTTCGGCGGCATCTGGTTCAACCTGGTGCCCGACGGGCTGAAGAGGCTGTCCTACTACGCCGTCAAGAAGGCGTACAGCGGATCGACCAGCGGTGACAACACCCCGCCCGTCATCACGGACATGGCCGTCGACCCCGCCTCGTCGGCCGCGGCGGGCGAGGAGTTCACCGTCCGGGCGGACGTGCGCGACCCCGACGGCGACCCGATCACGTACAAGGTCTTCCTCAGCGGCAACTACGCGAGCGGCGACAAGCGCCTGGTGGAGGCCGAGTGGCGATCCGCCGGCAACGGCACCTTCGCCGTGACGGCCCCGGAGAAGCTCGGCGTGTGGAAGGTGTACATCCAGGCCGAGGACGGCCGCGGCAACGCCGGCATCGAGACCAAGTCGGTGAAGGTCGTCGCCCCGCCGGTCACCGGCACGAACGTGGCGCTGAACAAGCCCACCACCGCGTCCTCCTTCCAGCCGTCGTACGGCGACTGCCCGTGCGAGCCCACCAAGGCGACGGACGGCAGGACGGACACGCGCTGGGCCAGCGACTGGAGCGACCCGCAGTGGATCCAGGTCGACCTCGGCACCGCCACGCCCATCCGCGAGCTCCAGCTCGTCTGGGACCCCGCCTACGCCAAGTCCTACGAGGTCCAGGTCTCGGACGACGGCACCACCTGGCGCACGGTCCACACCACGAGTGCCGGCAACGGTGACATCGACACCATCGACGTCACGGAGACCGCACGGCACGTGCGACTGCACCTGACGGGGCGTGGCACCGGCTGGGGCTACTCGCTGCACGAGTTCGGCATCTACAGCTGACGGCGAAGGGCGTCCGGCGGCGCCCTTCGCACCACCCCCACTCGGCACCTCGGCGGGCAGGAGGCCCCATGAGACCACGTTCGAAACTCCCCGCGCTGTTACTCGGCAGCGCCCTGATCGCAAGTGTGCTCGGTGTCGGCACCGTCGCCACGGCGGCCGACCCGGCCGCCCCGGCCGGCGCTCACGCCGGGCACACCACGGCGGCGTCGACCCGGGCGTCCGCCGACGATCCCGACGGCGACGGGTACATCCCGGCCGTTCCCCCGGTGACCGGGGTGACCCCGTCCGAGGCCACCCCTCCCCCGCGCTACCACAAGGAGTTCCAGGCCGACTGCGCCGTCACGCACACCGCGCCGGACGACCCGATCGTGTACCCGGGGCAGCCGGGCAGGTCCCACGACCACACCTTCATGGGCAACACGTCGACGAACGCCGGCAGCACGACGGCGAGCCTCTACGGCGGCGACACCACCTGTCTCGCACCGGCCGACGCCTCCGCGTACTGGATGCCGTCCCTGTACAAGGGGGACGAGAAGATCCTCCCCGTCGGCCCGCAGGTCATCTACTACAAGGCCGGTGTCACCGACTACACCAGTGTGCGGCCCTTCCCCAAGGGACTGCGGTACGTCGTCGGCGACCCCATGCAGAGCGCCCAGGAGTTCCGCGGCCACAAGGGCTTCGTGGAGGGCTGGGAGTGCGGTGACAGCTTCTTCAACGTCGACTTCCCGGCGAGCTGCCCGGGCCGGCCCGACGTCCAGCTCAACCTCCGCTTCCAGGCACCCAGTTGCTGGGACGGCAAGCACCTCGACACCCCCGACCACAAGAGCCACATGGCCTACCCGGTCGTCAAACCCGGCACCAACGACAACATGTGCCCGGCCTCCCACCCGGTCGCCCTGCCGATGATCGAGTTCAAGATGGCCTTCCCGGTCAACGGCGACATGAGCGACGTCCGCCTGGCCAGTGGACGCGGCTACTCCTTCCACTACGACTTCTTCAACGCCTGGGAGGAGCGGACCCTCAAGGCACTGGTCGACCACTGCATCGTGGGCGGCCTCCAGTGCGACACCCGCGGTTACGACCAGAACCACCCGGAGCGCGGCGCGGTGCTGAACGCGGACCACCGTCTGCCCTGACCCGTCCGGTTCCCAGGGGCCCGACCACCCGCTCGGCGCGGGTGCCGTCGGGCCCCTTCCGCTGCCCGCGTGCCTGCGTCCGCCGCCGGTCCGGGGAGGGCTTGACGAAAGGGAGGAGCTCGTCGAATGGTTGGGAGAGCGCTCTCCCAGTCCGGCGGGGGCGGGAAGTGGGGCGGGGAATGGACGACGAGACACTCGACCGGCTCATCGGCGGGCTGAGCCTCGAACAGAAGGTGCGCCTGCTCACCGGCGCGACGACCTGGCGCACCGCCGGTGAGCCCGGGATCGGACTGCGGGAGATGGTGACCTCGGACGGGCCCGCCGGGGTGCGTGGCGAGGCATGGGACGATCGGCGCGCTTCGGTCCTGCTGCCCTCCGCCTCCGCGCTGGGCGCCATGTGGGACGAGGAACTGGTGGAGCGGCTCGGGGGCCTGCTCGCCACCGAGGCCCTCCGCAGGGGCGTCGACGTGGTGCTGGCCCCCACGCTCAACCTCCACCGGAGTCCGCTGGGCGGCCGGCACTTCGAGTGCTTCTCCGAGGACCCGGAACTGACCGGCCGTACCGGGGCCGCGCTGATCCGGGGCGTCCAGGCCCTCGGGGTGGCGGCCACCGCCAAGCACTACGTCGGCAACGACTCCGAGACCGACCGGCTGACCGTCGACGTCCGGGTGTCCGAGCGCACCCTGCGAGAGGTGTACCTCGCGCCCTTCGAGGCGGCCGTCGAGGCCGGGGTGTGGCTCGTGATGGCGGGCTACAACGCCGTCGGCGGTACGACCATGACGGCCAGCCCGCTCCTGGCGGAACCCCTCAAGGGGGAATGGGGGTTCGACGGAGTCGCCGTCTCCGACTGGGCGGCCGTGCGCACCACCGGGGAGACCGGTCGCGCCGCCCTCGACCTGGCGATGCCGGGCCCGGACGGTTTCTGGGGCGGGGCGCTGGTGCGGGCGGTGAAGGACGGCCTGGTCCGTGAGGGGGCGGTCGACGACAAGGTGCGCCGGCTGCTCCGCCTCGCCGGCCGCGTGGGCGCGCTGGGACCGCTTCGCCCGCGCCGGGCACCGGCGACGGCGTCCCGCGGCACCCGGGCGCTGCTGCGTCGCGCCGTCGGCGCCGGTTCGGTTCTGCTGCGCAACAGCGCCGTCCTGCCGCTCGACCCCGCCGGGCTGTCCACCGTCGCGGTGGTCGGCGCGCACGCCGCGTCGCCGCGCGTCCAGGGAGGCGGCAGCGCGGGCGTCTTCTGCTCCGACGTGGTCACCCCGCTGGCGGGCGTCCGCTCCCGGCTGCGAGGACGCGCCCGGGTGGTGTACGAGCCCGGTCCGTCACCAGGGGCGCCGCCGGCCCCCCTCGGCACGGACCGGTGCACCGACCCGGTCTCGGGCGCCCCCGGCGTACGCCTGCGAGTGCTGGACGCGGCGGGGCGGGAGCTGTACGCGGAGCACCGGCTCTCGGGCCGGCAGCTGGAGCCGGAGCTGCCTCCCGGCGCCCGCACGGTGGAGATCTGCGCCGTGCTGCGCGCCCGTCGGCCGGGCGAGTGGACGTTCGGTGTCGGGGGCTTCGGACGCATGACGCTCACCGTCGACGACCGCACGCTCCTGGACGGGGAGTTCCCCGGTGACACGGACGACCCGGCCGTCATCCACGTCAGCCCGCCCCTGCACACGGCACGGACGGTACTGGCCGCCGGGCGTCCCGTACACGTGGTGGCCCGACGCGAACTGGTGCCCGGACGGGGACGCGCCACCGTCGTCGCCGCTGCTCCGCCGGAACCCGATCCGGCGCTCGCGCTGGAGGACGCGGTGCGGGCGGCCCGGGACGCCGACGCGGCGATCGTGGTGGTCGGCACCACCGAGCACAGCGAGACCGAAGGGTACGACCGCGCCGGGCTGTCGCTCGGGGGGCACCAGGACGAACTGGTCCGCGCGGTGGCCGCCGCGAATCCGCGCACGGTCGTGGTCGTCAACAGCGGCGGTCCCGTCGAGCTGCCCTGGCGCCGGGAAGCGGGCGCCGTGCTGCTCACCTGGTTCCCGGGCCAGGAGGCCGGCGCGGGACTGGCCGACGTCCTGTTCGGCCTCACCGAACCCGGCGGCCGGCTCCCCACCACCTGGGCCGGATCCCTCTCGGACGCACCCGTCACCCGTACCCGGCCGGTCGACGGCCGGCTCGACTACGCCGAGGGACTGCACATCGGTCACCGGGCGTGGCTGCGGGCCGGAGGCGAGCCCGCCTACTGGTTCGGTCACGGACTCGGCTACACGACCTGGGAGTACACGGCCGTGGACGCTCCCGCGCACGTCACCGCGGGCGAGCCCTTCACGGTCCGGGTGACGGTACGCAACACGGGCACCCGCGCAGGGCGCGAGGTCGCGCAGGTCTACCTGGCCCGCCCCGGTTCGGCGGTGGAGCGTCCGGTGCGCTGGTTCGCCGGATACGCCGCTCTTCGGGCGGAAGCGGGCCGGACGGCGAGTGCCGAGGTGGTGGTGGGCCCGCGCGCCCTGCGGCACTGGTCGGAGACGAACCGCGGCTGGGCCACGGAGCCCGGTCCCTACCGGCTCATGGTGGGCAGGTCGGCGGGGGACACGCGGTGGGAGGGGAGGATCACGGTCGGCACCCCCTGACGGGTGGCGGGCGGTCCGGGCGGCGCGTGCGCCGGAGCCGCGGCACCGGGCCGGGACCCGCGCGCTCGCTGCGGGGGGCTTCCCGGGCACCGCGCTCCCGGCCGATGTCCGGGCACCACGCGGCCCGCGGTGGTGGCCGACCGCGCACGGGCCCGGGCTCGACGCGTACACCGGGTCCCCCGCTCGAAGCGGCGGCAGACCTGGGAGACTGCCGGTCCGGCTGCCCGGAGAGCTCCGCCGAGGCCCGCGGGCACCGCTCACCGCACCGAGCGTTCCCGCAGAGCCGTCCGCCACGCCGGATCCGGCTCCACCGCTTCGGCCTCCTCCGGCCGGCCGCCGCGCGCGAAGAAGCCGGCGAGCGGCAGCACCGCGGCGCCCACGGTGACGGCGTCCGGCCCCAGGGTGCCGAGGTCGATGCGGACCCGGGCGGCGGGGTGGGCGAGGGCGTACGAGGTGGCGTGGGCCGTCACCGAGTCCAGGAAGCGCCGGCCGAGCTGCAGTCCGGCCCAGCCGCCGACCAGGATGCGTTCGGGCTGGAAGAGGTTGATCAGGTCGGAGAACCCGGCGCCGAGATACTCGGCGGTCTCGTCGAGGACGGCAAGGGCCGTGGCATCGGGTTTTGGGCCGGTCCCTGTCGGGTCAGGTTCCGGGTACGCGGCCGCGAGCATCGCGGTGAGCGCCGTCTCCTCGTCCGCGCCCGCGGGCGGGCGTCCGCCCGCCTCCGCCCAGCGTTGGAGCAGCGCCTCGGCGCCCGCGTACGCCTCCAGACAGCCGAGGGCACCGCAGCGGCACCGGCGCCCGCGTACCCGCACCGTCAGGTGTCCCCACTCCACCGCCCGGGCCGGACCCATGTCGTCACCGACGACGCAGGCGCCGACGCCGGAGCCGAAGAGCACCACCGCCACGTTCTGCGCGCCCCGGCCGGCGCCGAACCACATCTCCGCCTGGCCGAGCGTCTTGGCGCCGTTGTCGATGTGGTACGGCACGGTCTCGGGCAGGATCCGGGACTCACGCAGCAGCCGCTCCAGGGGAACGGCGTCCCAGCCGATCGTCTGGCCGTGCACGACGGCGCCGGTCTCCGGGGCCCTGGCGACGATGCCCGGCACTCCGATGCCGACGCCGAGCAGCCGCTCCGCCGCGATGCCGGCCTCGTCCAGCACCTCGCGGATGCCCTCGCGCAGGTGTGTCACGACGACGCCGACGTCGTAGCGGTCGAGGCGGCTCGGACCGTCGGTCTCCAGCGGTTTCTCGGCTCGTGCCAGCTCGGTGAGGGCGAGGTCGAAGAGTTCGATCCGCACCCGGGTCTCGCCGATGTCGACGCCGATCATGTAGCCGCTCCCCGCGCTGACGCGCAGCAGTGTGCGGGGCCGGCCACCTGCCGAGTCGACGCTGCCCGCCTCCTCCACCAGTCCTTCGGCGACCAGTTCGGAGACCACGTTGCTCACCGAGCCCGAACTCAGCCCGGTGGCCGGCCCCAGGGAGAACCGGCTGAGCGGTCCGTCGAAATACAACCGTTGCAATACCGCGGTGCGATTCTCCCGCCGCAGGTCACGCACTGTACGGCCACTGCGCACTTTCACCCTGTCCCCTCGCTCCGAAGTCGTCACCGCAACTTACCTGTGGCCGAGCTCTTGACGCGCTCTTCCACCTGAAGCTTAACTCACATCCTAAATTAAGCCGTGGAGGTTTCGGGGGCGGCAGAGCGCTGCCCGGGCCCGTCTCCACGAGCGATCTCGTCACCTCCCGGAAGGCCTCTGGAGTCATGCGCAGAAGCAGAACCGCAGCCGTCGGCGCCGTCACCCTCTCGTTCGCCCTCACCCTGGCGGCCTGCGGTGGGGGGTCGACCGGCACCGAAGGTTCCAACGAGCAGCCGAAGACCCTTACTTACTGGGCCTCGAACCAGGGCGCGAACCTGGAGGTGGACAAGAAGGTCCTCCAGCCGGAGCTCGACAAGTTCGAGAAGGAGACGGGCATCGAGGTGAAGCTGGAGGTGGTGCCCTGGGGGGACCTCCTCAACCGCATCCTCACCGCCACCACCTCCGGTCAGGGCCCGGACGTCCTCAACATCGGCAACACCTGGAGCGCGTCGCTCCAGTCCGGCGGCGCCCTGCTGCCCTGGGACACGAAGAACTTCGAGACGATCGGCGGCAGGGACCGCTTCGTGGAGTCCGCGCTCGGCTCCACCGGCGTCCCGGGCCAGGACCCGGCCGCCGTGCCGCTGTACTCCATGGCCTACGCGCTCTACTACAACAAGAAGATGTTCGCCGACGCCGGCATCGAGAAGCCGCCGGCGACCTGGGAGGAGCTGGCCGAGACCGGCAAGAAGCTCTCCAAGGACGGCAAGTGGGGGCTGGGCGCCGAGGGCTCCAACCTGTCGAACAACATCCACCAGGTCTTCGTCCTGGCCAAGCAGCACGGCGCGGACTTCTTCACCGCCGACGGCAAGGCCGACTTCACCTCCGACGGCGCGGTGGCGGCGGTGAAGCAGTACGTCGACCTGATGGCCAAGGACAAGATCGTCGCGCCGGGCAACGCCGAGTACGCGCAGAACCAGTCCCTGAGCGACTTCGCCAAGGACAAGACGGCCATGGTGCTGTGGCAGACGGCGTCGGCCACCTTCAAGTCGCAGGGCATGGACGAGGACGAGTGGGGCGTCGCACCCGCCCCCGTGCAGTCCGGCGAGCCCGGCCCGGGCAAGGCCACCAACTCCATGGTCGCCGGCATCAACCTGGCCGTCTTCAAGAACACCAAGAACATCGACGGCGCCAAGAAGTTCGTGAAGTTCATGACCAGTGACGAGGAGCAGGTCATCCTGAACGAGGCGTACGGTTCCATCCCGCCGGTCAAGGCCGCCCAGCAGGACCCGGCCTTCAGCACCCCGGCGCTCTCCGTGCTCAGGGACACCCTCGCCACCAGCGCCACGGCGCTGCCGCAGGTCCCCGAGGAGTCGCAGTTCGAGACCGTCGTCGGCACCGCCGTCAAGGAGCTCTTCGTCGACGCCGCCGCCGGCCGTGCGGTGACCACCGAGTCAGTGCGGGCGGGGCTCGAGAAGGCCCAGCAGCAGATGCCCAAGAAGTGAGCGCGGACACCGCCATGACCACCACCGCTGCCCTGAAGGCAGGCGAGCGGACGGCACGGAAGAACGACCCCGGGGCGACACCGCGCGGGCGCCGCCCCGGGCGGCTGCGCCGCGTCGGGCTGCCGTACCTGCTGCTGCTCCCCGCACTGCTGCTCGAACTGCTGGTCCACCTCGTGCCGATGGTGATCGGCATCGTCGTCAGCTTCAAGGAGCTGACCCAGTTCTACATCCGCGACTGGGGCACCGCCCCCTGGGCCGGCCTCGACAACTACTCCCTGGCAGTCGACTTCGACGCCCCCGTGGGCGAGGCGCTGCTGAGTTCGTTCCTCACCACCTGCCTGTTCACCGTGCTCTCGGTCGGCCTGTGCTGGCTGCTCGGCGTGGCCGCGGCGATCTTCATGCAGGAGACCTTCCGCGGCCGGGGCGTCCTGCGCACGCTCTTCCTCGTCCCGTACGCACTGCCCGTCTACGCCGCCGTCATCACCTGGTCGTTCATGTTCCAGCGGGACAACGGCCTGGTGAACCACGTGCTGCACGACCAACTGGGCCTCACCGGCAGCCCCCCGTTCTGGCTGATCGGCGACAACAGCTTCATCGCCCTGCTCGTCGTCTCGGTGTGGAAGGGCTGGCCCTTCGCCTTCCTCATCATCATGGCCGGGCTCCAGAACATCCCGAAGGACATCTACGAGGCCGCCGCCCTCGACGGCGCCGGCGTCTGGCAGCAGGTCCGCCGCATCACCCTGCCGGCCCTGCGCCCCGTCAACCAGGTCCTCGTCCTGGTGCTGTTCCTGTGGACCTTCAACGACTTCAACACCCCGTTCGTCCTGTTCGGCAAGGCGGCACCGGAAGCCGCGGACCTGATCTCGATCCACATCTACCAGTCCTCGTTCCAGACCTGGAACTTCGGGACGGGCTCCGCGATGTCGGTGCTGCTGCTCCTGTTCCTTCTCGTGGTGACGGGCGTCTACCTCTGGTTCACCACCCGAGGAAGGAAGGCCACCGATGCCTAGCCCAGCCCTCCGCCGGCCCCGCTCCCCGATGGCCGCCCCGCGGTCCTTCCTGTGGAGCCGGCGGATCTTCCTGACCCTCCTCACCGTCTTCGTGCTGCTGCCGGTGTACGTGATGATCTCCAGCTCGCTCAAACCGCTGGAGGACGTGTCGGGGAAGTTCGCGTGGATCCCCTCGGGCCTCACCGTCCGCCCGTACTTCGACATCTGGGACACGGTCCCGCTGGCCGACTACTTCATGAACTCGCTGATCGTGGCCGGTGCGGCGACCGTCTGCTCCGTCACCATCGCCGTGTTCGCGGCCTACGCGGTCAGCCGCTACTCCTTCCGCGGCAAGCGCCTCTTCACGGTGACGGTGCTGTCGACCCAGATGTTCCCCGGCATCCTGTTCCTGCTGCCGCTGTTCCTCATCTACGTCAACATCGGCAACGCCACCGGCATCGCGCTCTTCGGCTCCCGCTTCGGCCTGATCCTCACGTACCTCACCTTCTCGCTGCCCTTCTCCATCTGGATGCTGATCGGATACTTCGACTCGGTGCCCAGAGACCTCGACGAGGCCGCCAAGGTGGACGGCTGCGGGCCGCTCGGCGCCCTGTTCCGGGTCATCGTGCCCGCCGCGATCCCCGGCATCGTCGCCGTCGCCGTCTACGCGTTCATGACCGCCTGGGGCGAGGTGCTCTTCGCCTCCGTCATGACCAACGAGACCACCCGCACCCTCGCCGTCGGCCTGCAGGGCTACTCCACCCAGAACGACGTGTACTGGAACCAGATCATGGCCGCCTCACTCGTCGTCAGCCTGCCCGTCGTCGCCGGCTTCCTGCTCCTCCAGCGCTACCTCGTCACCGGCCTCACCGCCGGCGCCGTCAAGTAGCCGCCGGCTCACCACCGGCATCCCTTTCCCGCCCACCCCAGAGAGGCTCTCTGTGTCCGAATCGCTCGACCTCGCCGCCTTCCCCGCCGACTTCACCTGGGGCACGGCCACCTCCGCCTACCAGATCGAGGGCGCCGCCACGGAGGACGGCCGGGCACCGTCGATCTGGGACACCTTCTCCCACACCCCGGGCAAGGTCGCGGGCGACGACCACGGCGACGTGGCCTGCGACCACTACCACCGGTGGCCCGAGGACATCGCCCTGATGAAGCGGATGGGCACCGACGCCTACCGCATGTCCATCGCCTGGCCCCGCGTGATGCCCGCCGGTGACGGACCGGTCAACGCGGCCGGCCTCGACTTCTACGACCGCCTCGTCGACGCCCTCCTCGACGCCGGCATCACCCCCAACATCACCCTCTACCACTGGGACCTCCCCCAAGCCCTCCAGGACCGTGGCGGCTGGACCGTACGGGACACCGCAGAGCACCTCGCCGACTACGCGTCCGTCGTCGCCGCCCGGCTCGGCGACCGCGTCACCCGGTGGGCCACTCTCAACGAACCCCTCTGCTCCGCCTGGATCGGCCACCTGGAGGGCCGGATGGCACCCGGCCTGACCGACCTGACCGCCGCCGTGCACGCCTCGTACCACCTGCTGCTCGCCCACGGCCTCGCCACCCGGGCGGTCCGCGCGGCGGTCCCGGGGGCGCGGGTCGGCCTCGTCACCAACCACTCCCCCGTCGAGGCCGCGTCGACCCGCCCGGAGGACATCGCGGCGGCGACCCGCATGGACGGCCACACCAACCGCTGGTGGCTCGACCCGGTCTACGGCCGCGGCTTCCCCGCCGACATGCGCGAGCTGTACGGCGTGGACCTGCCGGAGCGCGCGGGCGACCTGAACACGATCGCCTCGCACCTCGACTGGCACGGCCTCAACTACTACTTCCCGGCGACCGTCGCCGACGACCCCCGGGGCCCCGTCCCCTACGCCCGTGAGGTCCGGCTGCCCGACGTGCCGCGCACCGGCATGGACTGGCAGATGGACGCCGGGGGCCTGGAGGCCCTGCTGCTGCGCCTGACCGACGACTACCAAGTCCGCGAGCTGTACGTCACCGAGAACGGCTCCGCCTTCCCGGACACCGTCTCCCCCGACGGCTCCGTCCACGATCCCGACCGGGCACGCTACCTGGAACAGCACGTGAACGCCTGCGCCCGGGCCATCCGCAAGGGCGCGCCGCTGGCCGGCTACTACGCCTGGTCCCTGCTCGACAACTTCGAATGGGCCTACGGCTACGACAAGCGCTTCGGCCTCGTCCACGTCGACTACGCGACACAGACCCGTACCGTCAAGACGAGCGGTCTGCGGTACGCGGAGATCATCCGTGCCCACCGGGAGTCCCACGCCTGACCGTGCCGGCTTCGGGCGCCCCGCCGCCGGCTGCCACGAGGCACGCCCGGCGGCGGGGCACGCCCGGTGCTGTCCGGCCGGCGCGGGACGCGCCGGATCAGGCGGACTCGCGTACGACCAGTTCCGGTTCGAAGACGAGGGTGCGCGGCTCGGTAAGGGTGTCCTGCACCTGCTCGCCGAGCATCCTGGCCATGGCCGCCGCCATGTCCTCCACCGGCTGGCGCACGGTGGTCAGCGGCGGCCGGCATGTCACCGCGATGCTCGAATCGTCGAACCCGACGACGGCGACGTCCTCCGGTATGCGCCTGCCCAGTTCCCGCAGGACCTGGCAGGCACCCTGGGCCATCAGGTCGTTGGCCGCGAACACGCCGTCGACATCGGGGTGGTCGTGCAGCAGTGCGGCCATGGCCGCCGCCCCGCTGTCCAGTGTGAAGACGCCCTCGGCCACGGGAGGGCTGTCATGCCCCGCGCGGGCCAGGGCGTCGCGGAATCCGGCGAGGCGTTCCCGGCCGGCCCTGAGATCCGGCGGAGCGCCGATCACCGCGATGCGGCGGCAGCCGCGAGCCAGCAGGTGCTGTCCGGCCAGGCGTCCCCCCGCACAGTGGTCCAGATCGACGCAACCGACCGGTGTCGCCCGGGCGGGACGTGCGAACAGCACCGTGGGGACGCGGGCGGAGAGGAGCATGTCCGGCAGAGGGTCGTCCGGTTGCACGGAGACCACCAGCGCGCCGTCCGTACTGCCCTGCCCCACGTAGTCGACCACCTGCTTCCGCGCCGCCTCGGACTCGGCGAACAGCAGAACCGGCTGCGTCGCGTGTGCCCGGAGGTACCCCACGACTCCGTTGACGACACGGCCGAAGAACGGGTCGGCGAACACGCGGCCGGCGAAGGCGTCGCCCGCGCCGGAGACGATGAGGGCGACGGCTCCGGTGCGTCGGGTGACCAGCGCCCGCGCCGCCCGGTTCGGCGTGTAGCCCGTCCGCTCGATCGCGCTGCGGACCAGGTCCTGGATGCTCGGATCGACGTTGCGTACGCCGTTCACGACCCGCGACACGGTGGCGCGGGAGACCCCCGCCTCCCGCGCGACATCCTCCAGCGTCGGGGCCTGCCTGTTCATGGGGGAACTCTAACCGCCGGGCACTCTCACGGGCACAGGGACGGCAGCCCGTCCTGCGGCGTACGGAGGCGGCGACCCGTCCGAGCAACGGTCCGTCCGGGCGAACGCGTCGCCCGAGCCCCGGACCCACGGCGGCTGAGGCGGGGCCGGTTGCGGTCTCTCACTCCCGTGACCCGTCGCGCGACGGCTCCGAGCCGATCGACCCCAAAGGCCAGAGTTCGACGGAGCGTAGTCACTACCGACCCAGCGCTGGCTCCACCACCGCACCCGTGCCGGGCACGGACACACCCACCCGCGTCCCCCTCACAGGCGGCAGGCGGGGCATCGCGGGCGGCGGCAGCGCAGGGAGCCGAGTCGCCCGGGGACACGGACGCATCGGGGGTGACTCGAAGCGCTCGATGTGGGAACCGGTAGGGGAGCCCTGACGCACGAGGGGAGTCCGGGTGCCTGGACGCCCGGATCCCTCACCGGAAAAGAGACCACGATGGCGCACGAAGACGACGCCCAGCGGGCCGTGCCGCACACGCCGGGGACGCGCACCGACGGTGACGGGGTCACGCGCCGTCGCCCGCTGCGCGAGCGGCACGTCGAGGAGACGGTCGAGGTCGCGGTGCCGGTGCGGACGGCGTACAACCAGTGGACGCAGTTCAAGGCCTTCCCGCGGTTCTCGGCCGTGGTGCGTGGCGTCGAGCAGGTCAGGCCCACCGTGACCGTCTGGACCATCGGCTACGGTCCCCTGCGCCACCGCTTCGCGGTCGAGACCGTGGAGCAGGATCCCGACGCCTACCTGGCCTGGCGCGGTCTGGAACAGAGCCCTCGCCACCAGGGCGAGGTCGAGTTCCGGCCGACGGAATCCGGCGGCACCGCGATCACTGTCCGGATGTTCCTGGAACCGCGGGGAGCCGCGAGGATCCTCACCCGTTCGTCCAGGGCCGCCCGGCTCACCGCCCGGCCGGTGCGCGGCGAGCTCACGAGGTTCAAGCGGTTCATCGAGGGGCTGGGCCAGGAGGGCGGCGCCTGGCGCGGCACGATCCGCAACGGCCGCGTGCAACACGATCGACCGGAGCCGCCCAGGAGCCGCGTGGCCCAGTGGCCCGTCGGCTGACCGGTGTGCCGGACACGGCGAGAGAAAGGCGAACCCATGCAGAACCCGGCCGGCGAGGAGTCGGAGACCAGACTCTCCGTGACACCGCCGAAGAAGTGGGCCGCGGGAGTACCCGCGGTCGTGCACGCGCTGGAGTACTCCCTGGAGCAGACGTCCCCGCGCAAGACCGGGGTGGACCTGCTGACCATGAACCAGGTGGGCGGGATCGACTGCCCCGGCTGTGCGTGGGCGGACCCGGCCCCGGGCCGGCGCCATCGCAACGAGTACTGCGAGAACGGCGCCAAGCACATCAACGACGAGGCCACCACGCGCCGGGTCACCGCCGACTTCTTCCGTGAGCACAGCGTCGCCGACCTCGCCGGCCGCTCCGACATGTGGCTCAACCAGCAGGGCCGGCTCACGGAGCCGATGGTCAAACGGCCCGGCTCCGCGCACTACGAGCCCCTCAGCTGGAACGACGCCCTGGGCGTCCTCGCGCAGGAACTGAAGACGCTGGCCACCCCCGACGAGGCCGTCTTCTACACCTCGGGCCGCGCCAGCAACGAGGCCGCCTTCGTCCTGCAGCTGTTCGCCCGCGCCTTCGGCACCAACAACCTGCCCGACTGCAGCAACATGTGCCACGAGTCCAGCGGCTTCGCCCTGAGCGAGACCCTGGGAACCGGCAAGGGCACCGTCAGTCTCGACGACCTCCACCACGCCGATCTGATCTTCCTGGTCGGGCAGAACCCGGGCAGCAACCACCCGCGGCAGCTGTCCGCCCTGGAGAAGGCCAAGCGGGGCGGCGGCCGGATCGTGGCGGTCAACCCGCTGCCGGAGGCCGGGCTGCGGCGCTTCAAGAACCCGCAGAAGCCGCGCGGAGTCGTCGGACGCGGCACTCAGCTCGCCGACCGCTTCCTGCACATCAAGCCCGGCGGCGACCTCGCCCTGTTCCAGGCACTCAACCGTCTGCTGCTGGAGGCCGAGGACGCCCGGCCCGGCACCGTCCTGGACCACGACTTCATCAAGGCCCACACCACCGGTTTCGAGGAGTTCGCCCGGCACGCCCGCACGGTGGACTGGGACGACGTGCGGGCGGCGACGGGACTGACCCGCGAGGAGATCGAGAAGGTCCGCGACGAGGTCCTCAGGAGCGAACGCGTCGTCGTCTGCTGGGCGATGGGCATCACCCAGCACAAGCACGGCGTGCCCACCATCCGGGAGATCGTCAACTTCCTGATGCTGCGCGGCAACCTGGGGCGCGCCGGCACGGGCGCCTGCCCGGTGCGCGGCCACAGCAACGTCCAGGGCGACCGCACCATGGGGATCTGGGAGCAGATGCCGGACACCTTCCTCGACGCCCTGCGGAAGGAGTTCGGCTTCGACCCGCCGCGTCCGCACGGCTTGGACTCGGTGAACTCGATCAGGGCGATGCGCGAGGGGCGCGTCAAGGTGTTCCTCGCCCTGGCCGGCAACTTCGTGCGCGCCGCTCCCGACAGCGAGGTCACCGAGGAGGCGATGCGCTCGTGCCGGCTGACCGCGCACATCTCCACCAAGCTCAACCGCTCGCACACCGTCTGCGGAGACACCGCGCTGATCCTGCCGACTCTGGGGCGCACCGAGCGTGACGTCCAGGCCGACGGCGAGCAGTTCGTCACTGTCGAGAACTCCATGAGCGAGGTGCACACCTCCCAGGGCCGCCTGGAACCGGCCTCCTGCACGCTGCTGAGCGAGATCGCGATCCTGTGCCGGCTCGCCCGGCTCACCCTGGACGGCAGGGTGGACATCCCCTGGGACACCTTCGAGGGCGACTACGGCACCATCCGCGACCGCATCTCCCGCGTCGTGCCGGGCTTCCACGACTTCAACGCACGGGTGACCCGGCCCGGAGGCTTCCAACTCCCCAACCCGGTCAACGAGGGCGTCTTCAACAACGCGGTCGGCAAAGCCCTGTTCACTCGCAACGAGGGCGTGGTGCCCAGATCGCCCGAAGGCCATCTGCTGCTGCAGACGCTGCGCTCGCACGACCAGTGGAACACCGTCCCCTACACCAACGACGACCGCTACCGCGGCATCCACGGCAGTCGCCACGTCGTGCTCGTCAACCCGGCCGATCTGAGCGAACTCGGCCTCGCCCAGGGAGATCGCGTCGACCTGGTGAGCGTGTGGGCGGACGGCTCCGAGCGCCGGGCCGAGAACTTCGGGGTCGTTCCCTATCCGGTCGCCAAGGGCTCGGCCGCCGCCTACTACCCCGAGACGAACGTCCTGGTGCCGCTGGACAGTGTCGCCGACATCAGCAACCAGCCCACCTCGAAGGGCCTCGTCGTCCGCCTCGAACCCCTCCTCGACCGGACGCGGCCCACCCCCGCCTGACCCGGCGGACTTGCCTCCAGCACCTTGTGTGTCTCCACGTACGGTACGGATCGCGGACCAGGCAGAGGTCGACGTGGTCGAGGCCGAGCTTGTCCAGGGAGGCGTCGACCCGCACCCGCGCTCCAGCGGGACGAGCCGCGCGCCTTCCGCGCCGAGCACGGCACCGCCACGAACGCCCCGAGCGTCTGCCCCGTCCCTCGTGTCACGGGAACGGGTACTCGGGCGACTGCCGTACACCGGCATCGACGCGTGCATCGCGACATCGGCCTGCGTCGGTATCGGTGCACGTACAGCCGCACACCCTCGACGAGGAGGAAGCATCGTGCAGATCGACCTTTCCGGCCGCACCGCCCTGGTCACCGGCTCCACCCAGGGCATCGGACACGCCATCGCCGTCGGCCTCGCCCGCGCCGGTGCCCGGGTCGCCGTCAACGGCCGGAGCGCGGAGCGCGTCACGGACGCGATGGACCGGGTGCGTGCCGACTCCCACAGCGACGACGTCATCGCCGCCGTGGGCGACCTGGCGACCGAGGAGGGCGCCGCGTCCGTACTGGAGGCCGTCCCGACGGTCGACGTCCTGGTCAACAACCTGGGCATCTTCGGCTCCGCCGCCCCGCTGGAGATCGACGACGCCGAGTGGCGCCGCTACTTCGAGGTGAACGTCCTCTCCGCCATCCGGCTCATCCGCGCCTACCTGCCCGGCATGGCGGAAAGGGGCTGGGGCCGCGTCCTCAACCTCGCCAGCGACTCGGCCGTGGTCATCCCCGCCGAGATGATCCACTACGGCATGACCAAGACCTCGCTGCTCGCCGTCAGCCGCGGCTTCGCCAAGGAGGCGGCCGGCACGGGCGTGACCGTCAACTCCGTCATCGCCGGCCCGACGCACACCGGCGGCGTCGAGGACTTCGTCCGTGAGCTGGTCGGCGACGAGCCGCCCTGGGACGAGGCCCAGCGCGAGTTCATGATCAAGCACCGCCCGCAGTCCCTGATCCAGCGCCTCATCGAGCCCGAGGAGATCGCCCACATGGTCGTCTATCTCGCCTCGCCCCACGCGTCCGCGACCACCGGCGGCGCCCTGCGCGTCGACGGCGGCTACGTCGACTCGATCCTGCCCTGATCAGCCCGACGACCGCCGGGGGCTTCCGACTCCCGCCTGTGGCCGGGGCGTCCTTCGTCTGCGCCGAGGAGGCCCCGGCCACAGGCCGTTTCCCCGGCGCACGGCGCCATCACCCATACGTCGTCAGCCCGCGCTGACATGTAGCGGGTGCGCGCGAACGCCGCAAGGAGTCGATCACCGCCCGCGACCGGTCCAGCTCCTCCACGGCTACCGGCCCGAAACGGGTTGCTGAGGCGACAGCGGGTCGGCTATCACGGCAGTCGGTCGACACGACAAGGAGGCAGGCAGTTGCAGACAGCCCATCTCGGTGCGCTGAACGAGTTCTGCTGGATGGATGTCAAGACGCACGACGTTCCCGGCACGACAGCCTTCTTCTCCGCTGTGCTGGGCTGGCGGTTCGCCGTGGACGAAAGCGACTGGCGCCGCGCGACGAAGATCTTCGCCGACGGTCGTCGGATCGGCGGCGTGAGCGATCTCAGCTCTCCGCTCTACCCTCCGGGCACTCCTGCCCACATCGCCTACTACCTCGCCGTCGACGACATCGAGGCCCGCACCGAAGCCGCCACCACGGCGGGTGCCCAACTCGTGCTCGCGCCTTTCGACGCCGGGGACCAGGGCCGCATCGCCACCCTGATCGATCCCGTGGGCGCCGCGTTCTCCCTGTGGCAGACACACCCTTCCAACCGATGGTCCCCGTCGGCACGCGCACCACAGCGCATGGTCCTTTCCTGTCCCCACCCCGAGCAGGCCCGCCGCTTCTACCAGGACGTGCTCGGCACAGTCCCCAGCTGCGCGGACTTCGTACCGGTGCACGGCCCCGAGGAGCCCGCACCCTGCTGGGAGCTCGTCGTCTCCGTCGACGCTCCGGACGCTGTGGCCGCCCGCGCACGCGGTCTGGGACACGTGATGCCGGACGGGCCCGATCGCGTCGGCGAGCAGCGTCTGACCAGCCCGGACGGTCTGACGTTCCGTATCCGGGCTGCCGCCCCGTGAACCGCGTGGAACCTCTCGCCCGGCGCGAGGCTGGTGCGGCCGAGACGCCGGGGCGGGTCGGTAGGGCGCGAAGACCGGCTCACACATGAGGAGGCCGGGTGGTCGCGACAGTGAGGCCTGCCATCTGGGTCAGCCGTAGGGAGGTGGACTCATCGGCCGGCGTCATCACGGTCATCCGGTGTCCCGTCTCCGTAACGCCGGTGGAGACGAAGTTGAGCTGGAGCTGCCCGACAAGAGGGCTGTCGAGGCGTTTTGTCTCGTACTGCTGGGGCAGTACGTCGTGACGAGCCCACAGACGGGCGAACTCCTTCGATCGTTCCAGGAGGTCGTCAACGATTCCGGCAGCGGCAGGGGTGCCGATGTCGGCGCCGACCTCGGCGCGCAGTCTCGCGACCATCCGGTCGGCGACCAGGTCACCGTCGACGTAGCGGCCGCGCCAGTCGGGGTCGGTGAAGAACTGCACCGCGCAATTGCGTTCACCAGGTGGTATGAGGTCCATGTCGGTGAACAGGAACCGGTAGGCCCGGTTGTACGCCACCACGTCGAACAGCGGGGTCTGCAGACACGCGGGGAACGGGTCGAGTTTGTCCAGGACAGGCTGGAACGTCGCGGTGAGCCGCGGGTCACCTTCAGGGGGTCCGGTTTTCGGCGTACTCGATCCGGCGAGCTGGTGCAGGTGCCGCCTCTCGGTGTCATCCAGTCGCAGGGCTCGGGCGACCGCCTGGAGGACATGAGCGCTGACGTTGATGGGCCGGCCTTGTTCGAGCCAGGTGTACCAGGTGACACCGACCCCGGCGAGGACGGCGACCTCTTCGCGCCGTAGTCCGGGTGTCCGCCGTCGCCCCGTGGACGGGAGACCTACCTGCTGCGGGGTCACCCGTTCGCGCCGGCTGCGGAGGAAGTCACCGACCTCGCGCCGGACCGCGGCGGGCCTGGTCTGCGTCATGTCTCCATCCTGTCGTACGGAGAACCCGGTATCCAGGTGGTGGCAGTACCCCCATAAACGGACTCCTGGTCGCAGGACGAGCGGCGCTTGATGATCGACGGCATGACCACGTCTTCCGCACCGCATGACAGTCCTTCCTCCCGTACGGACGAACTCGGCAGGAGGGACGACCGCGCCGCGCCGCCGCCCGCACGGGATCTGTCCGAGCCGTCGGCTCCGGGGCTGGGGACGGGCCGGCTCCTGACGACACTGTCGGCGTTGCTGCTGTCGGTGGTCAGCTTCGCCGCGGCGGGTATCGCCGTGCCCGACATCGGTGCTTCTCTGGGGGCCACGGCTGCCGAGCAGTCGTTGGTGGTGTCGGTGTACGCGTTGGGGTTCGCCATTCCGATGGTCCTCGGGGGCAGGCTCGGGGATCTGTACGGGCGACGCCGGCTCTTCCTGCTCGGCATGGCCGGGTTCACCCTGTTCTCCCTGGCCGCGACCCTGGCCCCGAGCATCACCGTGTTGATCGTCGCGCGGGCCCTGACCGGAATCTCTGCCGCGGCCATGGTCCCCCAGGTGCTGGCGACGATCACGGCGTCCACCCGGGGAACCGAACGTGCCCGTGCTGTCGCGCTGTTCGGTGCGACCGCGGGCGGGGCCACGGCGATCGGCCAGGTCCTGGGCGGCGTCTTGCTGTCCGTCCCCCTGCTCGGTGCTCCGTGGCGCATGATCTTCGCGATGAGCGTGCTCATGGGCGCGATCGCGTTTGGTGCCGCGCTGCGCTGGCTGCCCGACACCAGTGCGCCCGGCCACCGGTCGCTCGACCTGATCGGGACGACGCTGCTCGGGCTCGCCCTGCTGGCACTCATGATCCCGATCTCCCTGGGCGGCGCACTGGGCTGGCCGGTCTGGTGCTGGGTGCTGCTGGGGGCAACGCCGGTACTCTTCGCAGCGTTCTGGCGGTGGCAGGTGCGGCTGCACCGTGGTGACCGCGTTCCGCTCGTTCCGCCGCCCCTGTTTCGACTCCGCTCCTACCGGGTCGGGCTGGCGATGGCGTTGATGCTCCAGTCCGCGTTCGGTGCCTTCACGTTCCTCTACGCGATCTCCACGCAGACGGGGCTCGGATGGTCTCCCATGCACGCGGCCCTCGTGCTGTTGCCGTTCTCCCTGTGCTTCCTCACCGTGTCGATCTGGTCGGGGAAGCTCGCGTCCCGTTTCGGGTTCCGAAGGCTCCTCACCATCGGTGGACTCATCCAAGCCGTGCTTCTGGGCATCACGGCCGTCTCCGTGTTCCTCCAGGGTGCCGGCCTGAACTCGTGGACGTTCGCCGCCCTCCTCGTCGGAGTCGGTGTCGGTCAGGCCTTCATGTTCGGGCCGCTCGTCGGAGCGATGATCGCCGAGGTCCCTCCGGCGTCTGCGGGGGCGGCATCCGGTGTCCTTCAGACCACACAGCAAGCCGCGATGGGCCTCGGCGTCGCCGTTGCCGGAGGTCTACTCGGTGCGGCCCTGACCGGAACCACAGCCCCGACAGGTCAGGCCTACACGAGCGCGCTGGCGATCTGCATGCTCGTCCAGGCGGCATTCGCCATCATGTTCGCCCTGTGCGCGCTCGCCCTGCCCCGCCGCTGACGGAGCCGGGCTGCCCGGGAGATCCTGTACGCCGACACGGCGCTGTCCGCGCCGTTCACCCCGCGCCGGTCGACGACCCGCCCGGACACCCCCCGCGAGTGGCGCACCTGGACGTCGGCCGGTCCTGAGGTTCCGTGCTTCGAGCGGCTGGCGCGGTCCTCGTGTGACATCGGACCGCACACCCAGCTGGCCGACTCGCACCCGATCTCCAGAATGCCGGCTGCCGGCAGGGGTTGGCGGTACAGCGGACTCGCCGGGAGAGTCCAGTCCGGCCTCGTGGGCGAGGGTGACGGCCTCGGCCCGGTGAACGGCCGGGGCGGTCCGTCAGGCCACCGCGAGGACCCCCTGCCCGCGCCGCCGCCGGCTCCGGACCGCCCAAGAGCCGGCCACCGGCACGCGGACACCGGGCCACTCCGCAGTCCTCTGAACCGTCCCCCTCACGACGTATCCCGAGCCCGCCCCGGCCACTGCTCCTCCCCCTGACAGCACGGCGGCAGGCTCGGGACCGACCCCCTTCGTCCGTTCCGGTCAGGAGTTCTGGAGCGTCTTGCGGAAGGAGCCGCCGCGTCGCAACGCGCGCTCGATGCTCTCCAGGGACTTCCCCCTGGTTTCCGGTACCTTCGCCGCCACGAAGGCGATGCACGCGACGTTCATCAGCGCGTAGACGAAGAACGTGCCGGAGCGGCCGATGGCCTGGATGGCGGTCAGGGCGGTCACCGCGATGAGCAGGTCGACACCCCACAGCGTGACGGTGGCCAGACTGGTCGCCGGGCCTCGCACGCTCAGCGGCACGATCTCCGGCCCGATGAGCCAGACCACCGCCTGAATCCCGATCCCGTTGAACAGGATGTACGCGAACAGCGCGACGATCACCGTCCAGCGTTGCATCGCCGAACCCTCGGGACCGAGGAAGGCCAGGGCCATGACCGCCATGGCGAGCCCGGAGCCCGGCAGGAACCACAGCATCGTCCGGCGTCGGCCCACCCGGTCCACGGCGATGGCACCGACCACACCGGCGATCACCAGCATCACGCCGATACCGACGCCGGTGAGCAGGGCGGCCGAGTCACCGAATCCCGCGTCGACGAGGATCGTCGGCGCGTAGTAGACGACGGCATTGATACCCGTGAGCTGGGAGAAGGCCGCGATGCCGACGGCGATCAGCAGAGCGGGGCGCATCCAGCGCTGTCGCAGGTCGCGCCAGCCGCCCGCGGGAGTGGCGGCGGCGACCTCGGTGATCTCGTCGATCTCCCGGCGGGCGTCCGTACCGGCCGGCCTGAGCCGGGCCAGTACCGTGACGGCCTCCTCCCGGCGGCCGCGCTCGACCAGCCAGCGTGGACTTTCGGGCAGGAACAGCATGCCGACGCCCAGAGCCACGGCGGGAAGGACCGCCAGGGCGAACATCGTGCGCCAGCCGCCGCTGCCCGACAGTGCCCACCCGCAGAGATAGGCGATGAGCTGTCCGCAGGCGACCATCAGCTGGAACAGGACCATGAGCCGGCCGCGGATGCCGGCGGGAGCCGCCTCGGCGATGTAGACCGGCACCATGTTGGAGGCGCCTCCGACGGCCAGTCCGAGTACGAAGCGCGCGGCGACGAGGCTGCCCACCCCGGGGGCCGCGGCGGCCGCCGCGGCCCCGAGGGCGAAGACGACCGCGACCGCGATGACGACCTTGCGGCGTCCGTGCCGTACGGCCAGACGTCCCGCGAGCAGTGCTCCGGCCATCGCGCCGAGCAGGATCACGCTGACGACGATCTCCTGTTCCCGGGAGGACAGGTCCAGGTCCTCGCGCAGATGCAGCAGAGCACCGGAGATGATGCCGGTGTCATAGCCGAAGAGCAGGCCGCCCAGGGCGGACACGCCCGCGACCGCGTACACCATGGCCGGTGCCTTCCGCTGGTCCCCGGCGGCCGTCTCGGCGTTCGCCCGCTCCGTGGCCAGCTCAGGCATCGCCCATGACCAGACCCTCGATGGTGTGCTTCTGCGTGATCGGCTCCAGCTCGTCGACGATCGGGCAGTCCAGGTGGCGCCGCACCCGCTCGGGCAGGGACTCCCAGTAGGTACGGGTGACGGCCGTGTCGTGCCGGTCGCCGTTGGTGGCCTCGGGGCCGTCGACTCCCAGGACCAGCACGGGCCGGGACTTCGCGGAGTTGTTCTTGGTGCCGCGGTGGATGGCCAGTGCGGTGCGCGCGGAGATGTCGCCCCGCCGCGGGTACTTGCGCACGGCACGCTCCTCGTAGCGCGGGTAGTGCGGACGGGGCGGGAACATGCCGTGGCCGAACTCCGGGCTGTCGTCCCACTGGGTGCCCGGCGCGATCTCGAAGGGGCCCATGTCCTCCTCGGTGTCGACGGCGGTCACGTTGAAGGCCAGCGAGGTCAGCCGCCGTTCGGCGCGCGTCTCCTCCGGCATGGGGAAGTCCCGGTGCCAGGGCTGGTTGACGGCACCCTCGAGCGGCACGTCGAAGCCGAGCTCGACGATGCGGTAGTCCGGGCCGAGCACGGCGGCGCACACGGACCGCACCCAGGGGTGGTCGACGAGGTCGACGAAGCCGCGCAGCTGCTCGGGATGGATCTCCACGTAGTAGCGGTGCGGTCCGCGTCCGACGGCGCCGCCGGGCCGTGCCATCGCCTCCTGGAAGGCCACGTCGATGTCCTCGCGGAGCCGGTCGGCCCAGTCGGAGGCGAAGGCACCCTTGCGGGCGGTGATGCCGTCCGAGTACAGGGCCTCGACGTCGGCGGTCACGTCCGGATCGAGGTCGGCCGGACAGACGCCGGGGTGGGCGTGCGGACTCATGGGTGCCTCCTTGCACGTGCGGTAGTACTGCCCGAGACATGTTGCATCGTTGAATTCAACGTGGCAATACCCTTCGGAGGGGATCTTGGTCAGCGTCACCTGGGGCATGCCACGATGTGCGGGTGAGCAGCAGCCTGAAAGACGTAGCCGCCCGCGCCGGGGTCTCGGCGCGCACCGTGTCGAACGTGGTCAACGGTTCCGCCCGGGTCTCCGAACACACCCGGCAGCGGGTCCAGGAGGCGATCGACGAGCTGGGGTACCGCCCCAATCTCGCCGCCCGCAACCTCCGGGCGGGCCGCACCGGTGTCATCGGTCTCGCCATCCCGGAACTGCACTCGCCCTACTTCGGCGAACTCGCCGGCCTCCTGGTCGACGAGGCCCGGCGCCGCTCGTGGACGGTGATCATCGACCAGACGCACGGTGACCCGGAGGCGGAACGACGGCTGCTGACCGGCGACGGCGGCCGGGCCATGGACGGCCTCATCATCAGCCCGTGGGCACTGGAGGCGCAGGAGGTGGCGACCACCGCGCGCCCCCTGCCCGTGGTACTGCTCGGCGAGCGCAGCCCGCAAGGTCTGGCGGACCGGGTGGCCGTGGACAACGTGGCCGCCGCGGACGAGGCGACCACCCATCTGCTGGCGCTCGGGCGCCGCCGCGTCGCCGCTGTCGGGCTGCAACCGCACCTGCACAACGGCACCGCCGAGCAGCGCGCCGAGGGCTACCGCAGAGCACTGCGCCGCGCGGGCGTCACGCCGAGGCCGCACTGGGAACGCTCGGTCGACTCACTGCACCGGCAGGACGGCGCCCGGGCCATGGCCGAACTCCTCGACGGCGCCGACGGCGACTTGCCGGACGCCGTGTTCGCCTTCACGGACGAACTGGCGCTGGGCGTCATGCACATGGCGCACGCGCGTGGGCTGCGCATGCCCGACGACCTCGCGATCGTCGGCTTCGACGACATCGAGGACGGCCGCTTCAGCCATCCGACGCTGACCACCGTCTCCCCCGACAAGCGGCAGATCGCCGAACGTGCCCTGCAGTGCCTGGCCGACCGCATCTACAGCCCGGAGAACGAGGTGTCCGCCTTGGACCTGACCATCCCGCACCGGTTGGTCGTACGGGGCAGCAGCGGCCCAGGGGCCCAGGCGCGCTGATCCGCCTCACGTCGTACGGGATCCCGTCCCGCCCCATCCCGCCGCGACCAGAACCGTCCCCGCGCCGCCGAGGAGGTCCCCGTGCGGCCGCGTTCGCCTGACCGGCCTTCGCCGCCCGGCCCCGAACCGGGCCGGGCGGACCATCCGCGTCGTTCTCGACGGCACGCTCTTCAACGAGAACGAAGGAGGAAGGGCGGCCGGAGAGTCAGCGCCAGGCCTGTCGTTCCTGTCCGCGGGGATCGTCGGCCTGTGTCCACTCGGCGTCGACGCGCATCGTGGCCCGACGCTCGTCGTCGTACGGGTCCCAGCCGGGGTCGCCGGTCCTGGCGAACCGGACCCATGCCCCGTGCATACGGGCGGCGAGATCCGCGGGGGGCTTGTCCGGGCCGAGCAGAGCGGCGGATCCGTGCAGCCGCGGCAGGTGGACGGCGTCGAAGACGAAGGGCAGCTCGACGGCGTGGGTGGCGCCGAGCGCATCGTCCAGGGCGTGGGAGCGCCAGGCGAACTCGTAGGCGTAGGTGCCGGACCCGGAGCGGGCGGCGTGTGCGTCGGCCAGGGCCCAGGTACCCGCGCCGAACAGGGCGTCGCCCATGATGGCGGAGCGCAGTTCGCCGAAGGACGCCTCGGGGCGCGCCTTCCGGTACGTCTCGACGAGTCGCGCCGGCGTCGGGTGCGAGCGCTCCGCCACGTCGTCGACGTCCCCGGCGGTCGAGGTGGCGTACTTGCTCACCGGGACGAGATAGAGGTTGCCCTCTTCTGTGTTGGTCCCGACGAGCAGAGGGATGTCGCTGCTCAGGCCCGCGGCGACGGATTCGGCGGGCTGGGTGTCGAGGACCAGGCTGAAGGGGCTGAGTCCGATCAGCGGGTCGTGGTGCGTCTCGGTCCGCAGGTCGATGCCCGCGAGCCGGGAAGCGGCCTCGACCAGACGGTCGTCGGAGATGTCCGCGAAGGCACCGGCCTCGGGTTCGACGCCCAGGGCTTCGGCCGCCGCCCTGGTGACGCGGGCCGCCTGCTCGGTGGTGAACGCTCCCAGTCCGCTGCCGCTCTGGACGATCGCCCGGCGAAAGAGGCCGGCGGCTTCCGGGGCCGCGAGGACGCCGCCGACGATGGTCGCCCCGGCCGACTGACCGAAGAGGGTGACGTTGTGCGGGTCCCCGCCGAACGCGGCGATGTTCTGCCGCACCCAGCGCAGCGCGGCGACGACGTCGAGCAGCCCGCGGTTGGCGGGTGCGCCGGGAAGGTCGAGGAACCCGGCGATACCGAGCCGGTAGTTGACGGTGACGAGGACGACGCCGTCGCGGGCGAAGGCGGAGCCGTCGTACAGCGCGGACCGCGTCGATCCGGCGACGAATCCACCGCCGTGCACGAAGACCATGACGGGCAGGCCGCCGTCCGCGGTGGCGGGTTGCCAGACGTTGGTGGTGAGGTAGTCCTCGCCACGGCTCCAGCCGGCGCCGAAGTAGGGGGACATGTCGACGCTGCCGAGCTTCCGCTCGGACTGCGGCGCGTTGGGACCCGGCACGGTGGCGTCCCGTACGCCGTCCCACGGCTCGTGCGGCTGGGGCGGTGCGAATCGGCCGGCGCCACGGGGCGGGGCGGCGTAGGGAATGTTGAGGAAAACGGACGTGTCGCCCTGACGCAGGCCGCGGACGGCTCCCTGCGCCGTGGTCACGACGGGCTCGGGATGGTGGTGGCTCATGTCTCGCTGTCTTTCCGCCTGACTCAGGCCTGCTCGGTGTACGGGGCGAAGGGCGCCCAGCCCTTGATGGCGAACTTGTCCCCCTCGCGTGCCACTTCGGCGGCGCCGTGGCCGCCCAGGTGTGCGGGGATCACGAGTGCGTTGTTGTCCGCCGCCCAGCCCAGCACCTTGCGACGGGTGGCGCGGGCGCCCGCGGGGTCCTCGCAGAAGCAGCTGTTGGAGTCGGGCTCGAGGATCTGCACGGGGCTGTGCAGCAGGTCCCCGACGAAGACCGCGCGGTCCGTCCCGGAAGCGAGGGTCAGTACGGAGGAGCCGGGAGTGTGTCCGGGAGCCGCGTCGAGGCGGAGGCCGGCGTCGATCCGGTGGCTGCCTTCCCACAGCAACGTCCGGCCGGCCCGGTGCACCGGCGCCACGCTGTCCTCGAAGACGTTCTGGTTGCCGCGGCCGAGCAGTGGCTTGTGGCCGTTCTCGGGATTCCAGAAGTCGAAGTCATCCTTCGGCATCAGATAGGTGGCATTGGGAAAAGTGGGCACCCATTGCCGGCCGTTCAGGTACGTGTTCCAGCCGACGTGATCGATGTGGAGATGCGTGTTGATCACGATGTCGACGTCCTCGGGTTCGACACCGGCGCGCGCGAGATTGGCCAGGAAGCCCGTCTCGAGACGGTTCCAGACCGGCGCGTAGGGGCGGTCCTTGTGGTTGCCCACGCCGGTGTCGACGAGGATGGTCCTGCCTTCGCTGCGCAGCAGCCAGGTCTGGATCGCGGAATTGACGATATTGGTGTCGGAATCGACGAAATGCGAGCTCAACCAGGAGGCGTCGCTGTTCCACGCTTCCTTCGGGCTGTCGGGGAAGAAGGTGTCGGGCGTCATTTCGACGGAACCGAAGTACTCCCATACTCGTGTGATGGTGACATCGCCGAGCGTGATCTGTTCCATGGCCGTCCTCGGGAGTTGGAATTCTCCTGAGACCGTACGAGCGGCCTCGGCGCGCGCGGTATCCGTAACATGACTGCACCTGTGCGCCCGGACACCGGACCAGGCCACTTGTAGCCTGGGTGGGCCGGCGCAAGGCGGCTCCGACCGAAAGCCGCGATTCCGGGAGACTCCGTGGACAAGCACACAACCGACCGCGGTGCGGTCAAGGGAGCGGAGCCGGACACGGCGGAGCCGGTCGTCGGCCGGGACGCGGAACTGGCACGCCTCTTTCGCGCGGTGGACCCGGTGACGGCCGACCCGGCGCTGCTGCTGGTCGGTGACCCGGGAACGGGCAAGAGCGCGCTGCTGGAGCACGTGGCGCGCCGGGCCGAAGTCCGCGGTGCTCGCGTGCTGCGCGCCGAGGGCAGCGAGTCGGAGTCGAGCCTGGCCTTCTCCGCACTGCACCAGTTGCTGCGGCCTGTACTGGCCGAGGTGGAGGCACTGCCGGAAAGACAGCGCGGGGCGATGCAGGACGCCTTCGGCGAGGGGACGGCCACGTCGGCACCCGGCCCCATGCTGGTCGCGGTAGCCGTCCTGAGCCTGTTGTCGGGCCTGGCCGACCAGAATCCGGTACTCGTGGTGCTGGACGACGCGCAGTGGCTCGATCGTGCTTCCCTGGACGCGCTGTCCTTCGCCGCCAGACGGCTGGCGGGCGAACCGGTCACGATGCTGATCGGGACCCGTGGCGGCGACCGCTTCCCGGGATTCGACCGTCATGTGCCGGTACTCACCCTGGAACCGCTCGACGACGCCGCGGCCGATCAGCTGCTGGACCTGCAGCCCAAGAGCCCCACTGGCCACACCAGGTCGCGGATCCTCGACCAGGCGGGCGGCAACCCGCTGGCGCTGGTGGAACTGACGAGGACGGCCGCAGCCCAGGACACGGCTGCGGGGGCGCCGTCCGCGGGTCCGCTTCCGCTCACCGAGCATCTGGAGCGGATCTTCGCCTCCCGTCTGGACGACCTCCCCGCCTCCACCACGCGGGCTCTGCTGCTCCTGGCGGCCATGGACAGCGCCGACTCCGCGCTCGCCGACCCGGCGAGGCTGCCGCGCGCCGAGGACGCGGCCTGGCTGCCGGCCGAGCGGGCCGGGCTGGTCAGGCGGACCGGCCGCGACGTCCGGTTCCGCCACCCCCTGGTCCGGTCCGCCGTGTACCACGCCGCCTCCTTGGGTGCCCAGCGCGAGGCTCACCTGGCGCTCGCCGAGATGCTGCGGGACGAACCGGACCGGAGGGCCTGGCATCTCGCGGCCGCATGTCCGCGGCCGGACGCGGCCGTGTCGGCGGAGCTGGAGCGGACCGCCGGACGGGCCCGCCGCCGCGGCGGCCACGCGGCGGCGGCCCAGGCCCTGCAACGCGCCGCGGAACTCGCGCCGCGGCGCGAGGACAGTGCCCGGCTGCTGGTCGAAGCCGCCGCGGCGGCCGTGTTCACCGGAGACATCGCGTGGGTCGAGGAACTGGTCGCCGCGGCGCGCAGGCGCACGGACGACGCGGCCCTGCTGGCCCGCGCCGCCGTACAGGCGGGACGACTGGCGGTCCTGACGGTGCGCCACAGCGTGGTCTTCTCCCGGCTGGCCGACGCGGCCGAGGAGTTGGCGGCCTCCCAGCCTGCGGCCGGGCTGGACCTCGTGGCCGGCGCCGCCGTGGTCCGCTTCTACTCCGGAGAGGACTCCCAGCGTCTCCGCGTCCAGGGCATCCTGCGACGCCTTCCCGCGAACACCTCGTACGCGGGCTTGCCCACCTGGGTGAGGACGGTTTCGGACCCTTTCGACGACCGGGCCCAGCTCGTCTCCCTGCTACCGCGGCTGGCTGCCGAGGCGGAGGGCCGGCCGGAACGGCTCACCGCCGTCGGCATCATGGCGTGGCTCCTGGACGAGACTCCACGGGCCGTCCGCGCCTTCGACGAGGCCTTCGACCGCTGGGGGCTGCGGGGAGCGCTGCCCGAGGGGCTGGGAGGCGCTGTCGCCTGGGCCTACGTGGAGCGAGGACGGTGGGAACAGGCCCGTGAGGCCTGCGCCCGCACCACCGCGGTCGGCCGGGTGGCCGGCCTCGACCACGCCGTGGCCTGTGCGGCCGCCGTGGACGCCACGGTGCTGGCCTTCCTGGGCGACGTGTCCTCGGCCCGGTCCCGGGCCGAGGACACGCTCACGCTGATCGATCCGCTGGAAAGCCGCTCGGTGGCCGTCTACGCCCATCGGGCGCTCGGTGCCGCGGCAGCGGCGGAAGGCGACTACGAGACCGCGTACGGCCAGCTCCGCACGGTCTTCACGGCGGACGGCGCGCCCGTGCACTACCACGCCTCCTACCCGGCGCTCGCGGATCTGGCCGCCGCCGCTGTGCGCTGCGGCCGCCGCGAGGAGGCTGTCGCGGTCGTCGAGCGCTCGGCGGACGCGCTGGCGGACAACGCTTCCCCTCGTCTGCGTGCGCTGATCAGCCGGGCCCGCGGCCTCCTGGCGGACCCCCGGAACGCCGAACCGCACTTCCGGGCGGCTCTCGCGGATCCGGTACTGGAGTACTGGCCCTTCGAACGCGCGCAGACCCTGCTCGACCTCGCCGAGTGGCTGCGGCGCCGTCGGCGTGTCGCAGAGGCGCGCGGGCCGCTCACCGAGGCCCTGGAGACCTTCCGGCGTCTGGGCGCGCGTCCGTGGATCGAGCGTGCCCGGGTCGAATCGCGCGCCGCCGGCCTCGATGTCACGGACACCGCTCCCGACGCGGTCGCCGAACTCTCCCCGCAACAGCGGCAGATCGTCCGGCTCGCCGCCCGCGGGCTGACCAACCGTGAGATCGGGGAGAGGCTCTTCCTCTCGCCGCGTACGGTCGGCTCGCACCTCTACCGCAGCTTTCCCAAGCTGGGCATCACGGCCCGTTCCCAGCTGCGCGACCTCATCGAGGGGCCCCTCGCCACGGCGCCCCGCCGGAAATAGGGCCGGGGGCGCGGTGACCCGCGAGGCGGCCCCTTCACGGCGGCTGCGCGCGACTCATCGCTTGCGGAACTGTTCCACCAGCGCCACGTATCCGCTGCCGCCGTGGCCGGCGGTCGCCGCTCGCTCCGCCAGTGCCTTGACGAGCCTCGGCAGCTCCGAGTTGACGCCGAGCGCCTCGCTCTCCTCGACCACCTGCGCCATCGCCGTCAGGTGGGTGTCCACGGTGCCGTCGTCGGCCGGGTAGACGCCGTCGTCGGCCTGCCGCGCGTAGCCCGGGAGCCAGCCTGCCACCATGTCGATCGCGGTCCGTGCGACGGGGAGGTACGCCGTGGCGGACACACCGGCCGGGCCGAGGATCGCGGCGCCGTTGAGGAAGCCGTTGAGCATGCTCCACATGAGGACGAGCGTGGCCATCTCGTGTGTGGCCGACAGGCCGGGGTCATCACCGAGGTGGAGGCCCGTGCCGAGACTGTCCAGGGAGGACTTGAGGGCGTCGTACAGCGGTCGCGGCCCGCTGTAGGCGAGCACGGCGTCAGCCGTGCCGACTGTCTCCGGGACGGCCATGACCCCGCCGTCGAGGTAACCGCCGCCGCGGCGCACCACCTCCTCGGCGAGCTCTCTGGCGCGCGAAGGCGTGCCCGAGGTCAGGTTCACCACGACCCGGTCGTCGAGCGGTCCGTCGAGGACATCCACCACAGCGTCGTAGTCCGACACGCAGACCACCACGAGCGGGGCGGCCGCGATCGCGGCCGCCGGGGACTCCGCGAGCGTCGCGCCGCGCGCCACGAGGTCGTCGGCCTTGGCCGGCGTGCGGTTCCACACGGTCGTCGGGTGTCCCGCGCGCAGGAACGCCCCGGCGAGGGCGCCGCCCATCAGTCCAAGGCCCAGAACCGTGACAGGTGTGCCGGTGTGCATCATGTGCTCCTTCTCTCCGGTCGGTGGCACAATCGTCAACGTTCACACCGGTATGAAGGTCAAGGGGGAACGCGCGTGCTGATCGGGGAGTTGAGTCGGCGGACCGGGGTGAATCCGCACCAACTGCGGTACTACGAGGCTCAGGGCCTGCTGGTGCCCGGCCGCGGGGACAACGGCTACCGCGAGTACGGCGAGGACGCCGTACTGACCGTGTCCCAGATCAGGAAACTCCTCGACGCCGGGCTGTCGACCCAGGAGATCGGCTACCTCCAACCGTGTGTCACGGGCGGGGACCCCGATTTGGAGCCCTGCCCGGAGACCCTGGGCCTGCTTCGGGCGCGCATCGCCGCACTGGACGAGCAGATCGACACACTCGTCCGGTCCCGCCGGACCCTGCGTGAGTACCTGGCGGCCACGGAGCGACGGTTGGCCGGCTAGGGGTTCGTGGGGGCATCACGCGAACGCGACCCCTGTCCGTGATCTACGGCTTCGACAACCTCGGTCGTCAGAGGTCGCGTTTCCCCGCGTCCAGTCGGGCCATCCGGTCGCTGCTCGATCCACCGGGGTGAGCCGCTCGTCACATCGCCCGAAGACGTGTCCGCCGTGTCCGCCCTCGCCGTGGCCACCGCGGTGAACCGCTCGGCGGCCTCCCACAGCTCGCTTTCGCGCTGCGGGTCGTAGGACTCCCGCGACGAGCGGTCCGCACGGCCGCGGTCGACGTAGGAACCGGTTGGCGCGTGGGTCGTGCCGAGGACGACGTCGGCGAGGTGGCGGCCCGCGGCACTGCGGCTGGTGGCGAACGGGGTCAGGGTCATCACCGGCATGATCCGGCGCATCGCGAACCGGGAGACCGGTCCCGCGTCGCGGGCGAGGCCGGTGCCGGGGACGAACCCGGGGTTGTAGGCGACGGCGTCGATCCCGGCCGGCAGCCGGCGCGCGTACTCGTGCACGAGGTAGATCGCGGCCAGCTTGCTCGTCGAGTACGCGGTGCGCCCGCCGGCCGCGGTGTCCGGCTTGGGGAAGGCGCCCGTGCGGGCGAGGACGCCCGGGGGCTTCCAGGCCGGTCCGGGCACCATGCCCATGTTGTGTCTGAAGTCGCCGAAGTGGGTGTCGCTGGCGGTGATCACGATCCGGGCGGGAGCGGTGAAGCGGTCCTGGAGCAGGCGGACGAACAGGTGGTTGGCGAGCACGTTGACGGCGAAGGTGGCCTCGAACCCGTCGGGTCCCTCAGTCAGCGCGTTCGTGTACTGCGTGCCGGCGTTGCCCACGAAGCCGCGCAGCGGCGGCAGGTCACCGCGGTCGAGCCGGCCGCGGATCCGGCCGGCGGCCGAGCGGACACTGGCCAGCGAACCGAGGTCCGCCGAGACGTACGAGACCGTGTATCCGCCCGCGCCGAGCTCCGCGGCGAGCCGCGCCCCCGAGGAGCCACGGGCCACGACCAGGAGGTGCGCGTCCGGCGACCGGCGCAGGATGTGCTCGGCTGCGACGCGGCCGATCCCGCGACTCGCGCCCGTCATCACGATGGTGTGCTCCATGGAAGGCTCCTCGACTAGCCGAACGATGGCGCCTGGCTCGGGCGCGGCTCCACGTTCGCCGTTGGCGCCACCGCCAGCCAGTGCCGTCCCCGTCACCAGGACTGGCAGTACCCAGGCTCGTCCGGCGCCTTGCGGCGAGAATGAACCCATGGCTTCCTCCCGCTCCGTCTTCTCCGCACTCCTGCGCTCCTGGCGCGACCGGCTGGCCCCGGCCGACGCCGGCTTCACGATGACGGACGGCCGTCGTGCCCCGGGACTGCGCCGCGAGGAGCTCGCACAGCTGGCCGGGCTCTCCGTCGACTACGTCCTGCGCCTGGAACAGGGACGCGCGAAGAACCCCTCGGCCCAGGTCGTCGGCGCCCTCGCCCGGGCCCTTCAGCTCTCCCGCGCCGAGCGCGACCGGCTGTACCGAAGCGCCGGGCTCCTTCCGCCCCAGGACGGGACGGTCAGCACCCATGTGCCCCCAGGCATCCAACGGCTCGCCGCGCGTCTGGGCGACGTACCGATCGGGGTGTTCACCGCCGACTGGACCCTGGTGTGGTGGAACACCACGTGGAGCGCCCTGCACGGTGACCCCGCCGTCCTCCCGACCGCCGAACGGAACCTGGCCCGTGCGCTCTTCGGCGACGGCGCCGCACACGCCTCGATGCTTCCCGTCCGATCCGAGCGCGGGCAGGACGCCTTCGCGGAGTCGATCGTCGCCGACCTCAAGGACGCCGTGTCCCGCTACCCCAGGGACGACCAGCTCGATCGTCTCGTGCGGGAACTGCGGGAAACATCCGATGCGTTCGCCCGTCACTGGGCCGCGCGGACGGGCGCCGCCCAGCACACGACGGACCGCAAGACGATCCGGCACCCGGATATCGGCGACATCCTGCTCGACTGCGACGTCCTCATCGTCCCCGGCGCGGACCTGCGCATGGTCACCTACACGGCAGCGACCGGGAGCAGCGAGGCGGGAAAACTGGACCTTCTTCGCGTCACAGGCGCAGGTGGCCGTTCCGCCACCCCGCTTCCCTGACCGGCGGCCACGGGGGCCACATCGGCCGGGGCTCCCTCACCGCCGACGACCAGGCGTGTCGCCTAGGGCCTGTCCGGGCGCAGGACGGCGAAGAGGCCTCGCGCCCGGGTGCCGTCCGGCATGCGCCAGGAACCGGAGACGTGGCCGGTCGCTCCCTGCGGCAGGGTCGGCGGGCCATCCGGGGCGGGCCGCAGGGCTCGGCGCAGGTGGAGGGTCGCGCCATGCCGGACCGCCAGTGCGGTGCCTTCCTGATCGTCGGTGGCAACGCCGGTGAAGGGCGCCAAGGCCGGCACTTCGCCCGAGTAGGAGCTGGTGACCTCCTGGTCGGGAGTGTCGCTGGTGTCCTGGTCCTGGGCCTGGACCCGGCCCTCGACCAGGGCGAGCAACTGGTCGGCCAGCACCGGGTCGTGGCAGCCGTCGTAGGCCCACCGCCGCCCCAGCACCCCGTGCTCCATGGTGCCGACAAGGGCGTGCTCCGCCCCGTCGAGTGGAGCACCGCGGTAGGTGAGCGGCACCAGGTAGCTGGTCGGGTGAGGGCCAGAGGCGTCGGTGACCACGATGAACTCGATCCCCACCTCGCCCTGCGGGTCGTCCAGTCGGAAGCCGCCGGCCTTGGCCAACTCCGGCGCGCCTTCCCCGCCGCGATACCACGGGCGGGAAGGGAGCCAGGAGGTGAGCAGCTCCACCTTGGTCGGTTCCACGGTGGTGTGGTGGATGACGGCCATGCCGGAAAGCCTCCTCCGTCGAGTGAATACGGCCCGCACACCTTCCCACACGTGTGATCCGGCTGGACAGGCTCGACGAGAGGGATCCTGCTCGGCACCCAGCCGTAGGGCGTCCGCCGCCTCCCCGGCCGCCGGCCGGCACCGGTCGAGGCGGTGCGGCGTTGGGCGAGGCCGACGGTGTTCGCCGGTCCGGCGTCGGTGACCTGGGCGTCGTACCTCGACGCCGTCCCGTCGGCCGGCCACAGCCGGTGAGTTCGTACACGGGTGTCGACCGGAGGGTGGCGCGAACCTGCGGGTTACTTCGGGGTAGGCATGCGACGGCTCTTGTTATAAAGTTCGTCAGCAACACTGCTGTTACCGCCAGTAATAGCAGTGAGGACGAGGCACTTCCCCGATTCGGCTCGAGGAGTACCCAGCATGGCCATCAACATCTCGCGGCCCGAGCCCAACAGCCGCACAACCGACCCCGGCATCGCGCGGCGACTGCTCGACTCGTCCGCGCAACTCTCGTACGACCCGCTCACCGAAGTCGACTGGGAGACGCCGCTCGACGAGAGTTACCACGGCGCCAGTCCGGAGTGGAGCACCCTGTACGGGACTGCGTACTGGGACGAGATGACGGACGCGCAGCGCAAGGCGCTGACACGGCAGGAGGCCGCGTCGGTGGCGAGCACCGGCATCTGGTTCGAGATGATCCTGCAGCAGATGGTGCTTCGGGACATCTACGCGAAGGACCCGACCAGCGACACCTTCCAGTGGGCGCTCACCGAGATCGCCGACGAGTGCCGCCACTCGATCATGTTCGCTCGCGGCGCGGAGAAGCTCCGGGCACCTGCCTACCGTCCGCACCGGGTAGCGGTCGAACTCGGCCGGTTCTTCAAGACCGTCGCGTACGGCGAGGCGGCGTACGCGGCGATCCTGGTCGCCGAGGAAGTCCTCGACGTCATGCAGCGCGACTGGATGCGCGACGAACGGGTCGTACCGTTCGTCCGCACCATCAACAACATCCATGTCGTCGAGGAGTCACGGCACATGCAGTTCGCCCGCGACGAGACACGCAGGCACCTTGCGCGTGCCGGACGGACGCGCCGCCGGATTCAGTCGCTTCTGATCGCCGTGGCGGCCTACGTCATCGTCACCAGCATGGTGAACCGGAAGGTCTACGCGAACGCCGGACTGGACGAGGAGCGGGCCCTCCGGGAGGCCAAGGCCAACGAGCACCACAAGTCGATGATGCGCTCGAGTTGCTCCGGCCTGATGGAGTACCTGACGTCGGTGGGTCTGCTCACCAAGCCCGCGCTGTTCTTCTACCAGCGCGCCAACCTGATCTGACGACCTGGAACCGAGCGGACGACATGGCCTTCGCGATCACCCAGACCTGCTGCAACGACGCGACCTGCGTGTCCGTCTGCCCGGTCAACTGCATACGTCCCACCCCCGAGGAACAGGCCTTCGGCAGCACGGAGATGCTGCACATCGACCCGGAGACCTGCATCGACTGCGGCGCGTGCTCCGACGCCTGCCCGGTGGATGCCATCTTCCCGGTCAGCGGCCTGACCGCCGGCCAGCGGGAGTACGCCGGCATCAACGCGGCCTACTTCCAGCAGGCCGAGGAGAAGTCGCAGGCGGAGGCGCGGGGAACACGCGGCTGCGGACCGAACTTCCACGTTTGGGGGGAGCCGACCTTCGACCGGGTCCTTCCCTCGGACTTCGGACCGCTACGGGTCGCGATCGTCGGCACCGGTCCTGCGGGCATGTACGCCGCCGAGGACCTGCTGCTGCACACCCGGGCCCAGGTGACACTCATCGACCGGCTGCCGTCCGCCGGTGGCCTCATTCGCTACGGCGTCGCCCCGGACCACCCGGCGACGAAGAAGATCGGCGACACCTTCGCCCGCTTCCACACGCATCCGCGCGTGCGCATGCACCTCGGTCTCGAGGTGGGAGCAGACATCACGGCCGAAGAACTCGCCGCACACCACGACGCGGTGATCTACGCAGTGGGCGCCGCCACGGACCGGCGGCTCGGCATACCCGGCGAGCAGCGGACGGGGAGCCTGTCCGCGACCACTTTCGTAGCCTGGTACAACGCGCACCCGGAAGTCGCGCCGGACGCCGTCGATCTCTCGACCGAGCGTGTCGTCGTGGTCGGCAACGGCAACGTCGCCCTCGACGTCGCCCGCATCCTGGTCTCCGCCCCGGAGGCGCTGGCCGGCACGGAAATCGCGCGCCACGCGCTGGCGGAACTGCGCCGCAGCAAGGTACGCGAGGTGGTCCTGCTGGGACGCCGGGGGCCCGAGGACTCGGCGTGCACCCGGTCCGAACTGCTCGCTCTGAAGCACCTTCCCGAGGTGGACCTGGTCGTCGACGACCACGATCCGCGCATCGGAGCCGCGATCGACGCCGCCGGGTGGAAGGACAAGGCGGGGGTCCTGCGGGACGTCGCGCGGGAGGCCGTCGACTGGTCCGTGTCACCGGACCCGACAGGGCGGCGCCGCATCGTGTTCCGCTTCCTGTCCACGCCCGTGGACGTGTGCGGGGACGAGCAGGTGCGTGCCGTGCGCGTCACCCACGGGGCGGGAGAGCTGGACATCCCGACCAGGACGATGCTGCGGGCGATCGGCTACCGGGGAGTGCCCCAGGCCGGACTGCCGTTCGACGAGGCGACCGGAACCGTTCCGCACGAGCAGGGCAGGGTGACCGGCGGTGCCGGAACCTATGTCGTGGGGTGGATCAAACGAGGTCCCTCGGGAGGCATCGGCGCCAACCGCGCCTGCGCGCAGGAGACGGTCGGCACCCTGCTGGCCGACGCCGTCGCGGGCGCACTCCCCCCACCCACCGGCGGAGCGAGGGCACTCTCCCGCCTCGCACGGCGCCGGCGCCGGCACCGCTGACCGCCCTCCGCGGCGACCGGCCCCACTTCGCCCGAGCGCTCCGTCCCGGGCGCCGCGAGGCTCCGCCCTTCTGTCCTTCCCTGTGGGTGCCGCTCAGCGTGGGGTGCGCGGCAGTGCACCGGCCCTCGCGGACGGCGTCCTCGACCCGCCATCTTCGACGACGCGAGAGTGCGAGTGCGCCGCCTGGCCACTACGGGAGCAGTTCCAGGCTGATGTGCGGGGACAGCGCCCGGAGGAAGTCCGCCGCGTCGAACATCTCGCCGGCGGAGACGACCCCGACCGCGGCGGTCCGACCGTCGAGGACGCGGTCGAGCGCTTCCGCCACCAACGGCGCGGTGACGGCGTAGATGTCCTGCCCCCGGGCGACCGCACGTCGTTCGAGGGCACCCGCGCGCACCAGTACGTCGACGAGGAAGGTCTGGGCGGAGCGCCCGCGCTCGTCCACCGGCGCCGGCGCCGGCGTCTGTGGAGCGGCGATGTCCCGGGCCGCCTCGACCGTCATGTAGGTGCGTACTTCGGGAATGGCCAGGTGGCTCGGGATGGTCACGACGTCGGCCATCGTGAACTCCGCGATCACGGAGCGCCGGCCGAGGGGCTCGGGGAAGGCCCAGTCCTGGGTCGAGGTGGCGTCGCCCGTGTACCGCAACCGCCCGCCGGTGTAGCGGACCCGTCGGCCTTCGCGCCGCTGCCGTGAGACGGCGCCGGCCGTGCGTGTCCCCGCGGTGGGGTGCCAGTTGCTCAGTCCGTAGGCGACGTGCGCCTCGTCGGCCACCGTCCGGTCCCCCATCGCGGCGGTGGCCAGCAGGTCGCCGAGTCCGCCGAAGAAGGCCATCGCCGGGACGACCACCGTCCCGGCCTCCCGGGCCCGGTCGGCGAAGTGGGCGAAGGTGTCCACGTTGGCCTCGATCTCGGCCGCCACGTCCAGATACGGGATCCCTGCCCGCAGGGCCGCCTCGATCACCGGTGAGGCCGTCACGGCGAAGGGGCCGGCGCAGTTGATCACGGCCGCGGTTCCGGCCAGCGCACGATCGAGCGAGGCCGGGTCGTCCACCGACGCCGGGCGGGCGTCCAGCCCGGTCTCGTACGCCAGCGCCTTCAGCTTCTCGGCGTCGCGACCGGAGAGGACCGGGAGGTACCCCCGCTGTCCCAACTCGGCCACCACGAACCGCCCGGTGTGCCCGTACGCTCCGAATACCGCCACTGTCCGGCCCGATCCCATGACTTCTCCCCTGTACTCGCACGACCCACTGCGCTTTGACAGGAACATCCTCATGCGGACCGGCGCCCACCACTACTGTCCGGAACGCCATGGCCCATACAATTCCGGACATGACCACTGTCGCGCTGGCCGCCACCGACGGCATGCTGCACTTCGAGCTGGCCCTGGCGTGCGAGGTCTTCGGGACCGACCTGGCGGACGTGGTGAGTCCCTGGTACCGCCTCTCGGTCTGCGGCCCGGGCACCGTACGGGTCGGCCGTTTCGGGCTGGAGCCCGACGCTGGGCTCGACCACCTCCCGTACGCCGACACGGTGGTCGTCCCGGGTTGGGCCGACATCGACCGGGATCCGCCGGCCGAACTGGTCGATGCGGTGCGCGAGGCCCACGAGGCCGGCGCGCGCGTGGTCTCCCTGTGCACGGGCGCCTTCGTACTGGCCGCGGCCGGCCTGCTGGACGGCAGGCGCGCGACCACGCACTGGGCCCACACCGGGGAGCTGGCCGAGCGTCACCCACGGGTGACGGTGGACCCGGACGTCCTCTACGTGGACGACGGCAGCGTGCTCACGTCCGCCGGCAAGGCAGCGGCCATGGACCTGTGTCTCCATCTGGTCCGCCTCGACCACGGGGCGTCGGTCGCCAACAGGCTCGCCCGCCGCCTGGTCGTACCACCGCACCGGGACGGCGGCCAGGCCCAGTTCGTGGCCACCCCGGTGCCCGCCCCGGACCACCACCCGCTCGCCGAGCTCTTCCCCTGGGTTCTGCGGCGGCTCGACCACCCGCTCACCGTGGAGGACCTGGCCCGCCGTGCTCGGATGAGCTCGCGCAACCTGGGCCGCCATTTCAGGTCGGCGACCGGCACCACCCCGCTGCAGTGGCTGCTCACCCAGCGTATCCGCCACGCGCAGGAGCTGCTGGAGACCACCGACGACACCATCGACGCGATCGCGACGGCCACCGGCATGGGCACCGCCACGACGCTGCGCCGGCACTTCCACCGGACGGTCGGTGTGCCGCCGGACGCCTACCGCCGCACCTTCCGCTCCCGGACCCGATCCGCCCGGACGGCCGCGGCCCCCGCCGTCGACGCCTGGCCGGCCTCGAACGCGCCCTCGGCACCGACACCATCGCGCGGCTTCTCGAGCGGTACGCCCGGGACCACTGGTACGGCGTCCCCACGACCGCCGACTTCGAGAAGGCCGCCCAGTCCCTGACGGACAGGCCATGACGGACAAGGCCATGCCGGACAGGGATCTCGGCCCCTTCTGGGAGGCGCACCGTGTCAGGTGACGGCGGGTACCGCGCCCCGGGTCGCGTACGCGGTCTCGGCAGCGGGCCGGAACGAGCAGCACAATGGCGGCATGAACACCGCTCGGGATCTGTTCGTCATCACCCTGGAAGTGCCCTCCGCCCGGCCCATCGCGCAAGGAGACGTGTCCTTGGCCCTCGCCGGTGCCGAACTCCTCGACCTTCGCGAGGCACAGGCCGTGCGTCTGGACGGCGATCGCGTCGTCCCCCTCGGCGAACACGTCCACGGCACGGACGCCCTCCTCGCACAGGCCGCGGCGCGGCTCGTCACGGAGGCGCCGTACGAGACGGTGGAGGACTGGCTCTGGCGCCGGGGCCGCGGACTCGCCGGCGCCTATGCCGACGCCCTCGCCGCGCAGGTCGCGGTGGACTCCCACGGCGGCTTCCTGCCCCGCCTCCTTCGCCGCTCAGGCCTCACCCGCTCGCAGGAACCGCCCTCCGCGTCCCGTCACGAGGCCACCGGCCGTCCGCTGCCGGACGACTCCGTCCTGGCGGCCCTCGCGAGCACACTCGGTATCGGGGAAGGGGCGCCGCCTGAAGCCGTGGACACGTCCGCGACCGAGACCCCGGACGACGTGGAGACCATCCTCGCCGTGGTGAGCGACGCGCTCACGGAACTCGAGGCCGAACGTCAGCGACGCCGGATCGAACAGGACGCCTACGACAACGTGTGGCGCGCGCCGTGAGGTACCCCGGTCCGGACGCGCCCTTCCCTGAAGGGCCTCCAGAGGACACGACTCGCACGGGGGCATCCGGCATAGAGTTCCCCCGGCACTGACACGGCGGATGGGGGGCACATGAAGGCTGGGACGGTTCCGAACTGGTCATCGGCACTCGACTCGGTGGTGGTGTACGCGCAAGGGGCCCTGTGCCGACGGCTCGCCCGCGGCAGCGTGCCCCTCGACGGGCGGGTGCGGGTGACCGGCCTGCCGCGTTCCGCGGACCCGGGTTCCCTGCGGGTGCGCGTCCTCGGCGCCACCGGCGCGCGTGTCACCGAGGCCAGGGTGGAGGTCGGGGCCGAGCCGCTCGGCAGCCCCGCGGCCGACGAGCTGCGGCAGGAGGTGGAGCGGCTCCTCGACGCCGTGCAGGCGGCCCAGGCCCGCCGGGACCGGCAGCAGGGGCTGATCGACGAGGTGGCGGCGCTGCGCCCGGTGCCGCCACCGCGCCAGGCCGAGGATCCGCACCGCCGCACCCCCGTCGACGCATGGCTGGACCTCGCCGAGTTCGTCGACGACCGGTTGACCGCGCTGCACTCCCGCCTGCGAGAGTCGGAAGAGGAACTGAGGCACGTCGAGCACGCGCTGGACGTGGCCACGGACAGACTCTCCCGCGCCTCCACAGACGCCCCCGCCGCACACGTCCAGACCACCCTGTGCGCGGCCGTGACCCTCATGGGCGGCGCGGACACGGACGTCGAGGTCGAGGTGGAGTACGGAGTGCCCGGCGCCGTCTGGGTGCCGGCCTACCGTCTCGCCCACCGCCAGGGCGGGAGCGAAGGGCGGCTGTCGCTGCGGGCGGCGATCGCGCAGCGCACCGGCGAGGACTGGACCGGCGTCCGCGTCTCGCTGGCCACGGCCGATCTGAGGCGGCGCACCGACGTACCCCGGCTCCGCTCCCTCCGTATCGGACGCGGTCAACCCGCTCCCGCGCCGTCGGGGTGGCGGGAGCCGCCGCCCGGGCTGGTCGGCCTCTTCGGCGGCTACGACGCGGCGGGACCACGGCCGGGCACCGGCAGGCCAGCGGTGTCCCTCCCGCCTGCGGTGGCCCTCCCGGCCGCCGTGCCCGCCCCGGCCGCCGTGTCGGCCGAAGCCGCTCCTCCGTCCGGTCCCGTCCCGCCCCCGCCCCCGCCCCCGCCCCCGCCCCCGCCGATGACGGGTCAGGGTGCGCCCTTCTCCGTCCTTCCGCCGCCCGGCGGAGCGGCGGCGGGACCGGTGCCCGCCGCGTTCGGCGGCTCGGCACCCGGTCGTCCCCCACCACACGCCCGCCACAAGGGTGGCGCTCTCCGTACCGGCGGCGGGCCCGCCGCGCCCCGCTCCGCGGCTCCCGCGGCCCCCGGCCGGGCCGCGCCTTCCCCCGTACCCGGCCCTCCGGCCGCGCCCTCGTCCGCCCCTGTGACCGGGCCTCCGCGTCCGAGCGGGGCCGAACTCGACTACGCGGCACTGGTTCTGCACGGCCCCGACTCGGGGCAGGAGCGCCGCGGGCGGCTGTTCCCGGACTCGGCCCTCGACCCGGTGACGGCCGAACACCGTCGACGCGCCGAGACGGTCGCGGCGCTGCCCCTGCCGGAGAACGCCGTACGCCCCCGCGAGTCGGCCGGTTCCTTCGACCACCGCTACGACGCCGCCGCCCGCGCCGACGTCCCCTCGGACGGCACCTGGCACACGATCACCCTCGGCGAGGTGGCGGTGGGCCTGCGTACCGAGTACCTGTGCGTCCCGTCGGTGGAGCATGCGGTCCACACGACGCTGGTGCTCTCCAACGCCACCGACCAGGCGCTGCCGGCGGGCCCGCTGGAGGTCGCGGCCGACGGGGACTTCCTGCTGACCACGTCCCTGCCCACGCTCGCCCCCGGCGGAGTGTGCCGCGTGGGTCTCGGACCCGACGAGGCCATCCGGGTCGCACGCCGTACCAGCGTGCACGAGTCGGCCTCAGGGCTGCGCAACAACGTGACCGTGCTCGACCATCGCGTCCACGTGGAACTCGCCAACCGGCTGCCGGTTCCCGTCACCGTGGAGGTGCGCGAGCGCGTACCGGTCACCTCCGACGCGGACGTCAGGATCGAGGAGAAGGCCGACTGGGAGGCGCCTGCCGGCGGGACCGAGTCCGGGCGACACGCGTCCGGCACCCGCCTGTGGCGAGTCGAACTGCCGGCCGGCGCCACCGCCGCCCTCGACGGCGGCTACGTCATCCGCATCCCGGCCGGCAAGGCCCTGACCGGCGGCAACCGCAGGAGCTGACACCCTCATGCCCACGAGCCCCGATCCCATCGCCCTCCCCGTCACCGCCGTCACCTGTCTGGAGGACCGGGCACTCGTCGAACGAACCGCGGTGCTCGACCTGGCGGCCGGTACCCAGCGCCTGCGTCTCGGACCGGTCAGTGCCCTGGCCGTCGACCACAGTCTGCAGGCCGAGTTGCCCGGCGGCGGCCCGGCGACCGTGCTCGACGCCCGGATCGTACGCGAGTGGACGCCGCGAGGGCCGGGGCCCGCCGACGACGACTCCGCCCTGCGCCAGCGTGTGCGGGTCCTCGAAGAGGAGCAGCACGCACTGGGACAGCGGCGTGAGCGGCTGGACGTCCGCCTCGACCTTCTCGGTCGCCTCGCCACCGATCTGCTGCGGGAGATCGGCGAAGGCGCGGGCCTCGGGGAGACCGACAGGATCCGGTGGGCCCGCGAACTGGACCGGGTCGACGAGGAACGCGACACCCGTGGCGAGCGGCTGCGGGTGGTGAACGCCCGGCTGACCGCGCTCGCGGCGGAACTGTCCGACGCCCGGAGCGCCTTGGAACAAGCCGAGACGGAACCCGCCGAGCTGGTCGGCCACGTCGAGCTGACCGTCCGCGCGACCGCCGCCGGTCCGGCCGGGCTGCGCGTCACCCATCTCGTCCCGTGCGCCCTGTGGCGGCCCGCCTACCGGGCCCTGCTCGACGCGGACTCGCTCGTCCTGGACACCGACGCGATGGTCTGGCAGCGCACCGGCGAAGACTGGTCCGGCGTCCGGATGACTCTGTCGACGGCCCGCAGCACGCTCGCCACCCAGCCTCCCCGGCTGGGAGAGGACAGGCTGACGCTCCGGGACCGTTCCACGGCGGAGCGCCGCGGCATCCAGGTCGAGCTGCGCGAAGAGGACATCGCCGACCTGGGTCCCGCACCCGTGGACGGCCTGCCGGGAGTCGACGACGGCGGCGAGGTCCGGGTCCTGCGCTGCGGCACCCCGGTCTCGGTGCCGTCCGACGGACGGGCCCACCGTGTGCCGCTGTCCTCCTTCAGCACCACCGCGAGCAGGGAGTACGCCTGTTCACCCGAGCTTTCCCCACTGGTCGGCCAAGTGGTGCGGTTCGACAACCGCTCCGGCCACGCGCTCCTCGCCGGGCCCGTGGACCTCGTCAGCGGCAGTGGCTTCCTCGGCCGCGGCACCCTGGACTTCGCCGCTCCCGGCGCCGTGGTCGCCCTCGCTTTCGGCCATCGCGACGACCACCGGGTCGTGCGAGAGACCGAGGAGACCCGCGACACGGCCGGTCTCACCCAGCGCACCGTTCTCACGCGCACCGTCCGGTTGCACCTCTCGCGTTTCTCGGGGCCCGCTGACCACGAGGAGCACATGGTCGTCGTACGGGAACGCGTCCCCGTCTCGGAGACCTCGGCGGTGGAGGTGAGCCTGCGCCGGAAGGCGTGCTCCCCCGCGCCCGACGACGTCGACGCGGACGGCATCGTCCGCTGGGACGTTCTCCTCCCACCGGGCGGCCGGCGCACGCTCGAACTGGTCTACGAGATCACGACGAACGCCAAGGTCGAGGGAGTGTGACCCGCGCCCGTCGAGAGCGGGCCTCGGTCACTCCTGTGCCGGGGTGAGCACCACGAAGTCCGCGTTCGACGGGTCGAGGCAGACGGCCAGCCGGCCGACGCCCTGGGCGTCCTCCGGCCCCATCTGCACGCTGCCGCCGTTCTCCGTGACCGCGGCGACGGCGGCGTCGCAGTCGGGGACGGCGAAGACCGGATGCCAGTACGGCCGGCCGTTCGCCAGGGCGAGGTCCTGCTCGCTCAGCTGCATGAGGCCGCCGTGCATGCGCTCCTCGGGAAGGCCTGCGGGAGTGATGAGGGAGTACGTGCCCCCGCCGCCCGGCACCTCCATGTCACCGAACCGCCAGCCGAAGACCCCGCCGTAGAACTCCTTGGCCGCCGCGGCGTCGCTCGTGTACAGCTCGGTCCAGGAGAGCGAACCCGGCTGGTCCACCAGCTCGACGCCCTTGCTCCTGCCCGGCTGCCATGCGGCGAACTGGCCCCCCGCCGGGTCGCTGTACTGCGCCATCCGGCCCCAGTCGTCGAGGTCCGTCGGCGCCACCCGCACCGTACCGCCGCCGTGTCGCACGGCCTGGGTCGTGGCGTCCACGTCCGTGACGCAGTAGTAGATCATCCAGGCGGAACGCGCGCCCTCCTCGGTGAGCTTGCCCAGCCCGGCGACGATCTTTCCGTCCTTGCGGAACATGCCGCCTTCCACGCCCTCCCCCATGGGCTCGTAGTCCCAGCCGAGCACGGCACCGTAGAAGGCCGCGGTGCCGGCGACGTCGGGCGTACCGATGTCGATCCAGCAGGGGGAGCCGGGGGCGAAGTCATTGGTGATCACGGCGATTCCCTTTCGCAGTTCCTGTACGGACTCAGCGTGACACCTCGTGCCGGCACCCGCCCGTCGTCCTGGTCCGGCGTGCGCCCCGCGTCCTGCCCGCCTCCTTCACCCGTGCTGCTCCGTGTAGTGCGCGCGCAGCAGGTCGGTGCCCCAGTCGTGGCGGACGTGCCGCCAGACGGAGTGGGCGTGATTGCCGTCGTCCTGGGTGTTGTCGTACTCGATGAGCAGATCGGGGCCCCGGACGCAGTAGTAGTGCCGGTCCCCGGGCGCGCGGCCACCGGCCCAGGCGAAGGAGAGGCAGTCCGGCCCGCGCGCCACGATGTCGGACCAGCACTCCCGTGCGTACGCCCCGGGTGCCCGGTCGAGGTAGCGGCGCACCAGGCGCTCGAGCAGCCGTTGCTGTCCGGACGTCATGCCGGCGTACGACAGGCCGGCCGGCAGCAGGCCGGGATCGGCGAACGGATCGGCGCGGGTCAGGATGTCGTCCGGCGGCGCCGCGGCGAAGACCGCCGCCGCCCGTCGGAGGGGGGCCAGGTCCGTGACCAGTTCCCGGGCCAGATCCTCCTCCGGCCCCAGCAGCCGGCGTCCGGCCTGCGGACCGTCCGTGACGCGCGCCGGCTCCGCACCGACGAAGTGCGGCGTCACCCGGATCGCGGCCGCCGTGATCAGTACGTGTACGGCGAGGTGATGGCCGTTCATCCGCCATCCCCAGGGTCCGTCGCCGTCCGGGTCGCCCAGCAGTCGCACCCAGTAGCGGTCGGGGCCCGCGGCTGCGGCCATGGCCCGGCGGTGGCGCTCCACCTCGATCGCGCCGCGCGCCAGCTCCGCTCCCGGTGCGCTGTGCGCCGCTGCCAGCAGCGCGTCGACGGCCTCGCGCTGCCTGCCGTCGAGGCCCTCGGTGGACAGACCGGGGCGCGGGCCCGGCAGATAGGTCCACTCCCGCAGCTCGGGCGCGTCCAGCCGGGCGGGTCCGGCGCGCAGCTCGCTCACCTGGCCCGGGTCCAGTACGGACAGCAGCGCGTGCACGGCCTCCCGCATCTCCACGGCCGTCGCCTCCGATCGATGGACGTCCACCGTTCCTCCTGCTTCTCGGCGCACGCCATGGCGCATCGGCGGAGCGGTGTCACCCCTTGCGTTCCATGGTGCGTCACCCGGCGGCGACGGAACAGCGGCGGGCCCCGCCACCGCCGCCGGTGGGAGGGCCGGCCGGCGCCGGGCCTCGGCACGCCCGGCTCGATCACGCCGGACCGGTGCCGGTACGAGCCCGCGGTGACGCCCGCCGGATCCGGTCCGACGCCGGTGTTTCCGGTTCCGCCGGTTCCCGCGGTTCCGACGGCTCCGGCAGCCCGGTGAGTCCGGCCCCCGGCGGGGCCTCGCCGGGGGCCGGCTCGGCGCTCTCGTCGAGGAAGCCGCCCGACTGGTGCTGCCACAGCTTGGCGTAGACGCGGCCCGCCTCGAGCAGTTCCTCGTGGGTGCCCTGCTCGACGACGTTCCCCCGGTCCAGGACGACGAGCCGGTCCATGCCGGCGACGGTGCTCAGGCGGTGGGCGACGACGAGGGCCGTACGCCCGTCCATCAGCCGCCACAGGGCGTCCTGGACGAGGATCTCGCTCTCCGAGTCCAGCGCGCTGGTCGCCTCGTCGAGCAGCAGGATCGGGGCGTCGCGAAGGACCGCCCTGGCCAGGGCGACCCGCTGGCGCTGACCGCCCGACAGCTTCACGCCCCGCTCCCCCACCAGGGTGGCGAACCCCTCGGGGAGCTGCTCGGCGAACTCCGTGACGTGCGCGGCCTCGGCCGCCGCGTGGATCTCCTCGTCGGTGGCGTCCGGCCGGGCGAAGGCGATGTTGTCCCGCAGGCTGCGGTGGAACATCGCGGGCTCCTGCGGAACGTAGGCGATCAGTGAGCGCAGGTCGGCCTGGCGCAGCCTGCTGATGTCCTGACCACCGATCAGGACGCGTCCGGCGTCGATGTCCGCCATCCGCAGCAGGAGTCGGGTGAGTGTGGTCTTGCCGCCACCGGACCTGCCGACCAGGCCGATCCGTGCCCCGCCGGGGACGTCCAGGTCGAGGCCCTCGAAGATCGGCTTCGTGCCCGCGTGCGCGAAGGTCACCGCCTCGAAGCGGATGCCGGTGTCCTTCGGCGCGGCCGGTTCGGGCTCGGTCGCGTCCAGCACGGTGGGTGGGCCCAGCAGCAGCTCCGTGAACTGCGCGGCCTCGGTCACCGAGCTCTCCAGACGCCGGTAGATCTGGTTGAACTCGAACATGATCTGGGTCGCGTTGGAGTAGTAGGTGAAAGCGACGATGATCTCCTCCACTCCCTGGCCGGGGCCCCCGAAGGCGATGGCGACCAAGAGGCCCAGCACGTTGGTCAGCACGGACATGGGGGCGATCAGGGTGTCGACGCGCAGATTGCCGTAGTCCCACGACTTCAGCGTCAGGCGCCGGGACTCCGCGACGCGGCGGCGGTGTTCGTCTCCCTCCCTCCGCTCGGCCGCGAACGCGCGGATGGTCTCCATGTTCATGAGGCTGTCGGCGACGTGACCGGAGACCCGGGCGATCGCCGCCTCACGGTCGTTGACGAGCGCCTGACGGCGACGGATGAGAGGTGTGGCGCTCACCACGGTCAGTACGATCATCAGGAGGAGACCCGCGACGAGCAGCGGTTCGTAGTGCCAGAGCACCACGGCGCCGAAGAGCAGCGGTACCAGGCTTCCCACGATCCGGTACGTCACGGTGTCGACGAAGTCCTCGAAGCGCTTGCCGAAGCTCAGCACCCGTTTGGTCAGCGAGCCGGCGAAGTTCCCGTGGAAGAACGCCACGTCCTTGGCGAGGAGTTCGTCCATGCCGCTCACGTAGAGGTGCTCCATGCCGAGGGCTTCCACGCGGTTCAGGCAGTGCTGTCCGATCCGCCACAGGATCTCGGCGAGCAGCAGTACCGCGCCGAAACCCAGCACGTACGGCAGCGCGGAGGAGAGGGTGAGGCCGCTGTCGTCGGCGGCCTGCCCTGCCAGTTTGGCGACCAGCAGGGGAGCGACGTAGCGGATACCGATGTTGCCCACGGCCGGCAGGAGCAGCGCGGGCAGGGCCGGCCGTCGTAGGCGCAGCAGTTCCCGGCCGTAGTGGCGCAGCGCGAGGACGACCGCGCTCCTGCCCGGCGTCGGCCCCTGCGTTGTCGTTGTCGCCATCGCTCTCCCCGGAGGTCGGAAGACGGAAGTTTCCCGTTGGACGACGGCACCGGTCCACGCATTTACCACGGATGGATGAGAATCGGACACGGCTGCCCGTCGGCGCTTGATGTGACTACGGGCGGCGCCTTACGGAACGTCCTGCCGTGCCGGCCGTGTCCGCCGCCGTCAGCCCTTCGGCGCGGGCTCAGGAGAGCAGCGTCCCCGTCATGGCGGGCAGCACCGCCCCGCCGGCCAGCCCCAGGGCTACGGAGGCCGTGCCGGCGGTGTACGCCGTCACCGTCGTCCAGCGGCCCGGCGCGGCGTGGGCGGCGGCGAGCGCGGGGCCACCGGTGGAGAAGAGAGGCGCGAGCCAGCGCAGGTAGTAGAAGAGGGAGGCGACGGTGTTGGCGACGGCGAGGACGGCGAGCCAGGTGGCACCGCCGTCGATCGCCGCGCCGAAGATCTGCAGTTTGCCGAGGAAGACACCGGTGGGCGGAGTGCCGACCAGGCCGAGCAGGCAGACCACGAGGACGGCGGCGAGACCGGGCCGGTGACGGACCAGCCCTCGGTAGTCGTCCAGGCGGCGGGCCTTCGGCAGCGCTGCCACGACCGCGAAGGCGCCGAGGTTGGTGGCCGCGTAGGCGGCCAGGTAGAACAGCAGGCTCTTGAGGGCGAGGTCGCTGCGGCCGGCGACGGCGAGGGCCATCAGCAGGTAACCGACCTGGCTGATGGCGGAGTAGGCGAGCAGGCGCTTGACGGAGGTCTGGGAGAACGCGGCCAGGTTGCCCAGCGTCATGGTGACCGCGGCGAGGACGGCCAGCGCCGGCGGCCAGTTGACGTCGCTGCCGGGCAGGGCCTGGCTGAGCAGGCGGTAGCCGGCGACGAGAGCGCCGATCTTCGGCAGGGTGGTGACGTAGGCGGCGACGGGGGTCGGCGCGCCCTCGGTGACATCCGGGACCCAGAAGTGGGCGGGCACGGCGCCCGCCTTGAACAGCACTCCGGCCAGCACGCCGACGAGGCCGACGGCGACGAGGCCGTACGGTGCGTCCGGCAGGGTCGTGCGCAGGTACCGGTAGAGGGTGGCGCCGCCGGCGCCGTGGAGGAGGGCGGTGCCGGCCAGCATCGTGGTACCGAGCAGGGCGCCCAGCAGGTAGTACTTCAGGGCGGCTTCGGTGCCGCGGGAGTCCTTGGCGAAGGCGGTCAGCGCGTAGGCGGGGATGCTCGCCAGCAGGTAGGCCGCGAACAGCGTCAGCAGGTCGTTCGCGCCGAGCAGGGCGAGGGTGCCCGCGCCGGTCAGGCACAGCAGCACCCAGTACTCCGTCTCGCGCTTGTGTCCCCGTACCGTGTCCGCGGACATGCCGATGACCAGCAGCAGCCCGCCGAGGACGATGAGACGGCCGGCGTCGGTCGCGGTGTCGACGGCGAACGCGTGGGCGAAGACGGTCTGTTCACGGCCGGTGACCATGGTGATGGCGGTGGCCGCGAGGCCGGCCGTGCAGGCGGCGGCCGCCAGGACGGCGACGACCCACTGGCGGCGGCGGGGCAGCCAGGAGCCGGTGAGGAGGCCGGTCACGGCGGCGCCCAGCAGGGCGATCTCGGGGGCGAGGGCGGTGAGGTTCTCGTTCACCGTGCCACCAGCCCGGTCAGGGCGCGGCCGGCCGGTTCGATGACGTCCAGGAGCCAGCGGGGTACGACGCCGATCACCAGGGCGACCGTCAGCAGGGCGACGACGGGCAGCGCCTCGTGGCGGTCCAGGTCCGCGATGCCGCCTGTGGGGACGGTCCGCGGCAGGCGCGGGGCACCGAGGAACATGCGCCGCAGCGCGGTCAGGAACAGGGCGGCGGTGATGAGGATGCCGGTCAGGGCGATGGCGGTGGCGACCGCCTGCGAGGCCAGGGAACCGGTGAAGATCTGGAACTCCGCGATGAAGCCCGAGAAGCCGGGGATGCCCAGACTGGCGAACGCGGCGACGGAGGTGACCGCCGCGAACCGTGGAGCGTGGGCGGCAAGGCCCGAGTAGGCGTCCATCTCATAGGTCCGTCCGCGGTCGTACAGCACGCCGCAGAGCAGGAACAACGCGCCGGTGATCAGTCCGTGGCTGACCATCTGGGTGACCGCGCCGGTCACCGCGAGGGAGCGGGCCTGCGTGTCGGTGCCGGACAGGGTCCCGGCCGCGCCGACCGCCAGCACGACGTACCCCATGTGGCTCACCGACGTGTAGGCGATCATGCGCTTGAAGTCGGTCTGCGCCAGGGCGACCAGGGCTCCGTACACGACGGAGACGGCACCGACGACGACGACGGTCAGGGCGTACCGGCGCCAGCTGCCCGGCAGCAGGGGCATGGCGATGCGCACGAAACCGTACGTGCCCATCTTCAGCAGGACCCCGGCCAGGATCGCCGAGCCGGCGGCGGGCGCGTCGGTGTGGGCGGGCGGCAGCCAGGTGTGGAACGGCACGGTCGGCGTCTTGACCGCCAGGCCGACGCCGATGGCCAGCAGCACCAGACCGGCGTACGGGCCCCGGTCCGCCAGCGGGTCGGCGAGCGTGAGGTCGGTGATGTCGAAGGTGTGCGGGTCGGCGGCCAGGTACAGACCGATGAAGCCGAGCAGCAGCGCGAGTGACCCGAGGAAGGTGTAGAGGAAGAACTTCAGTGCCGCCGCCCGGGCGCGTTCGCCGTGGCCCCAGCCGGCGATGACGAAGAACATGCCGACGATCGACAGGTCGAAGAAGACGAAGAAGAGGATCAGGTCGAGGGCGACGAACAGGCCGATGGCGACGGTCTGCAGGAAGAGGAACAGACACACGTACGAGCGCACCCGGCGCCGTTCCCCCAGTGAGTGGACGGCGACGGCCAGGAAGAGCAGGCAGGTGAGGGCGACCAGCGGCAGGGACAGCCCGTCGACACCCACGTGGTAGCCGACCCCGGCGCCGGGAATCCAGCGCGCCCGCTGCTCGTACCGCATCCCGCCACCGGCGTCGAAGCCCGCCCACAGCCCGATGACCAGGGCGAGCTCCGCGGCGGCGGTGGCGATCCAGATCCCGACGTACGTCCGGTCGGGCAGGGTGCGGGGCAGGAACAGCAGGACCACGCACACCAGGAGCGGCAGGAAGGTGGCGACGCTGAGCACAGGGGTTACCTCACCAACAGGATGATCAGGACGAGGACGGCGAAGCCGACGGCCGCCTGGGCGTAGTACTGGTGCAGCAGTCCGGTCTGCGGCCGGCGCGCCCCGCGGCCCAGGGCCCGGGCGCCCGAGGCGATGGCGCGGACGGCACCGTCGACGCAGCCGTCGTCCAGGCGGCGGGCGAGCCCGGCGGCCGCCAGGCCGCAGGCGGCCACCCGGCGCACCGCGCCGTCCACGACCCGGTCGTCGCAGACGGCCAGCGCCCGTGCCAGGCCGAGCACGGGACGGACCACGACGGCTTGTGCGGCCCGCTCCAGACCCAGCCACTCCCGTACCCATCGTCGGGCGGCGCGCGGTGCGGGTGCCGGGCGGGCGGACCACCGCCACGCCAGGCCGGCGGCGGCGAACGCGATACCGGCGGACAGGCCCAGCTCCCACGGCTTCGGCGACGGCTCGTGCGGGGCACCGGCCAGCCGCTTCAGCCAGGACGCGGGGCCGGGCAGGGCCAGCACTCCCAGCGCGGCCGCCCCGAGGGTGAGGGCGAGGAGGGGAACGGGGGTCGTGCGGGCGGTGCGCCGGGTGCCGCGCCGCTCGGTGTCGTAGCCGGTCTCCGCGTTGGCGGGCAGGGGCCGGGTGACGTACCGGACGGCCTTGAGGCTGTAGACGGCCGCCACGGCGGCCGCCGCCAGGCCCACGGCGTACAGGCCGGTGCTGTCGGCACGGGCGGAGGCGAGGACCTCGTCCTTGGCCGCCCACAGGGACAGCGGTGGCAGGCCCGCGAGTGTCAGCCCGCCGACGACGAAGGCACCGCCGACCAGCCGGTACCGGCGGGCGGCCCCGCGCAGGGCAGGCAGTTGCCTGGTACCCAGCGCCGTCAGCCAGGCCCCGGCGGCGAGGAAGAGCCCCGACTTGGTCGCGGCGTGCGCGACGAGCTGCGTGGTGCCCGCGGCGATACCGCCGGTACCGGCGGCCATGACCATGAAACCGATCTGTGCGGACGTGGAGGCCGCCAGCAGCTGCTTGAGGTCGCTCTGGGCGACGGCGACGACGCCCAGGGCGAGGGCGGTGACCGCGCCGGTCCAGGCGACGAGCGGGCCGGCCCAGCCGGTGGCGGCCAGCAGCGGGTTCAGGCGCAGCAGCAGGTAGGCGCCGGCGGCCACCATCGTCGCCGAGTGCAGCAGCGCCGAGACCGGGCTGGGGCCCTGCATGGCGCGCGACAGCCAGAAGGAGAAAGGCAGTTGCGCCGACTTGCCCAGCGCGGCGGCCACCGCTCCGGCGGCGACCAGGTGCAGCCAGGGCCCGGAGGCGTGCGGCAGGGCGTCCAGGCTCAGTGAGCCGACCCCGCCGGCCAGGGCGGCGCCGGCCGCGAGGTAGAGCCCGAGGTCGGCGGTGCGGGTGGTCAGGAACGCGACGTCGGCCGCCCGCACCCGTTCGGGCTGCCGCCACCAGTGGCCGATGAGCGCCCAACTGGCGGCGCCCATCACCTCCCAGGCCATGAGGAGCAGCGGCAGGGTGGTGGCCGTGACGGTCACCAGCATGGCCGCGGCGAAGACGAGCATCAGCCCGAAGAAGCGGCCGCGGTTGTCGTCCGGGCCGAACTCGCCCGCCGCGAAGACGAGTACCGCGGTGGTGACGGCGGCGACGGTGACCACCAGCACCGCGGACAGGCCGTCCACCGCCAGTTCCGCGCGCATTCCGGCGAACAGCGGAGCGCCGGTCTCCGGCCGGGCCACCGCGGCGGCGACGGCGAGGCCGAGCGTCGCCACCGCCGCCGCCCCGCCGAGGGCCGGCGCCTGCCGGTCGGCGCGGCCGCCCGCCACCGCCAGGGCGGCTCCGGTGCCGAGCGGGAGGGCGACGAGCAGCCAGAGCAGGGCGCTCATCCCTTCAGCTCCTCGGCCATGTCGGTCATGTCGACCTGGCGGGCGCGGTAGATCGCGGTGGTGACGGCGAAGCCCACGGCCATCTCCACCGCCATCGCCACCACCGCCGCCACGACGATCACCTGCCCGCTCGCCGAGGAGGGAGCGAGGAAGCGCCAGAAGCAGGCGGCGGCGACGATGACGCCGCCGATCATCAGCTCGATCCCCATCATGATCATGACGATGGACTGCTGGGACAGCGCGCCGAACAGACCGGTGCAGAAGAGCCCCGCGGCCAGGACCAGGACGAGTTCGAACGTCACCGGCCCACTCCTCCGCCGGTCGGGTCGTCGGCGGGCCGCCGGTCCAGGTCGTCACCGAAACGGTCGTAGCGCCCCCGGTGGGTGGCGAGCACGGTGGCACCGACCATGGTCGCCAGCAAGACGAAGCCCAGCGTCACCATCGTCAGCATCTGACCGCCCATCAGCTCCATGCCCAGCTGCACGGTGGTGTCCTCGGGCCGGGCCGCCGGCGCGCCCTCGGGCCACGGCACCAGGAAGATCGCGGTGACGAGCGCGGCGAACACGGCGCCGCTGACGACCAGCGAGCCGCGTTTGTTGTGCAGCATCGACATCGGCATCAGCCCGGCCGGGTTCATCATGTAAGCGATCATGAACACGGCCATGATCAGCATTTCCATGACCATCATCAGCACGATGACCACGCCGAGGTACGGCAGTCCCAGCACGGCCGCCACGCCGCCCACACACACCAGGGAGACGAGCAGCGCGAAGGTGACCCGGGCCATCGAGTTCAGGGTGAACACCAGGACGCCGCCGCTCAGGGCGAGCACGCCGAGCACCACCAGCAGAACGGTGTCCGTCGTGCCCAGGGCCGTCCGCATGACGCGATCACTCCTCTCGGTCATCGGTCATCGGTATCGGTCATCGGTTCAGCACCACCACGGCCGGTACCAGCGCCTGCACGATCGTCAGCGGGACGAGCACGACCCACGCCAGCTCCACGTACCGGTCGGCCCGCAAGGCCGGCAACCGCCGCACGGCCACCACCAGTACGGCCAGTACCAGCAGCGTCTTCACCAGCGACCAGGCCCACGCGGGCAGCCACGGCCCGGCGCCGCCGCCGAGGAACAGCGGCACGGCCATCGCGGCGCCCGCCGCCAGCCACAGCCACCGCCCGGCCCGCAGCAGCAGCCGGTCCGGACCGGAGGTCTCGCTCAGCACGCCGCCCGCGATGTCGCGGCCCGCCGGGTAGGCGAAAGGTCCCAGGAAGCTGAAGGCGAGGACTCCGGCCAGGTAGACGACGAAGGCGGCCGGCATCCACACCGCGTACCACAGGCCGTGCTGGGCGGCGGCGATGTCCCCGATCCGCAGCGACTGGGCGCCGGTGGCGGTGGAGATCAGCGCGAACATCAGCGGCAGCTCGTAGGCCATGCCCTGGGCGAGGAACCGGTAGCCGCCGACCAGGGACAGCGCCGCGTTCGGGCCCCATCCGGCCAGCCACAGCCCCGCCCAGGTCAGCACCTCCATGGCGTTGAACCACACCAGTCCGACCGAGGGGTCGGCGACCGCCACGTTCCCGAACGGGATCACCAGCGTGGACAGCACCGCGGACACCGGCACGACGACGACGCCCGTCCGCCACAGCATCCGGTCGGCGGCGGGCAGCCGCCGCGGCTGCGCGAGCAGCTCCCTGGGCACGCCGAGCAGCGGCCGTACCGCGGCGGACGGGGTGACCGGACGTCCGGCGTCCCGCGTCTCCAGCACCGCGTGGCCGGCCACGGCCAGCACCGCCAGGACGAGCAGGAGGGCGGGAGCCGCGAGTACGGTCCACCACGCGCCGGCCTCAAGCACCTGCCGTCACCTCCGCCCCGTTTGCCGCGAGTTCGTCGGGGTCCGGATCGAGGCCGGCCACGACGAGACGGGCCGCCGCCAGTTCGGTACCGGCCAGCATCCGGGGCAGCAGCGCGACCAGCGCGGCCGACGGAGGAGGACGGCCGGTCTTCCACCGACCGCGTGGGCTCTCCTCCGCCGTGGGGTCGAGGAGCGCCGGTTCGTCCAGCCGCCGGACGTCGAGTCGGAGATCGGTGAGCCACTGCCGGTAGCGGTCGGTGACGTCGCCGCCGGCCCGGGCCGCCGGGCCGCCGACCCCTCGCTCCCGCGCCTCCTCGGTGCTCAGCTCGCCGATCCCGCGGGTCAGCCAGGCCAGTGTCCGCGACCGGCCCACCCGGTGCGCGAAGCGCTCCAGCCGGGGCGCGTACGCCGCCGGTGAGGCTTCGGCGAGCAGGTCGTCACGCAGCCGCCGGGCCACCACCGCCTCGGCGGGCCAGCCCGCCACCGCGAGCAGCCGGCCCAGGCTGTCCAGGTGCGCGGCCGACCTCCGCCGCACCGCCTCCCCCACCGTCACCGGCTCGCCCGCCTCCGCGCGCAGCCACGGCCGCGCCCAGAACGGCGTGGGCGTGCCGCCGACGGGGCCGGGGCCGTACGCCATGACCTCTGCGGGTTCCGCCCGCTGGACGACGTCGCCCTGCAGCACCAGACGGACCGTCAGCCCGGGCGGCCAGTCGACGAGAAACGGTCCCAGTGGCACGTGCAGCCGGTCCAGGGTGAGGCCGTCACGGTCCTCACCCCGCTCGGCCATGGGCAGCCCGCCCCGCATCTCCGTTCCGTCGTGGCCGCCGTGGGAGTCGTGGCCGCCGTGGGCGCGGTGTGCGTCGTGGCCGCCGTGGCCGCCGTGGGAGTCGTGGGCGTCGCGCCGGTCGACGGGCTCGTGGTGCCCGGCCTGTTCCAGGTGTCCGGCGTCCTCGCCCACGGGCGAACGCAGCCTGGTACGGCCGTCGTTCAACGCCGGCCCGACGTCGTTCACGGTGGGCGCGTGCACGCGGGCGCGGGGCGCCGGCATGTCCCGCCAGAGCCGGTCGAGGGGTGGCCGTGAGTCCGGGCGGCCGGGTCCGGCGACGACGAGGAGATCGGCCTCGGCGGGTGTCGCGGCCATGGGCCAGTCCCGCAGCCGCAGCTGCCGTTCGGTGGCCAGCCGCACCGGCGTCCCGCCCGGCAGGGTGGCCAGCAGCACGCGTGGCCGCGCGGCCACGGCGCGCAGGGCCCGGCGGGTCACGTCCATCGCAGCGCGCCCTCCCGCCAGGCGTGGACGACACCGGCGAGGAGGACCGCGAGGAAGACGAACATCTCGATCACCGCGCCGGCCCCCATGGCGGAGACGACGCGGGTCCACGGATACATGAAGACCATCTCCATGTCGAAGGCCAGGAACAGCATCGTCACGGTGTACCAGCGCACGTGGAATCGGCTCACCGCGTGCTCCGTCGGCTCCCACCCGCATCCGAACGGCGCGGCCACCGCCGGTTCCGACGCCAGGCGCGTCGCCCGTGCGGCGCCGTACACACCGAGCACCGCCAGCACCGCCACACCGAGCAGGGAGAGCGCCGCCGTGGTTCCGCTCATCCGCTCCCCACACCCTTCCTCAGCCGTCGGACCGTCGCCGTACCCCGCGGGCGGGACGCGTCATCGCCGGTGGGTCCGGCGCGCAGGCGTGATCAGCATCGCGCAGCGAACCCCAGGAGGGGCGCGGCGTGCCCGTGCTCGCCGCACGACTGGTCCCTACGGGTGAGCCGGGCCGGCGCACCGAGGGCCGGCGCGCCGTTGCCGTGTCCGCCGGCTGCCGGGACCGGCGTGCCGGGTGGAGGCCTGCCGCAGCCGCCGGAGCCACCCGAACGCGCTGCCGGCAGGCCGGCCGGTTCCGGGTGCCTCGCCGCGTGCCGCCGGCGACCCGTAGCAGCCGCGTCACGAGTCCGGTCCGGGTGCGGGCTGTCCTGTCCGCTATTCCTGGTACTGCGTCAGGTCGATGCCGAAGACCGCGAGGTCGTGGCCGTGGACCGGGTGCTGTGCGGTGCCTTCCGCCCGCATGCCGAGCTTGTCGAGTACGTTCACGGAGGCGCCGTCGTTCGTCCGGCATACGGCGACCACGCGATCGAGGCCACGGTCCTGGAGGGCGAACTCCAGGGTGGCGTGCGCCGCTTCGGACGCGTAGCCCTGCCCCCAGAAGACCCGTCCGAGCCGCCAGCCGATCGCCACCTGACCGGCGACCTGGGCCGGGGCGTCGGCGACGGACAGGCCGACAGCGCCCGCGAGCTCGCCGGAGCCCAGGAACTCGACCGCGAACATCCCGAACCCTTCCTCGTCCCACTCCTCCTCCCACGCCTCGATGTCCTCGGCGGTCTGCTCCAGGGAACGCGGCCTGCCGTCGCCGATGCCTTGCATCACCACCGGGTCGGCATGGATCTCGGACAGGGGGACGAGGTCGTCGTCCAGCCATCGACGCAGGACAAGACGGGGGGTACGGATCTCGATCATGGTGTCATCCTGCCGACGCGGCGACGGGAACGCGAACCGCGGCCGACTGGTCGAGCTCGAGGGAACCGCCGTCGCGTGACACGTGCCCGTCGGCCCTGCCACGCGTGCCGGTCGAACCGGCACGCGTGGCAGGGGGACGTAGCACGCCGGTGGGCCGTCGCGGCCGACCGGGAGGGCGACGCGGGCGGGGTCGAGGCCGTCGCCGCCGTACTCACGCCGCACCACGAGGTGGTGCCGCCACGGTCGGCTGCGCGGAGCTCGACAACGCGATCGACCTGGACGTCGTACGCGCCGGACCGCGTGCCCTCCCGGCCGCCGGCGACCTCGTGCTGAGCGACTCCTTCGGCTTCGGCGGCCACGACGCGGTGCCGGTCCCGCGCCGGGTGGGGCCGGGCTCTACCGGAGCGCCTCGCCGGCTCCAGGCCCGGGAGGGAGGCGGATGCCGCCTTCGGGCACCCACGTCCAGGCGTCACCGCCGAGTCCGTCGAACGGATCGCCGTCGCTGTCCGGCCAGCCGAGCGCACCGTCGGCGTGCACGGCGGGCCGGTAGCCGAAGGCCGTGCCGCCGCGGTGGAGCGCCGCCTCGACCTGCTCCACGTAGTCGACGAGGGTGCCCAGCTCGAAGTCCACCTCCCCCTCGTCCCCCCATGCCCCGATCTGACCGTCCCGGGGATCGACGAAGAAGCCGGACATGGAGGAGTCGAGGGTGTCGGCGGCGAAGGGGACGAGCCGGTTGTACTCCTCTTCGATGCCCTGATGCACCGGATGCTGGGCCGTCACCTCGTCGAGGGGGAACCAGGCGAAGCCGGTGTGGATGCCGGGGCCGGGCAGGAAGAGAGCGGCGGCCCACTGCGCCTCCCAGGCGCGGGAGGCGTCGTCGGCCGGTGCGGGCAGCGGTCCCCCGGCGTGCGGGTGGTTCCCGAACTGGTCCTGGTCGTACCCCCGGCTGCCGTCGTGCAACAGGTGGAGCGCCCTGAGAGCCGGGGGGAGGGGGAAGCCCATCGTGGCCTCCCAGCGCTCGATCCGGCCCGGGGTGGCGGGCGGGTTGAGCATGGCGTGCGAAGCGGGAGCGTGGCGTTCCATCCACGTCTCGATCCGCTTCCACGCCCGCTGTACGCGTATGGAATCGTCGCTGCCGGTCACCGCGCGAAGGGTACCGATCAGGGTGCCGATCGGGGTGTGTGGCCCAGGTCTGCGTGGACCAGGTGGTGGTCCGAGTACGGGCTGGGGCGCACGCGGTGTTCGAGGGGGACCATGCCACGCAGGAAGACGTAGTCGAACTTGCTGTGCCAGTCGGTGGTCAGCTTGCAGGTACCGGCGGAGGGGGGACGGCACTGGGGGTCCGCGTCGTCGGCCAGTGCCCACATCCGGGCGAGTTCGGGAGCGTCGGGCACGGCGTTGAAGTCGCCGAGGACGATCGCGCGGTCGTGCCGGGCGACGGCCGCGGCGAGCACGTCGGTCTGGCCCGCTCGGACCGCCTCCTGACGTCGATGGGCGAGGTGTGTGTTGAAGACCCGGACGGGCTCGCCGCCCACCGTGGTGGTGACTGCCATGTACCCGCGGTCCTCGGACCCGCCGTCGGGATACTCCACGTTGACGTGGTCCGTCATCGGCGCCGCCGAGAGGACCGCCTGGCCGAAGGCCCCCGGATTCCACGGCGTTCCCCCGCACCGGCTCCGGTTGCTGAGAACCATGCCGTACTCGACGTGGTAGACAAGCCCGTAAAGGCTCTCCAGATAGGCCCGGATCCGCTCGACGTCACGCACGCACGCTTCCTGCATGCCGACGATCTGGGGAGCGTACGCGGCGATCTCCGCCGCCCGTTCGACGTCGCTCTCCTCGCACGGGTTGCAGATGTTCCACGTCATGACCCGGTTCGGTACGACCTCCCTGGGAGCGTCGGGGGGCAGCGGTCTGACGGCGAGGGAATCGCCTGGTGCGCTGGGACCGATCACCAGCAGGCATGCCGCGGTGATGGCACCCGCGAGCAACCGCGCGCCCCTTGCGAGCACCATGGCCTCCCCAAGATCCGTACACATGGCACCTGACGTCCTGAGGCACAAGGTTATGGGACGCGGGTGGCGTCGAACGCCCGGAGGTGCCCGAAGCCCGCTCTCCCTCGGGCACCGTCGTCCCGCACGGCCGGCCGGTCGCCCGCTGACCGGACCTGGCGCTCCACCCGCGCGGTCGTGGGTCCGGGCAGGCTCGCCACGCGGGCGGAGGCCGTCGTCGCCCGCTACCGGACGCTCACGCCGGTGCCCCCCGTCGGGACCGAGGTGGTGTCGCCGTCGGTCCAGAGGTAGGTGACGGTCACCCAGCCGTTGTCGTCGAGGCCGACGTTGTGGAAGGTGCCGTCGGCCAGGTCGATGCCGGCCGGGTTGGCGACCTGTCGGCCGAACTCGTCGCGTCCGCCGTTGTAGCCGTTCTCGTACGCCGCCTGCGCCTCGGGAAGACCCCGCGGCAGATCCTTCCACTGCTCGCGCTGCGCGGAGGGGTTCCAGTGGTCGTCGTGCGTGTTCCACGGGCCGACGTCCCACACCGGTGCGGTCTCGCAGCGGACCGGCCCGCACACCTGCACCGCATACTGACCGCTGTCCCTGGGCGACAGGGCCCGTCGTGAGGGGAGCGCCACGAAGTGGTCGTCCTCGCGGATGACGTGGCCGTTGGCGGTGGTGTGTCCGACCAGGCCCACGCGGGTGGCGTAGACCCGGGCGGAGAAGGGCGAGGCCGCCTTCGGCGCGGGTTCGGCGGGGGCGCTGCCCATGTCGTCCGCCGTCAGTGTCAGCGCCCTCACCGCGGCCGTGGCCCCGCCCTCGGTGTTCCACAGGGTGAGCCGGGCCTGGACGTCGACGACGTGGCGCGGCAGTTCCGCCGGGGTGCCGGTCGCCGCCCGTCGCCACTCGGTCCAGGTTCCGTCGGCGGCCCGTCCGCGTACGTCGACCTCGACGCTCGCCGCCGCGGGCACCGTCGCGTCGAGGCCCACGGTGACCCGGTCTACCGGCCGGTCGAGGTGGTGTGTCTCCAGCACGGCGGAGGCGTAGCCGCGGTCGCGGTCCAGGGAGGCGGGGTTGACGGAACCGTCCCGCACCCGCAGGGTTCCCGCCGCGTACCGGACGTTGACGTCGTCGGCGCCGGTCCGGGACAGGTCCGGGCGCCAGGACGCCGAGGGGGGCGACGGCGCGTCGCCGGCGGCCGGCACCGGAGCCGCGGCCAGTGCCGTACCGGCGAGGGTGAGCAGGCACGCCGTGGCGCTCAGCGTGTGCGTGGAGCGCGGTCCGCGGCGCGGGGCGGCGCCGCGGCGCCGGGTGGGGCGGACGGGACGGGTCAGCATGGGGCACTCCTGGGAGCCAGTCGTCGTTGACGCCCATGAAGAGGTCGGAGACACAGCCACCGTGGTCGGGCAGGCACGACCGGGCGTCATTGCTGTAACCGTCGTACTCGACGAGGCCGCCGTGGGCCTGGCAGGCCACGCGGACGGACGTCGGTCCGGGCGGGGTCGCCACCCGGGCGGAGTCCGTCGACGGCAGCTGACGGGTACTCACGTCCGTGGCCCCGGTCGGCAAGGGTGTGCCCGTGGTGCCGTCGTCGCGGTGGGCCGGAGCGGCTTCGTCAGTGACCTCTGCGTCGGCCGTCTCCCCCCGGCGCGGTCGCCCGGCGCCCCTCCCCCGACCTCGCGCGCCGGCCGCTCCACGGCCCGGTCGCCCGGTGTCCTCTCCGCTGCCCTCGCGCGCCGGCCGCCGGGCCGGTGAGAGCGCCCGGGGCGGGCTGTTCCGTACCCTGGCGGCATGCGCATGCGCCCCACTCTGAGCTGGACCCCTGACGAGGACCCGCCCCCGGGCAGCACGGATCCGGAGCCGGTCGCCGATGCGCTGAGCGCCGGTGGTGTGCTGGTGCTCAGCGGGGCCGGCATCTCCACGGAGTCGGGCATCCCCGACTACCGGGGCGAGGGCGGCAGCCTGAGCCGGCACACCCCGATGACCTACCAGGACTTCACCGGCAGTGCCCAGGCACGACGCCGGTACTGGGCGCGCAGCCATCTCGGCTGGCGTGTCTTCGGCCGCGCCCGTCCCAACGCCGGGCACCGGGCCGTGGCCGCGTTCGGACGGCACGGCCTGCTCTCGGGCGTGATCACCCAGAACGTCGACGGCCTGCACCAGGCCGCCGGCAGCGAGGGCGTCGTGGAACTCCACGGAAGTCTGGACCGCGTCGTCTGCCTTTCCTGCGGTGTCCTCGGTCCGCGCCGTGACCTCGCCCGGCGACTGGAGGAGGCCAACGCGGGCTTCGAGCCGGTGGCCGCCGGAATCAACCCGGACGGTGACGCCGACCTCACCGACGAGCAGGTCGGGGACTTCCGCGTGGTGCCCTGCGCCCGCTGCGGCGGCATCCTCAAACCGGACGTGGTGTTCTTCGGCGAGACCGTGCCGCCCCGGCGGGTCGAGCACTGCCGCACGCTGGTCCGTGCGGCGGACTCCCTGCTGGTCCTGGGGTCGTCACTGACGGTGATGTCCGGGCTGCGGTTCGTCCGCCAGGCGGCCCAGGACGGGAAGCCGGTGCTGATCGTCAACCGGGACCCGACCCGGGGCGACCGGTACGCCCGCACCCGGGTCGCGCTCCCGCTGGGAACAGCACTCACCACCGTGGCCGCACGGCTGGACATCCCCGTCGACGGCCCGGGGCCACTGCCCCCCCGAGGCTGACCGGCCGGGCCGACGGTGCCTCTCGGTCATGCCCCGGGAGGTGCTCCGGGCCGGTCCGGCGGACCGGGCCGCGGAAAGGCCGCAGCATCTCACCGGCCGTCTCCACCGGACGTGCCCGTGTCGCCCGGGCCACCGGCGTTCAGATGCTGCAGCGCCTCGACCAGTTCGTGGCAGGCCCGTTCCACCGACCGTCTGGTGTTGAGCTGTTCGCTGATCACGGCGGACAGCAGGAGCGCGGTCAGCCCCAGGGTCCCGTTGAACGCCTGGAGCTTCATCATGGTCTCGACGTCGGTCAGCCGCCCGAAGGAGCCGGCCTCGTCCCTGGCGGCGACGGTGGCCACCACGGAGGCGAACAGGGCGCACGGCATGCCGCCGGCCAGTTGGAAGCGCAGCGCGGCCCAGATCAGGATCGGGAACACCAGGAACAGAACGCTGACCGAGCTGTACGTGACCAGCGGTACGAGCACGCACACGACGAGGGTGAGCATCGCGGCCTCACCCCATCGGCCGGACGGGGGCGGCAGGCGGGCCCGGTACAGCAGAAGCAGCAGCGGGGTGACGATGACGACGCCCATGGCGTCACCCACCCACCACGCCAGCCAGACGAGCCAGACGTCGTCGGTGGCGAGTTTGTCCGTGAGGACGAGTATGCCGACGCCCGCCCCGGAACTGATCAGCATGGCGGTCAGCGCCCCCAGGAACACCAGCGCGAGGCCGTCGCGCAGCCGGCTCAGGCTCACGCGGAATCCCACCGCGCGCAACAGCAGGAAGGCACACAGGGGTGCGGCGGTGTTGCCGATCACGACTCCGACGGCCGAGAGCCCCGGCACGGTCAGGGACGCGACCACCAGCAGGGCTCCTACCGCGATGCCCGGCAGGCACCGTGCTCCGAACAGCAGCAGGCAGGCGAGCGCGACGCCGGTGGGCGGCCAGATGGGGGTGACCACCGCTCCGTCCGCGACCAGTTGCTGCGACAGCCCCAGCCGCCCCGCCGCGTAGTAGCAGGCGGCGACGAGCAGCGTCTCGCAGACCAGGACGACCGGTCGCGGCCAAGCACGGATACCCACCACAGCAGCCATCAGACACCGACGCCACCGTGTCGGCGAGGCGAGTCGTGCCCGGTGCCTCCCTACGGCGTAACAGCGCGCCCGTCATGACCGACGACCAGCACCGCCGCGTCGTCCTCGTGTCCCACCAGCTCGGCGTTCTTGAGCACGGCGGCCGCGAGTGAGTGCGCCTCCATCCCCGCCACGGCGGCGATGCCCGCCAGCCGTACGACCCTTTCGAGCCCCTCGTCGACACTGAGGGAGGGGCCTTCCACCACACCGTCCGTGAGCAGGACGAAGACTCCGCCGGTGGCGAGCTGGTACCGGGTCACCGGGAAGTCGGTTCCCTTCAGGACGCCCAGCGGCGGTCCCCCCTCGTCCTCGGAGACCTCCGCCTTGCCGTCCGCCGTGGCCCACACGCAGGGGATGTGCCCGGCCCGCGCGCTCTCCAGAACGCCGGTGGCCGGGTCGAAGCGCATGAAGGTGCACGTGGCGAAGAGGTCCTTGTTCAGGGAGAGGAGAAGATCGTTCGTACAGGCGAGCAGGTCACCGGGCTCACTCGTCACGGAGGCGAGCGCCCGCAGACCCACGCGTATCTGCCCCATGAAGGCCGCCGCGTCGATGGCGTGGCCCTGGACGTCTCCGACGGAGAGGCCGATACGGCCGTCGGGGAGTACGAAGGCGTCGTACCAGTCGCCGCCCACGTTGAGGCCGGAGTAGGCGGGTGAGTAGCAGGCCGCCAGGTGGAAGCCGGGGACCACGGGCAGGTCCGCGGGAAGCATGTCGCGCTGCAGGGCTACGGCGAGCTCCACCTGGGAGCGCCGGAGCTCGGCGAGTTCCCGCGCCTGGGTCGTCAGCGAAGCCAGCCTGGCCAGCAGCTCTTCGCCGTCAGGTGCGGGACGCTTGCGGAACATCGACCACTCCCGGGCCGGACGGCCTCTGGACGGGCTTCACCGTGCGGTTCGCCACAGCCCTGGCGGGCAGCGGGCACTGCCAGTGTCTCACTCAACCCGAACGGGGGCATGACGTCGCGAACCACGCGGAAGGAACGGGAGGAACAGGACTACTCGCCCCGCGCCCTCCCGCGCGGCCTCCTCTCGTCCCGCTACGAACCCGCCTCGGCCGGCTCCGGCCTGATACGGAACAGCTCGCCGCCGATCCGGCCGATGAGCCCGTGCTCGTAGAGCATCAGCTCCGGGGCGATCGCGCCCTCCACCGGGCCTTCCGGCACCGGCACCCGTCCGCGCCAGCGCACCGCGCCGCTGTCCAGGTCGAGCCCCACCAGCCGCCCGGAAGGGCCGAGGTAATACGCCGTGCGACCGCCGAGGTCCACCGCGGCGGCGGAGGGCGGTTCCCGCGTCGTGGGGTCGTCCGGCCGCGCGCGCAGCTTCAGCCCGAGGTCGCGCGACCACAGCCGCTTCCCGTCGTCGGCCGAGTAGGCGACGACGTCGCCGTCGCCGCCGGGTGTCAGGATGACGCCGCCGGCGACCACACCCATCGGCAGGCCGTCGACGCGGTGCCGCGACTCCCGGCCCGAGCCGACGTCGACGCGGGTGAGGGTGGCGGGGCCGGGGTCACCGAAGAACTCCTGCCCACCGGCCATGCCGCCCAGCAGGACTGCGTCTTTGTCCGTGCCGATGTAGGCGGTCGGGCCCTCGACGGACGCGACCGTCCGCGGCTCGCCGGTCGCCGGGTCCAGCCGGACGACGGTGCTGCGCTGCGGACTCTCCTCGCTGTCCGGCGAGCACATCAGGTACGGGGCGCCGCCGATGGCGGCCCGGTCGCAGTCCGCCTTCTCCCACGAGTACGTCCACAGCGTCCGGCCCGTCCGGTCGTCCAGCGCGACCACGCTCTTGAAGGCCGGGGCGTTGGCGAGGATCCCGCCGTCGAACAGCACGGCGGAGGCGGGGCCGCGGCTGTCGTCGGCCAGCTCGTGCTTCCACAGCACCCGTCGGCTGTCGATGTCGAGGGCGACGAGGTCGGTACCGGCCGCGGACGTCCCCGGGGCGTGATCGGCGTAGGTGTACAGCACCCCGTCGCGGACGCCGGGCAGCGCCCCCGCCGGGGAGCTGCCGCCGTCGGCCTCCGTCGCCTCGTGCTGCCACACGACCTTTCCGGTACGGGCGTCCACGCCGATGCCGTCGTACTCGGTCCCCCGGCAGTAGACGGCGCCGGGGCCGGTGGCACAGGCGTCCCAGGACGCGCCGGGCAACGTCGTCTGCCACAGCAGCTTGCTCCGCTCGCTCACCCGCGAGGCCGGTGGCCGCGCCTTGTCGCCGCCGCCCGCGCCGGTGGCGAGGACCGCGCCGAAGGTGACGCCCGCGAGGCCCAGGGCCGCTCCGGTGACGCGCGCCAGGTTCCGTCGTCGGCGGCGGCGCACGATGCGGTCGGCGACGTCCGCGGGAGCACCCGGGTCGTCGGGGGTCCAGTGGCGCAGGACGTCCCGGATCGCCTGGTCGAGCCGGTCGGCGTTCATGTGCGGGCCCCCTTCGGTACGTTGCTGCTCAGGGCGGTGGCCTCGGCCGGTGCCGGGGCGGCCAGCTCCGGGGCCAGTCCGCGCAGCCGGGCCAGTGACCGGTGGGTGGTGCTGCGCACGGTGCCCACCGAACATCCCAGGGCGCTCGCCACCTCCGTCTCGGACAGGTCCTCGAAATAGCGCAGCACCAGCATCGTGCGCTGCCGCGGAGTCAGCCGGGCGAGCGCCTGGCGCACGGTGATCCGCAGGTCGGCGTCGGACGTGCCGTCGGCGACGCCGTGGTCCTCCGGCGGCGCCGCGAACGTCGCCTCCCGGTGCGGGCGGCGCAGTCGCCAGCGGCTGATCTGCTGGCGGTACATCACCTTGCGCACATAGCCGTCCGGGTCCTCGATGTGCCGCCAGCGGCCCAGCGCCTTCATCAGAGCGATCTGCACCAGGTCCTCCGCCTCGTGCCGGTCGCCGCCGGTGAGCAGGTTCGCCAGGCGCAGCAGGGTGCTCCACCGGGCGTCGACGTAGTCCCGGAATCCCTCTTGGTCCTGCGGGTCCATGACCCCTCCCGTTCCCTGACGCTCACAAGGACGCGCGGACCCCGGCCGATCTATGCCTGCGTTTCCGGACTTCTGCCGCGAGCGGCACAACCGTCGCCGGGGGGAGGGTGATACGAAGGTCAACTTAGGCTAGCCTTGCCTGCATGGCGAAGGTTCGACGGCTCATGCCACAAGATCCCAGGATGTTCCGTGCCCACGTGGTGCGCACCGAACTCGTCTCCCCGTCCATGCAGCGCGTGACCGTCACCGGTCCGGACCTCGCCGGGTTTCCCTGGCTCGGGTATGACCACTGGTTCCGTCTCTTCCTCCAGCTCCCCCGCCAACGCCGTCTGCGGCTCCCCGAGTTCACCGGCTCCCAGTGGTGGCAGCCCTATCTCGCCATCCCCGAGGACGAACGGCCGCACTGCGCCAACTACTCCGTGGCCGACTTCCGCCGACAGGCGGCGGAGATGGACATCGACTTCGTCGTGCACCGCGGCCCCGGGGGCGACATCGAGGGCCGGGCGGCGATCTGGGCCTGCCGTGCCGCCCCGGGAGACGCGCTCGCCCTGCTCGACCAGGGCATCCTCTTCGACTGCCCGCAGGACGCCTCAGAGATCACCATCGTGGCCGACGAGACCGGCCTGCCCGCCGCTGCCGGCATTCTGCGCTCCCTGCCGGACGGGACCGTCGGACGGCTCATCCAGGAGGTGCCCACGGCGGACGACAGGCGCGCGCTGAACGGACCGGCGGGAGTCGCGGTCTCCTGGGTCGTGCGCCAGGAGGGCACCTCCGTCCCCGGCGTCGCCGCACTCCGTGAGCTTCGGCGGCTGTCCACCGCCAGCGCGACGGGGTACGCCTTCGTCGTCGGCGAGTCGGCCCTGGCCACCGAGGGCCGCAGGCATCTGCACCGTCTGGGCCTGCCCAAGGACCGCATCACCTTCTCGGGCTTCTGGAAGCACGAGAAGGCGCAGGCCGCCTGACGGCGGCCGGTCGCCGCCGAGAGCCGTCTACTGTGCCTGCGTCGCGATCTGGATGAGGTTGCCGCAGGTGTCGTCGAAGACGGCGACGGCGACGGGGCCCATCTCCACGGGCTCCTGGGCGAAGCGGACACCCAGCTCGCGCAGGCGCTCGTATTCCGCCTTCACGTCGTCGACGGCGAACTGGGCGAGCGGAATGCCGTCCTGGACGAGCGTGTCGCGGTAGGTCTTGACGGCCGGGTGGCCGGCGGGCTCGAGAAGGAGCTCGGTGCCGCCTGGCTCGTCGGGTGAGACAACCGTCAGCCACCGGTCCTGCTCTCCCACCGGTTCGTCGTGCTTCTTCACGAAACCGAGAACCTCCGTGTAGAAGCGCAGGGCCTTGGCCTGGTCGTCGACGAAGACACTGGTCATGTTGATCTTCATGGGGTGCTCTCTTCCGTTCGGGCCGTGTCGGGTGCGAGCCAGCGCTCGGTGATCCGCCGCAGCGGGGCTGTGTTCAGGTCGTGGAACTTGTACCGGCCCTCGCGCCTGATCTCGACGAGTCCGGCGGCCTCCAGCACGGCGAGGTGCTGGGAGACCCCCTGACGCGAGATACCGAGCCGGTGCTTCACACTCAGCCGTGAGCAGATCTCGAACAGTGTCTGTCCCGACTTCTCCGTGAGCTCGTCGAGGATGGTGCGACGCGTGCGGTCGGCCAGGGCTTTGAAAAGTTCGTCGGCCACGGCCACACGATAGGCAAGAAACCACTTGCCTATCAAGTCTAGGCGCCTCTCACGTCTTCCAGAAGCCCCGGACCGTCGTTACGGACGTTGTTGACCGCCGTGGACACGGGGCGGGCGTTCAGGCGGCCTCCGCCGGGCTGGTTCAGCAGGTCGCGCAGCCCCTCAGGGTCCTGGTGGGCGGGGTCCAGCCAGGCGTCGTAGTGCTCCTCGGCGACGGCCAGGGGCATCCGGGGGTGCACGCGGCCGACGGCATCGGTGGCCCGGGTGGTGACGACGGTGCAGGTCGTCAACCAGGCGGACCCGTCTTCGTCACGCTCGGCCTCCGGGTCGCGCCAGTACTCGTACAGCCCGGCCAGAGCCATCACCCGGTCGTCCTCGGCGTGGACGAAGTACGGCTGCTTGCGCACCTTTCCCGTCTTCGGGTCCTCGAGACGCCGCCACTCGTAGAAGCCGTCGGCGGGAAGCAGGCAGCGGCGCCGGGCGAACGCGACACGGAACGCCGGCTTCTCCCGGACGGTCTCCACCCGTGCGTTGATCATCCGGGCGCCGATCCGCACGTCCTTCGCCCATGACGGCACCAGTCCCCAGCGCAGCGGCCGCAACTGCCGCGTCGGGCGTGCGTCGTCGTCCGCGCCGCGCGGGGTGCGCTCGAGGACGGCCCACACGTCGTCGGTCGGCGCCACGTTCCAGCTCGGCGCCAGGCTCTCCTCGACGCTCCGGTCGGCGACCCGGAAGAGCCCGGCCAGGTCTTCGGGGCCACGGGTGGATGCGTACCGGCCACACATGGGTCCACCTTCCCACCTCGGCCGACGGGCCGCGCGCGGCCGGCACGCCGGTTGCCACCGCCCCCCACCGAGAGCGCGGCGGCGCCTCAGCCCTCTTCTTCCGGGACCGCCATCTCCCCGAGCCGCGACCAGTCCTCCTGTGGGACCGTCGCGTTGACCACGCGCGGCGTTTCCACCAGGTGGGGCGGCAACGTCTCACGTGCCGCGGCGAAGTGGTCCGAACCGACGTGCGCGGCACCGGCCTCGTCATCACGGAACGCTTCGACCAGCACGTACTCGGTCGGGTCGTCGATGCCTCGGGACCAGTCGAACCAGAGGCACCCGGGCTCCGCGCGGGTCGCCTCGGTGAAGGCGCGGGTGATGTCGGGCCAGGCGTCGGCGTGTTCGGGCCGGACGCGGAACCTGGCGGTGATGAAGATCATGGACGGGCCTTTCGGGCGTTCGGACGGTGGCCGGTCAGGCGCTCGGGCAAGCAGTGGGACGGTCCAGCAAGGGAGGAGCGGGGGAGGATCAGCGCCGGTCGACGATCCCCTCGACGATTCGCATCAGTCGATCGCCCACCTGGTCGATGCTTCCGTTCTGCGTGCTGACCTGCGCGCCTTCGAGTACGAAGGTGATCTCGGCCGCGGCCTGCTCCGGATGGGGCAGGCCGGCCTCGATGCACATGCCGACCAGTCTGCGGGTCTGGTGCGCCTTGTGCTTCTCGATCACCTGTCGTGCGGGATGGGAGCGGTCCGGCAGTTCGGCGATGGAGTTGATGAACGGGCAGCCCCGGTGCGAGATGGCCGGCAGCCCCTCCGCGATGAAGCGGGCCAGCCCCAGGATCTGCTCCCTGGGCCGGCCCGGGCTCTCGGCCTCGACGCGGTCGAAGGCCGCCCGGTAGTCGGCGGCGACGATGCGCAGCCACTCCGCGACCAGCGCGTCCTTGGTTTCGAAGTGCCGGTAGATCGCCATTTTGGTGGTCTCGGCCCGCTCGGCGATCGCCTGGACGCCCACCCGCCTGATCCCCTCGCTCCGGAAGAGCTCTTCCGCCGCGTCGAGGACGCGTTCGCGAGGGGGCAGTTTCGCGACTCTGCTCGGCCTGCCGGCGGTCGATGCCATGACTGCTCCGTGACGTCCGGTGGGTTCGGGCCTTTCACTGCTGCTACGGTACCAGTCCGTCCCATGCGATACCGCTCGGTATCAGTAGGGACCCAGTGGTATCGCTCGTTTCGAAGGAGGGTGACAGTGAGAATCGCCGAGTACGTGAACTTCGACGCGGTCGGGCTCGCGGAACTGGTGGCCAAGGGCGAGGTGACCCCCGCCGAACTGGAAGCAACCGCACGCGAGGCCGCGCAGGCGGTCAATCCGCGGATCAACGCCGTCGTGGAGACCTGGCCGGCCGACGACGGGCCCGGCCCCGGCAGCTCACCGCTGGCCGGAGTCCCCTTCCTGATCAAGGACATCGGAGTCTCCATGGCCGGGAGGCGAACGGAGCTGGGCAGCCGTCTCGCGGCCGGCAACGTCGCCGGCGCCGACTCCTTCCTCATGCTGCGCTTTCGCCGTGCCGGCCTCGTGACGTTCGGGCGTACCGCGACACCGGAGATGGCCTACAGCATCACGACGGAACCAGCGCTGTACGGTCCGACCCGCAACCCGTGGAACCCGGAGCGGAGCGCGGGCGGGTCCAGCGGGGGCGCGGGCGCGGCCGTCGCCGCCGGGGTGGTTCCTCTCGCACACGCCACCGACGCCGCCGGCTCGCTTCGCATACCCGCCGCCTGCAACGGCCTCTTCGGGCTGAAGCCCACCCGTGGCCGGGTCTCCATGGGCCCCGCCGCCGACGAGACGTTCAGCGGCCTGGCCGTGCACGGCTGTGTCAGCCGCACGGTACGGGACAGTGCGGCACTGCTCGACCGGATCCGCGGGCCGGAGCCGGGCGACCCCTACTTCGCGCAGGAGCCGTCCCGTCCGTACACGGAGGAAGTCACCCGCCGCCCGGGCTCGCTGCGGATCGGCGTCCTGACCCGTGCGTGGGGCGGACGCCGGACCGCACCACCTGTGGCCGACGCCCTCTCCCGCACCGTGGGTCTGCTCGAGTCACTCGGCCACCAGGTGGAGGAGGCCGAGGTGGGGCTCGGCGCCGACTGGGAGGACTTCGTCCTCGCCAACGCCCGTCTGATGACGGCGCATCTCACGGCCTCGGTCGACGAGTTGGCCGCCGCCTTCGACCGCCCCGTCGACTCCTCGACCCTCGAGCCGCAGACCCTTGCCGGCCACCACTACGGGCAGCGGGTCTCCGGCGCCCAGTTCGTCTCCGCTCTCGCGGTCCGGAACCGGGTCGCCCGGAGTCTGGCACGGTGCTTCGACGCCTACGACATCCTGCTCACCCCGACCCTTCCGGAGCTTCCGATGCCGCTGGGCACCTATGACGAGGGCGCACAGGCACTGGACGGCCTCGGCTGGATCGAGCGTCTCAACGACCGCTCGCCGTTCACCATGGCGTTCAACGTGGCGGGCACGCCCGCCATGTCCGTGCCGGTGACGGCCGACGCCGGGACGGGCCTCCCGGTCGGTATGCAGTTCGCCGCCGGTTACGGGCTCGAAGGCCGCCTCTTTCGCCTCGCCGGCCAACTCGAGCGAGCGGCCCCGTGGTCGGGCCGGACACCAACGGTGTGGGCGGGGAACCCCACGGACCGCTGAGAAGTACTTCCGGTGCGAGGCCGCCGGGCGCTTCGGTGCCGTGGGTCCCGACCTCCGTTCAGCCGTGGGCGACCGGGTCGAGAGCCAGGGCGGCGAAGGTGGCCAGCCAGTGGTCGGTGGTGAAGTCACCGCGTTCCACCGCCGGCAGCCCCGCCGAGAGGTGCGCCCGGGCCGCCGTGTCCAGGCGGTTGCGGACCGGTCCGTCGGGCAGGGCGTCCGCGACGGAGCGCAGCGCGGCCGCCCTGCTGAGAGTCAGGCCGAGCAGATGGCCGATCTGCGGGTCGGCGTGATCGGAGACGACCGGTACGTCCAGGAGCGGACAGGGGGCACCGGAACCCAGCGCGGGCAGGAAGCGGTCGAGCCACTGCGGGAACCTGTCCTTCGGGAGCACCCTGCGCATCGCGTCGGCCTCGCTCAGCGCCGGGGAGAGGAAGTCCTGTCCCGACGGTTCCCAGTGCGCGGGCGCGTCGTGGTCGTCGGCGAACCAGGCGAGCAGGCGTTCCCTCACGGCTCGGTCGGTCGCGGCCGACAGTTCTCCCGAGTCGAGCGCGAGGCCCAGCGCGAAGGCGCTGTTGGGGTGGTTGCCGTGGCGTACCGGATACGTGGCCTTGGGCAGCCACTCGGCCAGCAGCCGGTCGACGGCTTCGACGGCCGGCGTCAGCGCCTGGGCCCAGCGGGCGCCCGCCGCGCCCTGGTGGGCCCGGCACTCGGCGGTGAGCGCGAGCAGCCACGCCCAGCCGTAGGGCCGCTCGAAGGAGGGGCGGTCACGGAGGTAGGCGGCTTCGGCGGCGAGATTGCCGGGGGTGAGGTGCCGGTCGAGTACGTCGGCGGCCGGCCCTGTGTCCGGCAGTGCGGGCGTACCGCCGTGCCGGCGGAGCAGGCGGACGAGCAGCCAGTGCATGTGGACCGAGGAGTGCCAGTCGTAGGCACCGTAGAAGGCGGGATGCAGGGAGCGGGGTTCCGGGCGCTCGTCGGGTGAGGTGATCAGGTGGGCGGGGAAGTTGGGGTACTCGCGGGTGATGTTGGCGAGGGCGAGCTGGGCGAAGGGGGCCGCGTAGGCGCTGAGCGGCATCAGTGGGTGGCTCCTTCGGTGACCTTCAGGTCCCGCTCTGCCGGTGTGCGGGCTGCTGTGACCAGCAGGGCGCGCAGGCCGTGGGCGACGGTGGCGGGTGGCAGGGACGGCGCGGTGCCGTCGGTGACCTGCTCCGGTGCCCAGGGCACGTGCACGAAACCGCCCCGTATGTGCGGGAACTCGGTGGCGATGAGGTGACCGAGGCCGTAGGCCACATGGTTGCAGACGAAGGTCCCGGCCGTGTGCGAGACCGCGGCCGGGACACCGGCCTCCCGCATCGCGGCGACGCAGGCCTTGACGGGGAGGGTGGAGAAGTAGGCGGCGGGACCGTCCGCGATCACCGGTTCGTCGATGGGCTGTCGGCCGTCGTTGTCGGGGATGCGCGCGTCGTCGAGGTTGAGGCCGGCGCGTTCGACGGTGACGCCGGGACGCCCGCCCGCCTGGCCCAGGCAGAGCACCAGGTCGGGGGCTTTGGCGCGGATGGCGTCGCGCAGGGTGTCGAGGGACTTGCCGAAGACGCAGGGCAGTTCGGTGGCGGTGACCGTGAGACCGGTGGGCGGTTCGGCGGCCACCAGGGTCGCCGCACGCCACGACGGGTTCACGCTCTCGCCGCCGAAGGGGGCGAAGCCGGTGATGAGGACTCGGGTCATGGGCATTCCTTGCGGGTCGTGCGGGCCGGTCGGACGAGGGGCCGAAGCGGATGCTCAGAACGCGAAGAGGGACATGATGACGGTGCAGCAGCCGAGGAGCGCGATGCCCGTCGGCAGCTGTGCCTTGATCGGTCCGTACTGGTCCTTGAGCTCGAGCAGGGTGGCCGGGACGATGTTGAAGTTGGCGGCCATCGGCGTGCAGAGGGTGCCGGCGAAGCCGGCCAGCATGCCGATCGCCAGGACGGCGGGCTCGTTGCCGTGCATCTGCTGGATGAGCACGGGCCAGCCGATCGCCGCGGTCATCACGGGGAAGGCGGCGAAGGCGTTGCCCATGATGACGGTGAACAGGAACATGCCGACGCAGTACGCGATGACGGCGAGGTACCTGGAGTCGTCGGGCAGGACGTTGTTCACGATGTCGCCGACCTGTGTGCCGACTCCGGCGGCGGCGAAGATCGAGCCGAGTACGGCCAGCAGTTGGGGCAGGATCAGGGCGGAGCCCATCGCCTCCAGCATGGAGCGGCCGGAGTGGATCGGGACGGAGAGCCTGCGCTCGCCGGTGACCAGCATGCCGACGACGAGCGCGGCGACGCATCCGAGGCCGAGTCCGAGGAGCGTGGCCTTGCCCGTCTCGAACAGGCCGGACTCGTCCAGCACGGAGGCGCAGACGATCGCGACGAGCGGGATGGTGAGGGCGGGGACGAAGATCCTGCTGCCGAGCCGGGTGGCCGAGGCCTCGCGCTGTTCGCCGGTGGTGGTGACCGGGACGCCCTTGCCGAGGAAGTTGAAACCGGCGAGCACGATCAGGGTGAGGACCGCGACACCGAGCGGTTCGGCGGGCAGGGTCCAGTCGCCGTTGCCGGCGGTGGCGTTGGCTACGCCGGTGCCGTAGGGGAAGGTGAGGCCGAGCAGGCCCCAGAACGCGGCGGACGTCCACCGCTTGGGGTTGCTGCGGTCGGCGGCCATCTGCACGGCCATGACGACGAAGACGAGGCCTATCAGCCAGTAGAGCCATTCGACCTTGATCACTTGTCGGCCCCCTCGGGAAGCGGCAGGTCGTGCTCGGCGGCGGCGAGCGCCATCTCGCGCTCCAGTTGCCGGTCCAGGAGCAGCAGCCGGGCTCCGTGGATGACGAAGGCGCAGACCGCGAGCGGGATCGCCCACAGGGCCAGCTGGGTCGGTTCGATCTCCTGCTGGTAGGTGGAGTTCACGAAACCGGTGATCAGCAGGATGGAGCCGATCGCGATGAAGCAGTCCTCGCCGAAGAAGACGCCGACGGTGTCGGCCGACGCGGAGTAGGAGCGCACCTTCTCGCGCAGGCGGTCGGGCAGCCTGGCCCCGGTGGAGCGTTCGGCGGCGGCCTCGGCCATGGGGGCGACCAGGGGCCGCACGGTCTGCGCCGGGCCGCCGATGCTGTTCAGGCCGAAGGCCGCGGTGACCTGCCGGACCAGCAGGTAGACCGTGAGGAACCGGCCCGCGCTGAGGCTGCCCAGCCGGCCGATGAGATTGCGGGCCTGTTCGCGCAGGCCGTAGCGCTCCAGCAGGCCGATCACCGGGAGCACGATGGCGAAGACGGTGACCGAGCGGCTGTCGGCGAAGGACCGGCCGAAGGCCGCGAGGACCTCCAGGGGGCTCATCTTGCCGAGCAGTCCGGTGACGATACCGGCGACGCCCACCACAAGGACGGGGTTGCGGCGCGTGACGAATCCGAGGATCACCACGACCACACCGAGGAGAACGATCATTCGGTGGCCTTCTTCAGGCATGAGGGGGCAGAGCACGGACCCGGAAGCTGCGGAGCCGTGACTTCATCGGTCCGGGGACCATAGCTCCAGATGCGTGGCAGATGCACGGACACTAGCGATCGTTGAACGATCTAACAAGAGGTGAATCTCGCATCCCGCGCGCTCCTGGTCGTGACCGTCGATGTCTTGTCGGATCGTTCAACAATCGACTACGTTCGGAGTGTGATCGACCTCAACGCAGATCTCGGTGAGGGCTTCGGCCGCTGGACCCTCACCGACGACGACGCCCTGCTCTCCGTCGTCACCAGCGCCAACGTCGCCTGCGGTTTCCACGCGGGCGACCCGTCGGTGATGCGCCGCGTCTGCGACCTCGCCGCCGAGCGCGGGGTACGGATCGGAGCCCAGGTGTCCTACCGCGACCTGGCGGGCTTCGGACGGCGCGCCATGGACGTGCCCGCCGGTGAACTGGCGGCCGAGGTGGCGTACCAGATCGGCGCGCTCAGGGTGTTCGCCGAAGCCGCCGGGTCCGAGGTGGCCTACGTGAAGCCGCACGGCGCGCTCTACAACCGCACCGTCCACGACGCCGAGCAGGCCCGTGCCGTCGTGGCCGGGGTACGGCTCGCGGGTGGTGCGCTGCCCGTGCTCGGCCTCCCCGGCTCGCTGCTGCTCACCGCCGCGGGCGAGGCCGGGCTCACCGGCGTGCCCGAGGCCTTCGCGGACCGCGCCTACACCGCTCGGGGCACACTCGTCCCCCGCCGGGAGGCGGGCTCCGTGGTGACGGACGAGGACGCGGTGGTACGGCGCGCGCTGGCGTTCGCCGTGCGGGGCGCGGTCGAGGCCGTGGACGGGACGACCGTCGCGGTCGCCGCCCGCTCCCTGTGCGTGCACGGCGACACCCCGAACGCGGCCAGGATCGCTGCGCGGGTCCGCGAGGCACTGGAGTCGTCGGGGGTCGGGATCGAGGCGTTCGCATGACGCGGAGCCGGCCCCTCACGGTGCGTCCCGCCGGCCGCCACGCGCTGCTCGTCGAGCTGCCCGACGCCGAGCGCACCGCGGCCTTCCACGCCGAAGTGCTGCGCCGGCGGGCGGCCGGGTCCCTGCCGCCGGTGGAGGAGATCGTGCCGGGGGCGCGCACCGTCCTGCTGGACGGGGTGCCGGACCCGGACGCGCTGGCCCGCGGGCTCACCGCGTGGGAGGTGCCGCCGGGTGCCGACGACGACGGGGACCTCGTGGAGATCGCGGTGCGCTACGACGGGCCGGACCTGGCCGACGTGGCGGCGGTGTGGGGAGTCGCCCCCGAGGAGGTCGCCGCACGCCACACCGCCCACGTCCACCGTGTCGCGTTCTGCGGTTTCGCACCCGGCTTCGCCTACCTCACCGGTCTTCCCGCCGAGCTGCACGTGCCCCGCAGGGCCACCCCCAGGACCCGGGTCCCGGCGGGCGCGGTCGCCCTGGCCGGCCCCTACAGCGCCGTCTACCCCCGCTCCACGCCGGGCGGCTGGCAGCTGATCGGCACCATGCCGGACGCGGACTCCCTGTGGGACCCCGCACGCGAGCGGGCGGCGCTCCTCGTACCGGGGACGCGCGTGCGGTTCGTCACGTCGGACGCCGCCCCGGGAGGCGCGGAGTGACGGCGAAGCTCACGACCGTACGCTCCGGCGCCCTCACCACGGTGCAGGACTCCGGGCGGCGCGGCTACGCCCACCTGGGAGTTCCCCGCTCCGGTGCCTTGGACGCGCCCGCGATGCGGCTCGCCAACCGGCTGCTCGGCAACGACCCGGACGCCGCCGTCCTGGAGACCACCCTGACCGGCTGCGCCCTCCGGCCCGACCGCGCCATGACCGCGGTGGTCGGCGGCGCGCACTGCCCGGTCACCGTGGACGGGCGTCCCGCGGCCTGGGGGGCGCCCGTGCGGGTGCCGGCGGGCGCGGTTCTGGACGTGGGGACGGCGACCGCGGGCGTGCGCTCGTACGTGGCGGTGGCCGGGGGCATCGCCACCGATCCCGTCCTCGGCAGCCGCTCGACGGATCTGCTCTCGGGGCTGGGGCCCGAGCCCCTGCGCGACGGGGACGTCGTACCGGTGGGTCTCCCCCGGCCGGTGGCCCTGTCCGGCGCCGCTCCCTGGCCCGGACCCCCCGCCGAACTCGTCCTTCCGGTACGCCTGGGCCCCCGCGCCGACTGGTTCACCCCGGCCGCTCTGCGTACCCTCGTCTCGGCCACGTACCGCGTCTCCCCGCACAGCAACCGTATCGGCCTGCGTACCGAGGGACCGCCGCTGGAACGGGCGCCGGCGGGTGAACTGCCCAGTGAGGGCGTCGTCCTGGGCGCCGTGCAGGTTCCGCCGGACGGACGCCCTGTGATCTTCCTGCACGACCACCCCACGACAGGTGGCTACCCGGTCGTCGCGGTCGTCGCGGAACCCGCCCTGGCGGCGGCCGCCCAGGCCGCGGTCGGGACACCGGTGCGCTTCACGCGCGGCTGAGGGAGCACCAAACGCAGCGCCGACGGCCTCAGAGGCCGGTGAGCAGGTCGTCGAGCGGGGCGGGTACGCGGTCGGGGTCCAGTGCCTCGACCATGACACCGGCGTAGTGGATCTTGCGTCCCTTCTTCGTGCCGAGGAAGCGGCGCAACTGCTGCCGCGCGGTGCGGCCCTGCTGCGCGGGCTGGCGCAGGAAGGTCCGCAGGGCTCGCATGTCGCCCTCGGCCCGGACGAGTTCCTCCACCCGGGCCACGCCCAGCGCGCGAATGAGCTCGTCCTCCAGATCCGCCGCGCACACGAAGTACCCGTTGTCCGCCGCGCCGGCCCGCTCCATGGCTCGGTCGTAGTAACGGCTCTCCCTCTCGTCGCAGAGTCCCGTGAGGCGGAGCCCCAGACCGGCCGGCCCGAGTAACGTCGCGAAGCGCCCGACGCTCATCGCGCCGCCCATCGACAGGACGCACACTCCTTCCGCCGCCAGGTCCCGGCCGCGCGCCGCGGCCAGCGCGCCGACCGCGGCGACGTCGCTCGGGCCTTCGAGCAGGACCACCGCCCGGACGGGCAGGCTCGCCGCGAGCTCACGCGCGGGGGTGTCCGGGCCACCCGGTGCACACTGGATGACCGCCTCGCGGAACGCCCCCATGTCAGTCATGAGACGAGTCTCCGCCTTTCCCGGCCGCCACGGTAGTGGTTTCCCACTGCCGCGGGGGCGCCTTGGCGGACCGGTCCGGATCCGGAGCGGGCAGGAGGAGCCACCGCCTCCATGGACAGCCGCCGACCCGCTGTGATGTGATCCGTACGGCGGAACGGTCCTGCTCGGCGCGGTCACAGGTGACCCCGGGTGCCGCGCGAGGACGGCCGACCCCACGTCATGACTTCCGCCACCCGCTGTGCCCGTGGGCCCCGCATCGCCACGGCGAGCGTCCGGGCCCGTCCCCCCAGGCCCGAAAGTTCCGTACACATGCAGAAGACCAAGGCCGCGCTCTGGGAATTCCTCCAGGGACTCGGCAAGACGTTCATGCTGCCGGTGGCCCTGCTCGCGTTCTGCGGCATCATGCTGGGCATCGGTTCCTCGCTCTCCAGCGAGGCCGTCACTGACAACGTTGCCTTCCTGCGAGGCGAGGGCTGGCACCTCGTCTTCACGTGGATGGCCAACACCGGGTTGGTCGCCTTCACCTTCCTGCCCGTCCTCTTCGCGATGGCCATCCCGCTCGGGCTCGCCCGTGAGGACAAGGGGGTGGCCGCCTTCTCCGGTTTCGTCGGCTTCGCCGCCATGAATCTGGCGGTGAACTTCTACCTCACCGCCAAGGGCGTCGACTTCGAGGACGAGAAGGCGATCGAGCACTACGGCATAGCCGACGTGCTGGGTGTGCCGTCCATCGACACCGGGCTTCTCGGCGCCGTGGCCGTTGGCATCGTTGTCAGCCTTCTCCACCGGCGCTTTCGCACCCAACGGATGCCTGACGCGCTGGCCTTCTTCGGCGGGCTGCGCTTCGTCCCGATCGTCTCGGCCCTGGTCCTCAGCGTCCTCGGTCTGCTCATCCCGCTGCTCTGGCCGACCTTCAACGGCTGGATCACCGCCGTGGGCCGGGGCATCGGGCACACCGGGGTGTTCGGGCCGTTCTTCTTCGGCATGGGAGAGGTGCTGCTGCGGCCGATCGGGCTGCACCACATCCTCGTGGCCATGTTCCGCTTCACGGACGTCGGCGGTGCGGGAACCGTGTGCGGTGACCAGGTCTCCGGCGCCCTGAACATGTTCTACGCCCAGCTGGACTGCTCGGCCGCGCCCAACAGCGCGGTCACCGACGCCACGCACTTCCTCTCCCAGGGCAAGATGGCGGCCTATCTGGGCGGCCTCCCGGGCGCCGCGCTCGCGATGTACCACTGCGCGAACCGGCGGATGCGCCCCGAGATCAAGGCGCTGCTCGTGTCCGGGGTGGTGGCCTGCGTGGTGGGTGGCATCACGGAGCCGCTGGAGTTCCTGTTCCTCTTCGTCGCCCCGTGGCTGTACGCCATCCACGCGGTTCTGGTCGGGCTGGGGTTCCTCACGGCGGCCGGGCTCGGCGTCTTCATCGGGAACACCGACGGCAATGTCATCGACTGGCTCGTCTTCGGCGTCCTGCAGGGCTCGGCGACCAAGTGGTATCTCGTGCCGGTGATCGCGGTGGTGTGGTTCACCGTGTACTACTTCCTGTTCCGCTGGGCGATCACCCGCTTCAACCTGAGGACTCCCGGACGCGAGGAGCTCTCGGCACAGGACGAGGACGAACGGGGCGAGGACGCACAGCATGAGGTGGAGGAAGCCGCGCCGGACAAGGCGGCGGGACCCGGGCGCGAGCTGGTCGCGGGGAAGTACGACGCCGTCGCCATCCTCGACGCGATCGGCGGTGCCGACAACATCCGGTCCCTGGACAACTGCATCACACGTCTGCGTATGACGGTCCGGGACGCCGAACAGGTCGACGAGGCACGGCTGAAGAAGCTGGGGGCCGTGGGAGTCGTCAAACTCGACGGCCACAACGTGCAGGTCGTCATCGGCCCACAGGTCCAGTCGGTGAAGGACGCCATCGCCACGATGATCCCGGTGGGCTGACCATGACCTCCTCCTCCCCCGCCCCCGGCCATCCTGCTCGCGGGGCCTCGCCGGCGCCCTACGACTTCGACACCCCGGTGGACCGGCACGGCACCTGGTGCACGCAGTGGGACTACGTCGAGGACCGCTTCGGCGTGCCCGGTCTGCTGCCCTTCACGATCTCCGACATGGACTTCGAGACCGCCCCGGAGGTCGTCGCGGCACTCCGCGCACGCCTGGACCACGGGGTCCTCGGCTACTCGCGGTGGCGCCAGGACGACTTCCTCTCCGCGATCGTCCACTGGTACGCGACGCGGCACGCCACGGACGTGGAGCCCGAGTCGGTCGTCTACGCGCCCTCCGTCGTCTACCAGGTCTCGCAGCTGCTGCGGCTGTGGTCACGCCCCGGTGACGGCGTGGTCGCCCACACACCCATGTACGACGCGTTCCCCAAGACGGTGGCGGCCCACGGACGTCGGCTCCGGCGGTGTCCGATGGACGACTGGGCGGAGTTCGAGCGGCTGCTGGCGCTCGACGACACGGCCGTACTGCTGCTGTGCTCACCGCACAATCCGACGGGCAGGGTGTGGTCGGCGGACGAACTGGACCGGATGGCCCGGCTGTGCGCGCGGTACGACGTGGCGGTCATCAGCGACGAGATCCACTCCGACCTCGCGTACGCGCCGCACGTCCACCGGCCCTGGGCCCGGCACGGTGGCGACGGCCGGTGGGCCGTGCTCACCTCGGCCTCCAAGTCGTTCAACATCCCGGCACTGACCGGCAGTTACGGAATCATCCGTGATCCCGCGACACGCGAGGCCTATCTGCGCCGGCTCAAGGAGGCGGACGGTCTCTCCTCCCCCGCGGTGCTGTCCCTGGTCGGCCACATCGCCGCGTACCGCGAGGGTGCGCCCTGGCTGGACGCCCTGCGCGGATACCTCGCGGGCAACCTCGCGATGGTGGCCGGCCGTCTCCGCGAGGAGTTCCCGCGGCTTCGCTGGGAGCCCCCGCAGGCGGGATACCTGGCCTGGATCGACCTGCGGCCTCTCGGCGTCGACGACGACGCGCTTCAGCGCGACCTCGTGGAGGTGGAGAAGGTGGCCGTCATGCCGGGGGGCACCTACGGCTGCCCGGGACGGGTGCGGCTCAATGTCGGGTGCCCTCGGTCGAAGGCGGAGGCGGGTGTCGAGGCCCTGGTGCGCGCGTTGCGCCGGATCACCGGGCCGGACGGAGCGACGACCCCGTCCTGAGGGGCCACCTGCCACCCGTGACGTCGGTGCACGGGTGGCAGGTGGCCACCGCCCCTCGGTCCCCGGTCCATCGCGGACCGGGGCGGCGGGGATCATTGTCCCGCTACGACGCCCTAGAACTCGTGACGGTGGACGGGGTGTCCACCGAGGTCAGCCTGCGGGACGAAGCACTACTGGCTCGTCCGCCGCCGGAACAGCACTCCCGTCGCCGCCACCGACGCCGCCGTGATCGCCGCGCACCATGCGAGCGCATGCCAGCCGCCGGCGCCCACCGGCTGGTCGAGCAGAAGACCGCGCATCGACTCGATCACCGGCGTGACCGGCTGGTGTTCGGCGAAGCCGCGCAGCCAGGACGGCATGGTGTCGATCGGTACGAAACCACTGGACGGATACGGCAGGAAGGCGATGAAGAAGGTGAAGCCCCCGGCCGCCTCCGGCGACCTGGCCACCAGACCGACCGCCGCCGACAGCCAGGACAGGGCCACGATGTAACAGACGAGCACGCCGATCGCCGCGAACCAGCCGGCCGCCGACGCCGCGGGGCGAAAGCCGATCGCCGTGGCCACGCCGAAGACGACGACGGTGGCCGCGATGTTGCGGGCGAGTGAGGCGGCGACGTGCCCGGCCAGAACGGACGTGCCACTGACGTCCATGGAGCGGAAGCGGTCGATGATGCCGCCGTGCATGTCGTTCGCGACGCCCATGGCGGTGTTGCCGGCACCGAAGCCCGCGCACAGCACGAGCACGCCGGGCACCACGTACTGCACGTACGTGGTGCCGGTGTCGATCGCCCCGCCGAAGAAACAGACGAAGACGAGCATCAGCATGACCGGCATCACCAGCGCGCTGATCAGCGCGTCGGGCGTACGGGCGCTGAGCCGGACGGACCTTCCGGTCATGGTGAGGACGTCAGACACGGGTGCGCTCCTTCCGCTGCGTGAGTCCGGTGCCGGTGCCGGTGAGGGCCAGGAAGACGTCGTCGAGGGTGGCACCGTGCACGGCGAAGCGCTCGACCAGTACGCGTTCGGGGTCGACGGCGTCGAGAAGTTCCCGGACGTGCGCGGCGCGAGGGCTCGTCGCCACCCCGAGCCGCAGTTCGTCGGGATCACGACGCACCACGAGTCCGCCGAGGAGCCGGTCCGCCTCCTCGTACGCGGCCCGCCCGGCGAGCGTCAGGACCAGTAGTTCGTCGGCCACTCGCAGCTTCAGCTCGGCAGCCGTGCCCTCGGCGACGATCCGGCCGCTGTCGATGAGCGCGATCCGGTCCGCGAGCCGGTCGGCCTCCTCCAGGTACTGGGTGGTGAGGAAGACCGTCACCCCGGACCCGGCCAGCTCCGCGATCAGCTGCCACACCTCCTGCCGGCTGCGCGGGTCGAGGCCGGTGGTCGGCTCGTCGAGGAAGATCACGGCGGGCTCGCCGACGAGCGAGGCGGCGAGGTCCAGACGGCGCCGCATGCCGCCGGAGTACGTGGCGACCCGGCGGCCGGCTCCATCGGTGAGCCGGAAGCGAATCAGCAGTTCCTCGGCGCGGGCGCGCGCGGCGGCACGGTCCAGACGGGCGAGGCGGCCCATCATGCGGAGGTTCTCGACCCCGGTGAGCTGCTCGTCGAGAGCGGCGTACTGCCCGGTCAGGCTGATCGACCTGCGTACGCGGGCTCGCTCGGTGACGACATCGTGCCCGGCCACCCGGGCGTCGCCGGCGTCGGCGGCGAGGAGGGTGGCGAGGATGCGGACGGTGGTGGTCTTGCCGGCGCCGTTCGGGCCGAGCAGGGCGAAGACGGTCCCGGGGGCGACGGTCAGACCGACGCCGCGCAGGACGTCGACTTCCCCGTAGGACTTGGTGAGGCCGCGGGCCTCGATGGCCGGTGTCATGGGTGCGGAGCTCCTCTGCGTATGCCATACACGCTACTGCGTAGACCATACACGTTTTTGCGTATGCCGTACACGGAACTGTGTATGACCTACACTCCGGCCCATGGAGAACGACGCATTCCCCGCCAGCGTGGAAGCGGCCTGGGGCCTGCGTGACCGCCCCCAGAAGGGCCCGAGGCGCGCACTGACCCTCGACGGGATCATCACGGCGGCCATCGCGGTCGCCGACGGCGAGGGGGCCGAAGCGGTCTCCATGAGCCGGGTCGCGAAGGAGCTCGGAGCATCGACCATGGCGCTCTACCGCTACGTGGCCACCAAGGACGAACTGGTGACCCTGATGGTCGACTCGGCCGTCGGCGCACCCCCGCCGCTGCCGGACGGCGTCACCGGATGGCGCGCGGGCCTCGAGTTCTGGTGCGTCGCCATGCGCGAGGCGATGCTCCGCCACCCCTGGGCGGTCCCGCTGGTGGCCGCGAGCGGCGGACCGCCCATCACCCCGAACCAGCTGGCCTGGCTCGACCAGAGCCTCCGGATCCTCTCCGGCACCCGCCTCGGCCACGGAGAGAAGATCGCGATCACGCTGCTGGTGAGCGGCCAGGTCCGCAGCGAGGTCGGCATCACCGCGATGCTGCTGCGGGACCCCGACGGCACGAAGCGGCGGCTGGCGGGCTACAAGGACTTCCTCCGCCGGGTGACCGGGAACGGCAGGCTTCCGGCGCTGCGCGAGGCCGTGGAGGACGGCGCCTTCGACAACCTGGACGCGGACGCCGCCGCCGGGAGCGACGACTTCGACGACTTCACCTTCGGTCTGCAGCGTGCGCTGGACGGGGTGGCGGCGTACGTGGCGGCGATGGGCGACGCCCCGGTCCCCCACTCCTCGCAGGGTGATCCGACCGAGGCGACGGCCGAGTAGGTCTTCGTCCGGGGCCGGGACCGGTGGAGGGCGTACCGGGGGTGTGTACCGACGTTCGGCCTCCGTACCCCGCCCCGGTCCCGCGTTCGCACCGGCTCGGGACTCGAGGGCACCGGCACGCTCAGCCCGGCGGCGGCCCTGCGTCGCCTTCCCCGTCGGCGACCCGCCCGCTCCCTCGGACCGCTCCGACCGCCACGCCGACGGCCTGGCCGGCCTGCGCGGTCGCGCCCAGCGGCCCGCCCGCCGCCCATGACACCATCCTCCGTGGTCGCCGAAGCAGGTCGCCGACCGGGGGAACGGGCGAATCCGCGAGACACTCCGCGGTCGGCCCGCCCGACCGGACGCCCGGGACGAGGAGTTGACAGGAGTTGACCATGGGGCCCCAGGACACATCGCAGACGCGGGACGCGCGGGACACGGCCAAGCGGCTGCGGACGATCGGCGACGAATTGTCGGACCGTTTCTACGAGCGGGCCGACGTGGTGCGGACGCTGGTGGTGACGCTGCTGGCCGGACAGCACTCGCTGGTGCTCGGCCCGCCCGGAACGGCGAAGTCCGAGATGGCCCGGGAACTCACGGCCCGGATCGAGGGGGCATCCTACTGGGAGATCCTCCTGTCGAAGTTCACCGCGCCGACGAGGATCTTCGGTCCCGTCGACGTGGCCGCGCTGGCCCGGGGCGAGTACCGGCAGGTCTACGACGGCCGTGCCACGACCGCGCACGTCGCCTTCATCGACGAGATCTTCAAGTGCTCGACGGCGGCGCTGAACGAGACGCTCGGTTACCTCAACGAACGGATCTACCACCCCGAGAGCGGTGGCGAACCGATCCGCTGCCCGCTGATCGGGGCCGTCACCGCGAGCAACGAACTGCCGAGCGGAGAGGACACCGCCGCCATCTACGACCGGCTGCTGGTACGGATCGAGGTCAAGTACCTGGAGGATCCCTCGAACTTCGCCGCGCTGGTCCGTTCCGCCGTCAGCCGCCCGGTCACGCCGGCGCGGACCACGGTCGAGCTGGCCGCGTTGCGGCAGGCCGTGGCCGAAGGCGTCCCTGCCGTGGACGTCCCCGACGCGATCGTGGACGCGGTGTGCACGCTGCGGGCCGCCCTGCGCCGCAAGGAACTCGTCGCCTCCGACCGCCGTTGGCGGCAGGCGGTTGGCCTGCTCCAGGCGTCCGCGTACCTCGACGACCGGACCGCGGTCACCGAGGCCGACCTGTCGGTGCTGACCCACGTGTTGTGGAACTCCCCCGCCGAACGCCCGATCGTCGAACGCGAGGTACTGCAACTGGTCAACCCCGACGCCAAGGAGGCGCTCGACCTCGCCGACACCATCGAAGAGCTGGAGGTACAGCTCGACGCGATGGCCGGGCAGTCCCGCGAGGCACTGAGCGAGTGGGTCATCAAGAAGGCCCACAACCAGCTCGCCATGGCGGGCAAGCGGCTGGAGACACTGCGCGAGGAGGCGGCGGGCGCCGGCCGCTCCACCGCCGCCATCGACCGGGTCACCGGCCGCCAGCGCGCCGTACGCGCCCGCGTCCTCACCGAGGCCCTCGGCGTGGACGCCAGCATGGTGCGGGCGCGGCTCTGAACACCGGCGCGACGAGGACGAGCAGGAGCATGGGCGAGACGACACCGAACAGGCTGGACGAGCTGGCCGGCCGGGCCGGCCCCTGGCCGGCCGTGACCGCCGGCCCCGCACGGCACACCGCCGCAGTGGTCGCGGACCGGTTCGACCGGATGGCGTGGCGCGACACCTACGAGCAGTCGGCCGGACTGCGCGACCTGGCCGAGGAACTCGACGAGCGCCACCACCACGCCACCGACCTCCTGGCCGACGCGTTCCTGGCCGCCTACAAGGTGGGACCGCGGGTGCGCGAGCCCACGGAGATGGACCCCTCCCGGCTGGTCAACCACCAGATCGTCGCCTCACTGCTGGAGTCCGCGGAGTTCGCCGAACTGCACCGTGAGACGGTCGGCGACCCCTACGCCGCCGCCATGGCCGTCCTGGCCCAGGCCACCGCGCTGCGCCGGATGCTGGACGGCTCCGAGGCCGCCCGCGAGCAGGCCGAGCGGGCGAGGCGGGCCGGGCGGGACGTCGCGGACGCGGCGACCGCGGTGTCCGACGCGCTCCAGCGGGCCGCCGACGAGGCCGCCGAGGACGGCACTGTGCCGGCTGCGGCGGCCGACGCCGTACAGCAGGCCGTCGAGGCCGCGGAGGCCGCCGACCGGGGCGTCGCCCAGGACGCCGCGCAGGCCCTCGCGGTGGCGGTCCCGGGCCTGCGTGGCACCGCGCGGAACGCGATGGCGAAGGCTGCCTCGTCGGCCCGGCGGGAGGCCGCGCTGATGCGGGCGTGGGGCGTCGGTTCCGGCGAGCTGGAGCGGATGCCGTTCGACCGGCGTGCCCGGCTCGCCGAGCGGCTGCGCACCAGCCGGCTCGCACAGTGGGCCGAACTGATCGGCCGCTTCCGGCAGATGGCCGACGGTGAGCGCGCCCGCAAGGTGGAGAACGCCACCGGGGAGCTGGTCGGCGTCACGCTCGGCGACGACCTCTCCCGCGTCATCCCCTCCGAGCTGGCCAACCTCGGACTGCCCGAACTGCGCGCGGTGTTCGCCGCGCGTTACGCCGCCGGGGAGCTGATGCTCTACGACAGCCAGGGCGAGCAGGCCACCGGCCGGGGTGCGGTCATCGCGTGCGTGGACACCTCGCACTCCATGTACGAGGCGGGGCCCGGCGGAATCACCCGGGAGGCGTGGGCCAAGGCGTGCGCCCTGGCGCTGCTGGACCAGGCCCGCCACGCGGGGCGCGACTTCGTCGGCATCCTGTTCTCCGCCGCCGACAAGCTCCAGGTCTTCCGCTTCCCGGCCGACCGGCCCGCCGGCCTCGCGCGGACCCTCGACTTCGCGGAGACCTTCCTCGGCGGCGGCACCAGCTACCAGAGGCCGCTGACAGCGGCGAGCGAGATCCTCGAGGAGGAGTTCAACGACGCCGCCCGTACCCGCGGCGACATCGTGATGCTCACCGACGACGACTGCGGCGTCACCGAGGAATGGATGCGCTCCTGGAACGAGTCCAAACGCCTGCTCGGCTTCCGGGTCTTCGGCGTCGCGATCGGCGCCCCGCGCGTCGCCGAGGAGGGCTCGGTGCTGGAGGCTCTGTGCGACAACCTGCGCTCCGTCGAGGATTTCACCGACGTCCACGCCGCCGCCGATCTCTTCCGCGTGATCTGACGAGAAGGCACAAGCCCGCTTCGTCTTCCCGCCCCGGGCGGGTGCCGCCGGCGAGCGCGCCGCCGCCCGGCACCGCGCCGTCCGAACTGCCGAACGCCCGCCCGGGGGTTGCCCGAGCCACGCGCGGGTACCCCGCCGACCTTGGGAGGAGAAAGGAGAGTCGTGTCTGACGAAAACGTGAGGAACGTCTTCGTGGTGGGTCTCGACGAGACCAATCTTCCGACGCTCAAGGCCGTGCCGGGCGCGGATTCGCTTCGCTTCCACGGCCTTCTGACGGTCGAGGAGCTACAGGACGGGGAGGTTTCGCTACCCGAGGTGATCGAGAAGGCACAGCAGGTCCTGGACGCCTTCGACGGAAGCATCGACGCGATCGTCGGCTACTGGGACTTCCCGGTCAGCACCCTGGTACCGATCCTCGGAGCCCGCTACGGCACCCGCACCACGAGCCTGGCGTCGGTGGTCAAGTGCGAGCACAAGTACTGGAGCAGGCTCGAGCAGCAGAAGGTGACGGACCGCCATCCACGCTTCGGCCGGGTCGACCTGGAGGCCGACCCACCGCGTCCTCCGGACGGCCTGCGGTTCCCGATGTGGCTCAAACCGGCGTTGTCCTACTCCTCCGAACTCGCCTTCGGCGTGGACGACGAGGAGGAGTTCGGGGCCGCCGTCACCGAGATACGCGAGGGCATCTCCCGCATCGGCCGTCCGTTCGAGCACATCCTCGACCAGGTCGACCTGCCGCCGGAGATGGACGGCGTCGGCGGCCGGGTCTGCCTCGCCGAAGAGGCTCTGTCGGGTGTCCAGGTCGCCGTGGAGGGCTACGTCCGCCAGGGCGAAGTGACCGTCTACGGCACGCTGGACTCCATCGACTACCCCGGTTCGCCGTGCTTCCTGCGCCACCAGTACCCGTCCATGCTGCCCCCGCAGGTGATCGAACGGCTGCACACCGTCACCGAGCGGGTCATGCGCCGAATCGGCTTCGACTCCGCGACGTTCAGCGTGGAGTACTTCTACGATCCCGGAAGCCAGGACATCAGCCTGCTGGAGATCAACCCGCGCCACTCGCAGTCGCACGCGGAGCTCTTCGAGTACGTGGACGGCGTGCCCAACCACCACTGCATGCTCGCCCTCGCCCTCGGTCAGGACCCGCGCATGCCGCACCGGCAGGGGCCGTACGCGATGGCGGCGAAGTGGTACCACCGGTGGTTCACGGACGGCGTCGTGCGCCATGTCCCCACCGCCGAGGACATCGCCCGTATCGAACGCGAGATCCCGGGTGTGCGGATCGAAGTCCTGCCCGAACGGGGGCAGCGGCTGTCCGACCTGTCCCAGCAGGACAGTTACAGCTATGAGCTCGCGCACATCTTCACCGGCGGCGACGACGAGGAGGACATGCGCAGGAAGTACGACCAGTGCGTCGCCGCCCTGGGCCTGACCTTCGACGAGCCCACGGAAGCAGCGCGAGGACCGCGAGAGTAAGGAGCGCCGGTCATGCGTCATGTGACCCACCTGCCCTTCACCACGAAGGAAGAGGAACACGTCGTCATCCCCATGTCCGACGGCGTCCGCCTGTCGGCGCGCGTCTGGCGCCCCACGTCGTCGGACCACGAGCCCGTGCCCGCGGTGCTGGAGTACATCCCGTACCGCAAGCGGGACCTCACCGCCGTACGCGACTCCGTCCACCACCCCTACATCGCCGGGCACGGCTACGCCTGCGTCCGCGTCGACCTGCGTGGCACCGGCGAGTCGGAGGGAGTGCTGCGGGACGAGTACCTGGAGGTGGAACAGAGGGACGCCGAGGAGGTGCTGGCCTGGCTCGCCGAGCAGCCCTGGTGCGACGGCGGCACGGGGATGATGGGCCTGTCCTGGGGGGCGTTCGCGGCCCTCCAGGTGGCGGCCAGGCGGCCGCCGAGCCTGAAGGCCGTGGTCATCGCCTCCTTCACCGACGACCGGCACGCGGACGACATGCACTACATGGGCGGAGCCATGCTGTCGGACAACCTGGCCGAGGCGGGCACCATGTTCGCCTACGCCACCTGTCCGCCCGATCCCGCCGTGGTCGGCGACAGCTGGCGCGACATGTGGCACGAACGCCTGGAGCACTCCCGGCCCTGGGTCCTTCCATGGCTGCGCCACCAGCGTCTGGACGACTACTGGCGGCACGCCTCGGTCGCCGAGAACTACCAGGACGTGCAGTGCCCGGTGCTGGCGTCCAGCGGCTGGGCGGACGGCTACTCCAACGCCGTCACACGGCTGCTCGCCCACCTGGACGTGCCGCGCAAGGGGCTCATCGGCCCCTGGTCGCACAAGTTCCCGCACCTCGGCGAGCCGGGCCCCGCCATCGGCTATCTCCAGGAGGTGGTGCGTTGGTGGGACCACTGGCTCAAGGGCGTGGACAACGGCGTCATGGACGAGCCGATGCTGCGGACGTGGATGCAGGACAGCGTCCCGCCGTCCACGTCGTACGAGGAACGGCCGGGGCGCTGGGTGGCGGAGCCGTGCTGGCCGTCACCGCACGTCCGTCCGACCACGCACACGCTCACCCGGCACCGGATCGCGCCTCCCGGCGAGCCGCGCGAGGAGACGGCGGGGGACGGGGACGGCGAGGCGCTCACCGTGCGGTCACCCTTGTCCGTCGGTCAGTTCGCGGGCAAGTGGGCCTCGTACAACGCGCCACCGGACCTGCCCTACGACCAGCGTGAGGAGGACGGCGGCTCACTCGTCTTCGAGACCGAACCGCTCACCGAGCGGCTGGAGATCCTCGGATCGCCCACCGTCGACCTCGACCTGTCCGTCGATCAGCCGGTCGCCATGGTGGCCGCACGCCTGTCGGACGTCCACCCCGACGGAGCCGCCACCCGGGTCACCTACGGCTTGCTGAACCTCACCAGGCTGGACAGCGCGGAGCGGCCCGAACCGCTGGAGCCCGGACGTCGCTACCGCGCCACCGTCCACCTCAACGGAGTGGCGCAGAGTTTCCCGCCCGGGCACCGCGTCCGTCTCTCCCTGTCCACGTCCTACTGGCCGCTCGCCTGGCCACCGCCGAAGCCGGCCACGCTCGGCGTCCACGGCGGTTCCAGCACACTGACCCTCCCGGTCCGCCCCCCGGAGAAGGCCGACGACGACCGGGCCACGCCGTTCGGCGAGCCGGAGGGCACCCCGCCCCTCGTCACCACCACGCTGACGCCCCCGGAGGAACGCTGGGACGTGAAGCGCGATCTGGTCGGCTACAACGCCGAGCTGGAGACCGTGAAGGACCGTGGCACCGTCCGCTTCGAGGAGATCGGCCTGGACGTCGGCCGCCGCGCCCACGAACGCTACGCCTCCGTCGCCGACGACTTCACGTCCGTCAGCGGTGAGTCCACCTGGACCATGGAGTTCCGGCGCGACGACTGGGACGTCCGCGTGGTGACGCACACACGTCTCACCTGCGACGAGAACAGCTTCTTCGTCGACGCCACGCTGGACGGCTACGAAGACGACCGGCGGGTGTTCTCCCGCACCTGGAACGAGTCGGTGCCCCGCGATCTGCTCTAGCGGGCGTCGCTTTCTGAGGCCTCGACGATGTGGAATGGGCGGATGAACTCTCCTACGGAGGGCGCCGAGCGCCCGGAACGCGTCCGCCCCGCCGCCCACAGCCTCACCGGTGTGGGCCTCGCCGTCCTCGACCCCGCCGGACGGGTCCTGCTCGGCCTCGGCCACGACGGACGCTGGGAACTGCCGGGCGGCAAGGTCGACACCGGTGAGGACTTCGAGACGGCCGCCGGGCGCGAACTGGCGGAGGAGACCGGGCTCGTCGTGTCCGCGTCCGACATCCGGGTGATGGCGGTCCTCGTCGACGGCCTGGGCGGGCTGCCCAGGGTGACGGCCGCTGCCGTCACCCGGCGGGCCGCGGGTACGCCCCGGGTCACCGAGCCGGACAAGATCGCGCGCTGGGAGTGGTTCGACCGCAGCGCCGTCCCGTCCTCGCTCTTTCCTCCGTCCGCCTGGGTCCTGGACTGCCTGTGGCCCCAAGCCGCACCACGAGGAGCCGCCGGGGTACGTCACTACGAGGTGCTCGCCGACCGGGTCCGCGGGAGTGGGGCGGGTGAGTTCAACGGAGTACTTCCCTGAGCCGGTCGCACACCCGCCGCACGTCCGCCGCACGTCCGCCGCCTCGGGGAAGCACCCCGCCTCCCCCATGGCCACCTGCAGCGCGGGGCCGCAGGCGGCGAACCGGGTCATGTCCTGTGCTCCCGCGGGCTGTACGACGAAGTGGATGTGGCCGGGAACCCCGCCGGCGTGCGACCACAGGCACACGTACACCTGCTCCGGGTCCATCACCTCGGTGACGGCGGCGCTCACCCTTTGCAGCAGGGGTCCCAGCTCGCCGGCCTCCCGCGCCGTCAACCCGGCGACGTGCACCACGTGCCGGGCCGGTTTGACGACGACGGTGCCCAGGCCGAGCGGCCCCACGCAGTGCTCGACCACCCATGACCCGGTCCGCAGCACGCTCCCGCCCGGCAGCGGGGTCCTGCCGAACATGAGGTCCCAGGCCGGACATCCGCCGCCCGCACCCGCCGGGTCCTCAGCCATGCCGCTCCTCCTGCGCAGGCGCCGGACGCCTCCCGGCTGCCACGCGGCATTCGATCACGGCAGCCCGCCCCCGAGGAAAGTACTCCGCGCACCGGCCCGGCGTCAGGCCGTGGCCGTGCCCGTGGCCGTCGTGAACGGCAGTACGAGCCGGGTCGCCGACCGGCCGTGTCAGCCGGGGTCCCGCTCGCGAACGCCTCGGAGGTCCACGACGCGCGCCGTCCGCCGCAGGGTGCCGCGCGGCGGTCCGACGGTGCCGGCGGCGAACCGGGCCGGAAAAAGATTCGGCGGCGATGTCGAGAACCCGTGCCCGGCTCCGTCCCCGGGGTGAACGCGACCACAATGGGTCGTACCAGCACCGAGGAGAGACACCATGGCGAAGTACCTGCTGCTGAAGCACTACCGCGGCGCCCCGGCTCCGGTCAACGACGTCCCCATGGACCAGTGGACGCCTCAGGAGATCTCGGCCCACGTGCAGTACATGAACGACTTCGCGGCCCGGCTCGAGAAGACCGGCGAGTTCGTCGACGGCCAGGCGCTCGCCCCCGAGGGCACGTTCGTCCGGTACGACGGTGCGGGGCGCCCGCCGGTCACCGACGGTCCGTTCGCCGAGACCAAGGACCTGATCGCCGGCTGGATGGTGATCGACGTGGACAGCTACGAACGCGCCCTGGAGCTGGCCGGCGAACTGTCGGCCGCCCCCGGTGCGGGCGGGAAGCCGATCCACGAGTGGCTGGAGCTGCGCCCGTTCCTCGCCGCGCCGCCCACCGTCACGGAGTGACCTCGTCGATGGACGAGGCCCTGCTCCGGAGCCTCACGCCGAGCGTGCTCGGCATCCTCGTCCGCCGCGGAGCCGACTTCGCGGCGGCCGAGGACGCCGTGCAGGAGGCGCTGACAGAAGCGGTCCGGGTCTGGCCTGCCGACCCGCCCCGGGACCCCAAGGGCTGGCTGGTCACCGTGGCCTGGCGGCGGTTCCTCGACGCGACCCGGGCGGACCTGGCCCGCCGTCGCCGTGAGGGCCTCGTCGACGAGGAGCCGGCGCCCGGGCCCGCTGCGGCGGTGGACGACACCCTCCAGCTGTACTTCCTGTGCGCGCACCCGTCGCTGACGCCGTCGTCCGCGGTCGCCCTCACGCTGCGCGCCGTCGGCGGGCTGACCACGCGCCAGATCGCCCGGGCCTACCTGGTGCCGGAGGCCACCATGGCGCAGCGGATCAGCCGGGCCAAGCGCACCGTCTCCGGGGTGCGCTTCGACCGGCCCGGCGACGTCGCCACCGTGCTGCGCGTCCTCTACCTGGTCTTCAACGAGGGCTACTCCGGGGACGTCGACCTCGCCGCCGAGGCCGTCCGGCTCACCCGGCAGCTCGCGACCGCGATCGACCACCCCGAGGTGGCGGGGCTGCTCGCGCTCATGCTGCTGCACCATGCCCGGCGCGCCGCCCGGACGGCGCCCGACGGCAGCCTGGTGCCGCTGGCCGAGCAGGACCGCGAGCGGTGGGACACCGAGTCGATCGCCGAGGGCGTGGCGATTCTGCAGGCGGCCCTCGCCCGCGACCGGCTGGGCGAGTTCCAGGCCCAGGCCGCCGTCGCGGCACTCCACGCCGACGCGTCCACCGCCGAGGAGACCGACTGGGTGCAGATCGTCGAGTGGTACGACGAGCTCGCGCGGCTGACCGACAGCCCGGTCGTCCGGCTCAACCGTGCGGTGGCCGTCGGTGAGGCCGACGGGCCACGGGCCGGACTCGCCGCGCTCGCCGCGCTGGACGGCTCGCTGCCCCGGCACACCGCGGTGGCGGCGTACCTCCACGAGCGCGACGGTGACCTGGTGACCGCGGCGCGGCTGTACGCCGAGGCCGCCCGGAAGGCACCCAACCTCGCCGAGCGCGACCATCTGACGCGTCAGGCGGCGCGGCTCAACTCCGGGCGGCGTCACTGACGGGTCGCGCTCGGAGTGCTCCCGCGGCATTCGGCGCGACCGTCGCGGTCACCCACCCCGGTCCCGCACCCCTCCCGCATTGACATGAACGCGCCCCAGCGCGATTCTGAGAGCGCTCTCAGAATCGGTACGGACCAATTCCCCCCACACCCGCACGGAGGTGGAGAGTGCTCGCAAGCCTCAAACACCGTCTGCTCGCCGCGGCCACGGCCGCGGGTCTGGCCGGCGCCCTGCTCACGTTCGGCGCCGCGCCACCCGCGGACGCCGCGGTGCCCGCCACCATCCCCCTGAAGGTCACCAACAACTCCGGTCGCGGCGAGCCGGTCCACATCTACAACCTGGGCACCTCGCTGACGACGGGGCAGCAGGGCTGGGCCGACGCGAACGGCACCTTCCACGCCTGGCCCGCCGGCGGCAGTCCCCCCACCCCCGCCCCGGACGCGTCCATCCCCGGACCGGCCGCCGGCCAGACCAAGACGATCCGGATACCCAAGCTCTCGGGACGCGTCTACTTCTCGTACGGCCAGAAGCTCGACTTCCGGCTGGCCACCGGAGGTCTGGTGCAACCGGCCGTCCAGAACCCGAGCGATCCCAATCGCGACATCCTGTTCAACTGGTCCGAGTACACGCTCAACGACTCGGGGCTGTGGCTGAACAGCACGCAGGTCGACATGTTCTCCGCGCCCTACACGGTCGGCGTGCAGGGGTCCGACGGCGGCGTGAGCACCGCCGGCCGGCTCGAGCCGGGCGGCTACAGCGCGGTGTTCGGCGCGCTGCGGGCACAGCCCGGCTGGGGCGGGCTGATCCAGGCCAGGTCCGACGGCACCGTACTGCGGGCGCTGTCCCCGCTGTACGGGCTGGAGACCGGGGCGCTGCCCGCGTCGGTCATGGACGACTACATCGACCGCGTCTGGCAGAAGTACACGACGACCACCCTCACCGTCACCCCGTTCGCGGACCGGCCGAACACCATGTACTCCGGGCGCGTCTCGGGCGGCGTCATGCACTTCACCGACGGCGCCGGTGCGGTCGTCACGAGCTTCCAGAAGCCCGACGCCTCCAGCGTCTTCGGCTGTCACAAGCTCCTGGACGCCCCCAACGACCAGGTACGCGGACCGATCTCGCGCACCCTGTGCGCCGGCTTCAACCGCTCGACGCTGCTGAGCAACCCCGACCAGCCGGACGCCTCGGCGGCGGACTTCTACAAGGAGTCCGTGACGAACCACTACGCCCGGGTCATCCACGACCGGATGGCCGACGGCAAGGCGTACGCCTTCGCCTTCGACGACGTCGGCCACCACGAGTCGCTGGTGCACGACGGCGATCCGGCCCAGGCGTGGCTCACGCTCGACCCGCTCGACTGACCCGGCACACGAAACCGCCCCCGGCCTCCGTTCATGCGGGAAGCCGGGGGCGGCCTCACGGTGGGGCGTCGCCGGGGGCGGCTGTGCGAGGCCGCGGTCCGCGTCCGCGGTGCCGGCCGGCGTTGCGGGACGGCCGTCGGCGCTACTCCTCCAGGGCCGTCGGCCGGGGGGCGGGCCGGGCGGTGATGAGGTCCGCCGCGCGTTCGGCGGCGAGCAGCACGGTGACCATCGGGTTGATGGTCGGCATGGTGGGAAAGACGGACGCGTCCACGATCCGCAGCCCGTCGTGTCCACGCAGCCGCAACTGGGGGTCGACGACCGCCAGGGGGTCGTCGTCGGCGCCCATCCGGCAGGTCCCCGCCGGATGGTAGACGGTGTGGGCGGCGCGGCGCCCGTACTCGGACAGGTCGGCGTCCGAGCGTACGTCCGGACCCGGTGCCACCTCGCGCAGCAGCCAGTCGCTGAGCGGGGCGGTGGAGGCCACTTCGCGGGCGATCCGCAGGCCGTCGACGATCGTGCGCTCGTCGTGCCCGTCCGGGTCGGTGAAGTAGCGGAAGTCCAGGGCCGGTTTGACGTCCGGATCCGCGCTGCGCAGCCACATGCGGCCGACGGAGCGGGCGCGCGGCACGTTCGGGGTCATGCAGACGCCGTGCTCGGGGACGGGGTAGCCCAGCCGTTCGGTGTTGGCGGTGAACGGCACCTGGTAGAAGTGGAACATCAGGTCCGGGCGCGGGCCGCCCGCCGGGTCGCGGCGCAGGAAGAGGCCGGCGTCGGAGTCCATGGCCGAGTTGGGCGGCAGCGGTTCACGGGTCTCCCACACCATCACCGACTCGGGGTGGTCCAGCAGGTTCTCCCCCACCCCGGGCAGGTCCGCGCGGACCTCGATGCCCAGGTCGCGCAGTTGGCCGGCCGGGCCGATGCCGGAGAGCATGAGCAGCCGGGGCGTGTCGATCGCCCCGGCGCACAGGAGTACCTCGGCGTCCGCCTCCAGCGTCGAGAGGGAGCCGTCGGGATTGCGCACCTGGACGCGGGTGAAACGGCCCTCGCTGTCCGGCAGCAGCCGGTACGCCCAGGTCTCCAGGCGCAGCGTCAGGTTCGGCCGGTCCAGGACGGGGTGCAGGTAGGCGACGGAGGCGGAGGAGCGGGTGTTGGTCGCCGGGTCGTAGGCGAGGGAGAAGAAGCCGGCGCCGTCGCTGAAGGGCCGGGCGTTGAAGTCCTCGACGCGCGGTACGCCGAGCCGGGTGGTGGCCGCCGTGACGAAGTCCTCGGCGATCGCGTTGCGGTCGTCGGCACCGACGGGCACGATCGTGTTCTGCAGTCGTGTCCGGTACGGCAGGATCGTCCGGGGCTCCCACCCGGTGCAGCCGCGCTCCACCCACTCGTCGAGGTCCTGCGGGAACGGCAGGAAGCTGATCAGCGTGTTGTGCGAGGAGCAGCCGCCGAGCACGCGGGCGCGGGAGTGCAGGATGTGCGAGTTGCCGCGCGGCTGCTCCTCGGTGGTGTAGCCGTAGTCGAACTCGGAACCGAGCAGGTTGATCCAGTTGCGGAGCCGCAGGATGCGTTCGTCGCCGACATCGCTGGGGCCGCCCTCCACCACGCAGACACGGCTGGCCGGGTCCTCGCTCAGCCGTGCGGCCAGTACGCAGCCGGCCGTACCGCCGCCGATGATCACGTAGTCGTAGGTCGTCGTCTCGTCGTCCATGGCGTCGCCTTCTCTCTCGCCCTGCCCGCTCAGCCCTTGAACCAGCCGGAGACGGCCGGCCGCAGGTTCTGGTAGATGTGCTTGGCCTCCTGGTATTCGCGCAGGCCGGTGGGGCCGAGTTCGCGGCCGAAACCGGAACGGCCGAAGCCGCCCCACTCGGCCTGCGGTACGTAGGGGTGGAAGTCGTTGATCCAGACCGTGCCGTGCCGCAGTCGGCCGGCGACCCGCTGGGCGCGGCTCGCGTCGTTCGTCCAGACGCCGCCGGCCAGGCCGTACCGGGTGTCGTTGGCCAGTTCCACGGCCTCCTCCTCGGTACGGAAGCGTTCCACTGTGACGACCGGGCCGAAGACCTCCTCCCGCACGATGCGCATCGAGCGGTCGCAGTCGGCGTAGACGGTGGGCAGCAGGAAGAAGCCGCGGGACAGCTCGGGGTCGTCCGGGCGGCGGCCACCGCACACCAGCCGGGCACCCTCTTCACGGGCGACCTCCAGATAGCCTTCGACCTTCTCCCGGTGCTGCGCCGAGCTGAGCGGCCCGCTCTCGGTCGTCGGCTCGAGACCGCTGCCGAGCCGGATGGTCTGCGCGCGGGTGGCCAGCCGCTCGACGAAACGGTCGTGCAGGCTGTCCTCCACGAGCAGCCGCGAGCCCGCCGAGCAGACCTGGCCCGAGTGCAGGAACGAGGCTTCCAGGGCGTGGTCGACGGCGGCGTCGAAGTCGCAGTCGGCGAAGACCACGTTGGGGTTCTTGCCGCCGAGCTCCAGGGCGAGGTTCTTCACGCCCGGCGCGCACGCCTCCATGATCCGGCGCCCGGTGGCCAGGCCGCCGGTGAAGGAGACCAGGTCCACCTCGGCGTGGGAGGACATCGCCGCGCCCACGGTGCCTCCCGGGCCGAGCACCAGGTTCGCGACCCCGGGCGGCGCTCCCGCCTCGGCGATCAGCCGCAGCATGTGGATCGTGGACAGGGGGGTCGTCTCGCTGGGCTTGAGCACGAAGGTGTTGCCCGCCGCCAGGGCGGGGGCGACCTTCCAGGAGGCTTGCAGCAGCGGATAGTTCCACGGTGCGATGAGGGCGCAGACGCCGATGGGGTGGTAGGTGACCCGGCTGAGCACATCGGGGCCGACGTCCACGACCCGGCCGCCGTCCTTGTCAGCGATCTCGGCGAAGTAGCGGAACGCGTTCGAGACGTCCTCGATGTCGATGCGTGCCTCGGCGAGCGTCTTGCCGGTGTCGAGGGTTTCGACACGGGCGATCTCCTCCTGGTCGCGCAGGAGGAACCGCGACACCCTGAGCAGCACGTCGGCCCGCTCCCTGGTGGGCGCGGACGGCCAGTCGCCCCGGTCGAAGGCCTGCCGGGCGGCTCGTACGGCCCGGTCGACGTCGGCCTCGTCGGCGTCGTCCACCTGCTGGATGACGGACGCGTCGAAGGGGTTGACCACGTCCCGGCGGGCGCCGTTCACGGCGCCCGTCCACTCGCCGTCGATGAACAGTTCCGGCATCGCAGGCTCCCTCGCTCGTACCCGTCCGCTGCCGACGTAGCCACCGGCACGGCACACCTGGCACCAACATCGTCCGAGGGACCCGCACCGGTCATGCGGACGCACCGGCCGAGGGAGGGTTGGGCGGGGATGTGACCTGGTTGGGCTAGCCTTCTCGCCCACGCGGTCGGCCCGGGCCCGTGTCCGGCCGGGGGTGGGCGGCGCCCGTCGGCCGCTCGCCGGGGCCGACGGGGTGCACGGGGCCGGAGGGGCCGGCGCGGACACCGCAGGCCGTACGCTCCAAGGCGGCGTCGGGGCCGGGAGCGACGATCCGCCGGTGGCTGTCTCCTCCGGTCAGCCCACGTCGGGCAGCGCGCCCGGACAGCCGTCCTCGTCCGCCTGCCGCCGCGCCCGGCGCGCGTTCTCCTCACGCACCGCGTCCAGCCACCGCCACGGTTTGGTCTCGTCCAGGCTGAGGCCCGGGCAGGCGAGTTGATGAGGGATGCGGCACATGGTGCCGGGCGGCGGTTCGCTCAGGCCGCCGTTCCAGGCCCGCCCGCCGGAGTCGATGTGCCGGCGGTGCCCGCCCGGGACGAGGTGAGCGGGGATGGGCGGGCAGAATTCGAGCAGGACGTGCTGACCGGTGTAGGTGGCGCGGCGTTCGCCGGCCAGGCCGCAGTTCGGACAGATCGGCCGGGCCGGTGGTTCGGGCCCGGTGGCGCCGTCCCGGGCGGCCTGCCCCAGGTCGACGCTCTCCCACGGCCGCGGGGTGTCGGCGGGCGGCTGCCGGTGGCTGTCGGGGCCGGGTACCGGGTAGAGGCTCGCTTCGTGTGTGTCCCCCATGGAAGCGAGCGTGCGGCGAGGGACGGCAGCGGGACAGGGCGCAAGGCGGGCGCAACGGCAGCATCGGGGCGGGTCGTACGGGCGCGGGCCGGTCGGCACCCGGGCGCGGCCTTTCCGGCACGACCGGGTGCGGGCCTCCGGCACGACCGGGAGCCGGCCGGTCACTCGTCCAGTTCGCGGACCAGAGGATGGTGCGCACAGCGGAAGCCGCCGGCGAACGCGGACACCGCGTCGAAGGGAAGCGTGTGGACGGTGACGTTCCGGGCGGTCAGCGCGTCGGCGAGTCCCGTCAGACGTTCGTCGACGAGCACCTCCCCCGGACTCATGACGAGGCTGTTCCCCGCGAGGAGGTCCACGGCGGCCCGCAGGCTGACGTCGATCAGGTCCCAGTCGGCGACCGGCGCCGGCAAGCCGTCGACGAACTGCTCACGGCAGACGACCGCCAGACCCTCACGGACGGCGGTGAGACCGTCGTCCAGATGGATCACCTGGTCACTGACCGGCACCTCGTGGACGCGGTAGCCGTCCCCGAGCAGCCGCGCCAGCCACCGCGCGCCCTCCGCGTCGGACGCCGCTCCGCCCCGGCCGTGGCCGACGAGGATGTCCCGGCCGAGGACCATGACGTCACCGCCTTCGAGGAAGGGACCCGTCGCCGACGCGACCTCGGGCACCGCTACCGGCGACGGCGGCGGCATCACCGAGTAGCGGGCGCCGCGGGACACGGTCTCCGCGAAGACGGGACGCAGCCCGAAACGCTCCTTGAAACGGGCGGGCAGCCGCAGGGCGGCCTCGATGACGTGGTCGCCGACCACGATCATCGGGTCGCGGACGAAGGTCTGCATGCTGAACCGGTCGCCGTCGTTCTCGTACACGCCCAGTTCGTGCTGGGTCAGCTTCCGCGGCCGGTGCACGCTCACTCCGCGGCCGGTCAGGAAGCGGACCAGTCCGTCGATCTGCTCGACGCTTCTCGTGTATCCCTCCGGGTCCGCTTCGGACCAGAGTCTTCCCGCCCAGCGCGGCAGGTCCCGCCGGGTCGGGCCGGGGAGGAAATGCAGTGAGTCCGGCAGTCCCGCCCCGAGTCCCTCCGGGACACGGAAGTCGATGACGCGGCCCACCACGGCCTCCTTCAGGACTCCCCATTCGTGGGTGACGTTGACGCGGTCGGACGGTCGCACGGTAGCCATGATCGCGTGACTCCTTCACCTGTCCCAGTGAGCGGCCCGGGCCTCGCAAGGCCTCTGACCTGCTGACATATCCAGCGTTTCACGTGAAACCGGCCACTACCTCATCGAATGGACGCAAAGGACGCTGGTCAGTCCGGATGACCCGTGCCATCGAGCCCTCACCCCTCAGGAGGACATCCGTGCCGACCGGCGATCCGCTGGTGTCCGACGGCGCCGCGGCCGGGGGCCGGGCGTTCTCCGGCTTCGCAGTCGAGAGCCCGGCGCGCCTTGCGGCGGCGGGTGTGGGCGGTGCCGTGGCCAGGGCGCCGGCCGGCGATGACCACGGTGGCGACGGCGTGGCAGTCCGGCTCACGGGGGGGGTGTCGCGCGCGATGTCGCTGCGGCTGGACGGCACGTAGACGCACAGGACGGCGATCAGCGTGAGGGCGGCACCCTCGGACCATGGCGGGCCGGGGGCCGAGGATCTCCGGCCCGCCGGATCACCACGTGTACGTCGCGCCACCGCAAGGCGAACACCTCACTGACGGCGGTGCGTCACCTTCCTCGGACGCCTGCCGGGGAGTGGGGCTCACGCCGCACGGCCCACAACACCGGCCCTCCTCCCGGCAGCCGGAACTCCTCGGTCTCCGCGTCGGGAACGGCCTGCGCCTGAGGCGGCACCCAGAAGGCCGCCGCCGCGTCGGTGCGCTCGCATACGCCGTGCCGGGCGTACCGCCGGGTGGAGGGGGTGGTGAGGTAACGGCCCAACGCCGCCTCGCGCGAGGGGTCGTCGGGGAGGAACCAGCGCATCATCGGGTCGTCGCCGAAGGCGCGGGCCAGGGTTCGGCCGGCCAGCGCCGCCTTGTCGACCGTCGCCGTCTTCGGGATGCTCGTTGTCGACATACTGATCATTCCGCCCGTCCGACGACCTTCGACGGCCGGCGGGTCTTGGCAGGCCGGCGCCGGCCGTGACGGGATGCTGATGAGCCAGGCCTGTGACCCCGAGGGGGTCAGTCGCCCCTGACCGCCACCAGAACGGCGCTGTCACCGAACTGCCAGACCGGCGCGACATGCCGGAAGCCCGCCCGGCGCAGCAACTCGGCGTGGCGGTCCGCCGCGAGGTCCTCGTCGGCCCCGGTCCCCGTATGGGCCGCACGGCGCTGGGCGCGCTCGGCGAACAGGTCGGCCAGTTCGGGCTCCCGGGCCGCCGCGGCCCACCATTCCCGCCAGTCCTCGTGGGTGTGGCCGCCCGTCCGCTCCGCGCGGCACCGGCCCACGTACGCGGTGATGTCCGAGCAGGGTGCCTCGTCGGGCGGGAAGTGGTCCCCGTTGACGAGTACGCCGCCGGGACGCAGCAGCGCGGCCAGACGACGGTAGGTGTCCAGCAGTACCGGTTCGGGGAGGTAGTGCAGGGCCGTCGTCGAGACGGCGGCGTCCAGGGGGCGTTCCAGCCCGAGGTCGCCGGTCCAGCCGTCGGCGCCGATCACGGTGTCGACGTAGCGGGCGGCGTTCGCGTGGTGGGTCCGTCCCAGTTCCAGCAGCAGGGGATCCATGTCGGCGGCGACGATCTCCGCGTCCGGCAGGCGCCTGGCGAGTCTGGCGGCCAGGGAGCCGGGGCCGCAGCCGAGGTCGAGCAGGAGCGGCCGGGTACGGCCGGCCGTCACGTACTCGACGACATCCGTGATCACCGTGAACCGCTCCTCGCGGTCCACGGCGTAGCGCTGCTGCTGTCGCTCCCAGCGCTCCACCCACGTCCTGGCCATCGCCATGCTGATGCCCATCTGGTCGCGCCACCTCTTCCGTTTCTCACCCGTCGCGGACGGGACCGAATCTACAGGTGGAAACGGTTATCACTTGCCATATGGCTCGCGCTTCACGCCAATGACGCCAGCACGGTGAACAGGCGGTCGATTTCCTCCCCCGTGTTGTAGACGTGCGGGCTCACGCGCACCGACCCGTCCTTCTCGGCCGCGCCGGCCTGGCAGAGACTGTCGGCCCGCACCATGAAGCCGTGGCTGTAGAGGATGAACCCGAGGTCGTCGGACGGGATGTCGTGGTGCCGGAAGGTGACGATGCCGTGGCGGCGCTGAGCCGCGGGGACCGTGGAGCCGGCGGCCAGACTGGTGGGACAGCCCAGGATCTCGTACGCGTCGAGGTGCCTCAGCCGGTCGGTCAGCCGCGTCGTGAGGCCGGCGGTCCAACGGGCGATCCGGTCGGGACCGGCCGCCTCGAGCCAGTCGAGCGCCGCCCGCAGCGACACGATGCCCACCGTGTTGGGCGTGCCCTGCCAGCCGGCCGGCCGGAAGGCGGGCCCCCGCGCGTTGCGCGCCCAGACCGCTCCGGTACCCGGCAGGGCCATCGCCTTGTGCCCCGAGAAGACCACGAAGTCGACGTCGAGCGCCGGATCGGCCAGGTCGACGGGCAGATGGCCGACGCTCTGGGCCGCGTCCAGGCAGATCGGCACGTCCGGGCCGACCGCCGCGCGGATGCGGTGCACGTTCATGTCACCGCCGTAGACGTGGTGGACGTGCGTGGCGGCCACGAAACGGGTCCGCGGACCGACGAGGTCGCCGAGGGCTCGGTGGTCGTAGTCGCCCGAGACCGCCTGGTAGGGCAGGGCGCGCACATGTACCTCGACGCCGCGGGCCGCCAGCAGCCGCCGCGTCTCGAGCCAGGGGTCCAGATTGGCCCGGTGGTCCGCGAACGGCACCAGGATCTCGTCGCCGTCGGTGAGGTACGGCACCAGCCAGTCGCGGGCGACGGTGCGCAGGCCCTCGGTGGTGCCGCTGGTGAAGTGGACGGTGGAGTGCTCCGGTTCCGGGTCGCCAAGGAACTCCTTGACCCGCTCCCGGGTCCCTTCCACCAGCTCCGTGGTCCGGTTGGCCCAGGGGTAGGTGCCGCGGCCCGCGTTGGCGTTCGACGTCGTGAGGTAGGTCTGGACGGCGTCCAGTACGGCTCGCGGTTTCTGGGACGTCGCCGCGCTGTCCAGGTAGACCGACCCCGGATGGGCGGTGACGATGGGGAACTGCTCCCTCAGTTCCCGTTGCCAGACGACGTCCCGGCCGCTGTTCTCCTCGTGTTCCGCCCCGGGGAGCGGGCCGGCCGCGCTCACTCGCGCACCAGCGGTGCGCCCGCGTCCCGCCAGGCGACGATGCCGCCGGTCAGGCTGCGCACGTCGGGGTGGCCCAGGCTGGTCAGCAGGGCGGCGTAGCGCAGGGACCTCTCGCCGACGGGACAGGCGAGCAGTACCGGTGTCCGCTTGCTGAAGGGGAGCCCGCCGCGGACGAGTTCCTCGAACAGTTCGTCGACGATGTTGACCGAGCCCTCGATGTGCAGGGCGGCGTAGGCGTGCGGGCTGCGCAGATCGACGACGAGCGGCCGGGGACCGCCCTCGGTGATCCAGCGGCGGGCCTCGGCCACGGTCGCGGACCGGCCGCCCGCCCGCACCTCGTCCTCGGTGAGGGTCGCGAGGGTGGGCCCGCGGCTCGCCCTGCCCAGCAGCTCGGGGCGGCGGGCTCGCACGTAGCTCAGGTAGCTCTCCGCCCGGTCGCACACGATGAACACCGCGGTCTCCCGGCGGCCCGACCCCTCCAACGCCGCGTCGGCGTCCCGCAGGTGCCGGACCGCGCCCTGGTAGGCGGCGCCCCCGGTCGGTCCCGTCAGCAGTCCGCAGCGGCGGATGAGGGTGAGCATGCCGTCGACGGCCTCGCCCGAGGTGACGGACTCGATGGTGTCGTACGTGGCCGGGTCGAACAGGCCGACCTGATGGACCTCGTCGATGGTGCGGATGCCGGGGATGAAGTCCGACTTGTGGGCGACCAGGCCGAGCACCCGCACGTCCGGGTCGTGTTCGCGCAGCACCCTGGCGACGCCGGTCGACGAACCGGCCGTGCCCACGCAGGCGACGAACCAGTCCGGTGCGCGCCCGTCCAGGTCCTTGACTATCTCGGGACCGGTCCCCTCCGCGTGCGCCTCCACGTTGCGCGGGTTGAAGTACTGGTCGGTGTGCAGGTAGGTGCTTCCCGGTTCCGTGAGCGCCTGGTGGAAGTGGGTCAGCGGATCGTCCGTGTCGGTCGGGTCGAGGCACTCGCTGCGCCCCGGCAGCTCCTCGATCTCGGCGCCGAGCAGCAGGAGCAGCTCCTTGATCTCCGGCACCCGCATGCGGTTGGTGACGCTCTTGAACCTCAGTCCGTGCATGCCGGCCAGCAGGGCGAGGGCCTTGGCCGTGTTGCCGCTGGAGAGTTCCACGACGGTCCCCTCCCCCTCGGCCGCGCTCTCAAGGTGGGGGCGGGCCATGTGCCAGGCGGGCCGGTCCTTGACGGAGCCGAAGGGGTTGAGCATCTCCAGTTTGGCGTAGAGGTCGATGTTGCGCAGCCCGTGCACGGCGGGGTCGATGCGCACCAGCGGTGTGTTGCCGATGGCCTCCGTGATGCTGTCGTACCTCATGCGGGCGTTCCCCCCGGGTGTGTGATCGGCCAGTAGTCCTCGTCCAGGCACCAGCGCCAGGAGTCGCCGTCCTTCTCCACCGCCACCGTCCGTGCGAGGGGCTGCCGTTGCGCGTGGTGGGCGTGGAAGTCCATGGCGTACCCGGCGGTGTTGGCGAAGGCCAGCAGGTCGCCGGCGCGCGGCAGCCTGGGGAGGAAGACCAGACGGCGGGTGATGAGATCGGCCTCCAGGCACAGATTGCCGACGAGGTGGACTCCGACCGGCCCCTCGTCGTCGTCCTTCTCCGGTTCGCCGCGGGGCAGCAGTACGGGGTCCACGAGGACTCCGTGCTCCTCCAGGCTCACGTCCCCGGCGTTCATGCCGAGGCGCACCAGGTACGGGGCGGAGTCCTCGCCCGTGCGCCGCACGTCCAGCACCCGGGCCAGCGACAGCCCGCACTGGTCGACCAGGGAACGGCCGGGTTCGATGTGGAGGTCGTGGAGGTGCTCCAGGAGCAGGGTGCCCGGCCCCCGGCCCAGGACCGGTGCGGGCAGGGAGAGGAGTTCGTCGAGGTAGCCGGGGCCTGCGGTGGGGCGGTGGCCGGGGTACAGGGCGACGGACCCGCGCACCGTGCCGCCCTCGTTGCGCAGTCCGTAGCCGTGACCGCGCCAGGTCAGGGGCGGGCGGCCGCCGAGGACCGCCTCGCTGAGCGCGGTCGTCCAGCGTTCCCACTCCTCGGCGTCGGCGACGTAGCCGACACCGAACCCGCCGCCGATGTCGACGGCACGCGGCGCCAGTCCCCGTGCCCGGCATTCGTCCATGAGCAGCACGCACTGCTCCAGGGCCCGCCCCTTCTCGGCCAGGCCGGTGGTGTCCAGGTGGTAGGCGAGGCCGGTCAGTTCGACGGCGTCCGCGTGCCGTTCCACGGCCGCCAGGAGCGCCTCGACATCCCGCGCCGGGGTGCCGAAGCGACTGCGGCGCGACAGCATCCGGGTTCCCGCTCCCCCGTGGCCGGCTGCCGACTCGAATCCGGACAGGCGCAGCAGCACCGAGGTCCGGCCGAGTCCGTACTCGCGTACCAGGCGGGCCAGTTGTTCCAGCTCGCTCGGCGAGTCCAGGTTCACCGTCGCTCCCACGCGGGCCGCCAGCCACAGGAACTCCCGGTCCTTGGGACCCGTGGCCATGACGCGGTCCCCGGTGAAGCCGCAGCTCAGAGCGTGCCGCAGTTCCTCCAGCGAGGCGACGTCGACACCGACGGCGGCCGGTTCCCCGGCCGCCAGCCGCCGCACCAGGGCGCTGGAGCGGTTCGCCTTGTGCGCGAAGTACACCCGTCCGGCGAGATGGTGGCGGCGGTAGACGGCCCGGAAGCGCTCGGCGTTCGCGGCGACGGTCTCGGGGAGCAGCACGTTGAGCGGAGACCCGAGCGCGTCCACGAGCGAGTGCAGGAATGGTGCGGCCCCCAGCAGTGAGGCCAGCGGTTGATCCACCCGCGGCCTCAGATATAAGGGCACATCCACGAAAGACCCCTCCCCGTGTCGGCCGACCGTCGTTGCGACGACCGTTCGGGAGTAGTCGTTTCCAGGTACACACGCCGCTAAGCCTCGGGGCGCGGCCCAGGGCCCGGGCGGCCGCTTCCGCCGTCACCGGCCGGCTCGGCGCCCGGAGCGCGACGCGCACCCCTCAGCAGCTCGTACACGCCGCGGAAGCTGTCCTGGCCACCGAGCTCCGTCACGGGGTGCAGGCCTCGGCGATGGACAGGCTGTTCTCGTAGAGGTGGTGCCGGACGATCCGGCCGTCCTCGACGGTGAGGCGGAGCGCGAACGGCCCCTCGAACGACTTGCCCGTGGCGCGCACGACTCCCGACAGGTGCCCCGTCAGGACGGCGTCGGCACCGTCCACGAGGAGGACGTCCACCGAGGCACGCGCATCCTCCGGAACGGTGTGTTGCATCAACTCCGTGAACTGCGCGGCGCATTCGACGGCGGTGGACCGGGGCCGGATCCACGGGACGGCGGGGTTCTCGGCGAGCAGCCAGTCGACCTCGTCGGCGAAGAGTTCGACGAGCCGTCCGGTGTCCCCGGCGACGCGGGCGGCGAGGAACTCCCGCACCACGGCTCGGGTTGCCTCGGCGACCGTGGTGGCGCCGACGACGGGACTCGCCTCGGTGGCGGTGGGCTTGACGGACATCCTGCTCTCCTCGCGACTGCGGCCGGTTGCGGCGGGGGTCCCCGTCGACACACCTCATCCTGCCGAGGCAAGGGAGAACGGTCGATTACCCCTGAGGTAGGGCGCCCGGGGACGAGCCCGGGTTGCGTCGATCGGCGTTCACTCGTACGGCGCAGCCGCCGGGCCGGACAGGGCGACCGGAAGTCACTGCTTTGACACACACCGCCATCGGGCGTTGACTACCAGTACGGCGCAGAGCCATGCCGCCCCGGGGAACCCGGTGATCCAAGCAACCCAGGAAAGCGGCTGATGACGATGTACGACCAGACACGCGCGCGGCAGCCGTCGGACCAGGCCCCGCGCCGCCCCGAGCACCACTCCACGGCGCCGGACGCTCTCCTGCCGTCGGACGAGCGCGACGCGGTCCTGCTACGCCTTCGCCGGGCCATCAACACCTTCGCCGACACTCCGCGTCAATCGCTGGAAGAAGCGGAGGGCGCCTTCGACGACGCCGTATCGCACCTCGTGAACGCCCTCGCGCAGCGGCGCCAGGCCCTTCACGAGAGCTGGCAGGAAGGGGACCCCGAGGCGCAGGCCGAGGAACTCCGGGTCGCGCTGCGGCAGTACCGGGAGATCACGCAGCGGCTGCTGCGCACGTAGCGGCCCCGCCACCACGAGCGGTCAGGCCGGCGACGGGTCGTCGGCGCAGCGGAATGCCGGGTTCGCGCGGGAGGAGTCCGGGGTATCGGAGGGGCGGGCGGCGACCCGGTAGCGGTCGCGGTAGGAGCCGTGGCACAGGCGCGGGGACGGGCGGACGAACGGCCACTGACGCCGTTTACCCAGGAGACCCGGGAGGAATGGGCATGGGGCGTCACGTTCTCGGGGCGTCCGTCGTCGCCGCGCGACCGAGCCGACCCGACCCGACCCGACCCGACCCGACCGAGCTCGACCGGCAGAAGGAAGGAGCCGCCCGTCATGTCCCTCTCCCACGTCCACAACTTCTCCGTCTCGCTCGACGGCTTCGGCACCGGTGAGGGCCAGAGCCCTGACGCGCCGTTCGGCCATGCCGGTGAAAGGCTGCACGAGTGGATGTTCGCCACGCGGTGGTGGCACGAGATGACGGGCCTGCCCGGAGGGACCGGAGGTGTCGACGACGCCTTCGCACGGCGGTTCACGCCCGGGATCGGCGCCGAGATCATGGGCGCCGGCAAGTTCGGTCCTCCCGGATGGCACGAGGACCCGGAGTGGAGGGGGTGGTGGGGGGCCGACCCGCCGTTCCACACACCGGCCTTCGTCCTCACCTGTCATCCGCGTCCGTCGATCGAGATGGAGGGCGGCACGACGTTCCACTTCCTCGACGCGGCGCCCGACGAGGCCCTCGCGGCGGCTCGCGAGGCCGCGGGCGGCCAGGACGTCCGCATCGGCGGAGGACCCACCGTGGTCCGTGACTTCCTCGCCGCCCGGCTCATCGACCACCTGCACGTCGTGGTGGTCCCGGTCCTGCTCGGCCGGGGTGTACGCGTCTGGGACGGGTTGGAGGGTCTCGAGAGGGACTACGCGGTGGAGACCGTCTCCTCGCCCAGCGGGGTCACCCATGTGTCGTTCACCCGTGTGGTCCGAGAACTGACCGGCCGCGGAGGCGGGCAGCCTCGTCAAGGCGGCGGCTAGGCGCTTCTCGGCTTGCGGGCCGGAGGTTTGCGGGCGGGCGCGGGCGCCTTCTTCGCGGCCGTCCGTTTCGCGGCCGTCTCCCTCTCCGCGGCCGTCTTCCTCTCCGCGGCCGTCTTCCCGGCCGCCGGCGTCCGGGCAGGCGTCTTCTTGTCGGGCGTCTTCCTGGCGGGCGTCTTCCTGGCCGCGGCCTTCTTCTTCGGCCCGGGCAGCTCGTGCACCTCGGCGTGCCCGTCCTCGCCCCGGGACTCCTTCGCCTTGGAGACGGACTGCCGCAGGGCTGCCATCAGGTCCAGCACCTGGCCCGGCCGCTCCTCCCGCTCCGGCGCCGCCGGCGGTGCCTTGTGCTCACGCTTCGCCTCGATCAGCTCCGCGACGGCGTCCGTGTAGGTGTCCCGGAACTCCTCGCCCTCCAGGTCGTCGCGGGTCATCGTGTCCATCAGAGCGAGCGCCCCCTCGATCTCCTCCTCGGTCACCTCGACCGGAGGTGGCGTGAGGGAGGAGGGGTCGCGGATCTCGTCGGGCCAGCGCATGGCGTGCAGCACGATCGCCTCGTCCCGCACCCGCAGCAGGCCCAGCCGCTCCCGGCCCGACCACGCGTACCTCGCCACCGCCACCTTCGACGACCGTGCCAGCGCCTGCCGCAGCAGCTTGTACGGCTTCGCTGCCACCTGACCGTCGGGCTGCAGGTAGTAGCCGTCGCCGATCCGGATCGGATCCACGGACGCCAGCGGAACGAACGCCACGATCTCGATGGCCTTCGCGGCCGGCAGCGGCAGCTCGCGCAGGTCCTCGTCGGTCACCGGAACGATCTGCGTCCTGGTCAGCTCGTAGCCCCGGCCGATCTCGTCGGAACCGACCTCCCGGTCCTCCAGCTCACAGATCTTCCGGGTCCGGATCCGCCCCTGGTCCGCCAGGTGGTACCGGTGGAACCGGATGCTGTGGTCCTCGGTCGCGCCGACCACGTGGATCGGCACGGTGACGAGACCGAACGAGATGGCACCGCTCCAGATCGACCGGGGCATGACCAGACCTCTCCGCGAGGAAGCCCCCGAGCAGCACCAGACTAGGAGCGGCAGCACCGCCCCGCACGCGCACGGCCGCCCGCACGCGCCGTCGGCGCCGGCCGTGCACCGGCACATCACCGTCCTCGCATGCCATCACGGCGATACGGGCGTAGTGTCCTCGTATGTGCGATGTTCGGTGTGGCTGGCGTCGAGCAGCCCTGCCGGAGCCGGCGCGGATTCGGGCGGACATCTGATGGACACCGCGATGGCCGCCGTGATGCGGGAGAGCGGGGCGTTCGGAGGGCTGCTGTACGTGCTGCCGCCGGGTGACAACGCCCTCTGGCAGGTCCTGGTGGCGGGGGTCCCCCAGGAGTTCGCCACTCCGTGGCGGCGCGTCGCGCTGACCGATCCGATGCCGGTGGCGGACGCCGTCCGCGAGCGGCGCCTGGTCTGGGTCGGCGGCCGGGAGGAGATGGCGCGCCGGTATCCGCGGCCGGCGCTGGTCCTGCCGTACGACTTCGCGCTGGCGGCCACGCCGCTCGCTTCGGGTACCACCGTCCGGGGCGGGCTGGTGCTGCTGTGGCCCGGGGCCCACTCGGCACAGCTGAGCCCCGAGGAACGCGACGTCATCCTAAGGGGCTGCCGCCACCTGGGCGGGCTGCTTCGGCAGGCGGCGGAACGCGGCGACCCGCTGGTGCCCGCGGACCGGCCCCGGGCGGTGCCGCCACCGGCCGTGCGCGCTCCCTCCCCCGGCGAGGCGGCCTCGCTGTCGGCCTTCGTCGACCGCCTGCCGGGCGGGTCCTGCTCCCTGGACATCAACGGACGCATCACCTTCCTCACCCCGGCCGCGGCCGACCTGCTCGGTGCCGGCCGGGCCGACCTGGTGGGCGCCCTGCCCTGGGAGGCGCTGCCGTGGATGGACGTCCCCCACGTCGAGGACCGCTACCGGGCCGCGCTGGTCAGCCGCCGCCCCCAGGCCTTCACCGTGCTGCGTCCTCCGGAGACATGGCTGGCCTTCGAGCTGTACCCGGACGCCACCGGCCTCAGCGTCCGCATCACCCGCGGCGGTCCGACCGCGGACGCTCCCCCGTCGGGGTCCGTGCCGACCGCCGGGCCCAGTCGTGCCACCGTTCTGTACCACCTGATGCATCTGGCCTCCACCCTCACCGAGGCCGTGGGTGTCCAGGACGTGGTCGAGCAGACCGCCGATCAGCTGCTGCCCGCGCTGGGGGCGCAGGCCATGGTGCTGATGGCCGCCGAGGACGGACGCCTGAAGATCCTCGGCCACCGCGGCTACCGCGGCTTCCGCACCGAACTCGTGGACAGCTTCGACGCCGTGCCCCTCAGCTCGGACATCCCCGGCGCCGACGTCATGGCCACCGGCGTCCCGGGGTTCTTCGCGTCCTTCGCCGAGATGCGGCGCGCCTACCCGGCCACCGTGCACGAGGACGGGATGGCCGCGTGGGCCGTACTGCCGTTGATCGCGTCCGGCCGCCCCATCGGGTCCCTCCTGCTGTCCTACGAACGGCCCCACGCCTTCCCGCCCGGCGAACGAGCCGCTCTCACCTCACTGGCCGGCCTGGTCGGGCAGGCTCTGGACCGCGCCCGTCTCTACGACGCCAAACACCACCTCGCCCACCGCCTTCAGTCCGCCCTGCTGCCGCACACCCTCCCCCACGTGCCCGGCCTGAAGGTCGCCGCCCGCTACCTGCCGGCTGCCCGGGGCCTGGGCATCGGCGGCGACTTCTACGACCTGATCCGCCTCGACGAGCACACGGCCAGCGCGACCATCGGCGACGTGCAGGGCCACAACGTGGACGCCGCGGCCCTCATGGGGCAGGTCCGCACCGCCGTCCACGCCCACGCCACCGTGGGGGCGACCCCGGACGACGTCCTGGCCCGCACCAACCGCCTGCTCACCGATCTGGACCCCGGCCTGTTCACCAGCTGCGTCTACGTCCACCTCGACCTCGCCACGCACCGCGCCTGCCTGGCCACCGCGGGCCACCCGCCACCCCTCGTGCGCCATGCCGACGGACGCACCGAACTCTTGCGGGTACCACCCGGACTCCTGCTCGGCATCGAGCCCGACACCCTCTACCCGGCGCTGGAGTTCGGTCTGCCGCCCGGCAGCGTGCTCGCCCTCTACACCGACGGACTCGTCGAAGCCCCCGGAGTCGACCTCGACGACGCGATCGCGGCCCTCGCCGGACTGCTCGAACACGCCGACCCCACCGACCTCGACGCCATGGCCGACATCCTCATACGGCACGCGCCGACCCCGGGCGACGACATCGCCCTGCTCCTCATCAGTCCCGGTGCGTGACGCCGGGGCACTCCCCAGGGGGGCGGGTCGTTCCACAGGCAAGAAGGACGGACGCCGGTCGACACAGGCCGGCAGCGGAGGAGAAGACCCCTGATGAAGCACCAGAAGGTGTGCGATCTGATGAGCGACGCCGTGGTCCGCGTCCAGCGCGGCACACCGTTCAAGGAGATCGCCCACCTGCTGCAGGAGTACGACATCACAGCGGTGCCCGTCGTGGACGAGGAGGACCGCCCCGTGGGGGTGGTGTCCGAGGCGGACCTCCTGCAGAAGATGTGGGGCTCGGACCCCGACGGTTCGTCCGCGCACGAGGAACGGTCCCGGCCCGGCGGCGGCAAGGCGTTCGCCACGGACGCGGCGGGGCTCATGACCTCACCCGCGGTCTGCGCCCGGGAGGACTGGAGCGTCGTCGACGCCGCCCGGGTGATGGCCCGGCACGGCATCAAGCGGCTCCTGGTCGTCGACGAGGCAGGGCGGCTGATCGGGGTGGTCAGCAGAGGCGACCTGCTGCGGGTCTTCCTGCGCACCGACCGGGCGATCCGGACCGAGATCATCGAAGAGGCCCTGGTCAACGCCCTCGGTCTGGCTCCCTCGTCGATGCAGGTGGACGTGGAGCACGGGCATGTCGTCCTCAGCGGCCGGCTCCCCGGCCACGTGTCCGTCCCCGCGCTGGAGGAACACTGCCGACGCGTCGACGGCGTCGTCGCGGTGGAGTTCCGACAGGCGGGAGAGGCCGGCGCCGGGAGCTCGGCGAGCGAACCGGTCCGACGGCTGGGGTAGCGACAGGCCGGTGCCCGCCTTCGGGGCCGGGCGCACGTCTTTCCCCCTGGGAGACCGTCAGGCCGCGGTCTTCCGCGCGTCGGTCCGGGTCGTGCCGGAGGACACGCGCGGCCGGATGCCGGGGCGTGCCGCCGGCCGAGCCGGCGGTGTGCGCCGCTGCCGCTTCGGAGTCCGTGACGACGACCGTGGTGCCGTCTGAGGCCCGGCCGGCACCCTCCGGCACGTTGACGGGCCGCGGACTCTCACGGTCGCCGGGCGTCGTCACGGGGCCCGGCGAGGGCCGGGATCCGCGGATGGGCGCGCAGTGCCGCGATGACCGCGTTCACCGCCGCGCGCCGCGTGGTGCCGTGCCGCACCACGACGGCGACATTGCGGTGCACCGGAGGGCTGAGCTCCCGGGTGACGACTGCGTGGTCCGCGGTGACGGCCAGGGCGGGCAGCAGCGCGATCGAACCGGTCGACTCGACGTGCCGCAGCAGCATCAGATAGTTGCTGAACCGGCACGCCACCCGGGGTTCGAATCCCGACTCCCGGCACAGCCGCACGGTCAGGTCCGCCATGTACGACTGTGGTCGGTCACACGCCCAGGTCTCCTCCTCGCATGCCGCGAGGCTCACCGCCGTACGGGAGGCGAGCGGGTGTCCGCGCGGCAGCACCAGCACGACCGGGTCGGCCCCGAGGGACATGACCTCGATGTCCGAACCCCAGGAGAGACCCGCGTAGTCGGTCGTGGTGACGATGACGTCCGCCTCCCCCGAGCGCAGGGCGGGTCCGCTCTCGTGCGGCTCCATCTCGATCAGTTCGAGGCGCAGGTGCGGATGGGTGGTGGCCAGGCGCGTCGCCGCCGGGACCGCGAGGGTGTAGATCGCGCTCTGGAACACCCCCAGCCGGACGGTGCCGATGGGTTCCTCGTTCAGGGCCCGCAGTTCGGCCTCCGCCTCGGCCATGCGGTCCAGGATCTCCCGGCCCCGGCGGGCCAGCAGAAGACCGGCCGGGGTCAGCCGAACCCGCCGCCCGGTCCGCTCGAGCAGCCGGCACCGGGTCTCGGTCTCGAGCACCGCCAGTTGCTGGGACACCGTGGACGCGCTCAGATGCAGCGTGTCGGCGACCGCGCGGACGGTACCGAGCGTGTCCAGCAGGCTGAGCAGTCGTAGCCGTCCCGAGTTGAGCATTCCGCGATTGTACGTTTCTGCCGCACAGACAGGCCGGACATGTGCGATGGACACGCGCAGTGGTGCTTTCCTACGGTCGGTCGCATGCCTTTCGACGACACATCCCGCGCCGCCCCCGAGCGCCACCTCATCCGCTACTCCGGCCACGCCGACTTCTCGCCGGAGGTCGTCGTGCGCGCCGCGGGCACGTCGGTGTTCACCGAGAGCGGTCGTGAGCTGCTCGACTTCACCTCCGGTCAGATGAGCGCGATCCTCGGGCACTCCCATCCGGCGATCGTCTCGACGGTGCGCGAGCAGGTCGCGCACCTCGATCACCTGCACAGCGGCATGCTCAGCCCTCCGGTCGTGGAGCTCGCGCGCAGGCTGGCCGGCACCCTGCCCGATCCGCTGGAGAAGGCGCTGCTGCTGACCACCGGGGCGGAGGCGAACGAGGCCGCCGTGCGGATGGCGAAGCTCGTCACCGGCCGCCACGAGATCGTCTCCTTCGCCCGGTCGTGGCACGGCATGACGCAGGCCGCCGCGAACGCCACGTACAGCGCCGGGCGCAAGGGCTACGGGCCCGCCGCGCCGGGCAACTTCGCGTTGCCGGTGCCGGACCGCTACCGTCCCGGTGTCGTCGACGCCGAGGGCTCGCTGGACTGGCGTCGCCAGCTCGACCTCGGCTTCGAGCTGATCGACGCCCAGTCGGTCGGCAGTCTGGCCGCGTGTCTGGTCGAGCCGATCCTCAGCTCGGGCGGCGTCGTCGAGCTTCCGCCGGGCTATCTCGCCGCCCTGGCGCTCAAGTGCCGGGAGCGCGGCATGCTGCTGATCCTCGACGAGGCCCAGACCGGGCTGTGCCGCACCGGCGACTGGTACGCCTTCCAGCACGAGGGCGTCGTCCCGGACATCCTCACGCTGTCCAAGACGCTCGGTGCGGGACTGCCGCTGGCCGCGGTGCTGACCAGCCCGGAGATAGAGCAGCAGGCCCACGACCGGGGATTCCTGTTCTTCACCACCCACGTCAACGACCCGTTGCCGGCCGCCGTGGGCAACACCGTCCTCGACGTCCTGGTCCGCGACCGGCTCGACGAGCGTGCGCGCCGGCTCGGCACGGCACTGCGCGGTCACCTGGACAAGCTCGCCGCCCGCCACGACGTCGTCGGAGACGTCCGCGGCCGGGGACTGCTCCTGGGAGTGGAACTGGTCGGGGACCAGGTTCTGGGCGCCGGCGGCGCGGACCGGCTCGGTGCGGCCGTCACCCGGCGCTGCTTCGAGCTCGGGCTGCACATGAACATCGTCCAGCTGCCCGGGATGGGGGGCATCTTCCGTATCGCGCCCCCGCTGACCGCGAGCGACGACGAGATCGCCCGGGGCGCCGCCATCCTCGACGAGGCGCTGACCGACGCCGCCCGGGATCTCTGAGAAAGCCGCCTCCCGTCAGCCCGCCGCGCCGACCGGGTCGGCCGCCCACCGGCGGAGGGTGGCCGTGGCCTCGGCGCGGGCCGAGGGCGAGAGGTCCTCGATGGTCACGTGGTGACTGACGCCGGGCGCCCAGTGGACGCGGGAGTCACGGGTGCCGGGGCCGATACGGAAGTGCTCGGCGGCGGCCGGTCCTGGTCCCCGTTGACGAACAGGAGACGGCTGCCGCGCCGGCGGACCCAGCGGTCGACGTCGGGCATCGCACGGCGGTCGAAGCGCATCGGAATGTCGCGGGGCACGAGGTCGCGGGGCTCGACGGCGTCCGGATGGCGCAGCAGGCCGGTCAGATGGGTGGTCCGGACGTCGTAGTACCCGAGCTGGGTGCCGAGTTGGCAGAAGTGGGGGCCGTGCTGCTCCACGACCGGGTCGGTGTAGGCGGCGAGCAGCGCGGTGGCTTCCAGCCAGCGGTAGAGCTCCGTCGAGGAACCGCAGGTAGGCGGAGTCCTCGCGGTCGTCGACGTTGTTCGGCGCGGAGTACGCGATGGTGCCGTCCACGTCGTCGGGGTGGTAGCGGCGGCGGTGGACGGATGCCATGCCGCCCTTGCTGCCGCCCGTCGAGACCCAGTTGCCGCGGTAGAGCCCGCGGAACAGCCGCACCACACGGTGATGGTCCTCGGCGGCCTGGCGGACGGTCAGGTGGGACCAGTCGACGGTCGCCGGGCGCGAGGTGCCGAAGAAGCGGTGCTCGACGCCTATCTGGTTGCCGTCGAGCAGCACGGTCGGCTCGGCCCGGCGCGGTGACAGCGGTACCTCGTAGCCCGTCGTGAACAGCACCGTGGGACGGTCCGTCGAAGGCCCCGGTGGCCTGGAGGAGAACCAGGTCACCGGGGCCGTACGCGTGAGTGTCAGACTCCGGCCGTCTCCGGCTCGCGGGCGGGCTCCGGGGGCGCGGTGGTGTCACCGAGCTCCTTGTGGAGCTTCTCGCCCTCGACGTCGACGTTCGGCAGCAGTCGGTCCAGCCACTTGGGGAGCCACCAGGCCTTGGTGCCGAGCAGGGCCAGCACGGCGGGCACGATGGCCATGCGGACCACGAAGGCGTCGAAGAGGACCGCGATCGCGAGGCCGAAGCCCATCATCTTGATCATGTTGTCGTCCTCCATGATGAAGCCGGAGAAGACGCTGATCATGATGACCGCGGCCGCCGCGACGACCCGGCCTCCGTGGGTGAAGCCCGTGGTCACGGATTCGGCGGCGGACGAGCCGTGGACGTACGCCTCACGCATGCGCGTCACCAGGAAGACCTCGTAGTCCATGGCCAGGCCGAAGACCACGCCGATCATGAAGATGGGCATCATCGACATGATCGGGCCCGGCTGGTCCACCCCGAGGACGTCCGCGAGCCAGCCCCACTGGAACACCGCGACCACCGCGCCGAGCGCCGCGGCCACCGAGAGCAGGAAGCCGAGGGCCGCCTTGAGCGGGACGAGGATCGAGCGGAAGACCAGCATCAGGAGCAGGAAGGCCAGGCCGACGACCAGGGCCAGGTACGGGACGAGCGCGTCGTCCAGGGTCTGCGAGAAGTCGATGGTCATCGCGGTCGCGCCGGTGACCAGCACGGTCGCGCCCGTCTCGCCCTTGATGTCGCCGGACAGCCCGCGGATGTCCTTCACCAGCGACTCGGTGGCCGCCTCGCTCGGCCCCGTCTTCGGCACGACCGTGAGGACGGCGGTGTCGCCCGCCTCGTTGAAGTTCGCCGGGGTGACGGCCGCGGCCTCGCCGAGGCCCGTGATCTCCTTGCCGACGGTGTCGGCGGCGGCCTTCGCGTCGTCGGCGTCCCGCGTGTCGATGGTGACCATCAGCGGGCCGTTGAATCCGGCGCCAAAGGACTCGGACAGCATGTCGTAGGCCTTGCGCTGGGTGGTCTCGGGCGCGGAGCTGCCCTCGTCGGGCAGGCCCAGCTCCATGCTCGCGGCCGGCACGGCGATGACGCCGAGGCCGAGCACCGCGGTCAGCAGCACGGTCACCGGTCGCCGCAGTACGAACCGGGCCCAGCGGGTGCCGAGCTTCGGCTTGGCGGACGCGTCGCGCTGTCCGGCGGGCGCCTTGCGGTCCTTGCGGCTGAGCGCCTTCCTGCCGGCGAAGCCGAGCAGCGCCGGGGTGAGGGTGAGCGCGATCAGCACGGCGACGCCGACCGTGGCCGCGGCGGCCAGGCCCATCTTGGTGAGGATCGGGATGTTGACCACCGCGAGGCCCCCCAGGGCCACGATGACGGTGAGTCCCGCGAAGACGACCGCGGAGCCCGCGGTGCCGACCGCACGGCCCGCGGCGTCCTCGGGGGTGCGGCCCTCGGCGATCTCCGCGCGGTAGCGGGAGACGATGAACAGGGCGTAGTCGATGGCGACCGCGAGGCCGATCATCATGGCGAGGGTGGAGGTGGTGGCGGAGAGTTCGAGCGTGCTGCCGAGCGCCCCGATGGCGGAGATGCCGATGCCGACACCGATGATCGCCGAGAGCAGGGGCATACCGGCCGCGACGAGCGAGCCGAAGGTCAGCAGGAGCACGATCGCGGCGACGCCGATACCGATCAGCTCGGCGGTGCCGCCCATCTCCTGCTCCGCCATGACCGCGTCGCCGCCGGTCTCGACGGTGAAGCCGTCGCCGCGCGCGTCGTCGGTGGCGGCGGTGAGCGCGTCACGGGCCTGGTCGGTCAGCTCCATGGCGTTGACCTCGTACGTCACGGAGGCGTACGCGGTCGTGCCGTCCTCGCTGACGGCGTCGGCCTCGAACGGGTCGGCCACCGAGGCGACCTGCGGGCCGTTGCCGAGGGCCGTCACCAGTTCCTCGACCTGGTCCTTGCCGGCCGGGTCGGAGATCTTCCCGCCGTCGGGGGCGCGGATGACGACGCGTGCGGTGGCGCCCTCGGCGCCGGCGGCCGGGAAACGCTCCTCGAGGAGGTCGAACGCCTTCTGGGATTCGGTGCCGGGCATGGAGAAGGAGTCTTCGGGCGGGGCGGGCGCCGTGGACGCGGCGACGCCGGCGCCCACGAGTATGGCCACCCAGAGCAGGGCGACGAGGCCGCGGCGCCGGAACGCGCGTCGGCCGAGTCGGTAGAGGAACGTAGCCACCTGGGACCAATCCTTCGGATTATGGGCAGGACGAAGACCCGGCACATGGGGGGAAGGCGGAGGCGCTGACCGGGGTACGTTTCCATGCTCACCCGGGGGGTCCCGCATTTGATCCGCCCCTGGGTCTGGACCGGCGTACTGCGCAGGGTGTAGTGCGCCCCGGCGCTCCTCTCCCCCGGGTGTAGGCCGCGGCGATGGGTGTACGCCGCACTTCGTTGCCGCGGGCAGCCGACGTCTTTCGGCCGGTCACCGGGGTCGCGCTGCCGCCCGGGCCGGGTCGCGCCACCGCCCGGGCCGGGTCGCGCTGCCGCCCGGGCCGCGGCGGGCCCTCGTCCGCATCGGGAACTCCCGCGTCCCCGGGTGCGTCCGCCGTGCGAGGGAGAGCCGTGGCACAGCGCCCACGACCGCGCCGTGGTTCGTCCGGCAACGGCTCCGGTGGTCCCGGCGACGTCGGCGGCGTGGCCGCCGATCGGGCGGCGGGTGGGTGGCACCCGACGAGTACGGTCTTCCAGGGGAGCGACGCGCGCTCCGTGCCCCCGGGACGCGGGGGAGGGAAGGGACACATCGAGGATGACGACACCCCGCACGGACCTGCTGCTGCGTCAACTCGACATCGCGTGGGCCCTGTTCGAGTACCACGCCGACGGCCTGGACGACGCCCTGTGCCTGTGGACGCCCGACCCGTACCACTGGACGGTCCGGCCAAACGAGCAGGGGCGGTGGGTCGCCGACTTCCAGGTGCCGGAGCCCGACCCGGTGCCGGCGCTGACCATCGGATGGGTCACCTGGCACATCGGCTACTGGTGGACGGCCACCCTCCGCCACTGCTTCCGGGATCCGGCGCCGTCGGAGCACGACGAGGTCTTCTGGCCGGGTACCGCGCAGGGCGCCGTGGAATGGCTGCGCGGACTGCACGAGCGGTGGCGGGCGCGGCTGGACGGCCTCACCGACGCCGAACTCGACTCCACCGAGCGGACCGCGACCCTGCCCTGGGGCGCGGGCATGTCCCTGGCGGACGTGGCGGGCTGGGTCAACGTCGAACTGACCAAGAACGTCGCGGAGATCGGGCTCCTGCGCATCCTGCACGGCGCCCGGAACGCCCGCCCCTGACCACGGCGCGGACCCGGGTGTCCCGGGCGTCGGCGGCGGGCCTTCCGTCCGGTGGCTGAGCGCCGTGTACCGGGTGGCCTCGGCTCCCTGGGCACCGTACGCGGCGCCCGTACGGACGAGTCAGCCCGTCGCGGAGTTCTCGGCCGGACGGAACATCTCGCCCGTCAGCGCGCGAAAGGCCTCTTCGGGGTCCCGCCCGTCCAGCAGGCCGTCCAGGTTGCGGGAGAGCAGCAGCGACGCGAAGCCGTGGGCCATCGACCAGGCCGCCATGAAGCCGACGGCCGGATCATCGGCGTAGCCCGCCACGGCCACGCGGAGCCGGTCCCGTGTCCGCTCGCGCGCCGCGCGCAGCTCCGGGTCGTCCGGGCGAAGGAGCTCCGGACGGAACATGACCTGGAAGTGCGCCGGGTGCGCGATGGCGAACCGTACGTACCGCATGCCCAGGTCTCGCAGGTCCCCCGCCTGGCCCAGGGTGACGGACAGGAGTCCGTACCCCTCGGTCGCGATGGCGGTGAGAAGGCCCGCGCGGTCCCCGAAGTGGTGTGCGGGCGCGGCATGGGAGACGCCCGCGCGACGGGCCAGGCCGCGCAGGGACAGGGCTGCCGGGCCCTCGGTGGCGATCACGTCGAGGGCCGCGGCGAGCACGGCCCGTGGCAGGTCTCCGTGGTGGTAGGCGGCGCGTTCTGCGGTCATGGGAGCAGGTTAGCGCAGTCTAGTCATTGACTAGATCGTGTCCCGGATGCCAATCTGGCCAGTGACAAGATGTGAGGGTCGCGAGAAGAGAAGGGTCATGGACATCATGGGTATCGACCACGGACGCGTTCGGCAGATGTGGCATCTTCTGGAGCCCCTGCACGCCGTCGTCTACTACGCGCCGCAGGTCTTCGAGGAGGCCGAGTCGCTCGGGTACGACACCGGCGAGCGCTGGCCGAGCTACTTCGCCTGGCGGGCGGCTCCGCTCGGGGCGCCCGGATGCCGTCGGGTGACGTCCGCGTTCTACAGCTTCAGTCCGGGCATGGTCGCCGAGCACGTTCCCGCCGCCTGGGAGGTCGCCGCACCGGACAAGGTGATCGAGGCCCGTACGCGCGGTGTCGACCGGGCGTACGGCGCGCTCATCGGTGAGCGGACGGGCGGCCCCGACATCGGGGAGGCCGCCGCCCTCGCCCGCCGGGCGGCACAGGCCGCGCCCACCGAGGGCCGCCCGCTCGCCGCCGCCAACGCCGCGCTGCCCTGGCCCCGGGAGCCGCACCTCGTGCTGTGGCAGGCCGCGACGATCCTGCGCGAGCACCGCGGCGACGGCCATCTCGCCGCTCTCCTGACCGCGGGTCTCGACCCGGTGGAGGCACTGGTGTCCTTCGCCGCGATCGGCGCGGCACCGGCCGGCGTCTTCGCGAGCCGCGGCTGGAGCGAGGACGAGTGGGCGGCCGCCGGTGAACGGCTCCGGACCCGCGGACTCCTGGCGGCCGACGGCACCGCGACCGAGGCGGGCCGCGTCCTGCGCGCCGAGGTCGAGCGACGCACCGACGAACTGGCCGCCGCGCCCTGGCGGGCACTCGGCGCCGAGCACACCGCGCGCCTCGCCGACCTTCTCGGCCCGGTCTGGCTGGATGTGCTCGGCTCCGGACTGCTGCCCCGCGAGACCACGCTCGGCATCGGCAAGGTCTGACCCCGGGCGCCGGGGCGGCGTCTTCGGAGGCGCCGGATCGATGACGGCAAGCGACGCGTCCGCGCTCCGGTACGCGTCACACCCGCTGGGTCCGCTCCGCGCCGGCGGGCTCGGTGGCCATGCCGCCCATCACGATGCGCGACCGGCTGTGCAGCCGCAGCGAGACGGCGGCGAACGCGATCGCGACCAGGGTCATCGCTCCGCCCGCCCAGGCCGTGGCGGTGTAGCCGAGGCCCGCGTCGATCACCGTGCCGCCGAGCCAGGGGCCGCCGGTGTTGCCCAGGTTGAACGCGGCGGTCGTCGTGGCGCCCGCGAGGGTGGGGGCGGCGCCGGCGACGTCGAACATCCGCGCGTTGAGCGCCGGAGCGGTGTAGAAGGCGGAGACGCCGAGCAGCAGGGAAAGCGCGATCACGGCGGCGGGGCTCGACGCGAACAGCGCCAGAGCGGCCAGCAGCACGGTCGAGGCGGTGATGCCGGAGAGCAGCACGCCGAACAGGTGCGCGTCGGCGACCCGGCCGCCGACCGTGGTGCCGATCAGCGCGCCGATACCGAACAGCGCCAGCACGCTGGGCACCCAGCCGTCCGCCAGTCCGGCCACATCGGTGAGCAGCGGCGCGAGGTAGGAGAAGGCGCAGAACACGCCGCCGGCGGCGAGCGCGGTCATCACGATGGACAGCCAGACCTGACGGTCACGGTAGATCGCCAGCTCGCTCTTCAGCCGGGGCCGCCGCTCGGACAGCGGAATCCGCGGGATCAGGGTCACGACACCCACGAGTGCGACGGCGGACGCCGCGCCCACGGCCCAGAACGCGGACCGCCATCCGAGGTGCTCACCGAGGAACGCGCCCACCGGGACGCCCAGGACGTTGGCGATCGACAGTCCGCCGATCATCACGGCCATCGCGCGTGCGCGTGAGGTCTTCGGCACCATCGCGATGGCCACGGCGGCACCCACCGCCCAGAAGCCGGCACACGCCAGGGCGCTCACGACCCGCGAGACGAACAGGATCTCGTACGTGGTCGCCAGCGCGCCCGCGATCTGGCCGAGGCCGAACACCGAGATCAGCGCGACCAGCGTGATCTTCCGCGGCAGCCGCAGGGTCGCGACCGCGAGCAGGGGCGCGCCGACCACCATGCCGATCGCGAACGCGGATATCAGCAACCCGGCTTGCGGGATGGACACGTCCATGTCGTCGGCGATGGGCGGCAGCAGTCCGGAGAGCATGAACTCGCTCGTGCCGAGCGCGAAGACGGAGAGGCCGAGAATGTAGACGGCGAGCGGCATGCGGGATGCTGCGGGCCGTACGGAAGATGCGGGCATGACAGGTGTCAACGAAGGGTTTCTTCCCTCCATTCCCCCGCGGAGGGCCGTCTCACGATGCGGCGGGCCGGTGACCGGGCCGAATTGTCAGTGGTGGGCGGCATGATGCCACGCATGACGACTCCTTCAGCAGTGATCGTGGACGCCGCCGCCTACGCACAGGCGGTCGAGGACGCCGCGCGTGCGGCGGCCGCCTATTACGCGGGCGGCTCCTCGCCACTGGACGACGACACCTACGACCGGCTGGCGAGAGGTATCGCCGCGTGGGAGGCCGAGCACCCCGACGAGGTGCTGCCCGACTCCCCCACCGGCAAGGTCGCCGGCGGTGCGGCCGAGGGCGACGTTCCGCACACGGTGCCGATGCTCAGCCTGGACAACGTGTTCTCACCCGAGGAGTTCACCGCCTGGACGGCGTCCCTGGCCCGTCGTCTGGACCGGGAGGTCACCCGGTTCGGCGTGGGTCCCAAGCTGGACGGGCTCGCGGTCGCCGCCCGCTACAGCGATGGCCGCCTCACCCGGCTCATCACGCGCGGGGACGGCACGGCCGGGGAGGACGTGTCGCATGCCATCGGCACCGTCGAGGGACTGCCCGAGACGCTGGCCGAGCCGGTCACCGTGGAGGTGCGCGGCGAGATCCTCATGACGACGGCCCAGTTCGAGCACGCCAACGAGGTGCGCACAGGCCATGGCGGCCAGCCGTTCGCCAACCCGCGCAACGCGGCGGCGGGCACGCTGCGGGCGAAGGAGCGCGCCTACACGGTCCCGATGACGTTCTTCGGGTACGGCATGCTGCCCCTGTCCGGGACGGAGACCGCGCTCGCCGGGCGGCTGGAGGAGCTCGCGCACAGCGACCTGATGTCGACGGCGGCCGGGCTCGGGATACACACCAGCGCCGGGACGGCGGTCCCGGACATCGTCGTCCAGACGCCGGAACAGGTCGTGGACCGGGTCCGGGAGATCGCCGCGCTGCGCGCTCAACTGCCGTTCGGCATCGACGGGATCGTCGTCAAGGCCGACCTCGCCGCCGACCGGCGGGCCGCCGGATCGGGTTCCCGGGCACCGCGGTGGGCGATCGCCTACAAGCTGCCTGCCGTGGAGAAGATCACCCGGCTGCTGGAGGTGGAGTGGAACGTCGGCCGCACCGGCATCATCGCCCCGCGCGGCGTCCTGGAACCGGTGGTCATCGACGGCTCCACGATCACCTACGCCACCCTGCACAATCCGGCCGACATCACCCGTCGCGGTCTGCGGCTGGGCGACCACGTCATGGTGCACCGCGCCGGTGACGTGATCCCCCGCATCGAGGCACCGGTCGCCCATCTGCGCACGGGGGAGGAGCGGCCGATCGCGTTCCCCGAGCTGTGTCCGCGCTGCGGTTCGGACATCGACACGAGCGAGGAGCGCTGGCGCTGCGCACAGGGCCGCAACTGCCATTTGGTCGCCTCTCTCGCCTACGCCGCGGGCCGCGACCAGCTGGACATCGAGGGCCTGGGCGCCACTCGTGTCGTCCAGCTCGTCGAGGCCGGTCTCACCACCGACCTCGCCGATCTGTTCACCCTCCGGCGCGAGGAGCTGCTCGGCCTCGAGCGGATGGGTGAGACCAGCACCGACAACCTGCTCGGCGCGATCGCCAGGGCCAAGGAGCAGCCGCTGTCGCGGGTACTGTGCGCGCTCGGCGTCCGGGGCACGGGCCGGTCCATGTCCCGGCGCATCGCCCGGTACTTCGCCACCATGCACCACATCCGCGCCGCCGACGCCGACGCGATGCAGCGGGTCGACGGCATCGGGTCGGAGAAGGCGCCCTCGATCGTCGCGGAGATCGCGGCACTGGCCCCGCTCATCGACAAGCTCGCCGCCGCCGGTGTCAACATGACCGAGCCCGGCGCCACTCCGCCCCCGGCCGCCGGTGCCGACGGCGAGGGCGAAGTCCCGGGCGAAGGCGACGGTGCGGTCGCGACACCGGCGGAGGGCGGCCCGCTGGCGGGGATGCGGGTGGTGGTCACCGGCGCGATGACCGGGAGTCTGGAAAAGCTCTCGCGCAACGAGATGAACGAACTCGTCGAGCGGGCCGGCGGGCGCTCCTCCGCCAGCGTCTCGAAGAGGACGACGCTCGTCGTCGCGGGCGAGGGGGCCGGTTCCAAGCGGGCCAAGGCCGAAGAGCTCGGCATCCGCCTCGCCACACCGGACGAGTTCGCCACACTCGTCGCCGGCCTCCTCGACTGAGCCGACGCGGACGCCGACCTCCCAATCCCAAAAATCCTATGGGATCTGTCGCCCTCTTGACGAGCTGATCGCATCTGTCACACCATCAGAGCGACAGAATCCTATTTGATTCCAGTGGGGAAGCGACCATGACCGCGGCGCGCATCACCGAAGTCGACGTGATCGACATCCGTTTTCCCACCTCGCGCGAGCTCGACGGCTCCGACGCGATGAACCCGGACCCCGACTACTCGGCCGCGTACGTGATCCTGCGGACCGACGCGGGTGACGGGCTGGAGGGTCACGCGTTCGCCTTCACCATCGGGCGCGGCAACGACGTGCAGGCCGCGGCCATCGCCGCGCTGCGCGATCACGTGGTGGGCCTGTCCGCCGAGGCGGTGTGCGCCGATCCCGGTTCGCTCTCCCGGGCCCTGGTCGGTGACAGCCAGCTGCGCTGGCTCGGCCCGGAGAAGGGCGTGATGCACATGGCGATCGGTGCCGTCGTCAACGCGGTGTGGGACCTGGCGGCCAAGCGTGCGGGCAAACCCGTGTGGAAGCTCCTCTCGGACGCCGACCCGGAATGGCTCGCGGACCAGGTGGACTTCCGCTACATCGAGGACGCCCTCACCCGCGAGGACGCCGTGGCCCTGCTCCGAAAGGGCAAGGACGGCGCCGCCGGACGCGAGTCCCGGCTCCTGGCGAACGGCTACCCGGCATACACCACCTCTCCCGGCTGGCTCGGCTACTCCGACGACAAGGTGGTCCGGCTGGCCGAGCGGGCGGTCGCGGACGGCTTCACCCAGATCAAGCTGAAGGTCGGTGCCGATCGCGCCGACGACGTCCGCCGGATGCGCGCGGCACGCGCGGCCGTCGGCCCCGGTGTCCGGATCGCCGTCGACGCCAACCAGCGCTGGAACGTCGCCGAGGCCGTCGAGTGGACCAACGCGCTGGCCGAGTACACCCCGTACTGGATCGAGGAGCCCACCAGCCCGGACGACATCCTCGGGCACGCGGCCGTACGCGAGGGCGTGGCCCCGGTCAAGGTCGCCACCGGTGAGCACGTCCACAACCGCGTCGTCTTCAAGCAGCTCCTCCAGGCGGAGGCGATCGACGTACTGCAGATCGACGCGGCACGGGTGGGCGGGGTCAACGAGAACCTGGCGATCCTGCTCCTCGCCGCCAAGTACGGCGTCCCGGTCTGCCCGCACGCCGGCGGCGTCGGCCTGTGCGAGCTGGTGCGCCATCTGTCGATGTTCGACTACGTGGCACTGACCGGTACGACCGAGGACCGCGTGATCGAGTACGTGGACCATCTGCACGAGCACTTCAAGGACCCCGTGACCCTCGTGAACGGGCACTACGTGGCTCCCACGGCACCCGGCTTCTCCTCGGAGATGCACGCCGCGTCGATCGCGGCCTATCGCCATCCGGACGGCGTCTTCTGGGTCACCGACGCCGCCGGCCTCACCGAACCCCGGAAGGGGACGAACCGATGAGCGAACTGTCCGGGTTCAGAGCCCTGGTGACCGGCGGCGCGTCCGGCATCGGCAGGGCCACCGCCGGTCTGCTGGCCGCCCGCGGCGCGGACGTCGCCGTACTGGACCTCGATCCGCTCGGCCTCGACCCGCTCGCCCCGGACCCGCCCGGCCCCGGTCGGCCGGCTGGGGGCGGGCCCCTGCGCGGGTACCGCGCGGACGTGTCCGACGACGCCTCCGTACGGTTCGCCGTCGCCGCCGCCGCCGAGGATCTGGGGGGCCTCGACATCCTGGTCAACAACGCCGGTATCGGCGCGGTGGGAACGGTCGAGGACAACGACGACGCCGAGTGGCACCGGGTCCTGGACGTCAACGTCCTCGGTATGGTCCGCACCACGCGCGCGGCCCTGCCCCATCTGCGCGCCTCCGCGCACGCCGCCGTCGTCAACACCTGCTCGATCGCGGCCACGGCAGGGCTCCCCCAGCGCGCCCTGTACAGCGCGAGCAAGGGGGCGGTCCTGTCCCTGACCCTGGCCATGGCGGCGGACCACGTCCGCGACGGCATCCGCGTCAACTGCGTCAACCCCGGTACGGCGGACACGCCCTGGGTCGGCCGCCTCCTCGACCGGGCGGCGGACCCGGTCGCCGAGCGGGCGGCGCTGGACGCCCGGCAGCCCATGGGCCGGCTGGTCACCGCCGAGGAGGTCGCCGCCGCCATCGTGTACCTGGCGAGTCCGGCCGCCGCCTCGGTCACCGGCACCGCGCTCGCGGTGGACGGCGGGATGCAGGGCCTGCGGCCGCGGCCGGAGGGCCGGTGACGCGGCCGGACGGGAGCGGCGGCCGCGCGCCGCTGCCGAGCCGCACCCTCGGCCGAAGCGACGTGTCCGTCACCGCCCTCGGCTTCGGCGCCGCGGCCGTCGGCGGTCTCTACGAGGACGTGGGCGAGGAGGAGGCCGCGGCCGCCGTGGACGCCGCCTGGGAAGCGGGCGTCCGCTACTTCGACACCGCCCCGCACTACGGCCTCGGCCTGTCGGAACGCAGACTGGGCGAGGCCCTCGGGGCCAGGCCCCGCGACGACTTCACCCTGTCCACCAAGGTGGGACGGATACTCGTCCCGCACGCGGGCGGCGGTGACGACCTGGCCCACGGCTTCGCCGTACCGGCCACCCACCGGCGGCGGTGGGACTTCAGCGCCGACGGTGTACGCCGCTCACTGGAGGACAGCCTCACCCGCCTCGGGCTCGATCACGTCGACCTCGTCCTCCTGCACGATCCGGACGACCACGGGGAGCAGGCGTTCCGGGAGGCCTATCCGGCGCTCGAGGAGCTGCGGTCGCAGGGAGTCGTACGGGCGATCGGCGCGGGAATGAACCAGACCCGGATGCTGACCCGCTTCCTGACGGACACGGACGTGGACGCCGTGCTCTGCGCGGGGCGCTACACGCTCCTCGAACAGGGCGCGCTGGATGCCCTGCTGCCCGCCGCGGCGGCGGCCGGCAAGAGCGTGATCGCCGGCGGAGTGTTCAACTCCGGCCTGCTGGCCGATCCCTCGCCGGGCGCCACCTACGACTACGCGGCGGCGCCCCCGGACCTGCTGCACCGGGCCGTACGGATGCGCGACGTCGCCGAGTCGCGGGGCGTGCCGTTGCGCGCGGCCGCGCTGCGCTTCCCCTTCGGACACGCGGCCGTCGCCTCCGTCCTGGTCGGGACGCGGTCGGCCGCCCAGGTCCGGGACGCGGCCGAGCAGTTCCACCGGCCCCTGCCCGACGGCCTGTGGGAGGGCCTGCGGGCGCGGGGACTGCTGTCAGGTGAGGTGCCGGTGCCGGCCAGGGCGGTGACATGAGCGTCGTCGACGCCCACCATCACCTCTGGGACCTCGGCGTACGGGACCAGGAGTGGATCACCGGTCCGGAACTCGCCCCGCTGCGCCGCTCGTTCCTCCTCGCGGATTTCGAGACCGAGGCCCGCCAGGCGGGGGTGGCGGAGTCGGTGCTCGTGCAGACGGTCACCGTGCCCGAGGAGACCCCGGAACTGCTGGCCCTGGCCGCGGACAGCGAGGTGGTCGGCGCGGTCGTCGGCTGGACCGATCTGACGTCACCCGGTATCGCCGACGAGCTGGACCGGCTGCGCTCGCTGCCCGGCGGCGGGTTCCTGCGCGGCATCCGGCACCAGGTCCAGGCGGAACCCGACCCGGACTGGCTGACCCGGCCCGAGGTGCTGCGCGGACTGCGCGCGGTCGCTGCGGCCGGACTCGTCCACGACCTCGTCGTCCTCCCGCACCAGTTGCCGTCGGCGACGAGGGCGGCAGCCGCCGTCCCCGGGCTCACCTTCGTCCTCGACCACCTGGGCAAACCACCGATCGCGTCGGGCCGCCGGGAACCATGGGCCCGCCATGTGCGTGCGCTGGCCGCCCTGCCGAACACGGTCTGCAAGCTCTCCGGCATGGTCACCGAGGCGGACCGGCGGTCGTGGACGGTCGACGACCTCAGGCCGTACGCCGACACGGTGCTCGGCGCCTTCGGTCCCCGGCGGCTCATGTTCGGCTCCGACTGGCCGGTGAGCACCCTCGCCGCCCGCTACGGCGACGTCCTCGCCGCCACCCGGGAGTTGACCGGCTCGCTCACCGCGCCCGAGCGGCACGAGGTGTGGTCGGGCACCGCCCGGCGGGTCTACCGCGTCGGCGCATGACCGGGCCACCGGCACCGGCCTCCACCGAGGTTGACCGACGCCGCGACCACGGCGGGTGCCCGGCCCTCGTCAGCGCGGGCCGCGTCAGCCCGGCCCGATCCACGTCAGTCCGGCCCGAGCCGGCTGAGCCGGCGCTCCAGGCTCCGGGTGAGGTGGTCCGCCATCGCCTCGGCGGCGCGTTCGGCCCTGCGGCGCAGTATCGCGCGCACCACGCGCTCGTGCTCCGCGAGAGTCGGGGCCCCGTCGCTCTGGAGGTTGCTGAGGCGGAAGATGTGCAGATGGGAGTGGAGCCGCTCCACCGCGTCCGCGAGCAGGGGCCGATGGGCGGCCTCGGCGACCGCGTCGTGGAATCGCTGGTCCAGGGCGGCGAAACCCCGGTAGGCCGCGTACGGTCCCGCGGGGCCGGGGTGGGCCTGCATGTCCTCCAGGATCGCCTCGACCGCGTCGAGCTGTGACTCGTCGGCGTTGCGGGCGGCCAGGGCGGCGGCTCGCGGTTCGAGGAGCAGCCGCATCTCGAACAGTTCCTCCACCCCCCGCCGGGTCAGCAGCTCGGTGGCCCGGTACCCGGACAGGGAGCGTTTGACGACGAGACCGTCGGACTCCAGCCGGGCCAGGGCCTCGCGCACGGGGGTCGGTGAGACGTTGAGCGTGCGGGCCAGGGCCTCGATGCCGACGCGGGCGCCGGGGGCGATCCCATGGTCCATGACCATGGCCTTGATGTCCTCGTAGACACTGTCGGACAGCGCCTGCCGGACCGGTACCGCCGGCGCCCCTCCCGCCCCGGCCGCGTCGTCGGAGGCGGACGGGTCATGGGCCGGCATCCGGGTCTCCTCAGTGCGCTGTGCGTTACGGCGAGCGCCAGTTTAACGAGGTGGGGCGGCCGCTTCGAGGTCGGAGACGGTGCCCGACATGATGGTCCGCACGTGCTGGGTGATGTGGTCGGCCGGCCAGTCCCACCAGGCCACCGCGAGCAGCCGGGCGATGTCCTCGTCGCCGAAGCGGGTGCGGATGAGGCGGGCGGGATCGCCGCCGACGATCCCGTAGTCGGGCACGTCCCGGGTGACCACGGAGCCCGCGCCGACGATCGCGCCGTGTCCGATCCGTACGCCGGGCATGACCGTCGCGCCGTGCCCGAACCAGACGTCGTTGCCGACGACGGTGTCGCCCCGGTTCGGCAGGCCGGTGAGCAGGTCGAAGTGCTCGGCCCAGGAGCCGCCCATGGTGGGGAAAGGGAAGGTCGAGGGGCCGTCCATGCGGTGGTTGGCGCCGTTCATGATGAACCGGGTGCCGGTCCCCAGCGCGCAGAATCTGCCGATCACGAGCCTCTCCGGGCCGTAGTGGTAGAGCACGTTGCGCGTCTGGAACGCCGTCGCGTCGTCCGGGTCGTCGTAGTAGGAGTACTCCCCCACCTCGATCAGCGGGGAGGTCACCAGCGGCTTGAGGAGCACCACCCGCGGCTGACCGGGCATCGGATGGAGCACCGTCGGGTCTGCGGGCACGGGCATGTCGGGCGGCTCCTCGGGATCGCGTGCGGTGAGTCGGTCCCATGATCGCCGCAACGGAGCTCGCGGACCACCGGTTTACGCACGAGTGTACGTTCGTACACTTCGCCTGTAGGCTCCGCGCATGACTGTTGACGTTCTGCGCCGGCCCGCCCTGGCCGAACGGCGGGCTCGCGTGGCCGTCGCCGTGCTGTTCTTCACCAACGGGGCCCTGTTCGCCAACCTTCTGCCGAGGTATCCGCAGATCAAGGCGGACCTCGGCATCGGCAACGCCGCCTACGGGCTGGCCGTGGCGGCGTTCCCGGCGGGCGCCATCGCGGCCGGGCTCGCGGCCGGCCTGGTCGTCCGCCGGTTCGGCTCGGCGCGGGTGGCGGTCGGCGGCACGCTGCTGACCGGAGTGGGCATCCTCGCCGCCGGCCTGGCCGACTCGGTGGTGCTGTTCGCGGGCGCCCTGCTCCTGGCCGGAGCGGCGGACGCGTTCACCGACGTCGCGCAGAACGCCCATGGTCTGCGGGTACAGCGCCGCTACGGACGCTCCATCATCAACTCCTTCCACGCCATCTGGTCCATCGGCGCCGTCGCCGGCGGGTCCATGGCCGCCGCCGCGATCGCGCTCGACGTCTCCCGGAGCGGGCACCTGCTGTTCTCGGCCGTGGTGTTCGCGCTCGCGGCGTGCGTCGCCCTGCGGTTCTGTTTGCCCGGCCCCGAGACCGAACCGGAGGAGGAGGCCGGCACCGAGGGCCACGCGCCACGGCAGGCCCGGCGTGCGGCACCGGGGGCACGTACGCGCTACGTACTCGCCGCGCTGGTCCTCATCGCCACGGCCGGCACGCTCGTCGAGGACGCGGGCAGTTCCTGGGCCACCCTCTACCTCTCCGACTCTCTGCACGCGTCGGTGGCGCTGGCCGCTTCCGGCTATGTCGCCCTGGTCGGGGCGCAGTTCGTCGGCCGGCTCATCGGTGACCGGCTGGTGGACCGGTTCGGCCAGCGCGCGGTGGCCCGCTGTGGCGCCCTCGTCGCCGCGGCCGGCATGGGCCTGGCGCTGGCCGTGCCCACGGTGCCCGGGACGATCCTGGGGTTCGCGGCGGCCGGGTTCGGGGTGGCGACCCTGGTTCCGGCGGCGATGCACGAGGCCGACGAGTTGCCCGGCCTGAAGCCCGGGTCGGGGCTGACCATGGTCTCCTGGCTCATGCGGCTGGGCTTCCTGCTCTCCCCGCCGGTCGTGGGGCTGGTCGCCGACGCGGCGAGTCTGCGGGTGGGGCTGCTGGTGGTGCCGCTCGCGGGGGTCCTCGTCCTCGTGTGCTCCGGGGTGCTCCAGCCCCGCCGGCGCTGAGCGGAGCCACCGGGCGGGTGTCCCCCGGGCGATACGCCTCCATGAGTGTACGTTCGTACGCTTCGGGGTACGATCGTGCGCATGCCGACGGACTACTTCGCGCAGGACCCTCGCACGAACCTCGAACGCATGGAGGCGGGCGACCTCTACATCGCAGACGATCCCGAGATCGCCCGCAGGCAGCAGCAGGCCGTGCGGCTGGCCGCCCGCTATCAGGCCGCCTACGCGGAGGACGCGGCGGCCGCGCAGCCGGTCCTCGCCGAACTGCTCGGCTCCCTGGGCGCCGAGGCGCACGTGCGGCCCCCGCTGTACGTCGACTACGGCAGCAACATCTCGATCGGTGCGCGCACCTTCGTCAACTACAACCTGACCGCGCTGGACGTCGCGGCGATCACGATCGGCGAGGACTGCCAGATCGGGCCGGGCGTCCAGCTGCTCACCCCCACGCATCCCCTGGAGGCCGAGCCCCGGCGGGACAAGCTGGAGGCCGCCCGGCCCATCACCATCGGCGACAACGTCTGGCTGGGCGGTGGCGCCGTCGTCCTGCCCGGCGTGACCATCGGCGACAACTCCGTCATCGGCGCCGGAGCGGTCGTGACGAAGGACGTGCCCGCGGGCGTCGTCGCCGTCGGCAACCCCGCCCGCCCGGTGCGGAAGGTGTAAGCCCGCTCCCATGGCAACCGGACACACGGACCCGCAGCGGCGCGAACGCATCATCGCCGCCACGCTCGACCTGATCGCCGAGGAGGGCATCGCGCGCGTCTCCCACCGGAAGATCGCCACCCGCGCCGGGGTCCCCCTGGGCTCGATGACCTACCACTTCGGCGGCATCGACCAGTTGCTGCGGGAGGCGTTCGGCAGCTTCACCGACCACATCGTCGCCGTGTTCGACGCCCACCTCGGCGCGGCGGCCGACCGCGAGCAGGCCCGGGAAGCGGTGGCCGACCTCGTACACCTCCTGTCCGAGGGAAGCCAGCGGGACCTGGTGCTCACGCAGGAGCTGTACACCCTCGCCGCGCGCCAGCCGGCCTACCGGGAGCTCACCCACGAGTGGATGCGCCGCAGCCGCGTCCACCTGGAGAAGCACTTCGACCCGGACACCGCCCGCCAGCTCGACGCCCTCATCGAGGGGCTGACGCTGCACCGCGCGCTGGCCCAAGAACCCCACGGCAGGGCGCTCACCCTGGAGGCCGTCGCCCGTGTCACCACCACGGAGCGGCGCGCCCCGTAGCCGCCCGTGCGGCACGGGCCTGACCCCTGTGCCGCACGGGCATCGTCCCCTGCCTCCGTGCTCGCCGTCGTCCGGCTCGGGTGTCAGCAGACGCCGTCGCCCGGCTTGGGGTTGCCCAGGCCGAACAGGGGACGCAGCTTGAGGCCCACCCAGGTACCGGCCAGCGCGAAGGCCCCCCACAGCCAGCCGCTGAGGCTGCCCGAGGCGATGCCCGCCAGATAGGCGCCGATGTTGCAGCCGCCGGCGAGGCGGGCGCCGATGCCCATCAGCACACCGCCGAGCACCGCCGCGAGCGCCGTGCGCCAGGGGATGCGCCGGTGCAGGGCCCAGGTGCCGCCGACCGCGGCCGCGAGAGCCGCGCCGATCATGATGCCGATGTCGGTGAGGCTGGTCTTGTCGGCGAGTACCGGGCCCGCCAGCATCTCCGCGTTGCCCGGCCGCTGCCACCACGTCCAGTTCTCCGGGTGGCCGCCGAGCGCGCCCACGAGCTCCGAGCCCCACAGGCTGAAGGCGCTCGTGACGCCCCAGGCGCCACCGGAGACCAGCAGGACGCCCGCGCCGAGCACGGCCAGCGCGAGGGCGCCGGCGGCCAGCGGCCAGGAGCCGCGCAGCGCCCGGACGGCGGCACCGCGCGCCGAGGGCACGGCCCCGAGGGGCGGCGGGTTGCGGCGGGCCTGGACGCGCCGCGTGACCAGCACCACGAGGAGCAGCGCGAGGATGGTCACGGCCCAGGAGCCGAGCCGTCCGATGTGGTCGGACAGGACGACGGGCTCCCAGGCCGGGAGGTCCTTCCACAGGTCGAACTGCCAGGCGGCGAGGGTGGCGCCCGCGATGAAGCCGCCGAGGGTCAGCACCACCGACCCCTGTCCCGAGCCGACGGCGAAGAGGGTGCCCGAGGCGCAGGCGCCGCCGAGCTGCATGCCGACCGCGAAGAGCACGGAGCCGGCGAGAAGGCCGACCCCGATCGGCCCGGCGGACGGGGCCGGCTGGGAGCCGAAGAGTCCGGTGCCCGTGCCGATGAGCAGCGCGAACAGGGTGGCCGTGGTGCCGAGCAGCAGGGCGTGCGCCCGCAGCCCGGCGCCGTTGCCGACGGCGACCAGTTGCCGCCAGGCGGACGTGAAGCCGAACCGGGAGTGGAAGAGGGCGACGCCCAGGCCGAGGCCCAGCAGGAGCAGTACGCCCGGTTCGGCGCCGTGCGCGGACCATACGTACGCGGTCAGGGCCGCGGCGAGCAGGCCGGACACCGCGAGCGGCGTCCGCCTGACCGGGGGCAGGGGCGGCGCCTCGGGCCGTGCCGAGGAGGTCGGGGACGGGGAGAACAGGGCGGCGGGCGCGCGCGGCGGCGCGGCCGGGGTCGGCCCGGCTGGGGGCGCGGTGGTCACGGAAGATCTCCGGGGTGGTGCACGGGGACGGCGGGCGAGGGCGCTGGCGGACCGGCGGCGTGGGTGACGCGGCCGGTGTGGTTCAGCGGCGACAGAGGCCGTCGTCGACGCACCACGCCGAGTTCGCGAAGAGCGCGAGGCACAGCAGCGGAGCCGATGCATACATGCGTGCGAATATACGGAGTGCGGCGCTCCGGATGCCAGGCCGTCTCGCCATGCGGATGGCGAGGTGGACAGAAGACGCCCCGGAGCGCCGCCCCGGCGACGCCGCCTCCGTGCCTCACGGGCGCGCCCGGCCGCCGCGCACTCCTGCGGCGCGCGCTTGACCACCGGCCCGCCCCGCCGGGCCCGTGCCTCCGCCCCGTCCCGGACTCCACGATTCCGTGGCGTCCGGGACGGGCGCGGCGCCGGCCCGACCGATGGCCCGCGTGGTTACAGCGTGCGCTCCAGGCGGTCGGCGACCAGCTTCACGAAGCGGGCGGGCTCCTGCGGCCGGCCTCCCTCGGCGAGTACCGCCAAGGCGTGGAGCAGTTCGGCGGTCTCGGTGAGCTCCGTCCGGTCCTGCTGCTCGGTGTAGGCCCGGTTCAGGGACTTCACCAGCTGGTGCTCCGGGTTGAGTTCGAGGATCCGCTTGGCGTGGGGCACCTCCTGGCCCATCGCCCGGTACATGTTCTCCAGGGCGGGCGTGAGCTCATTCGCGTCGGAGACGACACAGGCCGGCGAGACCGTGAGGCGGGCGGAGAGGCGGACCTCCTTGACGTCCTCGCCCAGGTGCTCCGTCATCCAGCCGAGCAGGCCGGCGTACTCCTCGCCCTGCTTGTCCTTCTCGGCGTCGGTCTTCTCGTCCTCGGCGCCGCCGAGGTCGATCTCACCCTTGGCCACCGAGCGCAGGGGCTTGCCCTCGTACTCCCCCACCGCGTCGACCCACACCTCGTCGACGGCGTCGGTGAGCAGCAGGACCTCGACACCCTTGGCCCGGAAGGCCTCCATGTGCGGGGAGTTCTCGATGGACTGCCGGGACTCGCCCGTCATGAAGTAGACGGCGTCCTGGCCGTCCTTCATCCGCTCCACGTAACCCTTCAGCGTGGTCGGCTCGTCGGCGTCGTGCGTGCTCGCGAAGGAGGAGGCGGCGAGGATCGCGTCGCGGTTGTCGGAGTCGGTCACCAGTCCTTCCTTGAGGACGGCGCCGAACTCCCGCCAGAAGGTGGCGTAGCGCTCCGGCGCGGACGCCGCCAGGTCCTTGACCGTGGCCAGGACCTTCTTGGTCAGGCGACGCTGGATCATGCGGATGTGGCGGTCCTGCTGGAGGATCTCGCGGGAGACGTTGAGCGAGAGGTCCTGCGCGTCGACGACGCCCTTGACGAAGCGGAGGTACGGCGGCAGCAGTTCCTCGCAGTCGTCCATGATGAAGACGCGCTTCACGTAGAGCTGCACGCCGCGCTGGTATCCCTGGGTGAACAGGTCGTGCGGGGCGTGCGAGGGCACGAAGAGCAGGGCCTGGTACTCGAAGGTGCCCTCCGCCTGCAGCCGGATCGTCTCCAGCGGTTCGCGCCAGTCGTGGGCGATGTGCTTGTACAGCTCGTGGTACTCGTCGTCGGACACCTCGTCGCGCGGGCGTGCCCACAGTGCCTTCATCGAGTTGAGCGTCTCCGCCTCGCCCGCCTCGGCGCCGTCCTCGGCCGGCTTCGGCAGCAGGCGGACCGGCCAGGTGATGAAGTCCGAGTAGCGCTTGACGATCTCCTTGATCTTCCACTCGGAGGTGTAGTCGTGGAGCTGGTTCTCGGAGTCCGCCGGCTTGAGGTGAAGGGTGACGGAGGTCCCCTGCGGCGCCTCGTCGACCGTCTCCAGGGTGTACGTGCCCTCACCGCGCGACGTCCAGCGGGTTCCCTTCGCCTCACCGGCGCGGCGGGTCACCAGGGTGACCTCGTCCGCCACCATGAAGGCGGAGTAGAAGCCGACGCCGAACTGGCCGATGAGCCCGTCGGCCCCGGCGGCGTCCTTGGCCTCGCGCAGTTCCTGGAGGAACTTGGCCGTGCCCGAGTTGGCGATGGTGCCGATGAGGTGCGTGACCTCCTCGTACGACATCCCGATGCCGTTGTCCCGCACGGTGAGGGTGCGGGCCTCGCTGTCGGCGTCGAGTTCGATGTGGAGGTCGGTCACGTCGACATCGGGAGTGTCGTCCCGCAGGGCGGCGAGGCGCAGTTTGTCCAACGCGTCCGAGGCGTTGGAGACGAGTTCGCGCAGGAAGACATCCTTGTTCGAGTAGACGGAGTGAATCATCAGCTGCAGGAGCTGACGCGCCTCTACCTGGAACTCAAACGTTTCGGTCGGCATGGCTGGTGAGTACCTCACGGGTCCGCGGTCGGGTGAACTGACGGTAGTCACTTTAGAACAGCCCGAGTTCCCGCCGCCGCCGCTCGGGCGTCCTACCGGTACGGCGGCCTCGTCCAGCCGGTCCGTCAGGGCAACGGACGCGTTCCGCCGTGGCAGCGGAACGGGAGAGCCGGCGTAGGACCACGCAAGGCCGATCGGCGGCCAGTCGTGCCGTGCCGCTGCAACAAGTCGCGTCAGCAGCGTTGACGCAAGGTCAGGGCGCGTGCACATTACTTAAAAGTAGAACTGGCCGGTAACCAGCAACCGCACGCTCGCCCCCCTCCCGCGCCCACGCCCACGCCCCGAGAAGAGAGAGCCCATGCCGAAGCACGCCCTGCGCCGTGTCATGACCGCGACAGTAGCCGCGGCCGGTACGCTGGCCCTCGGTCTCACCGACGCCACCGCGCACGCCACGCCCTCCCTGGACTACGTCGCCCTCGGCGACAGTTACAGTGCCGGCTCGGGCGTCCTGCCCGTCGACCTCACCAACCTGCTCTGCCTGCGCTCCACGGCGAACTACCCGCATGTCATCGCCGACGCCACGGGCGCACGCCTGAAGGACGTCACCTGCGGCGCCGCCCAGACCGCCCACTTCACGCAGGCCCAGTACCCGGGCGTCGCTCCCCAGGTGAACGCCCTCAGCGCCGGCACCGACCTGGTCACGCTGACCATCGGCGGCAACGACAACAGCACGTTCATCAACGCCATCACCGCCTGCGGCTCCGCGGGCGTCCTCAGCGGCGGCAAGGGCAGCCCCTGCAAGGACAGACACGGCACGTCCTTCGACGACCAGATCGACACCAACACCTATCCTGCGCTCAAGAACGCGCTGCGCAGCGTCCGCGCCAAGGCTCCCAACGCCCGCGTGGCCGCCTTGGGTTACCCGTGGATCACACCGGCCACCGCCGACCCGTCCTGCTTCGCGAAGCTGCCGATCGCCGCCGGTGACGTGCCCTACCTGCGGAGCATCCAGGCACACCTCAACGCCGTCGTCGAGCGTGCCGCCGAGGAGACCGGGGTGACCTATGTGGACTTCTCGCAGGTGTCCGAGGGCCACGACGCCTGCGAGGCCGTCGGCACCCGGTGGATCGAACCGCTCCTCTTCGGTCACAGCCTCGTCCCCGTCCACCCCAACGCCCTCGGCGAGCGGCGCATGGCCGAGCACACCATGAAGGTTCTCGGCCTGAACTGACCGGCATCCCCACGTACGCTGTCCCGCGTGCCGTCCTCCCGCCCGCGTCGCGTCGCCGTCCTCGTGCTCGAGGGTGCCAAGCCGCTCGATGTCGGTATCCCGGCGCAGGTGTTCACGACGCGGGCGAGCATGCCGTACGAGGTGCGGGTGTGCGGCGCGGAGCCCGGCCTCGTGACCGGCGGTGACGGCCTGTCGTATCACGTCGCCCACGGCCTCGACGCGCTGGCCTGGGCCGACGTGATCTTCCTCCCCGGTTACCGGTCCCCCGACCTCGACGATCCGTCGCGGACCGTCGTCGAGACGCTGAGGGCGGCCCACGACCGGGGCGCGCGGCTCGCCGCCATCTCCACGGGCGCCTTCGCGCTCGCCGCCACCGGCCTGCTCGACGGCAGGCGGGCCACGACGCACTGGCACTACACGCGGGCGCTCGCGGCTAGGCATCCTCGCGTGCGGGTCGACGAGAACGTGCTCTTCGTGGACGAGGGCAGCGTGCTGACCTCCGCCGGCGCCGCCTCCGGCATCGACCTGTGCCTGCACATCCTGCGCGGCGACCTCGGGGTGGCCGCGTCGAACCACGCCGCCCGGCGCCTGGTCGCGGCCCCGTACCGCAGCGGCGGTCAGGCGCAGTACGTGCCCCGCAGCGTGCCGGATCCGCTGGGCGAGCGGTTCGCCGCCACCCGCGAGTGGGCGCTGCGCCGGCTCGGCGAGCCCCTCACCCTGGAGACCCTCGCCCGGCACGCGGCGGTCTCGGCGCGCACGTTCTCGCGGCGCTTCGCGGAGGACACGGGGTACACACCGATGCAGTGGGTCATGCGCGCCCGCGTGGACATGGCCCGTGAGCTGCTGGAACGCTCGGAACGGAGCGTCGAGCAGATCGCCGCCGACGTCGGTCTCGGCACCGGGGCGAACCTGCGGCTGCACTTCCACCGCATCCTGGGCACGACACCGAGCGAGTACCGGCGCACCTTCGCCCAGGGCGAGTAGTCCCACCGGCCCGGCCTTCCTCGCTTCCTCCGGCACTCGGCGCTTGGCGCGATCCTTGCGAACCGTGGCACTCACGCCGCTGCCACGCGCGGCCGGCACGCGCGAGCCTGGTGGCGAACGACCTGGTGACGAACGAAGGGACCCTCGCTCATGACGCGCATCGGCATCAACGGATTCGGCCGCATCGGACGCAACGTGCTGCGCGCGCTGCTCGAACGCGACAGCAAGCTCGAGATCGTCGCCGTGAACGACCTCACCGAGCCCGCCACCCTCGCCCGGCTGCTGGCCTACGACTCCACGGCCGGCCGGCTCGGCCGCCCGGTGACCGTCGACGGGGACACCCTCGTCGTCGACGGTCACCGCATCAAGGTCCTCGCCGAGCGCGAGCCGGCGCGGCTGCCGTGGGCCGAGCTCGGCGTCGAACTCGTGCTGGAGGCCACCGGCCGTTTCACCTCGGCCGACGCCGCCCGCGCCCACCTCACCGCGGGCGCGCGGAAGGTCCTGGTCAGCGCGCCCTCGAACGGTGCCGACGTCACCCTCGCGTACGGCGTCAACACCGACGCGTACGACCCGGCCGCGCACACGATCGTCTCGAACGCGTCCTGCACGACCAACGCGCTCGCGCCGCTGGCCGCGGTGCTCGACGAGCTCGCCGGCATCGAGCACGGTTTCATGACGACGGTGCACGCCTACACCCAGGAGCAGAACCTGCAGGACGGCCCGCACCGCGACCCCCGCCGGGCCCGCGCCGCCGGGATCAACATCGTGCCGACCACGACGGGCGCCGCGAAGGCGATCGGCCTGGTGCTGCCGAACCTCGACGGCAGGCTCTCGGGCGACTCGATCCGCGTGCCGGTACCGGTGGGTTCGATCGTCGAGCTCAACACGACCGTCGCCCGCGACGTGACGCGCGACGACGTGCTGGCGGCCTACCGCGCCGCCGCCGAGGGCCCCCTCGCCGGCGTGCTCGAATACTCGGACGACCCGCTGGTCTCCTCGGACATCACGGGCAACCCGGCCTCGTCGATCTTCGACTCGGCCCTGACCCGCGTCGACGGCCGCCACGTCAAGGTGGTCGCCTGGTACGACAACGAGTGGGGCTTCTCCAACCGGGTGATCGACACGCTCGGACTGCTCGCCACGCGCTGAAACGACGGCCGGTGCGACATCACGGGCGCTCACACGTCACAATGGTGCGATGAGCAATTCCAAGGTTTACTTCGACATCGACATCGACGGCCAGGATGCGGGCCGCATCGTCTTCGAGCTCTTCGAGGACGTCACGCCCAAGACCGCCAAGAACTTCCTCGAGCTGGCCACCGGCGAGCACGGCTTCGGCTACGCGGGCTCCTCGTTCCACCGTGTGATCCCGCAGTTCATGCTCCAGGGCGGTGACTTCACCCGGGGCGACGGCACCGGCGGCAAGAGCATCTACGGCGAGAAGTTCGCGGACGAGAACTTCCAGCTGAAGCACACCGAGCCCTACCTGCTGTCCATGGCGAACGCGGGCCCGAACACCAACGGCTCGCAGTTCTTCGTCACCACCGTCCGCACCCCCTGGCTGGACGGCAAGCACGTCGTCTTCGGCAAGGTCGTCGAGGGCACGGGCGTGGTCGACAAGATCGAGGGCTACGGTTCCCAGTCCGGCTCCACCTCCGCCAAGGTCACGGTGCGGGCCTCCGGCAAGCACGAGGGCTGATCGGCCGCACGAGGACCTGAACCCGACGGGGCCCATCGCACACGGTGCGGTGGGCCCCGTCCCGTCCCGTCTGGTGAGCGGCGCCAGGTGGTGCGACGCTGGGGTGGAGAGCGTCCGAGGAAGGCGACCACCCCGGGAGGACCGATGGGACGGGACGTCCCGGCGCTGGTCTTCACCCGTGAGGACCGCCGCCGGTACCGGATCAAGATGCAGGAGTGCCTAGAGGCCTTCGCGCAGATGCTGGGCGAGTCACGGTTCGAGACCGAGCGGCCCCAGGTGGGGCTGGAGATCGAGCTGAATCTGGTCGACGACGCGGCCGAGCCGGCGATGTGCAACAACGACGCGCTCGAAGCGATCGCGGACCCGGCCTGGGCCACCGAGCTGGGCCGGTTCAACCTGGAGATCAACATCCCGCCCCGCCGGCTGACGGCGGGCGGCCCCGACTCCTGGGAGGCCGAGATCCGCGCCGCCCTGAACCACGCGGAGGGCCGCGCCGAGTCGATCGGCGCGCACCTGATCATGGTCGGCACGCTGCCCACACTGCGCGAGGCGGACGTGGGCGAGGCCGCCCTGTCGGAGAACCCGCGCTACCGGCTGCTCAACGACCAGGTGTTCGCGGCCCGGGGCGAGGACCTGCACATCGAGGTGGACGGCGTCGACCGGCTGCGGACCTACGCGGACACGATCATGCCGGAGGCCGCCTGCACCAGCACGCAGTTCCACCTCCAGGTGTCCCCCGACGAGTTCGCCGACTACTGGAACGCGGCGCAGGCGATCGCCGGGGTCCAGGTGGCCCTCGCCGCCAACTCGCCCTTCCTGCTCGGCAAGGAACTGTGGCACGAGAGCCGTATCCCGCTGTTCGAGCAGGCTACCGACACCCGGCCGCAGGAGATCAAGGCGCAGGGCGTGCGGCCCCGGGTGTGGTTCGGGGAGCGGTGGATCAACAGTGTCTTCGACCTCTTCGAGGAGAACCTGCGCTACTTCCCGGCGCTGCTGCCCCTGTGCGACGAGCAGGACCCCGCCCAGACGCTGGACCGCGGCGACATCCCCGACCTGGGCGAGCTCACCCTCCACAACGGCACCATCTACCGCTGGAACCGGCCCGTCTACGCCGTAGCCCACGACAAACCGCACGTCCGGGTGGAGAACCGGGTGCTGCCCGCCGGTCCGACCGTCGCCGACACGCTCGCCAACGGCGCCTTCTACTACGGCCTCACCCGCGCCCTGGTGGAGGAGGAGCGGCCGGTGTGGTCGCGGATGTCCTTCTCGGTCGCCGAGGACAACCTGCACACCGCGGCCCGGCACGGTATCGAGGCACGGCTGTACTGGCCCGGCATGGGCGAGGTGACCGTGCCCGAGCTCGTACTGCGCCGGCTGCTGCCGCTGGCACACCGGGGGCTGGAGCTCTCCGGCATGGACGCGGCCTGGCGGGAGCCGCTGCTCGGCATCATCGAGCAGCGGTGCGTCACCGGGCGCAACGGCGCCGTCTGGCAGAAGGAGATGTTCCACCACATCGACGCCGGCGCCCACCCGGGCCGCCACGAGGCCCTGCGCCGGATGACACAGCAGTACATGGACTACATGCATCTCAACGCCCCGGTGCACACCTGGCCGGTCGACTGAACGTCCGGGGCGACCCGCGCGGCACGCGCCGAAGACCAGGGAGGCGGCAGACGATGTGCCGATGGCTTGCCTACTCGGGAACGCCCGTGCTGCTGGAGACCATCCTCTACAAGCCCGAGCACTCACTGATCGACCAGAGCCTGCACGCCCGGATGGGGGTCGAGACGACGAACGGGGACGGGTTCGGCGTCGGCTGGTTCGGCCCGGAGATGACGACCCCCGCGATCGTCCGGGAGATCGGACCGGCGTGGAGCAACCGCAATCTGCGGGAGATCGCGAGCCATGTCCGCTCCTCCCTGTTCTTCGCTCACATCCGGGCCTCCACGGGCAGTCCCGTGCAGCAGACCAACTGCCACCCGTTCCGCCACGGCCGCTGGATGTGGATGCACAACGGCGCCATCGCGGAGTTCCACCGGGTCCGGCGCGAACTCGCCCTGGCCGTCGACCCGCGGCTCTTCCTGGACATCGAGGGTTCGACGGACTCGGAGATGATGTTCTTCCTGGCACTCACCTTCGGCCTGGAGGACGACCCACCGGCGGCCGTGGCACGGATGGCGGGGCTGGTGGAGGAGGTCGGTCATGAGCACGGCGTCCAGTACCCGCTGCAGATGACGGTCGCCGTGACCGACGGACGTCGGCTGTGGGCCTTCCGCTACTCCAGCCAGGGCGCCTCACGGTCCCTCTACTACAGCTCGCGGGTGGAGAGCCTGCGCGCGCTCCACCCGGACCTGCCCTTTCTCCGGGAGGCGTCCGACGACACCCGCCTCATCGTCTCCGAGCCCCTGGGCGATCTGCCGGGCGTGTGGAACAAGGTGCCCGAGAGCAGCTACGGCGTCGTCCAGCCCGAGGGGGACGTCATGCTCCCCTTCACACCGCGGCCGGTCCGGACCGGTTGACAGGGACCCTGGTAGATCACACAATCGGTGCCATGACCACATACCGGTTCGGCACCACGGCGGAGTGTCCCCGCGTGCCCGAACGAACCGGGTGTGAGCGCTCCGGCCGATAACGGCCGTCCGCGAGCCGGGGTCTCGACGCGCGCGCCGCGTCCCGAGCCGACCGGCCTTCCCTCCGGCGAACAGCCCGGAGCATCTTCGTTTCCCGTTTCTTTTTCCCGGCCGGTCGGCGATGACGCGTACCGCCATGGCCCGGCCGACCCGGCCCACCGCAAGGGGAGGACTCCCATGACCGTCACGACCGCCGGCCCGACCGTCGATCTGCGCGAAGCTCGCATTCCGGGGGACGGTATGTACGAGGGCCGGCGCACACTGCGCCGGCTGCCCGAGGGGTGGGAGGAGCGGCCCTACGAACACTTCGAGGTCGTTCCGCAGGCCCGCACGATCGGTGCCGAGATCCGGGGCGCCGACCTCTCGCGCCCGCTCGGTGCCGCCCTGCGCGAGGAGCTGAACCGCGCCCTGCTGGAGTGGAAGGTGCTCTTCTTCCGCGCCCAGCACCTCACCTCCGACCAGCAGCGCGACTTCGCGGGCAACTGGGGCGAGCTGGAGACCAACCCACTGCTCGCCGCCGGTTCCAGCGACGACGTCGTCCGCTTCGACAAGAGCGCCGGGGCCGCCCCGACGTACGAGAACGTCTGGCACACCGACGTCACCTTCCGCGAACGGCCCGCGCTCGGCGCCGTTCTCCAGCTGCGCGAGGTGCCGCCGTTCGGCGGGGACACCATGTGGGCGGACATGGCCGCCGCCTACGACAACCTCCCCCAGGAGGTGAAGGACCGCATCGACGGCGCCCGGGCCGTGCACGACTTCATCCCCGGTTTCGCCCGGTTCTACGGCCCCGAGCGGCTGATCCCGCACCAGGACCTGTTCCCGCCCGTGGAGCACCCCGTCGTGCGCGTCCACCCCGAGACCGGGCGGCGCATGCTGTTCGTCAACGCCTCCTTCACCACCCGCGTCACCGGCATGGACCGTGACGAGAGCGACCGGCTGCTGCGCTTCCTGTTCCAGCAGGCACACGTCCCCGAGTACCAGGTGCGCTTCCGCTGGCAGCCCGGCGACATCGCCTTCTGGGACAACCGCGCCACGCAGCACTACGCCGTGGGCGACTACGGCTCCGACCGGCGCGTCGCCGAACGCGTCGCCATCGAGGGCGACCGTCCCTTCTGACACCGCGCGACCGGGGGGCCGGAGGCGATCGCCGCCTTCGGCCCTCCGGGGGCTCGCTAGGCCGGGTCCTGTTCCTCGATCGCGGCCGGGCGGAGCTGTGCGGCACGGATGCGGTCGATGTCGAGTTTCACGCCGCGGTCGAACCGGTAGATGCCGTTCTGCTCCTGGAAGACGTCGGTCAGCTGGGTGTAGCAGTAGCCGAACATGTCACGGTCCCCCAGCAGTACTTCGGTGAGACCGCTGAACCGCTCGTGGAACTCGTCCTCGTTGCGGACCCGTTCCCCGTAGCCCCAGGAGACGGTGCGCTCCTCGCCCGACCGGTCCGCGGCCGCCTCGGGGTCCCACCAGATGCCGCCGAACTCGCTGACGAAGTACGGCTGGCCGCGGTAGGGCTGGGAGTAGGGCGCTCCGTTGTCGTGGGCGTTGACGAAGGGGGCGTCCTTGGCGAGGCCGGACATCAACTGCCGGAAGGCGGCCGGGTCCTGCTCGTAGTTGTGGGAGTCGTAGATGTCGGTCTCGGCGACCCGGTGGGCGTAGCCGGAGGCGTCGATGACCGGCCGGGTGGTGTCCATGGCCTTGGTGGCCAGGAACATCGCCCGGGTCACGGCGTCGAGCCGGGTGATGCGGTCGTGCAGTTTCTGGTACGTCTCGTTCAGCGGGCACCAGCCGATGATCGAGGGGTGTGAGTAGTCGCGTTCGAGGGCTTCGAGCCACTGGCCGACGTAGGAGGCGTCGGGCTGCTGGTTGTCGCCCGAGGAGCCGCCGGTCTCGCAGCCCCAGTCGCCGAACTCGCCCCAGACCAGGTAGCCGAGACGGTCGGCGTGGTACAGGAAACGCTCCTCGAAGACCTTCTGGTGCAGCCGGGCTCCGTTGAAGCCGGCTTCCATGGCCAGCTCGATGTCCCTCACCAGTGCCTCGTCGGTCGGGGCGGTCATCAGCCCGTCCGGGTACCAGCCCTGGTCGAGGACGAGACGCTGGAAGAGCGGGCGCCCGTTGAGGGTGACGGCCTTGCCGCGCAGTCCCACCGCGCGCAGACCGGCGTAGCTCTCGGCGCTGTCCACGACCTGCCCGGCGGCGTCGAGGAGTTCGAGGCGCAGGTCGTACAGGTGGGGGTCGCCGGGGCTCCACTCGCGTCGCCGGTCGTCCGGCACCGGCAGGTGCAGGCGAGGGGCGAGGTCCAGGTCGGCGCGTGCCTCGGCGCGGGCCACCTCGCCGTGGGCGTCGCCGAGGACGGCGCGTACCCGGTGGCCGGGCCGGTTGCCGGACAGGGGCAGTTCGAGGTGGAAGGCGGAGCCGGCCAGGTCCGGGGTGATGCGGGGGCGGCGCAGGTGGAGGTCGGGTACGGGCTCCAGCCAGACGGTCTGCCAGATGCCGGTGACCCGGGTGTAGTTGCAGTCGTGGTTGGCGTACCGCACGGCCTGCTTGCCGCGCGCCTGCGGGCCGGACCTGGGGTCTCGGGCGCGGACGGTGACGACGACCTCGTCCCCCGCTCGGGCGATGTCGCCGAGGTCGGCGGTGAAGGGGGTGAAGCCGCCGCGGTGCCGGGCGACTTCCTTGCCGTCGGCCCATACGGTGGTGTCGTAGTCGACGGCGCCGAAGTGCAGCAGCACGCGGCGCCCGGCCCACGCCGCCGGCAGGGCGATGGCGCGCCGGTACCAGACGGCCTCCAGGAAGTCGGTGTCGCCGATGCCGGACAGCTCGGACTCGGGCGGGAAGGGGACGACGATCTCGCCGCGCAGTTCCCGGTCGAGCAGACCGCGCTCGAGTCCGCTGTCCCCCCGGTCCGTCTCGAACTGCCAGGCGCCGTTCAGGTTGAGCCAGTCGCGGCGCACGAACTGCGGTCGCGGGTACTCCGGGCGCGGTGCGGAGTGAGTGGGCACACATGCTCCAGTCGATCGGTGGGCCGGCGCGGGCGCCGGACCCGTGTGTACGGCTGTGGGGGTGTGGTTCAGGAGCCGCCGAGGCCGGTGGTGGCGACGGAGTTGACGATGCGGCGCTGGAAGAGGAGGAAGACCACGATCAGCGGCAGCGCCGCCAGCAGCGCGGAGGCCATGGACTGCGCGTACTGGATGCCGTAGGCGTCCTTCACGGTGGCCAGGCCCACCGGGAGGGTCATCAGGTCCGGGTCGTTGGTGACGATGAACGGCCACATGAAGTTGTTCCACGCCCCGATGAAGACGAAGATCGCCACGGCGGCCACGATCGGCCGCGAGAGCGGCAGCACGATCGACCGGAAGACCCGGAACTCGGAGGCGCCGTCGATCCTGGCCGCCTCCTCCAGTTCCTTGGGGATCCCGTCGAAGAACCTCTTGAGGATGAACACCATCATCGGCGCGACGACCTGGGGCAGGATGACCGCCGCGTAGGTGTCCACCAGGTCGAACAGGAGCATCTGCTCGAACAGCGGCACGACGAGCAGCTGCGGCGGGATCATGATGGCGGCGACGGTGACGGCGAGCAGTGCCCGGCGACCTCGGAACGTGCCGCGTGAGAAGCCGTACGCCGCGAGGGTGGAGACCACGACCGTGATCAGGGTGACCAGGCCGGCGATGAGGAGGCTGTTGAAGGCCCAGACGGCGACGTTCCCGCGTTCCAGGATCTGCTGGTACGCGTCCAGGGTGAAGGCGCCCTTGAACGGGGACAGGCCGGCGGTGGCGATGTCCTTCTCGCTCTGCAGCGAGGTGATGATCGCCCACAGGAAGGGCACCAGCCAGACGACTGCCAGGACGGTCAGCGCCGTGCCGGCCAGGACGCGGGGCAGCCGGCCGTGGCCGAGGAGCAAGGGGGCGCCGGTCTCCGCACGGGGTGGACGGCGCCGCGGGCGGACGGTCGTTGCGGTTGCGGTTGCGGACACGGTCAGTCCTCCTGGCGGAAGAGGCGGAGCTGCACGAGCGAGACGACGACGATGAGCGCGAAGAAGAGGTAGGAGATGGCGGAGGCGTAGCCGAGCCGGTAGCCGGTGAAGCCGACGTCGTAGACGTACTCCAGGACGGGGCGGGTGGAGCCGCCCGGGCCGCCCTTGGTGAGGATGTAGATCTGGTCGAACACCTTGAGCGACGCGAGGATCTGGAGCATGGCCACCAGCGCGGTCGTCCTGCGCAGTTGCGGCAGGGTGATGGACCACAGGCGCCGCCAGGCGCCGGCCCCGTCGAGCGCCGCCGCCTCGTCGAAGGTCGAGGGCAGGGACTGGAGCGCCGCCAGGTAGAGCAGGAAGTTGAAGCCGACCGTCCACCAGACGGTGAGGGCGGTGACGGACCACATGGCGACGGACTCGTCGGCCAGCCAGCCGACGGGCTCCATGCCGAGCGCGCCGAGGAGCTGGTTGCCCATGCCGAGGTCCGGCTGGTAGAGCCAGGTCCAGATGATGGTCACCACGGTGACGGGCAGCAGATAGGGGGCGAAGAACGCCAGTCGCCACGCCCACTGCCCGGCGAGCCCGCTGTGCACCAGCAGTGCCATCGCCAGCGCGACCAGCACCAGCGGCACGCTGGAGATGACGGTGAAGAAGAGCGTGTTGCCGAGGCTGCTCCAGACGTCCGGATCGCCGAGGGCCTCGGTGTAGTTGTCGAAGCCGACGAAGCTCGTGTCGCGCAGGGCGAGTGAGCTGTCGGTGAAGCTCATCCAGAGCCCCTGCACGATCGGCCACACCATGAAGAGGCCGAAGACGATCAGGAACGGCAGGACGAAGACGAACCCGGATCCCGGGGTGATGCGCAGGCGGCGCAGGACGGCGCGGCGCCGGCCGCCCGCGCGGGCCTGGGCCGGATCGGCCTTCACCTCGGCGCCGAGGGGTGCGGTGGTGGTCACGTCGGTCACTCCTTCAGCTGGTCAGGCCACCGGGTTGGGCTGCCGCAGCAGCGCGTCCGCCTCGCGGACCATCTGACGTACCGCCTTCTCGGCGGACGTGTTGCCCAGCAGCGCCGACTGGAGCGGCTGACACATCCGGTTCTGGAAGTTCGAACCGGCGCCGACGAACCAGTTGGGCGGGTCGAGCACCGCCACCTTCGCCGCGTCCGCGTAGGAGGACTGCGGCTTCAGGCCGGCGTACCCCGGTTCCGCGAGCACGGGCTGATAGGCGGGTATGTGGCCGGCGCTCGCCCAGGTGAGGCTCTGCCTGAGTATCTCGGCGACGTACCGGTGGGCCTCGCGGCGCCGTGCGGGGTCGGGGTTCTCCTGGTGCGGGAGGACGAAGCTGTGGCTGTCGGTGTAGACGGCCGGCCTGTCGAAGACCTGCGGGAAGGGGGCGGCGCCCAGGGGGAAGCCGGCCTTCTTCAGCGTCGGCAGTTCCCACTCCCCGAGCATGGCCATGCCGCCGCGGCGGCTCGTGAAGGCGGCCAACGCGCTGTTGTAGTCCAGGTTGTTGGGGTTGGTCCGGCCGTCGAAGAGCTGCTTCATCAACGTGACGACGCGTACGGCGGCGTCGGTGTCGATCTCGGGCGCACCCCCGTCCGGCAGGGTGAACGCGGCACCGGTCTGCGCGTAGAGGCCGGCGAACAGGCGCCAGTTCTGGGCCGTGTCGGTGACGTGGCCGAACAGGATGCCCGCCTGGCCGGTCGCGTCGGCGAGGGCCTTGCCCGCGTCCAGGAGGGCCTCGGGCGAGCCCAGGGGCAGCAGCTCGCCCGAGGAGTCCAGGAGCCCGGCGGTCTCGGCGGCCTCCTTGTCGTAGAAGACGATGAACGGGTGGACGTCCAGCGGGATCGCGTAGACGGTCCCCTCGTGCTGCGTCCGCTCCCAGACCGCCGGTGTGAAGTCCTTCCGCGTGACGCCGAACTCGGCGAGGAGGTCCAGGTCAAAGGGGTCCACCAGACCGCCGGGCGCGTAGCCCGCCAGCCGGGACAGATGCATGGCGGCCACGTCGGAGGCCCGGCCGCCGGCGGCGGACATGGCGAGCTTGGTGTAGTAGGACGGGCCCCAGTCCAGGATCGTGCGGTCGACCTCGAAGCCCTCGGCTCCCCCGGCCCCCTTGGACACCGCCTCGATCATCTCGTCCATCAGCATGCCGTCGCCGCCCTGGAACAGGTCCCAGACGCTCAGCGCCGATGCGCCGGAGGCGGAGGCCGGTGAGGCGCAGCCGGACAGCGGGGCCGCGGCGAGCAGGGCTCCCGCTCCGGCCATGGTGTGACGCAGAAGCCGACGGCGGCTGAGGCGGCGTACCGGATCGGACACGGCCGACACCTCCTGGGCAGGCAAACGGGAACTCATCGCGGACCTTTCGACGGCCGGACGCTCATGCGGTGGCTTGTTTTTACATCGATGTACATTGGCTGTAAAGAGCTGGGGCGATGCGTGCGGCCCGGGGACATAGACTCGGCAGTCGCGTGAGAGGCAGGGAGGTCTCGGTGGCACGGCCCAGGATCAAGGACGTCGCACGTCATGCGGGCGTTTCGGAGAAGACGGTGTCCAATGTCATCAACGACTACGCCCATGTCTCCGACCGGACCAGGCAGGTGGTGCGCGAGGCCATCGAACATCTCGGGTACCGGGTGAATCTGGCCGGGCGTCATCTACGCAAGGGCCGTACCGGCATCATCGCCCTCGTCGTTCCCGAACTGGACATCCCGTACTTCGCCGAGCTGGCCCGGCATGTCATCCGCGAGGCCGAGCAGTGCTCCCTGACCGTCCTGATCCATCAGTCCGGGGCGGACCGCGCCCATGAGCTGGCGGCGCTGGCCGGTTTCGGTTCCGCCTTCGTGGACGGGATCATCCTGAGTCCGCTCGCCCTGACCGCCGACGACCTGCGCGACCGTGTGGGTGCCCCGCCCACCGTGCTCCTCGGGGAACTGCTGGAGGAGGGCGCTGACCATGTGGCCATCGACAACGAGCGGGCCGCACGCGAGGCGACCCACCATCTGATCCATCTGGGGCGCCGCGCCATCCTCGCCGTCGGCGGGCGCGACGACTCGGGCCTGGGGACCGCCGAGGCCCGTACCCGGGGCTACCGTGCGGCACTGTCGGAAGCGGGCATCGCCTACGATCCGGCCGCCCTGCTGCCGGTCGACTCCTTCCGGATGCCGGACGGCGCCCGGGCCGTGGCGCGGGCGCTGCGCGACGGCGCCCGGCCCGACGCCCTGCTCTGCCTCAACGACCAGCTGGCGCTGGGCGCGTTGCGCGCCCTGCACGAGCACGGGGCCAAGGTGCCCGAGGACGTCGCCGTCATCGGCTTCGACGACGTGGAGGGCGGGCGGTTCTCCGTACCGACGCTGAGCACGGTGGCTCCCGACAAGGCGGCGGTGGCCAGGGTCGCCGTACAACTGCTGCGGCGCCGCATCGAGGAGGCGACGGGGCCGGACGGCGCGAGTGCGGCCGCCGAGTCCGCGGTGCTGTCGCCGCAGGACCGCATCGTGGCCCACCGGCTCGTACTGAGGGAGAGCACGGGGGGCCACGAGCGGCTCTGACGCGGTGGCCGGCCGGGTGCGTCAGTCCACGTGGACCTCGGCGCGGTCGACGCTCACGAAGGACGCCCCCGACCGGGAGTTGTGCTCGCCCGTCACCCGGATCCGCAGGGTGTGGTCGCCGTACGCGAGCCGGGGGCTGACGTACTGCACCGCCTCGCCGACGCGGATCGGGCCGTGGAGGTCCAGTCGTCGCTCGGGGCCGCCGTCGACACTGACGGCCGCGTAGCCGTTGCCTGTGTCCTTGACGGAGAGCAGCGGCCGTCGTCGTTGATCCAGTGATTCCTGTTCCAGGGGTCGCCGGAGGGCAGGTTCCGGGTGGCGCCCGTCGCGAGCGGCCGGCCAAGTCGGGGCTGCCGTCGACTCGCCAGGTGAACTTCCGGGCCCGCGCGGTGCGGTCGGTGCAGGCGTGGGCGGACGTGCTCCTGACGTGGTGGATGATGACGGGGCATCAGGTCAGGGACGCCTCACCCTCCTGCCGGCAGAGCGCAAAACGGCATTCCATTTGCCGCGGACCGTTTCGTCGGTGCCAGGTCGTACGTGTAGAGGCCGGAGCTGGTGGCGGGGCGGGCGGCGCAGGGGCCGGGTGAGTCCTGACCTCGGCCTTCGGTGGCTCGCCGACGGGGCTGCCGCCCGTCCGCGGACGAGAGACGCCGGGTGACTGCCCGTTGGCTCGTGGCCGCCCGCGTGGACCGGGCGGCGGTGGTGACATCACGACTCGCCGGACGGGTCCCGGCCGTCCCGCGCCCACGGCCGCAGCTTCTCCGGATTGCGGACCACCCAGATCCGGGTGACGCGGCCGTCGGCGACTTCGAACGAGGCCACGGTCAGGACGGCGCCGGCACGCCGGGCCACCAGGCCCGGCACACCGTTGACCGACCGCTGCAGGAGTTCGAGCCCCGGAGCCTTGTCGGCGATGGCGACCATGTACTGGGCGATGCGCGTGCCGCCCTCGATCGGACGTAGGGCGGCACCAGCCATGCCGCCCCCGTCGGCGGTCATCACAGCGGCCGGGTCGAGGAGGTCGACGAGGGCCGCGATGTCCTTGGTCTCCCATGCCGCTTTGACATGCCGTACCGCGTCGGCCTGCCCGGCCGTCGTCGCCGGCGCGGGAGCGGCGCGCGCCCGCCGCCGGGCGGAGGCCGCGAGCTGCTTGCAGGCCGCGGGGGTCCGGCCGAGGACGTCGGCGATCTCGGCGAAGGGATAGCGAAAGACGTCGTGCAGGACGAAGGCCACCCGCTCGGCGGGGGTCATCGACTCCAGAACGACGAGGAAGGCCATGGTCACCGATTCGTCCAGCACCATCAGATCGGCGAGGTCGGTGCCATGGCCGTGGTCCCACCCGGTGTGGTCGGGCAGCGGATCGGGCAACCACGCGCCGACATAGCGTTCCCGCCGGGACCGCGCCGAGCCGAGCATGTCCAGGCAGACGCGGCCGGTCACCGTCGTCAGCCAGGCGCCGGGGGACACGATCTCGTCCCGCCGGCCTTGTGGAAGCGCGTACCAGCGCGCGCAGGCCTCCTGCACGGCGTCCTCGGCCTCGGCCAGTGACCCGAGCAACCGGTAGGCGACATTGATCAGTTGGCGTCGCTCACCGGCTGTCTCATCGGTGCGCGTCCCCGCCGTTCCCATACTCCCGACCGCCTTCTCGCCTTACCTTTCGCGGGCCCGTGTCGTCGGGCTGGTGTGACCTTACCGATCTACCGCCCGTGGGCGGAAAGAGGAGACCTTGGCATGGCAGCCTCGGCGACGACACGGCGCCGCTTCCCGTTCCTGCGGACAGCGATCGCCGTGCAGACCCTGACCATCTTCCTCCAGGCGGTATCCGCCGGACTGCTGATGTCCTCGTCCTACGGGGAGGCGCTGCACAGTGCCGGAGCCCGCGTGATGTACGGGGCGTCGATGCTGTACGTGCTCGCGGCGGTGCTGGCGTGGAAGCCGGGCGGCGGCTCGCCCCGGCCCGTCTGGCACGCGTCCGGCTTCCTCGCCCTGGCCTCGGTCCAGGTGGTGGTCGGCATCGCCCACATGCCGTCGGTCCATCTCCCCCTGGGTGTCCTGATGTTCGGTCTGAGCGTGCTGGCGCTGGCGCGGCGCTGAGGTCCGGCACCGGGGCCGTCAGACGATCACGGCCTCCCAGGTGTCGACGGCGTAATGAACCGTCATGCCGTTGCGGCCGTAGAGGCGGGGGGCGCCCGTCGCGTTCTCGGTGTCGACGCCGAGGCCCACCGTGTCCCGGCCCCGGGCGGCGAAGCGGGCGAAGGCGTGGTGCAGGAGGAGCGCGCCCAGGCCGCGGCCGCGGGCCTCGCGCAGGACACCGATGCTCCGGATCCAGCCCATGGCCTCGCGGTCGTCCCGAGCCAGCAGGAAACCGGCGTCCCCCATGTCGTCGGTGCCGGCGATCCACACCAGGGACCAGTCCAGCGCTTCGGCGTGGATGTCGTCCAGCCAGAGCCGGTAGTCGCGCGGCTGGAAGTCGAAGTGGTCCGCGAACGCCTTCTGGTACAGCTCGTACACCCGGACCCGGTCCGCCTCCGTGGCACAGGCCCGCACCCGTACTCCCGCCGGGACGTCGGGCGGGAGGTCCCGCGCCGGGTCCACCGCTCGGCGCAGCACGTGGTGACGCCGGACGATGCTCCAGCCTCGGGCCGTCAGGAGTTCGGTGTCGGTCGTGGGCCGGGCGGCGAGGTGCAGGTGGACGACGGCCCGCGCGGCTCCGTTGGCCCGTGCCCGCTCCAGGGCGCGGGTCTCCATGGCCGCCAGCACGCGCAGCCCGGTCCGCTGGTGGTCGGGGAGCACGTAGTGGTCGATGTCGACGCGCTCCCCGCCGGACTCGTCCCACAGCAGCCCGTACGCCACCAGCCGGCCGCCGTCGAAGGCCAGCCACGAGTCCCGCTCCAGGTCCGTCCGCGGATGCTTCAGGTCGGCCTCGACGGTGTGCTGGTCGGTCTCGGGCCGACCGATCTCGATCCGGTCGATCTCGTTGAGGAGTTCGGTGATGGCGGGGGCGTCGGCAAGGGTGGCCGAACGCGGCTCAGCAGGGGACATGGGTGCAGGGTCGTGGGTGCCGGTGGGGCGCCGCAACGGGTTTTCCGCCGGCCCTCGGCACCCGTGGGCCGCACTCTTCGTGATGCCGTCGTCGATCCGGGCACGTAGGACGGCGAACCGCGGGCATACGGATGTCCCGAGGCCCTCTCCGTCGCCGACCAACGGGAGTTTTCCGTGACGCCGAGCCTGCGCACCGCCCGCGCGTGCCGTGCCGCCGCCGCACTGCTCCTCGCCGCCGCCGGGTACGCGGCCACCCATCACCCCTGGCTCGCCCTGCCCGGCCTGTACGCCGCCGCGGTGTTCGCCTGGTGTGCCGCCCGTGCCCGGACGGAGCACCGGCTGCGTCTCGCACGGGCCCAGCGCGCCGAGCGGCTGGCCCGCCCCCGCCGACAGCGGCCGCTCGTCGCCCTCGCACCGTGCTGCGTGTTCTGGCAGCAGTCCGACGGCGCCCTGCACGGCCCGGGGTGCACCCGCCCCGCCGCCGCGCGCGTCCCGCTGCCGGGCGACTGCTGCGAGCGGTGGTGGACCTCGCTGGGCGCACGGCACGACACGGGGTGCCGCCGGTACGTCGGTGCTTCGCGGGAGGACCGGGCCGGCACGACTCCGCAGTAGGACCGGCGGCCGCGGGAGAGGTGGGCGGACCCGGGAGCAGCGGACGTGGCCCGCTGCCGGGTCGTCCCTCCTTCGGCTACGCCGAGGACGGCGTCCCACGGGCGGCCCCGTCCGGCCGTTCCCCTTCCAGCGCCGTCCGCAGGGCCGACGGAGTGGCTGCCGCCCAGGCCTGGGGTGAACAGGAGTGGGGGTAGGGGACCGGTCCGGCGGTCGCCGAGCGGTCGTAGCCGGCGAGGACCTCGGGCAGCCGGTGGCCGTGGTGGGACGCCGCCGCGAGGAGGCCCTCGGTGACGGTGCGCACCTCGGCCGTGAGTCCCTGGCGGGCCAGGCCCAGGGCGATGACCGCGTTGTCGTGCGGCCAGGCGCTGCCCCGGTGGTACGACAGGGGGTGGTACGGCCGCTGGCCGGCGGCGAGGGTGCGGATCGCCCAGCCGGAGAAGAAGTCCGGCTCGAGCAGCCGCCGGCCCACCCGGCGGGACCTGTCCGCGTCGAGGATGCCCGACCACAGCAGGTGCCCGGCGTCCGAGGCCAGTGCGTCGGCCTGGCGGCCGTCGCCGTCCAGGGCGAGGGCGGGGAAGTCCGCTTCCGGCATCCAGAAGTCCGCCGTGAAGCGGTCCCGCAGCCGGGCGGCCTTCTCGCGGAGCCGGCGCGCGTAGGGCTCGTCCCGCCAGACCTCGTCGGCGAGCCGGGCCGTGCGCAGGAGTGCGTCGTAGGCGTAGCCCTGCGCCTCGCAGACCGCGATGGGGCCGCGTGCCTGGGTTCCGTCTCGAAAGCAGATGGCGCCCGCGGAGTCCTTCCAGTTCTGGTTGACCAGTCCGCCCGGATCGGGCGTGTACACGAGGTAGCCGTGCCGCTCCAGCCCGCCGTCGGTGAGCATCCAGTCGACGGCCCTGCGGGCGTGCGGCTCCAGGCGTGCGGCCAGGGAGCGGTCGCCGGTCGCCTCGTGGTGGGCGTGGAGCAGGACGAGGAAGAGCGGGGTGGAGTCGACGGCGCCGTAGTAGCGGCCGTACGGGATCTGCCGGAAGTGGGCGAGTTCGCCGTGCCGGGTCTCGTGGACGATGCGTCCGGGCTGCTCGCCACTGAAGACGTCGTGGCGCCGTCCCTGGGTGGCGGCGAGCGCGCTGAGTACGGCGGCGGCCGTCGCGGGCCGGTACGGCAGCAGAAAGTACGACGTCAGCAGTGAGTCGCGGCCGAACAGGGTGAGGAACCACGGGATACCGGCGGCGGGTACGCGCACGTCCTCGCCGTCGACGCCGGTGACCGGGATGGTCAGCAGGTCGAGGTCTGCGAGGCCGCGCTCGCAGGCGCGGGTCAGGTCGTCCGTACCCGCCGCTGTCGCGGGTTCGGGCCGGCGGGACTGTCGTGCGGCGGCGGGGGAAGCGGGCAGGGGCCGTCCGTGCGGGCGTGCGTGGACGGTCAGGTACAGGTCGGCCCGGCCGTGCGCGTCCAGTGGCAGGTGCCAGGTCAGCGTCCGGGCGGTGGAGGGCGGCTCCGTCCGCTCGGGGACCACCTCGTCCGGGGCGGGACGGCAGGTGAGTTCGGTCCGGGCGTGCCAGTCGGCTCGCCGGTAGGTGAAGAGCAGTCCCTCGGAGGTGCTCCGGGTCTCGTGCCGCGCACCGGGCTTGGCGTAGTGGCGGTCGTCGGCCCGGAGCTCGAAGAGGTCGGCGAAGTCGGCGTCGACGGTGAGGTCGAGGCGGGCGGTCACGGGGTCGGGGCGGTTGCCGACCAGAGTCAGGTGTTCGGTGAGCGTGCCCGCCGTGACGCTCTGCCGCCGGAAGACGGTGTAGGCGGGCGGTTCGTCCCGGGTGCCCTCGGGGGTCAGCACACAGGTGGCCATGGAGTCCGTGTCCGCCGTGGCGGGGACCAGGGCCGCGGGCGCGTCGCCGTCGACGGTGAGGCGCCAGCGGCTGAGGTGCCGGGCGTCCTGGCAGAACAGTCCGTCGGGCGTCGACCCGCGGATGCCGCTGATCTCCCCGTCGGCGCCGAGCCGGACGAACGTGGCGTCGCGCACCAGTTGGACGCGGTGGTCTGCCGCGGTCATGGCATGGCCTCCTTCGTGCCGGACCCCTTCGGACCGGATTCCTTCAGGCCGGATTCCTTCAGGCCGGACGCTCGCGGGGCGGACGCCTCGGCGTCGGCGCTCAGCAGGTCGAGCGCGAGGGCGGCGGTCCAGGAGAAGTGCCGGGTGCCGCGGGCCGCACCGGTGGAGGGGTCGACGTACTCGGCGAACCCGGAGCGTCCCGCCTCGGTGAGGAAGCCGGTGCGCAGGCGGTCGGCGTCCTGCTCAAGGCCGTGGGTGCGCAGCCCGCGCTCGATGAGCCAGGCGGTGTTGAACCAGGCCGGTCCGCGCCAGTACCTGGTGGGGTCGAAGGCGTGGCCGGTCAGGTCGTAGCTCGGGACCAGACGCGTGGCCGGGGCGCCGAAGCCCGGGCCGGTGAGGGTGGCGTGCAGGCGCCGGACGACTTCCTGCGGCAGGTTCGGGACGAGGAGCGGGATCAGGCCGCTCACGCTCCGCTCGTCGACCGGGGTGCCGGTGTGCAGGTCGCGCACGCGGAACAGGCCGGCCTCCTCGTCCCAGAGCCTGTCCACCAGTGCCCGGGTCAGCTCGGCGGCTCCCGCGGTGTGCCGCTCCCCCGGCAGGCCGAGTTCGCGCGCCATGGCGGCCAGGGCGAGTTCGCTCACGATCAGCAGCGCGTTGAAGGCCGGGTCCTCCACGGCGAACCGGTGCCGCACGACGCGGTCGTCGTAGCCGGCCTCCCGGTACTCGGTGGCCAGCCGCACGTACCGGCCGTAGTCGAGGTCGGTGGGCCGGTCGGCGGGATGACCGTGGTCGAGGTCGGCGCGCCGGAAGGTGCCGGGCGGGCTGGGTTCGACCCGCCGCAGAGCCCGGTCCCAGCAAGGGCTGTTGTCCATGCCTGCTTCCCAGGGATGGACGACGGCCGCCAGGCCGCCTGCGTCGAGATCGCGGCGGGTGCGGAGGTAGTCGTGCCAGGCGGCGAGCCGGGGGTGGACGCGGGCGAGGAAGCCGCGGCGCCGTGACTCCGCCGGGTCGGCCCGGTGCACCAGCCAGGCGGCCAGGGCGTGCACGGGCGGCTGGACGATGCCGGAGGTCTCGGCGGACGACGGCGCGCCCGCGGCCCGGCCGGCCCCGGTCGACTGCCAGAAGTCGGGGCTCGGGAAGTAGGCGTCGTGGGGCAGGGCGGGGTTGAAGACGATGTGGGGCACACGGCCGTCGGCCCACTGCGCGGCCAGCAGGGTCTCCAGTTCCCGCTGGGCGCGGCGCGCCGAGAGATGGCGCAGCCCGATGGCGACGAAGGCGGAGTCCCAGCTCCACTGGTGGGGGTAGAGGGTGCGGGAGGGGACGGTGGAGGCGCCGGTCCAGTTGTCGATGAGGACCCGCGCCGCACCGCGCCGCAGGGTCAGGTCCGCGGGCGCGGCGGGCGCGGGCCGGTCCAGGAGCTCCAGGTGCGGATTCACGCGCCCGACCTCTTGAGGAAGGCGGGGACGGAGCGCACGGCCTCGGCGGGGTCGCCGGTCAGCCGGCATTCGAGGGCGAGGTGGCCGTCGTAGCCGATGGTGTGCAGGGCGCCGAGCCAGGCGGGCCAGTCGAGGTGTCCGGCGCCGGGCTGGAAGCGGTTGGAGTCGGAGACCTGGGCGTGGCCGATGACGTCGGCGTGGGCGACGATCGCGGCGGCCGGGTCGGTCTCCTCGATGTTCATGTGGTAGCTGTCGATGCCGATCCGGACCGAGTCCAGGCCGACGGCGCGGATCAGGCCGGCGGCCTGCTCGAGCCGGTTGACCATGTGGTCCTCGTAGCGGTTGAGCGGCTCGAGGAAGAGGGTGACGCCCTCCCTGCGGGCGTGCTCGCCGAGTTCGGTCAGGCCGGCGAGGAGCACCTCGCGGTCCTCCTCCTCGGTGCGCGGCGGCTCGAAGGGCGGCAGGCGGCGGGAGAACATGCCGTACGAGGCGGGGCTCTGGGCGCCCACTCCGCCGATCTCGGCGATGACGGTGAGCTGGGACTTCATCTGGGCGACGGCGTCACGGCGCAGGTCCTCGTCGAAGGCGCCGAGGAAGTGGAGCATGTCGACGCAGACGGTCGGCATGACGACGCCGTCCTCGCGGGCCTGCTTCAGTTCGGCGCGGCGGGAGGCGAAGTGGAGGTCGCCCTTGCCGCGCAGTTCGATCGCGTCGTAGCCGGCCTGCTGGGCGAAGTCCCACTTGGCCTGGAGGGTGTCCCCGGGCAGCAGTTGTTCCTGAACGGCGGTCTTGAGCATGAGGGGGCCTTTCGGGACTCTCAGAATTCGAGGACGACCTGCAGCGCCTCAGCGGGCCGCTCGTCCAGCAGTACGTAGGCGTCGGCGGCATCGGCGACGGGGACCACGTGGCTCACCAGGGCGTCGACGTCCACCTGTCCCTCGGCGACCAGGCGCAGGAAGGTCTGCTGGAGGCGTTCGACCGTCCAGCGGTTCGACAACTGCGGGGGGACGCCGCCGATCTGGGAGCAGATCAGCTGGACCCGGTTGTGGTGGAACTCGTCGCCGAGGCGCAGGCCGATGCCGTCACCCTGGTAGAAGCCGGAGGCCACCACCCGGCCGCCCGCGGCGACGGACCGCAGCGCCTCGTGCAGGGCGGGATAGGCGCCGCTGATCTCGATGGCGAGGTCGGCGCCGAGGCCGCCGGTGGCCTCGCGGACACGTTCGGCGACGGCGTCGGTGCGTGCGTTGAGGGCGTACTGGGCGCCGTACCGCTTCGCGGTCTCCAGGCGGCCGTCGAGGGCGTCGACGGCGGTGACGCGGGCGCCGCTGAGCCGGGCGAGCCGGGTGGTGAGCAGGCCGATGACGCCCTGGCCGAAGACCGCGACGTCCTCGCCGAGGTGGATGTCACCGGCCAGGACTGCGTTGTACGCGATGGCGCCGACCCGGGCGAAGGCGCCGGCGAGCGGCTCCAGCCCGGTCGGCAGGGTGTGGCCGATCATGCGCTCGGCGGGGACGATGCCCTCGCTGCGGTGGCCCCAGATGCCCCAGACCAGGTCGCCGGGGACCGGCAGGCCCGGGGTGCCGGCGAGTTCCGGGGAGACCTCGGTGACCTCTCCGACCTCCGAGTAGCCCCAGCCGGCCACCGGGTACTCGATGCCGGGGGTGCCGTCGCGGAAGAGGCGTGCCTCGGGATCCCAGGTCCGGGTCAGGTACGGGTTGGTGCCGCGGTAGGCGGTGAGTTCGGTGCCGGCCGAGATGCCCGAGTAGCGGGTGCGGACGCGCACATGGCCGGGCGGCAGTCGGGCGCTTGCGTGCTCGGCGACCTCGACCCGGCGGGGGCCGGTGAACTGGACGACGCGCTCCACGGATGAGACGGGCGACACGGATGACACGGATGGCTCCGGAAGGGTTGCTGATGCGGTTGCGTCGACAATATCCGCAAGTTATGTCTTGTCAACAAGCAAAAGTGATGCTGTGATGCGTGGCGAGCAGACATAAGTCGGAACGAGGACACTCAATGCGCATCAGGACCATGCGGTCGAGGACGGCCGCGGTCGGCGTCACGGCAGCCCTGGGAATCGGGATGCTCTCGGGCTGCGCGGGCAGCACCGGACCCGGCAGGCCAGACCGTGAGATCACGGTCTGGTCCCAGGAGAACCTCCCCGACCGCGTCGCCGCGACGCGGAAGGTCATCGACGGGTTCGAGAAGAGGAGCGGGGTCAAGGTGAAACTCGTCGGCGTCGACGAGAAGCAGATGCCGCAGCTCATCATGTCGGCGGCGGCCTCGGGCACGCTGCCCGACGTCATCGGGGCGGCGCCCATGGGCCAGGTCTGGCAGATGTACACCAACGGCCTGCTGAACACCGACATCCCCGAGGAGATCGTCGGCGAACTCGGCCGCGACACCTTCAATCCGAACGCTCTGAAGCTGACCTCCGACGGCGGCACCAGCCTCGGCGTCCCCTCCGACGCCTGGCTCCAGCTGCTGGTCTACCGCAAGGACCAGTTCGAGCAGAAGGGCCTGGCCGCTCCCGACACGTACACGAAGGCGCTGGCCGCCGCCGAGGCTCTGACCACCAAGGGCCACGACGGCGTCTCCGCGGCCACCGATCCCAGCGACGCCTTCACGTCCCAGAGCTTCGAGAGCGTAGCCCTGGCCAACGACTGCCAACTGGTCGACGACCGGCACGAGGCGGCCCTGGACTCCCCTCAGTGCGAGGCGGCCTTCCGCACCTACGACCGGCTGGCCCGCGCCTACGGCGCCCCCGGCACCCAGACGGTGGACTCCACCCGCGCCACCTACTTCGCCGGCCGGTCGTCCATGGTCATCTGGTCCTCGTTCCTGCTCGACGAACTCGCCGGCCTGCGCAAGGACGCCCTGCCCAGCTGCCCCGCGTGCGGGAAGGACCCGCGGTACCTGTCGGACAACAGCGGCATCGTGACCGCGATGAAGGGCCCCGACGCCGAGGAGCCGGCCCAGTTCGGCGAGATCACGTCCTGGGTGACCACCAGGACGGCCGAGAGCGCGGCGTCCCGCGAGTTCATCGAGTACATGATGGGCACGGGCTACGAGTCCTGGTTCGGCATGGCGCCCGAGGGCAAGATTCCCGTCCGCGAGGGGACGGCCGCCGAACCCGAGCGCTACCTCGACGCCTGGCGCCACAGCGACATCGGCGTCGACACCCGCAAGCCGCTCGACGAGGTCTTCCCCGAGAGCCTGCTCGACCAACTCGCCGACGGCGTCGGCGACTTGCGCCGCTGGGGCATCACCCAGGGCGAGGGCGCCCTGGTCGGCGCGACCAACGGCGAACTGCCCGTCCCGAAGGCCATCGGCGCCATGACCAGCGGCCAGAGCTCACCCGCCGAGGCGGCACGCGAGGCCGACGAAGAGGTCGCCGCCCTGAAGAAGTCCCTGCAGTAGCCGCCCGCCTGCACGTCACGAAGGTCCCTCATGACAACAGCCCCAGCCGGCGCGCCGCAGCGCCGGGACACCGACCCTCGGCCCACGGACGAGCCCGCCGCACCGGGCCGCCGCCCGATGACCGCCAGCAGGCGCGCCAACCGCGCGGGCCTCGCGTTCGTCTCCCCCACCTTCCTCGTGGTCTTCGTGGTGGTCGTACTGCCCATCGCCTGGACCGTACTGCTGGCCTTCCAGAAGGCCGAGCTCGTCGACATCCAGGGCATGGGCCTGTTCGGCAACTGGTCCCTGGACAACTTCGCGCAGGTCTTCGACTCGGCCGGCTTCTGGTCCAGCCTGTGGACCACTCTGCTCTACACGGCGGGCTCCACGCTCGGCTCGGTCGTCCTCGGCCTGGTCGCCGCGCTCGCGCTACGCAAGCCGTTCAAGGGGCGCGGGCTGCTGCGCGCGGCGATGCTGCTGCCGTACGTCGCGCCCGTCGTCGCCGTGGCCTTCGTCTGGGAGGTCGCGCTCAGCCCGCAGTACGGCGTGGTCAACGACTGGGGCCGGCGGCTGTTCGGCTGGGACGACCCGATCGCCTTCCTGTCGACCCGGGAGTACGAGGTCCACCTGCTGGGTCTGCACTTCGACATCCCGCTGGCGCTGCTGACCGTCATCGTCTTCGAGTGCTGGCGCTACTTCCCCTTCGCGTTCCTGTTCATCCTGGCCCGGCTACAGGCGGTGCCCGACACTCTGGAGGAGGCCGCGCTGGTCGACGGCGCCACCCCCACCCAGCGTTTCCGGCACGTCATGCTGCCTCAGCTGATGCCCGTGGTCGCGCTGCTGTGCGTGCTGCGGTTCATCATGACGTTCAACAAGTTCGACGACGTCTACCTGCTCACCGGGGGCGGCGCGGGCACCGACGTGGCCGCCGTGCGCGTCTACGACTTCCTCACCGCCCGCTACGACGTGGGAGCCGCGGCCGCCCAGGCACTCGTCCTGGCCCTCTCGCTGATGATCCTGCTGGGCTTCTACTTCAAGTTCTTCGGCAACAAGGTCCAGGAGGAAGCGTGACGCGCAAGGCGGCCCTGAGCCGGGCCCGGTTCGAGGAGAGGTTCTTCGGCGTCGCACGCTGGTTCGTCATCGCGTTCCTCGCCGTGATCACCCTCCTGCCCTTCTACTACATGGTGCTGCTGTCGCTGAAGCCCATCGACGCGCTCCTGCTCGACCCGGGCTCCCTGTGGATCTCGGCGAAGGACTTCACTCTCGCCACCTACCAGGACGTACTGCGCTCCAGCGACGACGGCGGCCAGGGTTTCCTGAATTTCCTCGTCAACTCCGCGCTGGTCTCCCTCGGCACGGTGGTGCTGACCCTGGTGGCCGCCGTGCCCGGCGCGTACGCCGTCAGCCGGCTGAGGTTCTTCGGTCACCGTCAGGTCAGCGCCCTGTTCCTGGCCGTGTACATGTTCCCGGCGACGCTGCTGGCCGTCCCGCTCTTCGTCATCTTCGCGAAGATCGGGCTGTCCTCCAGCCTGGTCGGCCTGGCCATCGTCTACGTCGCCCAGACCGTGCCGGTGTCGATCTACATGCTGAAGAACTACCTCGTCACCATCCCGGCCTCCATCGAGGAGGCGGCGGCTCTCGACGGATGCTCGCGGCTGCAGACCGTCCGCAAGGTGATCCTGCCGCTGGCCCTGCCGTCCCTCATGGCGACCGGCCTGTACGTCTTCATGATCGCCTGGAACGAGTTCCTCTTCGCGCTGCTGTTCCTCGCCGCCGACCCCGGCCAGTGGACGGTCTCCCTCGGTCTGGCCCAGCTCTCCAACGGCATCGAGGTGCCCAAGACCGTACTCATGGCCGGTTCCGTGGTGCTGACCATCCCCGTGGTACTTCTGTTCTTCGCCGCCGAACGACTGCTCACCGAGGGTCTGACCAGCGGCGCCGACAAGAGTTGAGCCCTGGGGGACACCATGATGACGTCGAGTCAGGCCAGCGCGGGCGCGCTGCTGCAACTGATCCGCAGCGGCCGCGCCAACACCCGGGCCGACCTCCAGCAGGCCACCGGGCTGTCCCGGTCCACCGTCGGACAGCGCCTCGACCTGCTCAACCGCGCGGGGTGGCTGCGCCACACCACGGGTGCCTCCACCGGTGGCCGCCCGTCCCACCGGATCACCTTCGACCCGGGCCACGCCTCGGTCGTCGCCTTCGACCTGGAGACCCGGCACGCCCGCGCCGCCGTACTCGACCTCGCGGGCACCATCCTGGCCGAGCACACCGGGCCGATGGATGTCGGTGCGGGTCCCGACCACGTCCTGGACCGGCTGGCCGGATGGTTCCCGGACCTGATCGCGGCGGCCGGTGTCCCGGCGTCCCGGGTCGCGGGCATCGGGCTGTCCGTGCCCGGCCCGGTCGACTGGGAGTCCGGGCGGGTGATCGAGCCGCCCATCATGCCGGGCTGGGACCGCTATCCCATCCGCGAGCGCCTCCAGAAGGCGTACGCGATCCGGATGGGCCTGGCCCCGGAGGCCGAGGTCCCCCCGGTGCTCGTGGACAACGACGCCAACCTCATGGCGCTGGCCGAGCACCAGGCCAACCACCGTGACTGCGCGTCCTTCGTCCTGCTGAAGGTCTCCACCGGTATCGGCGCGGGTGTCGTCATCGGGGACAGTCTCTACCGCGGCATCGACGGCGGCGCCGGCGACATCGGGCACATCCGGCTGCACGACCGGTCGGACGCGCTGTGCATGTGCGGCTCGCACGGCTGCCTCGCGGCCGTCGCCAGTGGCCGGGCGATCGCCAAGGAGCTGTCCGCCCTCGGCCTGGACACCGCTTCCGGACGGGACGTCCGGCGCCTGCTCAACGAGGGGCATCCCGACGCCGTACGGCTGGCCCGGGAGGCCGGGCGGCGGGTGGGCGAAGTCCTGGTCACCGTCGTGACCCTGCTGAACCCCGGTGTGCTCATGATCGCCGGGGAACTCTCCGGGGTGCCCTTCCTGACCGGGGTGCGGGAGCTGGTCTACCAGCGCGCCATGCCCCGCGCCACGGCCGGCCTCCAGGTCGTCACCTCGCGGCTCGGCGACCACGCGGGGCTCGTCGGAGCGGCCGCCATGGTCGTGGAGCACCTCTACTCCCCCGCCGGCGCCGACGCCCGGCTCGACCGCCTGGCTCCTTGACCGCGACACCGCCGTCCCACCGGAAGACCCGTGAAGGGTTCCAGAAAGACAGGAACACCGTGACCGCATCCCCCGCCCCCTGGACCGACCGGCCCGTCGAGGTCGGGCTCGTCGGTGCCGGCCCCTGGGCCCGGGCCATGCACGCCCGCGTGCTGGCCGCCGGGCCGGAGACCCGGCTCGCCGCGGTCTGGGCCCGTCGTACGGAGGCCGCCCGCGAGACCGCCGCTCCCTACGCCGCCCATGTGGCCGCGGACTTCGACGAGTTGCTGGACCACTGCGAGGCCGTGGCCTTCGCCGTGCCGCCCGCGGTCCAGGCCGAACTGGCGCCATTGGCCGCCGGACGAGGCAAGGCCCTGCTGCTGGAGAAGCCGCTCGGTGCCGATCTGCCCGCGGCCCGCCGGGTGGCCGACGCGGTCGCCGAAGCCGGTGTCGTCTCCCAACTCGTGCTGACCAAGCGCTATCACCCGACGACGCGGGCCTTCCTTGAGGCCGCGCGCGCCTTCGACGTGGCCGGGGCCCGCTCGTGCTACCTCCACGGCGCCTTCCTGCAAGGCGACTTCGCCACCGGCTGGCGCCTCGAACACGGCGCCCTGCTCGACCTCGGCCCCCACCTGGTCGACCTGCTGGACGCCGCCGTCGGTCCCATCACCCGCATCCGGGCCACCGGCGACCCGCGCCGCTGGGTGGAGCTGACCTGCGAACACGAGAACGGGGCCGTGAGCCAGGCTTCGTTGTCCGGCTCGGTGGCCGTCCCCCGCGCGCTCACCCGCGTCGAGCTCTTCGGTCCCGGGCACCCGCTGGTCTACGACACGGCCGGCATCGACCACGAGGAGTGCTGGCCCATCCTGCGCCACGACTTCGCGACGGCCGTCCGCACCGGCACACCGACCGCGCTCGACGCACAGCGCGGCCTTCACCTGCAGAGCCTTCTGGACCAGAGCCTTCTGGACCGGGCGGCCCACGGCTGAGGCGGCGGGGCTCGGCCGGGCGCGCCGGTGCCGCGTCAGCGGGTGTCCGTCAGACCACCGGTGACGGCGATGACCTCACCGACGGTGAAACTGGAGTCCGCGTCGGAGGCCAGGTACACGTACGCGGGAGCCACCTCCTCCGGCTGGGCCACCCGCCCCATGGGAGCCGAGCTTCCCAGGTTCGTCAGATAGTCGTCGGGGAACCGCTGGCCCGCCAGGTTGAGCACCGTCCAGGTCGGCCCCGGGGAGACGATGTTGGCACGGACGCCGCGCTCGGCGAGGTGGGGGGCGATGGACTTGGTGAAGACGACCAGGGCCGCCTTCGAGGCGGCGTAGTCCATCATCATCTCGCTGCCCTTGAGCGCCTCCTCGGACGCGGTGGCGATGACGGCATCGCCGTGGGAGAGGTGCGGCAGGGCCGCCATCACCAGGTGGAAGTAGGCGTAGACGTTCGTCTTGAAGACCCGGTCGAAGTCCTCGGCGGTCAGGTCGGAGAGGCTGTTCTGGCTGTTGAGGTAGGCGGCGTTGCTGACCAGGACGTTCAGGCCGCCCAGCTCCGCGACGGTGCGTTCGACGACATCCGCGCAGAAGGCCGGTTCGCACAGGTCGCCCGGCAGCAGCAGACAGGCGCGGCCCTCCTTCTCGACCGCCTTGCGGGTGTCGTCGGCGTCCCTCTGCTCCTCGGGCAGGTAGACGATGGCGACGTCGGCCCCTTCGCGGGCGTAGAGGACAGCGACCGAACGGCCGATCCCCGAGTCTCCCCCGGTGATCAGCGCGACCTTCCCGGCGAGCTTTCCGGAGCCCCGGTAGTGGGGGGCGAGGTAGCGCGGGCGCACTTCCATCCGCTCTTCCAGCCCGGGGCGCCGCTGGCGCTGGAATCGGTAGGGCGGAGAGAGCTCCGCCTCCTCCTGGGGCATCGCCGGACGGTCGAGCGGTCCGCTCGCCGTTCCGTTCCTCTCCGCCATCCGGCCTCCAGACGATCGCACGCACGGTCGGCGCCACCGTCCGGCGGCGCCCGGCAATCGGATGTCCCGAGCTCAGGCACTCAAACAAGTCACGTCCGAGGCCGCGGGAGAGCAGAGCCGGTCGGGCAACGGCCCGGATGCCGCCGATCGCCGTCCTGGACACACGCGGGGTCGATGCCGGCCGGGGCGATGCGCGCCTCCGAGGAGGCTCCCCTTTCCGCGCCCCGGTCCGACAGGACCGCCGGCTTCCCTCCTGACCCTCCGTGGCCACCCGCCCTCTGCCGTCGCCCGGCTCTGCTCCGTCGCCAAGCCCCACCCCGCCGGTGGGTGTCGCTGTTTCGCTGTGCCCGACTGGGGCCACCCGGTCCCCGGCGTGCGGTGCCGTCGTTCCCGGCGTGGCGTGCGACCTGGATCCCGGCCGGCCGCACTTGGCGTTTCCTGTGAGTGAGGTGCCCCGGCCGCGGGCGGCCGGCGGGCGGTACGCTGCGGGAGCGCCGGATTCCCAGAGTTCTCCCAGAAGCTCCCAGGAACCGGTCGGCCCGGCCCGTCAGGATCTCGGCCATGACAAGGATCGACGTACAGGGACTGACCAAGCGGTACGGGCCCGACACCGTGGTGGACGACCTGTCGTTCACCGTGGAACCCGGGCAGGTGACCGGCTTCCTCGGCCCGAACGGCGCGGGCAAGTCCACCACCATGAAGATGATCATGGGTCTGGCAGCCCCCACCCGGGGTTCGGTCACCATCGGCGGTCGTGGCTACCGCGACCTTCCCGTACCGCTGACGGAGGTGGGCGCGCTGCTCGACGCCGGCGCCGTCCACGGCAGCCGGAAGGCGTACGACCATCTGCTGTCCCTCGCGGTGAGCAACGGCCTCTCCCGTGGCCAGGTCCGTGAGGTGCTCGCCCGGACCGGGCTGGAGGGTGTGGCCGGCAAGCGGGTCGGCGGGTTCTCGCTCGGTATGCGTCAGCGGCTCGGTATCGCTGCCACGCTGCTGGGCGACCCACAGGTGCTGATCTTCGACGAGCCGGTGAACGGACTGGACCCCGAAGGCATCCGCTGGATCCGGGCCTTCATGCGTTCCCTCGCCCGCGAGGGCCGGGCGGTACTGGTCTCCAGCCACCTGATGAGCGAGATGGCGCAGACCGCCGACCATCTGATCGTCATCGGCCGGGGCCGGATCATCGCCGACACCGGCATGAGCGAGTTCCTGCAGACCAACGGGGTGAGCAGCGTACTCGTCCGCACGCTCGAGCCCGGCGCGTTCGCACGACGACTGACCGCCGCCGGGGCCACCGTTCGGGACGGTCGCGAGTCCTCGCTCGTCGTCTCCGGCATGACCAGCGAGGACATCGGCAGACTCGCCGTCTACCACGGCGTCGCGCTCAGCGAACTCGCCCCGCAGCGCGCCTCCTTGGAGGACGTCTTCATGGAAATGACCAAGGACAGCCTCGAATACGAGGGGGCGACCGCAGCATGAGCGCGCCGACCACGTCCGGGGTGACCTTCGCCCACACCCTCCGCTCAGAGTGGATCAAACTCCGCAGCCTGCGCTCCACCTGGTACACACTGGTCTGCCTCTTCCTGGTCGGACTCGGCATCACGGCCGTGTCCATGAGGTCCGCCGGTCAGGAGTACAAGACCGCGACGGCCGCGGAACGGCAGACCTGGGATCCGACCAACCTCAGCCTGACGACGTACATCGTCGCCCAGTTGATCATCGGCGTGCTGGGCATCGTGGTCGTCACCTCCGAGTACGCGACCGGCCTGATGCAGACGTCGCTCACCGCCACGCCCCGCAGGCATCGGCTGCTGGCGGCCAAGGTGGTGCTGGCCGCGGCCGTCACCCTGGTGGCGGGTCAGGTGCTGATGTTCGCCGCCTTCCTCCTGGGACAGGCCCTCCTCACCACGCAGGAGGTGCCGTACGCACGGCTGGGCGACCCCGGTGTGCTCTCCGCCGTGGCGGGCGGCGGGCTCTATCTCTCGGCCATCGCACTGCTCGCCGTAGGTCTCGGCACGATCATGCGGGCCACGGCGGGAGCCCTCGCCACCCTGGTGGGGATCATCTTCCTGGTCCCCGGCATGGCCGGCCTCTTCCCTTCGGCGTTCCAGGGCCTGGTCGACTTCTGGCCCACCGCGGGCGCGGCGGCGGTCCTGACGACGGTCCCGAACCCCGACTTCCCGCACCCCTGGCTGAACCTGGGCGGAATGTGCCTGGGAGTGGCCGCCGTGCTGGTCTCCGCGTTCGTCGTCTTCCGACGCCGCGACGTGTGACGCCCGAGATGGCCGGGACGCCAGGGATGGCCGGGGTGAGTGGGACCGCGGCGCCACGAGGGTACGGGTTCCGCGGCCCGGCCTCCGTATCCTGGCCGGCATGGAACGGTCGGGTGGGACGGTGACGCCTCAAGGGGGTGCCGAGCAGCTGCTGGTGGTGGACGACGAGGCCACTGTCCGGGAGCTGCTCTGCGCGGCACTGCGTTTCGCCGGATTCCGGGTGGCCTCCGCGGCGACCGGCACCGATGCGGTCGCCGCGGCCACCGAGGAGCCCCCGGACCTGGTGCTGCTCGACGTCATGCTGCCGGACATGGACGGCTTCGAGGTGGTCCGGCGGCTGCGCGACCGGCGCCCGGCCGGTCGTGGCGGACCGGTGCCCGTCCTCTTCCTGACCGCCCGGGACCGGCAGGCGGACAAGGTCACCGGGCTCTCCCTCGGCGCCGACGACTACGTGACGAAGCCGTTCGACCTGGAGGAGCTGATCGCCCGCATCCGCGCGATCCTCCGCCGTACCACGGGCCTCCAGACCGATGTGCTGACGGTGGGCACGCTGACGCTCGACGCCGAGGGGCACCAGGTGACGCGGGCGGGGCTGCCCGTCCGTGTCTCCGCCACGGAGTTCCGGCTGCTGCGGTATCTGATGGAGAACGCCGGGCGTGTGGTGTCCAAGGCCCAGATCCTCGACCGGGTGTGGCGCTACGACTTCGGCGGGGACGCCAGCATCGTCGACACCTACATCTCGTATCTGCGCCGCAAGGTCGACACCGAGGAGCCGAAGCTCATCCACACCGTGCACGGTGTCGGCTACGTGATGCGGCAGCCCCGGCGATGAGGCGCCTGCTGAGCCGGTTCTCGCTGCGGGCCAGGCTGCTGCTGCTCACCACCGGGCTGCTGCTGACCGGACTGAGTCTGATCAGCGCGGCCGTCTCCGACCGCTTGCAGGACTATCAACTCGACCGGCTCGACAGCCAGTTGCGCTCGCTCACCGCGCTCATCCAGCGAGGTTCCGCCATCGGGCCGTCCGAAATCGAGGACCCCGCCGCCCGCCCCGAACTGCTCGGCCCCGGCCTCGACCTGCTCGGCGCCCCGTACCTGGTGTTCCTGGACGCGGACGGCGAGGTGACGCGACGCGTTCACACGCCGGGACTGGACAGCTCGTTCCTGCCGCCGTCCGACGAGCTGCGCACGGTCCCCACCGACGCCACGGCCGTCGATCTCCGGTCCGCGAGCGGCTCGGAACGCTGGCGGGCCGTCGCCCGGCCGACCGACGCGAGGGACGCAACGGTGGTCGCGGCGGCGCCGCTCGCGGAGGCCGACGCCACCATCGACCGGCTCCGCACCAGCAGCGTGATCAGCGGTGCCGTCCTGCTCGTGCTGCTGACGGGAGTCGGCTGGTTCGCGCTCGGCCGGGGCCTGGGTCCGTTGCGCCGCATCGAGCACACAGCGGCCGCGATCGCCGACGGGGACCTCGCCCGGCGCGTGCCCGGGCTCGCTCCGCCCGGTACGGAGATCGGCCACCTCGCGGCGTCGCTCAACACGATGCTCGGCCAGCTCGAGCGAGCCTTCGCCGACCGGGCCGCGTCCGAGGCGCGGATGCGTGCCTTCGTCGCGGACGTCAGTCACGAGCTGCGCACCCCGCTCTTCGGCATCAAGGGGACCACCGAGCTCTACCGGATGGGCGCGCTGCCGGAGCGGTCCGACGTCGACGAGGCGATGCACCGCATCCGGCGGGAGGCCACCCGGCTCACCGCCCTCACCGAGGACCTGCTGCTGCTCGCCCAGCTCGACGAGGCGCCCGAGGGACAGCTCGATCCGGCCCCGATGGACCTGCGCACTCTCGCGGGCGGCGCCCGCCACGACCTGCGCGCCCTCGACCCGTCCCGACCGGTGGAACTCACCGGGCCGGGAGGCGTCGGCCCGCCCGGCCCGGCCCCCGTCCACGCCGACGAGGCCCGGCTGCGGCAGGTCGTCACCAACCTGGTGGGGAACGCCGTCGCCCACACCCCGCCGGGAACACCGGTCAGGATCGGCGTCGGCACGGAGGGTGGTCGCGGCGTGCTCGAAGTGGCCGACGAAGGGCCGGGGCTGACGGCCGGGCAGGCGGATCGCGTGTTCGACCGCTTCTACCGGGCCGACCGTTCCCGGAGCCGCTCGGACGGCACCAACGCCGGGCTCGGTCTCGCCATCGCCCGTTCCCTCGCCCGGGCACACGGCGGCGACATCGAGTTGGAGACAGGGGTCGGCGAGGGCGCACGCTTCCGGCTGACACTCCCCCTGCCGGCCCAGGGCTGAGCCGGCAGGGGGCTGAGCCGGCTCGGAGCGTGCGGTCGGGCCACGGAACGGCTGTTCGGTCGACGACCTCGGTGGCCTCGACCTCGATCAGGTGCCCGGGCACGTCCGGCGCGGCGAAGCCGACGGGCGACGCCCGGTTCAGCGTCGCCGGCGGGCGGGGCTGCCGAAGACCGCCAGCCGCAGGACGACGAAGCGTACGACGGTGGCGGCGAGGGACGTGGCGGCGAGGACCCCGGTCTCGGCGGCGGGCGATGCGCCGGGCTCCGCGTGCTTGAACCACAGCACCGCACCGGACGTGAACAGATAGCCGAGCAGGAAGAGGCCACCGGCTCCCAGGTGGGCGCGGGCCGGCCCCGCGGCGGCGTGCCGGAACGTCAGCCGCCGGTTCGCTTCGGTGTTCAGCACCGTCAGCACCAGCAGGGAGACCAGGTTGGCGGCGGCCGGGGGCCACCACAGGCGCAGCGCCCAGTACAGCAGTGCCTGCCCGACGGTCGACACGATGCCGATCGCGACGAACCAGCCGACCTCCCGCGACCAGACCGTGCGCCGTGTGGAGGAGGCACGGAGCGGCTCGCAGGCGTCGGCAGCGGCCGACGACGCCTTCAGCCGAGCCACACGCCACGCTCCCACCCGGCCGACCGACCGATCGTCAACTGCTGGAATTCCGCGCAGCCTACTACGCCACCGTGAGACACTTTGCCTGGTCTTTGCCTTGTGGGAACCGCGCGGCTCCCGGGTGCGTTCATCCTGGTAGCCGCGAGGAATCGCGGCCGAGGGCCAAGACGGTCAAGACGGATACGCAGCAGCAACAGAAGCCGAGGTGGCACGAGTGGCGATGTGGGACAAGATCAAGGACCAGGCCAAGACCTTCCAGCAGTCCCAGGGCACTCGAGGAGCGAGCGGACCCGGGCAGGGACCGCAGGGACATCAGGGACCGCAGGGCCATCAGCCCCACCAGGGGGCCGGACAGCCGGGCTCGTCCTCCGGCGGCTCCAAGGCCCAGCTGATCGGGATGTTCAAGACCCAGCTCGCGTCGGTCAAGACCGAACTCAAGAGCGGCGCCTACCGGGACGCCAGTATGGCCATGTGCGCGCTGGTCGCCGCGGCCGACGGACAGGTGGAGCCGGCCGAGCGGCAGCGCGTGGAGGAGCTGATCGTTTCCAACGAGGTCCTGCAGAACTTCCCGGCGGACCAGCTCCGTCAGCGGTTCAACCAGCATGTGGACCGCCTCGTCGGCAACTTCGAGATGGGCAAGAGCGAGGCCCTGCAGGTGATCGCCAAGGCCGCCAAGAAGCCCGCGGAGGCCCGCGCGGTCATCCAGACCGGCATGGTCATCGCCGGGGCCGACGGCGTATTCGAGCCGTCCGAGCAGTACGCGATCCGCGAGGCGTGCACCGCCCTCGGTGTGTCCCCCTCGGAGTTCGGCGTCTGACCCCTGGCCCGTCCCACGGACGGAAACGCGCTTGACGGTCGTCGGCGCCGAGGGATCGGATGACGCCCATGAGTTCAGGGCAGCGGATGCATCCGGACCTCCACCCCCTCGACGACCGTCTCGTACGGCGCCTGGTCGCCGGGCAGTTCCCGCAGTGGACGGGGCTGCCCGTCGAGCGCTTCCCGTCCGGGGGCACGGTCAACGCGATGTACCGGCTGGGCGACGACATGGTCGTACGGCTGCCGCTGGTCAAGGGCGGGGCCGGGGACGTGCTGGCGGAGCGGAGGTGGCTGCCCCGCCTGTCGCCCCTGCTGCCCGCCACCGTCCCCGAGGTGCTCGGGGACGGTGAGCCCGCCGAGGGGTACCCGTGGCCGTGGTCGGTGTACCGGTGGCTGCCCGGAGAGCTCCCGGAGGCCGGAGCACTGACCGAGCCCGAGGCTCTGGCCCGTGATCTGGCCGGGTTCGTGACGGCGATGCGGGGCATCACTCTGCCGGACGCACCCGGTGCCCATCGCGGCGGACCGCTCGCCACGCTCGACGCGTCGACACGGGCCGCGATCGGCGAGTTGCGCGACCTCCCCCAGGAAGGCATCGACCGCGATGCCGTGACCGCCGTGTGGCAGGACGCCCTGCGGGCCCCGGACTGGGACGGACCGCCGGTCTGGCTCCATGCCGACCTGATGCCGGGCAACCTGTTGGTGGACGGCGGCAGACTGTCCTCGGTGATCGACTTCGGCTGCACGGGAGTGGGCGACCCGGCCTGCGATCTCTTCCCGGCGTGGAACCTGCTGCCGGCGGGTGCGCGGGAGGTCTTCCGGGAGGCGCTCGGCGTGGACGACGCGGCCTGGCGGCGTGGCCGGGGACGGACGCTCTCCCAGGCGCTGATCGCGCTGCCGTACTACCGGGAGACCAATCCCGCGATGGCCGGCAACGCCCGCCATGTGATCCGGGCGGTGCTGGCGGAGGAGGACTGAGCACCGCCCCCGCCCGCACGGCGCGGCACCCCGTCAGGCTAGCGGCGGAACCGGGCCCGCGCCCTCACCGGCGGCGACAGCCCCGCCCCAGCGCGCCGGCCGAAGGCGGGTACCGTCCGCTCAGCTGTCGTAGTCCACGGTCAGCTTCTCCGAGACCGGGTACGACTGGCAGGTCAGGACGTAGCCGGCCTCGACTTCCGCCGCTTCGAGGGCGTAGTTGCGGCGCATGTCGACCCTGCCGTCGGTCACCAGGGCGCGGCAGGTGCCGCAGACGCCGCCCTTGCAGGCGAAGGGCAGGTCGGGCCGGGTCTGCTGGGCTCCGTCGAGGACGGACCGATCCCGGGAGAGGGCGGAGGTCGTGGAGCGGCCGTCCAGGGTGATGACGACCTCGCTGACGGGACCCCGCGGGCCGGCCTCCTCGTGGTGGACCTCGCGCACCGGCTCGTCCTCTGCGTGGAACAGCTCCCGGTGGACGCGGCCCGCCGGGACGCCGAGGCCGGTCAGCACCTGCTGGGCGTCGGCGACCATGCCCTGCGGGCCGCACAGCCACCAGTGGTCAGCGCTCTCCACGTCCACCAGGGAGGCGAGGAGCGCCGAGAGCCGTGCGGCGTCCAGGCGGCCGGAGAGCACCTCCGCCTCGCGGGGTTCGCGGGAGAGCACGTGGGCCAGGTGGAAACGGGCCGGGTGGAGGTCCTTCAGGTCGGCCAGTTCGTCGGCGAACATCACCGTGTCGGTGCGGCGGTTGCCGTAGAACAGGGTGACGGCCGAGCGGTCGTCGGCCGCCAGCACCGACTCCGCGATGGACACCATGGGCGTGATGCCCGAGCCGGCGGCGATCAGCACGTGGTGGCCGGGGGTGGTCAGGTCGGGTGTGAAGAGGCCGGTGGGGGCCATCACCTCGACGGTGTCGCCCGGACGCACCTCGTTCACCAGCCACGACGAGAAGACACCGCCCGGCACCACCCGGACACCGATGCGCGGGTCCGTGCCGGCCGGTGCGCAGATCGAGTACGAGCGGCGCTCGTCGCGGCCGTCGATCTCGCGCCGCAGGGTGAGCGACTGCCCCGGGGCGAAGGCGAACTCCTCGGCCAGTTCGTCCGGGATCTCGAAGCTCACGGCCGCCGCGTCCGCGCACAGCCGCCGCACGGCGGCGACACGCAGTCGGTGGAAGGCGGGGCGGCGGCGAACGCGCGCCGGCGCCGGGCCGGAGGCGGTCGCCGAGGCGGGGGCGGTCGGGGCCATCAGATCTCCTTGACGTACTCGAACGGCTCGCGGCAGGCCCGGCAGCGCCACAGCGCCTTGCAGGACGTGGCGGCGAAGCGGGAGGTCTCCTCGGTGTCCGCCGAGCCGCACCGGGGGCAGGGGACCGCGGGCCGGACGGGTGACAGGACGAGGGAGACCGGGCCGCGGGGCGCGGCGCCGGGCGGGGCGATACCGTGCTCGGCGAGCTTGCGGCGGCCGGCCTCGGTGATCCAGTCGCTGGTCCAGGGCGGGTCGAGGACGGTACGGATCTCCACGCGCGCGTATCCCGCGTCCCGCAGGCGTGCGGCGACGCCCGCCCGCATCTCGGCCATGGCCGGACACCCCGAGTAGGTGGGAGTGAGGCTCGCCACCACGGTGCCGTCCCCGGTCACCTCGACGCCGCGCAGTACGCCGAGGTCGGCGAGGGTCAGCATGGGCAGCTCGGGGTCGGGCACCCGCTCGGCGACGTGCCGGGCGCGGCGGACGTCCAGGAGTGCGGGGCCGTCGGTCACCATGTCGCCTCCGGGTGGGCGCGGGCGACGCCCTGCAACTCCGCGAGGAGCGGCGCCAGATGTTCGGTGTGCTCGCCGGCGCGGCCGCAGCCGGGCAGCGGGCGGTACACCGGCAGGGGCAGTCCGGCCGCCTCGGTGACCTGACGCAGGACGTCGGCGACCTCGTCCCGGACGTCGTACGCCGTGTGCAGTTCGCCGAGGTACGGGGCGACCTGTTCCAGAGCCGTGCGCGTCCTGCGGTGCGACTCGTCCGTGCCGTCGCCGAGCCGCACGGCCCACTCGGCGGCGTACTGCCGGTGGTACGTCAACTCCTTGACGCCCTTGGCCGCGACCGCCGCGAGGACGGGGTCGGGGTGGGCCTCGAGACTCTGGAAGTGGGCCAGTCGCCAGCTGGAGAGCACCAGCAGCCGCACGATCGCGAACGCGAAGTCACCGCCGGGCAGTTCGGCCAGGGTCACGTTGCGGAAGTCGCCGGCGTCCCGGAAGTAGGCGTAGGCGTCCTCGTCGCGGCCGGTGCCGTCGACCTGGCCGGCGCGCGCGTAGAGCAGGCGGGCCTGGCCGAGGAGGTCGAGGCCGATGTTGGCCAGCGCCACCTCCTCCTCCAGCTCCGGCGCGCGCGTGACCCACTCGGCGAGCCGCTGCGCCGAGACCAGGGCGTCGTCGGCGAGCGCCACGCAGTCCGCGGCCAGCTCGCCGGCGTCGACTCCCTCGGGCACGGTGGTGTCGACGCCGTGCAGCGGGTCCTCGAAGCCGGTGCCGTAGGCCCAGCGGGTGTCGTCCTCGTGTCCCTCGGCCAGGGTCAGGTAGACGTGGTCGTCACTCATGCCCTGCTCCTAGATGTGGGGGACGTCGTCGGGGATGTCGTAGAAGGTGGGGTGGCGGTAGACCTTGTCGGCGCTGGGCGCGAAGAAGGGGTCCTTCTCGTCGCGGGTGGAGGCGGCGATGTGCTCGGAGCGCACGACCCAGATGCTCACGCCCTCGTTGCGCCGGGTGTAGAGGTCGCGGGCGTGGGTGAGGGCCATCGTGTCGTCGGCGGCGTGCAGCGAGCCGACGTGGACGTGGTTGAGGCCGCGCTTGCCGCGCACGAACACCTCGTACAGCGGCCAGCCCCGCTTGTCGGCGCTCATGCCGCCGCTCCCTTCTGCGTGCGGGCCGCCTGCTTGGCCGCGTGGGCGGTGGCCGCCTCGCGCACCCAGGCGCCCTCCTCGTGGGCGGTCCGCCGCCGCCGGATCCGCTGCTCGTTGCACGGGCCGTCGCCCTTGATGACGCGCGTCAGCTCGTCCCAGTCGGGGGTGCCGAAGTCGTGGTGCCCCGTCTCCTCGTTCCAGCGCAGCTGGGGGTCGGGCAGGGTGACGCCGAGCTTCTCGGCCTGCGGGACGGTCATGTCGACGAAGCGGCGGCGCAGTTCGTCGTTGCTGTGCCGCTTGATCTTCCAGGCCATCGACCGCGCCGAGTTGGGCGAGGCGTCGTCGGGCGGGCCGAACATCATCAGGGACGGCCACCACCAGCGGTTCACCGCGTCCTGGACCATCTCCCGCTGGGCGTCGGTGCCGCGCATCATCGTCATCAGCAGCTCGTAGCCCTGCCGCTGGTGGAAGGACTCCTCCTTGCAGATGCGCACCATCGCGCGCGCGTACGGCCCGTACGAGCTGCGGCACAGCGGTACCTGGTTGCAGATCGCGGCGCCGTCCACGAACCAGCCGATCACGCCGACGTCGGCGAAGCTCGGGGTCGGGTAGTTGAAGATCGACGAGTACTTCTGGCGCCCCTCGATCAGCCGCTCGGTGAGGTCGTCGCGGTCCGCGCCGAGCGTCTCGGCCGCCGAGTACAGGTACAGCCCGTGGCCGGCCTCGTCCTGGACCTTGGCGAACAGGATCGCCTTGCGGCGCAGCGACGGCGCCCGGGTGATCCACTCGCCCTCCGGCTGCATGCCGATGATCTCCGAGTGGGCGTGCTGGGCGATCTGCCGGATCAGCGTCTTCCGGTAGCCGTCCGGCATCCAGTCGCGCGGTTCGACGCGCTGGTCGCGCGCGATCGTCGCGTCGAAGTGCTCCTGCAGCCCGTCCGGGGGCGGCGCCTCGGCGGCGTGTGTCGTGGTCATCGTCACCAGCTTCCCAACCGACCATTCGTTCGGTATCAGTGTGACGCGTTTCCCGGTGCCGGGCAAGACCCGTACGCACACCGGCCACACTCTTGACACGGCGACCGGACGACTGGATTACTGGGCCCTGCCATGCGCTGACCGAATGATCGGTCGGGAAGACGAGGTGGTGGGAGCACGTGGTGGGAAGGGTGTCGCAGGCCGCTGGGCCGACGTCCACGGAGGTGATGCTCGCCGCGGACGAGGCGTCCCGGCGGCTGGGCATCGAGCTGGTCGAGCACGGCGAGGGAAGCGCCGTACTCCGTATGACCGTGACTCCGGCGATGGTGAACGGCCACCGGATCGCCCACGGCGGCTACCTGTTCCTGCTCGCCGACACCGCCTTCGCCTGCGCCTGCAACAGCCACGGCCCGGTGACCGTGGCGGCGGGCGCCGACATCGTCTTCGTCGCGCCGGCCCGCGAGGGCGACGTGCTCGTGGCGAGCGCCGAGGAACGCGCCCGGTTCGGCCGCAGCGGCGTCTACGACGTGACCGTGCGGCGCGCCGGAGAGGTGATCGCGGAGTTCCGCGGACGCAGCCGCGGCGTGCGGGACACTACGGCGCGCGAGACGCCGGGCACGACGACGAAGGAGTCGCGATGAGCAGCGAGCCGACGACCGGGACGTCCCCGGCACCCCGCCGCGGGGAGCCCCAGCCCCACGACCTGCTGGACGACGCCGAGCGGCTGTCCCGTGAGCAGCTCCAAGAACTCCAGCTCGACCGGCTGCGCACGACGCTGCGGCACGCCTACGAGAACGTGGAGCTGTACCGCGGGAAGTTCGACGCCGCCGGAGTGACGCCCGACGACTGCCGAAGCCTGGCGGACCTGGCCCGGTTCCCCTTCACCACCAAGGCCGACCTGCGGGACACCTACCCCTTCGGCATGTTCGCCGTCCCGATGGCCGACGTGCGGCGGGTGCACGCCTCCAGCGGCACCACCGGCCGTGCCACGGTCGTCGGTTACACGGACAACGACCTGTCGATGTGGGCGGACGTCATCGCCCGCTCCATCCGGGCGGCGGGCGGCCGGCCGGGCCACAAGGTGCACATCTCCTACGGCTACGGGCTGTTCACCGGAGGCCTCGGCGCGCACTACGGCGCCGAACGCGCCGGGTGCACGGTGATCCCGGCGTCCGGCGGCATGACGGCGCGGCAGGTGCAGATCATCCAGGACTTCCGGCCCGAGATCATCATGGTCACCCCGTCCTACATGCTCACCCTGCTCGACGAGTTCGAGCGGCAGGGCGTCGATCCGCGTACCACGTCACTGGAGGTCGGCATCTTCGGTGCCGAGCCGTGGACCGAGGAGATGCGCCGCGAGATCGAGGAGCGCATGGACATCCACGCCGTCGACATATACGGGCTGTCCGAGGTGATCGGCCCCGGCGTGGCACAGGAGTGTGCCGAGACCAAGGACGGGCTGCACGTGTGGGAGGACCACTTCTACCCGGAGGTGGTCGACCCGCTCACGGACGCCGTGCTCGCCGAGGGCGAGGAGGGCGAGGTGGTCTTCACCTCGCTCACCAAGGAGGCGCTCCCGGTGATCCGGTACCGCACGCGCGATTTGTCGCGGCTGCTGCCAGGCACCGCACGGCCCGCATTCCGCCGGATGCGGAAGGTCACCGGCCGCTGCGACGACATGATCATCCTGCGCGGGGTGAACGTCTTCCCCACCCAGATCGAGGAGATCGTGCTGCGCACGCCCGGCGTCGCCCCGCACTTCCAGATCCGGCTCACCGAGCGCGGCCGGATGGACCACATGACCGTGCGCGTCGAGGCCCGCCCGGGCACCGGTCCCGAGCAGCGCGAGGCCGCCGCCAGGGCGATCGGCCAGGGCGTCAAGGACGGCGTGGGCGTCACCGTGGAGGTGGAGATCGTCGACCCGGAGACCCTGGAGCGCTCGCTCGGCAAGCTCCGCCGGGTCAGGGATCTGCGCCGGGCATGACCTTCGTCCCGCAGCGGGGCGAAACGTGAGCACCGACACGTCTGTTCACCTCTCGTGCTGGTGTGCGCGGTGATGCGGATGGGCAGTGAATGCATGATCGGGGGAGATTGAGTACGTCCTGGGGGTAAATCCCGTGCGTGTGTGTGTGATCGGTGCAGGTCTGTCGGGGCTGGCGGTGGCCCACGCCCTCAAGGAGCGGGGCATCGGGTTCGTCTGCCTGGAGAGGGCTCCCGACGTGGGCGGGATCTGGCGTCAGCCGGAGGCCGGCGAGCGGGGCCCCGGGTACCTGTCGCTGCATCTCAACACCGCCAAGCAGCTGACCGGTTACGCCGGCTTCCCGATGCCGGACTCGTACCCGCTCTACCCCCGGCACAGCCAGTTCGCCGCCTATCTGCGGTCCTTCGCCGAATGGGCGGGCATACGGGAGAACGTCGAGCTGCGGACCGAGGTCGTGTCCGTGGGGCAGGACGCGGACGGCATGTGGACCGTCGTCAGCCGGGACGCGGACGGCGCGACGACGTCGCGGCGGTTCGAGCGGGTGATCGTCGCGTCGGGACACCACACCGACCCCGCGCTGCCCGACACGCTCCCGGCGGGTTCCGAGTCCTTCACCGGAAGGATCCTGCACTCCCTCGACTACCGGGACGGCGGTGACTTCGCCGGTCGGCGCGTCGTCGTGGTGGGTCTCGGCGCCTCGGCGGTGGACATCGCCGCGGACCTGTCGCGGCACGCCGCCGAGACCGTCCTCTCGGTGCGCCGGGGCCTGCACATCGTGCCCAAGCAGCTGTACGGGAAGTCGCTCGACGAGATCGCCGAAGCGCCCTGGTGGAACGAGATGTCCTTCGCCGAGCGGCGCAAGTGGGCCGAGGAGGCCCTGCTCGTCGCTCGCGGCAGGCTGGCGGACTACGGCCTGCCGGAGCCCGACCATCCGCTCTTCTCCTCCGCCACGACCCTCTCGGACGAGATCCTCAGCCGGATCCGGCACGGCGCGGTGACGCCGAAGCCCGCGATCGCCTCCTTCGACGGCGACCGGGTCGTGTTCACCGACGGCACCCGGGTGGCGGCGGACGCCGTCGTGTACTGCACCGGCTTCCACATGACCTTCCCGTTCCTGCCCGCCGGCTGTCCGGTGGCGGCGGACGGCTCGGTCGAGCTGTACAGACGGGTCGTCCCGGCCGACCGGCCGGGCCTGTACTTCGTCGGGCTCGTCCGGCCCGTGGGCGCGATCACCCGGCTGGTGGAGGCCCAGGCTCGGTGGGTGGCGGGGATCATCGACGGGGAGGCCGAGCTGCCCGCGGTGGACGGGATGCGCGAGGAGATCGGCACGTACCTGGCCGGCATCGTCCAGCGCTACGGCCGTACGCAGGGCGCCTCGATCCAGGTGGACGTCGGCCCGTATCTGGCGGAGTTCCGGGAGTCGCTGCCCGTGTGACCGCCCGCCGGGCGCCGTTGCCCGCGTCCGGCCACCATGTTCGCGACCAGGGCTCCCGGTGCGTTCCACCGGGAGCCCTGCGGTGTCCGGACCGTCCACTCAGCGCACCGCCACCGGATGCCGGACGGCCTCCACGGCCGGCGGCCTGACCGCGTACGCCTCCGAGGAGAGATAGGCCGTCACCCGTGGCGGGTGGTCCTGCTGATGGGCCAGCGCCAGGTAGGCGATCAGCCCCACGCCGTCCTCGGGCCGCCGCTCGGTGACGGCGGCCAGGGCACGGCCGAGGGCCGAGGGGTCCATGCCGTGGTGGCGCATCACCCGCTCACCCCGTGCGAGGGCCTCTCCGTCGTGCCGGGCGTAGTCCCTGACCGGGATGTGCAGAGTGAAGCCGCTCGGCCGCGCCGCGGCGGTGTCGGTGAAGGAGTGGCAGGACAGCCCCGGCCGCCTGCTGAGCCCCGTCACGTCGGGGCCGAGGCCCGCCGCCGCGCGGTAGAAGCCCTCGATCCCCGCGGGCCCCGGGCCCGGTTCCATGCGGGACAACCGCCCGGCCTGACCGGCCGTGAGGTTGTCGTGGCGCACGTAGACCTTCGCGCGGGGTTCCTCCCAGTCCCCCAGGTCCAGGGCCAGGAACGGGTATCCGACGCCCTGGGGCAGGTTGGCGAAGGCTCGCCGGTGGCCCAGCCGGTGCAGCGCCTCGCGCACCGTCGCGGCGGAACGGTCCGCCCCGTTCGCGGCCGGGTTGAGGTAGACCTTGACCTTGGGCACACCGCCGGGCCTCAGTTCCAGGGCGCACCACAGGGCCAGGGGGCCTTGCGGTGCGGGCGGCAGGAAGAGGTCCCGCAGGTCGTCGAGCGGGCCGGTGGAGAAGTGCCAGCGCCGCGCCATCGCCCTGATCGCCTCGAGTCCGACGCGGCCGTTGTGGGCCAGGCTGTCTGCGCCGCAGCCCGGTTCCAGGAGCACCCGCAGGGCGGGAGCCGCGTCCGGCTGGAAGGAGAGGGAGAACTCGACGGGGGTGTGGTCGTCGGACAGGAAGGTGCGGGCGGGCGGCGGCAGGTTCAGCGGTCGCCCGGCCACCGGGCCCAGGGTGTCCGTCAGGACCCGGGCGTAGGTCTCGGCGTCGGCCCCGGACAGGCCGGCGACCGCGCCGAGTCTTCGCAACTGACCGCCCGTGAAGGCTCCGAGCGTCGGTGTGCCTCCCGGACCGGCGCCCGTCACTCTGGCGGTCACCGGCCCGGCCCCCGCCGTAGCCGCACAAAGTGATACCCGCCTGGGGAGGCGGGTATCGGGGGGTGCGGCGGCGGGTAAGCGGCGTTCGTGGATATCTGGTCCACGACACCTCCTTTTACTCGTAAGCAACTTGAATGCTGCGTTGCTCACTACCCGTGCCGTTGGATCTTCATGCGGGAGGGGCAGGTGTGAAGGGTGTTACGCACGTCACCTGGTGAGCCAGTTGAGGAACTGGCTCCACATGCCGCTGCGTTCGGCCGGGCGGGCCGGGTTCGCCGCCTTCTCCCGGGCGGCTGCCCCGACGCCCGTCTCCGGGTCGCCGCGCCGTCCGGACCGCACCGGCGTGAAGCGGGCCGGGAGGGTGGCCAGGGCCCGGTTGAAAGGACCCGGACGCCACGTCAGGCTGTCCTCCGGGACGGCGAGTTCCACGTCGGGCAGCTCGTTGAACAGGTGCTCGACGGCGGTGACCGTGATGTGCCGGGCCGGTTCCTTGGACGGGCAGGCGTGCGGACCCGCGCTCCAGGCCAGGTGCGCGCGGTTGCTGCCCGCCTGGCGCGACGCCCTGAGGGCCGGCCCGGTGTTGGCCGCGGCGAAGCTGACCAGCACCAGATCGCCCGCACGCAGGTGCTGTCCGGCCAGTTCCGTGTCGGCGGCCGGGTAGTGCGGCGCGTAGTTCGACATGGGAGGGTTCTCCCACAGTGTGTCGTCGAGGGCCTCGTCGATCAGGCCGCCCTCACGGGCGTACCGCTCGTGGGTGAGCAGCCGGTGCAGGGTGTTGCCGATGAGGTTGCGCAGCGGTTCGGCGCCCGCGCCCAGCAGCAGCGCGAGCTGGTGGACCATCTCCTCGTCGGTCAGCCGGGCCTCGTGCTGCATCAGCCAGGAGGTGACGTCGTCGCCGGGCTTGCTCCGCTTGAGCGCGACCAGCTCCTCCACCGCCTGGAACAGCACGGCGGTGGCCTTGTCGGCGTTGACTCCGTCGAACATGCCGGAGATGCCGAACAGCACCCGGTCGCCGATGTCGGCGGGGCAGCCGAAGAGTTCGTTGAACACGAACAGCGGCAGCTGCCTGGCGTAGTCGCCGAGCAGGTCGGCAGAGCCGCGGCCGCCGAACTGGGAGATGAGGTAGCCGGAGATCTGCTCGGTGCTCCGGCTCAGCCGGCGGCTGTCCACCCGCGCCATGCTGTCGGTGACCGCCTGCCGCAGGCGCAGGTGGTCGGCGCCGTCGGCGAACATGCAGTTGGGCCGGTAGGCCAGCAGCGGCGCGACGGGGCTGTCCGGGCCCACCTTGCCCTCGTTGAAGGCCCGCCAGCGACGCGCGTCCTTGCGGAAGGAACCGGAGTCCTGCAGCAGCTGGAGCGCGGCGGCGTAGTCCGTGACCAGCGTCGCCTCGACCCCGGGGGCCAGTTCGACGGGTGCCGCGGCGCCGTAGTGGCGCAGGTACTCGTAGTACGCCTGCGGGTGGGCGGCGAACTCCGGCCCGTGCAGCGGCACCCGGGCGCCGGAGCCGTGGGCCGGGCACCCGGGCGGCGGCACCGGGGCGGTGTCGTGGGCGTTCATGTCTGCTCCCAGCTCCTAGCGGGTGCGGTCCAGCAAGTAGCGGACGAGGGTGGTCAGTGCGGCGGCGGAGGACTTCTCGTCGCGGGCGTCACAGGTGACGACGGGGGTGTCGTCGAGCAGGTCCAGTGCCTCGCGCAGCGCCCGTTCGTCGCGCAGCGGTACGCCGTCGAAGTGGTTGACGGCGATGGCGTAGTCGAGTCCGTAGTGCTCGATGAGGTCGATCACGGGGAACGAGTCGGCCAGCCGCTCGGGGTCGACCAGGACCAGGGCGCCGAGCGCGCCGCGGGCCATGTCCTCCCACATCTGCACGAAGCGCTGCTGGCCGGGCGTGCCGAACAGGTAGAGCACGACGCGGTCGCTGATGGTCAGACGGCCGAAGTCCATGGCGACCGTGGTGGTGGTCTTGCCCTGGACCCCCTTGAGGTCGTCGACCGCCTCGGCGGCCTGCGTCATCGTCTCCTCGGTGGAGAGCGGCTCGATCTCGGAGATGGAGCCGATGAGGGTGGTCTTGCCCACCGCGAAGTGGCCGACGACGAGGATCTTCACCGCGGTCTGGGTCGCCCCGCCGCGTACGTAGTCCTGCTCATCCAAACTTGGCGCGGAGGCCATTGAGCACCTCCTCCAGGATTTCCTTGTCGGCCAGGCGGGCGCGGGCCACGGGCGGGCGGGTCGTGAGATGGCCGCCTTCCATGAGGGACGCCAGCAGGATCCGCACCACGCCGAGCGGGAAGTGGGTGTGGCCGGCGATCTCGGCGACCGAGAGGTAGCCGGCGGAGCAGAGATCCAGCAGGCTCCGCTCCTCGGGGGACAGCCGGGTCGGCCGCCGTGTGTCCTCGGCGGCGGCGGTGACCAGGGTGATGAGGGAGAGGTGCTCCTCGTCGGGCAGGCCGCGTCCCTTGGTGATGACGTACGGCCGCACTAATTCGCCGGCCTCGGGCTCCCAGCCGTCGTGGCCGGTCATGAGCGGCTGCCGAGGTTCTCGCGCGGCGGTGTCGTCAGCCGCTTGCCGAGCTGGGCGACGAGCTGCTGCATCCGGAAGGTGATGTCCGCCATGTCGACCTCGGGGGAGGCGGAGACGCCGAGGTAGGCGCCCTCGCCGGCGGAGATCAGGAAGACCCAGCCGCCGTCGAACTCGACCAGGGTCTGCCGCCACGCCTGGTTCGGGTCCTCACAGAAGAAGGCGAGGGTGCGGCTGAGTGACTGCACGCCGCTCATCGCGGCGGCGACCCGGTCGGCGTCGTCCTTGTCGAAGTCCTGCGTCCGGGCCATCAGCAGTCCGTCGGCGGATATCAGGACGGCGTGCAGGGCCCCGGGAATCTCCAGGGCGCTGTCCAGCATCCATGACAGATCGTCGTTCACGAGTCCTCATGTCCTTCGCTTCTTGCACCGGGTGTTCTGCTCGTCCGGTCCGTCTCCTGTGGCCGGGTGACACGGCCGGTCTGCGTGCCCCGTTGGAAGGCGGCCATGATCTGCGCCTGCTCGGAGTCGGAGCGGCCGGCGGAGCGCGGGGTGGACGCACTGCCGGGCACGATGGCCATCGGGCGCTTGCGGCGCCGCCGGGGCAGACCGTCGTCGGTCTGCGACGAGGTGTGCGCGGTTTCCGGTCCGCCGTCCTGGCCGGCCCGGGGCGTGGCGCGGGCGGCCGGGGCGGGTGCCTTCTTCTCCGGCATGGCGGTGAGCAGTTCGTGCGGCAACAGGACCACCGCGCGTACACCTCCGTAGGGGGAAGAGGAGTCCACCGACACCTCGAAGCCGAATCGCTCGCACAGCAGGCCGATGACGGCGAAGCCGAACTGCGGCGGATTGCCGAGTCCCGCCACGCCCGAGGCACGCTCGGTGGCGAGCAGCCTGTCGGCGCGGGTGCGCTCCTCGTCGCTCATGCCGACGCCCGCGTCGTCGACGACGACGCAGATGCCCTTGGGCACGGTCCGGATGTTGATCTCGACGACGGTGTCCGGGCTGGAGTAGCTGGTGGCGTTGTCGAACAGCTCGGCGAGAGCCAGGGCGACGGGTTCGACCGCCCGGCTGGTGATGCCGAAGTCGACCTGGGAGAGGATCTCCACCCGGCGGAAGTGCCGGATGCGCCCCTGTGCGCTGCGCACCACGTCGTACACCGAGGCGGTGTCACGCCGGCCACCGAGCCAGCCGTCGCACAGGACCGCGATGGACTGGGCGCGCCGGCCGAACTGCGAGTTGGTGTGGTCGATCTCCAGCAGGTCCTGGAGGAGTGCCGAGTCACCGTACTTGGTCTGCAGCCGTGAGAGCACCAGCTGCTGTTCGGCGGCGAGGCCCTGAAGGGTCCGCATGGCCGATTTCAGGACGGTCTTCGTCTCGTCCTCGGCCCGCTCCTGAGCCGCCCGCACGGACTTGCCGTAATCGTTCTCCAGCTCTGTGTAGTGATCCCTGAGCCCCTGGACCTCTTGCCGCAAAGCTCGCGCCGCCCTGCGCTGGCGGCTGATGAGCGCGGCGGCGGCGACGAGGGCGACGAGGGCGACCCAGAGCAATGGGTTCCCCATGTATTCCGTCATAAGACTCTCTTCAGGCGACTGAAGGCCGGCTTGCTGAGTTCCCGTCTACGCGGGCGGTCCGGTGGACTGCCCGCACCGGCCTTGCCGCCCGGGCTGTCCCTGAAGTCGGGAATGGCGTCCTTTGACCCATCCGCCCGCTCCGCAAACGCGGTGATCGTATCACCGCATGATCAGGTGAATTGACGTCAAGAAGTGGCCGTGCGGGACTGGTTGGGGACCGGCCCACGGCGGGTCATGAACGCTGGGTACAGTCGGCCCCGTGAAAGATGCACAAGACACCTTCCGGCGGGGCCCGGGGCCGGCGCGGGACGGCACCGCGTGACGCCGGAGGCCATGGCCGCGGTGTTCGCGGCGGGCTTCGGAGCCGGCGCGATCAACAGCGTCGTCGGCTCCGGAACGCTGATCACCTTTCCGGTCCTGCTGGCCACGGGCCTGTCGCCCGTCACCGCCACGGTCTCCAACGCGCTCGGCCTCATCCCCGGTTCCGTCAGCGGGGCCATCGGCTACCGGAAGGAACTGAGCGGCCAGCGCTCCCGCGTCCTGAAACTGGGCGCGGGCGCGCTGGCGGGCGGTCTCGTCGGCGCCACGCTGCTGCTGGCCCTGCCGGCCGACGCGTTCGAGACGATCGTGCCGGCCCTGGTGGGTCTGGCCCTGGTCCTGGTCGCGCTCCAGCCCCAGCTCGGCAGGCTGGTCCAGCGCCGCCGGGAACGCACCGGCGCCTCCCCCCGTCGTGACGGCGGCCCGCTGCTGTTCACCGGACTGACGCTCGCCAGCGTCTACGGCGGCTACTTCGCCGCCGCGCAGGGGATCATCTACCTGTCCCTGATGGGCATGCTCCTCGACGAGTCCCTGCAACGCCTCAACGCCGTCAAGAACGTGCTCTCCGCCCTGGTCAACACCGTCGCCGCCGTCTTCTTCCTCTTCGCCGCGGACTTCGACTGGACGGCCGTCGCGCTCATCGCCGCCGGCTCGGGCCTCGGGGGTTACGCCGGGGCCAAGGTGGGCCGCCGCTTCAGCCCCCTGGTCCTGCGCGTCCTGGTCGTGACGGTCGGCACCGTGGCCCTCGTACAGCTGCTGCTGCGCTGACCGGGCGGCCGGGCCGGGGCCCTCGCGGACCGTCGGCCGAAGGGCCGGCCACCGCCGGTTGAACAGCGACCGAGGGCGGCATCTGCCCCACCGCTCCCCCTCCCAATCCCGCCCGCGCCCGCGGGGCACGTGGCATACACCACGCCGTGGCGCGGATTGCCCCCGGGAGTGATCAGGGAAGCCATGGAGGCGCCCAAGATCGACTCGAAGGGACCCGCCCTCGTGACGCTCGTAGCGCCTCCCCCCATACCCAGGGCAGCGGGCTCGCTCCCGCTTCTGGGCCACGCGATACAGCTCCTGCGCGACAACCTCGGCTTCATCGCCTCACTGCGCACCACCTACGGACCGCTCGTCGAGATCACCCTCCAGCCCGGCACCCGCACCCTGGTCGTCCAGGACCCCGAACTCATCCGCACCATGCTGACCGACCTCGGACCGAGCCTCGACAAGGGCCGGTTCTTCGAGAAGATGGGCCAGCTGCTGGGCGACTCCGTCGTCACCGCCGCCGGCCAGGCCCACGTCCGCAAACGGCGCCAGCTCCAACCGGCCTTCGCCCGCGACCGGATCGCCCGCTACGTCGACACCATGCGCGGCGAGACCGAGGCCGCCGTCGACGGCTGGACCCCGGGCCGGAGACTCGACGTGCGCGAGGCCATGGTCGGGCTCAGCCTGGACATGCTCGCCAAGACGGTGTTCTCCGGCAGCCTCGACGAGGCCACCTTCCGCCGGCTGCGCGCCGACCTGTCGGTGGTGATGAACGGCGTGGGTGCCCGCGTCATGCTGCCCGACTGGGTCGAGCGGCTGCCACTGCCCGTCAACCGCCGCTTCACCGCTGCGCGCGACGCCGTACGGGCCACCATCGACCGGGCGGTCACCGACCTCCAGGCCTGTGGCCACGACACCGGCGACATGCTGTCCCTGCTCCTGCGCACCACCGACGAGGAGACCGGCCGGCCGCTGACCGGGCACCAGATCTCCTCCGAGATCCTCACCCTGGCCGTGGCCGGCACCGAGACCACCGCCTCGGTGCTGTCCTGGGTGCTGTACGAACTCGCCCGCAACCCCGGCGTCGAGGCCCGGCTTCTGGACGAACTGGACGACGTCCTCGGCGACCGGCCGGTCACCTTCGACGACCTGGGCCGGCTGCCGTACCTCGGCCGGGTCGTCGACGAGACCCTGCGACTGCACCACACCGGATGGCTCGTCACCCGCCGCACCGTCACCGAGACCCGGCTCGGTCCCTGGACCGTGCCCGCCGGCATCGAACTCGCCTACTGCCAGCACGCTCTCCATCGCGACCCGGAACTGTTCACGGACCCGCTGAGCTTCGACCCCGACCGCTGGCTGGACAGCGGGCAGCCGCGTCCCACGCACGCGTTCCTGCCCTTCGGCGCGGGCAAGCACAAGTGCGTCGGTGACCGCTTCGCCCTCACCGAACTCGTCACCGCCGTCGCCACGATCACCCGGCGGGTACGGCTGGAGCTCGCCCCCGGCCAGACGGTACGGCCCGTCGCCGCGGCCACCGTACGGCCCCGGACCCTGCTGATGACCGTGCGCGGCAGAAGGGACACCCCGGCCCCGCCCGCCGGCTGAACCGACGTGCCGGACCGGCCGTCTCGGGCCGTCGGCATAACGGCGCGTTATGAGAAGTCGGGATTGGTGGCCCCGGACCCGCGCCGGACATGCTGAGCGGCGCCCCACACAGCCACACGCGCCCCCACGCGTGTCGTCGGAATCGAGGAGCCTTGCGCATATCCAGACTCGTCCCCACCTTGATGGCCGCTCTCATGGCAGCGCTGCTGTCCGCCCTCACACTCGCGCCGAGCGCCTGGGCGGCGGAGCCCCGGCCCGGTGACGGCGGCCCCCAGCCGATCATCGGCGGCGGCTACGCACAGAACGCCCCCTGGGCCGCCCGGCTGTTCTCCAACGGAACCCAGACCTGCTCCTCGACCATCATCTCCCCCACCTGGATCCTGACCGCCAGGCACTGCGTGAGCGGCGGCGGCCTCTCCTTCCGTATCGGCAGCCTCGACCAGAGCTCCGGCGGCACCGTGGCGAACGGCGTCCAGACCGTCACGCACGCCTCGTCCGACCTCGCGCTGGTCCGGCTCGACCGCTCCGTCTCCGCCACCTACGCGCGGCTCGGGCAGCCGGGCACGGTACGGGTCGGCCAGACGGTGCAGGTCTACGGCTGGGGCGCCACCTCCCGGTGCGGCTCGGAGATCAACTGCCAGTCCCAGCGCCTGAAGGTCGCCAACCTCAGCGTGACGCGTGGGTGTTACGACGCCTACTACGGTTCGGCGATCTGCGCCCGCCCCGGCGACGGCATCACCGCGGGCGGTGACTCCGGCGGCCCGATGATGGCCGGCGGCGTCCAGGTCGGCGTCGCCTCGACCAGCGACCGGCAGACCACCACGGCTTACACGAACGTGACCGCCTACCGCTCGTGGATCCAGTCCGTCGCGGGCGTCTGACCCGTCCCGCCCCGAGGACCGAACCGGACTCCGGCCCGGACCGCGGCCCCACTCCCGCCCGCCTCCGTCACGACGGAGGCGGGCGCTCGGTTCCCGGGGCCGTCACCGGCGCCGGCCGGAAGGCCGGCGGGCCCCGGTGCCCGGCGTCCAGGAAGCGGACGGCCCGGCAAGCGCGTGGTGATTACATCTAGCGTTCGGCGTGAACGATCGGCGTCCCGCGCGAAGGAGCTCCGGTATGGCCGGGCAGTCAGCCACATCCCTGACGAACGAAGACGAGGCGGCCGTACTGCGGCTCCGGGACGTGAGCGTCCGCCGCCACACGACGGACCAGCTGATCCTCGACGGGATCGACTGGACGGTCCGGCCGGGAGAACACTGGGCCCTGCTGGGGGCCAACGGCGCCGGGAAGACCACCCTGCTGCGGCTGCTCGGCGCGCTCACGCACCCCACGGCCGGGAGCGTCGAGGTCCTCGGCAGCCGGCTCGGCCGGGTCGACGTCCGCGAGCTGCGCGCACGCATCGGCCATGTCACGTCCGCCCAGCGGGTGCCACCGGACCTCACCGCCCACACGGTCGTCCTCACCGGCCACAGCGGCACCGTGCAGCCCCTGTGGCGGACGTACGACGACGAGGTCCGGCTCCGGGCCCGCGAACTCCTGACCGAACTCGACGTCAAGGAGCTGTGCGACCGGCCGTACGGCGTCTGCTCGGGCGGGCAGCGGGCGCGCGTCCTCATCGCCAGGGCACTGATGGCCGACCCTCCCCTGCTGCTCCTGGACGAGCCCTTCAACGCCCTGGACCTGCCCTCCCGCGAGGACCTCGTCGAGGCCATGCACCAACTGGCCGAGGGCCGCCCGCGGCTGGCCACCGTGACGGTCACCCACCACCTGGAGGAACTGTTCCCGGCCGTCGGTCACGCCCTGCTGCTGCGCGAGGGCCGGACCCTGTCCCAGGGAGGAGTGGACGACGTCCTGACCGACTCCCTCCTGACCGCGTGCTTCGGCCGCGACATCACGGTGGCGCGGCGCGACGGCCGCTGGTCCGCCTACTCGGGCCGGCGCACCGGGAGTCGAGGTCCGGGCCTGCACCGCCCTTCCCCCTCGGGCCCCACCGTCGGTTCCGGCCGCCTGGAAGGCCACGGGGCGGCCGGCCCCGCCCCCGGCCGGGCCTGACGCGTGCCACTTCGCCGTTTCGAGCGGGGGTGGGCTCCGCCCGGCCCCGACGGCGCGGCTGCTAGGTTCGGTCCTCGTGCATCCACAGGTATTCGACATGCGGTTCCGTGAACGCGGCCGCCGGACAAGAAGCATCGGTCTCGGCCTGCTGGCCGTCGCGAGCGTGCTGTGGGTGTGGTGCGGCGTGCTGCTCGCCACCCCGTACGAGATCGAGCGCGAGTACTCGACCACCCCGACGGAGTGCGAGTCCCGCCTCTTCACCGACGACGGCACCGCGAACGAGGGACCGGCCGAGGACCCCTGCGGCGACGAACGGGACTGGCCCGAGGCGCTGGCGCTGCTCGGCCTCTCGGTGCCCCTGTCCGTGGCGGGCGCGGTGCTCCTCACCTACGGACTCATCGGTGTGCGGATGAGCGAGCACGCCGCGGATCTGGCCCGGCTGCACGAACTCGCCGGCCGGGACAAGGGGCAGACCGGCGCGTAGCCCCTCCCCGCACCGGGGGCAGGCCGCGAGGGCGGCCCCGGACGTATCGGCGTACGGAACGTCCGGGACCGCCCCTCGGCTCCCCCGCGGGGGACTGCCCATCCGCCGGACACGGAAACGAGATCCGGCGGTGCGCGGCACATATGCACGCCCACGGGTTACCCCGGTCAACACGGCGACCGGGTCGGGCGCCGCCGCGGCCGCCGAGAATCGTCCGCGCCGCGCCGCGCTGCCCGGCCCGTTCCCGGGCATGCGCTTGAGTGGAAGCCCCCGACCTCGTCCGCCTCGCCCCGAGGAGCAGCCGCACCGTGGGAACCGCCGGCCACGTACCGCAGACCCGGGACATGCTCGGAGAAGAACTCTCCGGCGACGAAGCCCTGACCGCGCTGCGCCGGTACGGCGGCCTGCGGCTGCTGACCGACTCCTTCGCCCGGTTCCGCTACGCGGACGGCTTCACCAACGCGCGGGCCCTCGCCTTCCAGGTGGTGATCGGCCTGGTCCCGTTCACCATCGTGCTCGTGGGCCTCGCCACGTCGGTGCACACCGAGGGCGTGGGCCGGGTCATCGAACTCACCCTCGGCCGGATCGTGCCGGGCGCCAGTGCCGACGTGGTGGAGAAGGCGTTCGAGGGCACCCGGCGCAGCGCCGACAGCGACGCGTGGAGCACGCTCGCGCTGTGGCTGGGCCTGGCGTTCGCCGTGCTGAACCTCGCTTCCGCCATGGGACAGATCGAGCGGGGCGCCAACCGCATCTACGGCATCGAGCGCGACCGTCCCTTCCCCCGCAAGTACGCGAGGGCGCTGGTGCTCGCGCTCACCGCCGGCCTGCCCATGGTTCTGGGCTTTCTCGTACTCGTCGCGGGCGGGGCCGTCGGGGACGCCGTGGCCCGCTCCGTCGGCGACCGGGACGGCGGCGCCGGGTGGTGGGGCATGCTGCAGGTACCGGCGGGACTGCTGCTGGCCTGGGTCGCCTCGGCGGTGATCCTGCGCTGGTCGCCCCGCCGCGACCAGCCCGGCTACACCTGGCTGGCCTTCGGCTCTGCGGTCCACCTCGTGCTGTGGGTCTCGGCGACCTGGCTGCTCGCTCTGTACATCGGCCGAAGCGGCGCCTTCGGCAGCGTCTACGGTCCGCTCACCGCGTTCATCGCGCTGCTGCTGTGGGCGAACCTCACCGCCGTGGCGCTCTTCCTCGGCATCGCCTTCGCCGCCCAGCTGGAAGCGGCCCGGGCGGGTCTTCGCACGCCGGTACGGCCGGACCCCGGGCCGGGTGCCTGACAGACCCGTCGGGCAGGCCGGTCCGACGTGTCGGCGGCGAACCCGGGACTACGCCGCGTCGCGCGGCGGAGCCAGCGCCCAGCGGATGCCCGCCGTCACGGCCACGCCGAGCGGGCGTACGCACACGCTCTCCGCCGGAGGGACGCGGGGCAGCCACAGGGCGCGCGAGGCCCAGCCCGGCAGCAGTGAGACCGCGTTGGCGGCGACGACTCCGTACGGAAGACGTGCGAGCAGCGGCACGGGCGGTCTCAGCAGCAGGAACCGCGCGGTGCTCCGGGCCTCGCCACTCGCGCGCAGTTCGCCGCGGTAGGCGGCCAGTCGCTCCGCGAGCCCGGCGCGGTCCACGGGCGGGTCCGGGACACCGAGCGCGGTGGCGATGCGCGCCATGTCGGCCACGTAGGCGTCGCACCCGTCGTCGTCCAGGGGCCGGGCGCCGTAGCGCTGGTGGGCGCGCAGGAAGCTGTCGACCTCGGCGATGTGCACCCAGCACAGCAGGTGCGGATCGGCGGCGGCGTAGGTCTGGCCCTCCGAGGTGGTGCCGCGCACGGTGTCGTGCACGGCCCGTACCCGCTCGCACGCCTCCCGTGCGCTGTCGGCCGGTCCGTAGGTGGTGACGGCCAGGAAGGTGCTGGTCCGCTGCAGCCGGCCCCAGGGGTCGCCGCGGAATCCGGAGTGCGCGGCGACGGCGGCCATGGCCAGGGGGTGAAGCGACTGGAGCAGCAGGGCGGACAGCCCTCCGATGAACATCGAGGCGTCCCCGTGCACCCGCCTGACCGGTCGCTCCGGGCCGAACCAGCGCGGACCCGGTGCGTCGTGGATGCGGGCACGGTTCTCCGGCCCTCGCGGCCCCGCCACCCTGGAGAAGATCATGTCGCCGAGCCGTGCGCGCGGGGAGGGAAGGCCGGGGCCGGGGAGAAGTGTCATGGCTGCCGATCCCTCCTTCCCCTGCCGCGGCCGGGCGGCTCACATGACTACGTCTGCCCGGCCGCACCGCGTGGGAACATCAGGCGCACCCCCAGGCCGACATTCCCTGGATACGGGCCAGCCGCTTGGCCACGGCGATCTGCTCCCCGCGGGAGGCCAGGTCCGCGCGCGGCGCGTACTCGAGGCCGCCCGCCGCGATCCAGCTCGACCGCGCGAACTGCAGGCCTCCGTAGTAGCCGTTTCCGGTGTTCGCGTCCCAGTCGCCGCCGGATTCGCACGCGGCGATGGCGTCCCAGTCGGTGCGCGGGGGGATTGACGGTGACGCCGCCGCTTCGGAGGTCGCACCCAGTGCGGTCGCGGCGAACAGGACCACCACGGCGGTCCGGGTCCTTCGGCCCCGCGAACTGCGCGTGCCGCTCGGACGAGCATTTCGTCTACAGATCATACAGAGACTGTTACACCACGTGACGACGGTGCGCCGCGCAGGCCGCGCGTTCCGTACGCCGGTCGGAGCAGGCGAACCGTTCTCACGACGGGGTCGGCCGGCGAGGGCGGCCACGCGGCCGGCTCGAAGCGGATGCTCACGCCCGCGGGCCGCCCCTCGGTGGATCGCCTCACGCCCACAACTCGCCGCTGTCGCACACCCTGGCGCCCATGTTCCGCCGCATCATGCGCAACGCGGCATCCGCCAGGTCGGCGTGGATGTGGGCGACCGCGTCGCGCGGGACGACGACCCGCAGGTGGCGGATGTGGGCGTCGAGCGCCGAGTAGAGCACACACTGCTCGGTCACCTGCCCGCACAGCACGAGCCGGTCGATCCCCTGCTCGAAGAGCAGGTTCGTCAACGGGGTCTCGAAGAAGATCGAGTGGCGTGCCTTGACCACGAAGAGGGATGACTCGTCCGGCCGCAGTGGCTCGACGAGGCGGCCGTGCGGTCCGGAGAGCGCCTTGTCGAGGATCTCGCCGTGGTGCGAGCGCCACTCACCGAAGTTGTCGTTGACGTAGATCACGGGAACGCCCTGGCGCCGGGCCCGCCCCAGCAGGCCGGTCAGCGCCGGCAGCACGGATTCCACGGCGGGAATCAGCAGCTCGGCGTCCTCGTGATCGTAGGTGTTGATCATGTCGATGACGATCAGCGCGGTCTTGCCCATGCCGCCCAGGTTGCCACCGGACAGCGGAAGAATCGCTTCGCCCCGGCGTTCGGCGGGGCGCGGAGTGCTCCGGGAGATCACTGGAGGGCCCGGCCCGAGGATCGAGTCCCGTCCTCCACGGGGAAACCCGGCGCCCAGGGCGCCGGTCCCAGACCCTCGCTCCAGTCGCGCAGCCGCGCCTCGTTCACGCAGACTATTCCGCACCGCTCGGCGTACTCGACGGCCGGTGCGGTGAAGTCGCTGCTGGTGACGAGGACCGCGACGTCGGCCTCGTGAACGGTGAAACAGGTACCGCCGAAGCGCTGCAGATCCTGGGAGCCGACCTTGTTGTCGTCGCCGTAGCGCTTGCACTGGATGACGACGCGCCGGCCGTCGGGGGCCACCGCCACCACGTCCGCGCCGAGGTCGCCCGCTCCGCCCACCACCTCCACCTCGGCGCAGCCGTCCCGTACGCAGAGACCGGCTATCGCCTGCTCGAACTCGTCGGGGCTGAGCGCCTCGTGGCCGGCGGCCGCCACCGTGGTGGCCTCCTCGACGCCGGGCGCCTCGGCAACGGGCGCCGCCTCGCCCGCGGGCACCATCGTCCGCTGCTCCTCCAGCGCGTCCAGGGCTGTCGCCGTGGCCTCCTCCAGGGCGCCGGTGGTTCGGCGCGCCAGCCTGGACGGGGAGAACCCGGAGCGCCCGCGCCAGCAGACGACACCCGCCACCACTGCCGCGAGGACCAGGACGACGGCCCAGACGGGACGCCGCTGCGCGACGTCGACGGCCATCCGGCCGACCCACCCCACGATGATCAGTCCGACAGCGGCGAGGCCGAAGAACATGGCGGTCGCGCGGAGGTCGAAGCGGCGCCCGTGGCGTCTCGGGCGGGTGCGGTGTTCAGGCACGGTCACGATGGTCATTCCTCCCTGCGGCCGACATGTTGATCTCTTATGCCGTCTGCCCGGGAACCACCGGCTCACCGTCCGTTCATGACACGCCGTCGGATGGCTCATCCGTCCCGCGCGTGAATCTTTCGGGCATAACGTGCGGAATATGAAGAAATGCCATGTCGTGTACCTGGTGTGCACCGCAGCGATGATCGGAACGGGGCTCGGCGCGGCCCCGGCATCCGCCGGCCACACGACCCACGTGGTCCACCCCGGCGAATCAATCCAGAAGGCGGTGGACGCCGCCGGGTCGGGCGACACCGTCCTCGTCACCTCCGGCACCTACCACGAGAGCGTCAAGGTGAGCACGCCCGGGCTCACCCTGCGGGGCGTGGGCCGCGGCACGGTCATCAAGCCGAGCGCGGAGAAGGCCACCGACAACACCTGTGCCGAGGGCGGCAACGGCATCTGCGTGATCGGGACGAAGGACAAGAACGTCAAGGGCATCACCGTCGCCGACCTGACGGTGACCGGCTTCAAGCGCACCGGCCTGTTCTCCATGGCGACCGACGGGCTCACCGTGCGGAACGTGACGGCGGTGAAGAACGGCGTCTGGGGCATCGCCCAGGAGCGGTCGGTCCACGGCTTCTTCGTGGACAACATCGCCCGCGACAACGGCGACGCCGGCATCTTCCTCGCCAACACCATCAAGGCCGAGGAAGGCGCCGCGGACACCGAGGGCACGGTCGTCGCCCACAACCGGGTCGAGGGCAACCGGATCGGCATCACCGTCCGCCGTCTGCGCAACCTCGCCGTCGCGGACAACTACATCGGCGGCAACTGCGCGGGCGTGTTCGTCGTCGGCGACGAGAACAAGCCCATGGCCGGCGACCTGGTCGTGCGCGACAACCACGTCGTGCGCAACAACAAGTCCTGCCCGAAGACCGACCGGCTGGAGGCGCTCCAGGGTTCCGGCATCGTCCTGACCGGCACCGAGAAGGTCCTGGTCACCGACAACACGGTCGAGGGCAACTCCGGCAAGTCGTCGATGTCGGGCGGCATCGTCCTGGCCGCGAGCATGGTGGGCGCCCCCAACTCGAAGAACGAGGTCAACGGGAACAGGCTGCGCGACAACTCCCCCGCCGACCTGGTCAACGCCGAAACCGGGGACACCGCCAAGAGCAACACCTTCACCGGCAACACCTGCGGCGCCTCCAAGCCCGCGGGACTGTGCTGACCGGTCGGCCGTAGTCACCCGAGGACCGAAGAAGAAGGAAGGAAGCGGCACATGACGACCGCACAGACTGCCCCGCCACCGCCCATGCGGCTGAGGGAGCTAGTGTTCGGGGCGGCATGTGCCGCCGCCCTCCGCGCGGCCGCCCGGCTCGGCGTCGCCGACGCGCTCGGCGACACGCCCATGGCCGTGGAGGACCTCGCGGCCGCGGTGAAGACCGAGCCCAGGCCGCTGCGCCGGCTGTTGCGTGCCCTGACCTGCTACGGCGTCTTCGCCGAGCACAAGGACGGGACCTTCACGCACACCGACATGTCCCTGCTGCTGCGGGAGGATGACCCGCACAGCCTGCGCTACATCACGCTGTGGTGCACCGAGCCGTGGACCTGGGACGCGTGGCCCCAGCTGGACGAGGCGGTGCGTACCGGCGGCAATGTCGTCGAGAGTCTGTACGGCAAGGAGTTCTTCGCCTACCTCAACGAGGACGCTCCGGAGTCGGCCGAGGTCTTCAACCGCGCCATGACGACCTCCAGCCGGCAGTCGGCCCAGGACGTCGCGGCGCTCCTGGACCTGTCGGGGAGCGCGTCGGTGGCGGACATCGGCGGCGGCCAGGGGCACGTGGTGGCGAGCCTGCTGGAGAAGTACCCCACGATGCACGGCACCCTGCTCGACCTGCCACGGGTGGTGGAGAATGCCGACCCGCGGCTGCGCGAGGGCGGATCGCTCGCGGACCGGGTGCGGATCGTGCCGGGCGACTGCCGGGTGGCCGTCCCCGTCCAGGCAGATGTGTACATCATCAAGAACATCCTCGAATGGGACGACGACAGCACCGCCCGTGCGCTGCGGGGCGTCATGGCGGCGGGTGGGCCCGGGGCCCGGGTCGTGGTCATCGAGAACCTCGTCGACGACACGCCCTCGATGCGGTTCAGCACCGCCATGGACCTGCTGCTGCTCCTCAACGTCGGCGGCGCCAAGCACACCACCGACAGCATGGTCGGCCGGCTGACCGACGCGGGCCTCGTCATCGACGACATCCGCCCGGTCAACCCCTACCTGCACGCGTTCGACTGCACCGTGCCCGAGTGAGCCGACCCGAAGCCGCGGCACGTCGGCCGCCGGACCGCCCCCGCGGCGGTCCGGCGGCCGACGTGTGCGCGCCGTGGAGGGGCGGTTCAGGCGTCGGGCGCCCGGCGGTCGGTGACCAGCCCCATCCGGGCGCCCTCGAGAGCGCGGGCGAGGTCGCCGCCCGCCGGCGCTGATCCGTCCGTACCCGCCGGGCCCTCCAGGAGCGTAGTCAGCTCGGCCACCTGGCCGGGGTCCGAGAGGCCGAGGGACACCGCCGGGCCCGCGGCGTCGAGCCCGCCTCGTACGTCGACCAGCCGCACCACGATGTCGTCACGCTGGAAGACCGTGCTGCACAGAACGGGACCGCGCGGGTCCTGTGCCGCCGCCTCGTCGCGCTCGGCGAGCAGCCGGGCCAGCCGCATGCCGCAGCCCGGCCTGGCCGGATACGACAACGCGTGCCGCCGCGCCGCCGGGTCCTGGTGCCCCGAGGTCACGTGGTGGACGGCGGGCAGTGCCGCCCGTGTGTAGAAGATCCGGGCGGACTCCGGGTCGCCGAGGTTCCGGTCCTGCTCCAGATACGGGTTGATGGCCTCCTCGACGGCCCGCACCTCGGGCTGCTCGGCCACGTGCCGCAGGGCCGCGAGCAGGTCACCGCGCACCTCGATGGCCCGCACCACCCGGTTGCCGTGCAGGAACAGGGACGTACGGCACAGCCGTGTGGTGTCGTCGACCCGCGGCTCGGGCGAGGCGTAGTCCGCGAGGATTGCGGCGACCGCCTCCTCGCTGCCCGGTTTCACCGTGAAGGTGAGCGCGTGCCGGATCACGCCGTCACCGAGGCGGGGCGACGTCTGGAGCCCGCCCCGGGCGGCCCCGGCACCCGCCGCCGGGTGGCTCGTCTCCCGGACGACGTGGAAGCGGAGCGACCTGGTGTGCCGCACGCAGTTGTGCAGCGGCTTCACCATCCGCACGTGCTCCTCGCTGCTCACCCAGGTCAGGAAGGGCGGAGCGCTCTCCCACTCGCTGGTGATGAGCCACTGGGAGGGGTTCTCGATGGACTGGCACAACTGCTCGCCCAGGTGGCCGGGGACGGACTCGACGTGGCTGCGCAGTTGCTCGTACGTCTCGAGGAACTGCTGCTGGGCGCCGTCGTAGACCTCGACCAGCAGGACGACCCGGAGCCTGGAGCCGTCGAACACGGACTGGGAGACATGGTGCGACGCCTGTCGCGTCGGCGGTTCCGAAACAGGGGGGGACGTGGTGGTCATCCTGCGCACATCTCCTTCGCGGGTGCGGAACTGAACGTCGGCCGCGGTGATGCGACGCCGGCGTTCCTAGATCGTGTGCCCGGCCCCGGTGGCGCGCGACTCGTGTGCACTGCGCGGGTGACCGGCACCGCCGGCACCGCGCCGCGGAACTCAGACGAGGTGCGCGAAGACCACCAGGTTCTCCGTGTAGTCCTTGGCCTTGCGGTCGTAGTCGCCCGCGCAGGTGATGAGCCGTACCTCGGGCCGGTCCGCGTCGCCGTACACGCGCTCGCTGGGGAAGTCGTCCTTGTCGAACGTCTCCAGGCCGTCGACCTCGAAGGTCGCCCGGCGTCCGTCGGCTCTGCGGACGTGGAAGACGTCTCCCTCGTCCAGTTGGCCGAGGTACGCGAAGACGGCCGCGGACGTCTTCGTGTCCACGTGCCCGGCGATGATCGAGGTGCCCCTCTCGCCGGGGGAGGCGCCCTTGGCGTACCAGCCGACGAGGTTGGTGTCGTCGGGCGGCGGCGGCTCCAGCTGCCCGTTCGCGCCGATGGCGAGGTCGGTGAAGGGGGCGTCGACGGAGATCTCCGGGATGAGCAGACGCACCGGCTTCGAGCGCGGCAGGTCCGTATCCGCGTCCGTGTCCGTATCCGCGTCCGCCTCGGTGTCCGCCTCCGTGTCCGCCTGGCCGCCGGCCGCGGAGGGGGCCGACACACCGGGCTGAGGGGCGAGCGGTGGGCGGGAGGAGTCGGCCGACGTGTCGTTGCCGCCGACCAGGCTCACCGCCAGGACCAGGAGGGCCACGGCACACAGCACCGTCATGCCCGAGCGGGACCCGGTCGGCGCCTGCTCGTCGTCGGCGGGAGAGGAAGGGGGGACTGACATCGAGGACCACCTCACTGGGGCACGGGCGGCGGACAGGACGGGGGCGAGCGAGCCGGGCCGCCACGCGGTGCCTGGGTGGCGGCCCGACGGCTATCGCGCCCGGCATGACTCACGCCATCCCGTGAGCCGACTTCCTGCGCCGGACGGCGTACAGACCGGTCGCGGCGACGCCCAGGACGGCCAGTCCGCCCGCGGTCGTGGTCGGCGCGTCCAGCCCGCCGCCCCCGGTGTGCATACCGCCGCGCGGCTTCTCGTGCTCGCCGCCGCCCCAGGACTTCTCGCCCTCGTCCTGCTTGTAGGTGCCCGAGCCCTGCTTGGACGTCTCCGAGTCCTGCTTCTCCCAGTCGCCCTCGTTCACCGCGGTCAGCGCACCGCCGCCCGTGTGCATGCCGCCGCGCGGCTCCTCGTGCTTGCCGCCGTTGTCGTGCTCCTTGCCGTAGGAAGAGTCGTCGTGTTCCCAGTCGCCCCCGGCCGCCGCGTAGGCGCCGGGAGCGCCGAGGACGAGGACGGCCGAGGCCGCCGCCGTGGTCAGGAGCATGCGAGCAGAACGCATCTGAGTTCCTTCCGTCACGACCGGGCAGCTGGTGCTTCGTCAGCTGAGGGGACCCGGTCCCGACGTGAATCACCGTCAGCCAGCTCTTCGGTTCGCACCACTCAAGACGATCAGCCGGGTGAACGTCCGCCCGGACCGCGGCCCGCGTTGTCCGCCTCCCGGGGTCCGCCGGCCGAGATCGGCAGGCGCCCGGTCACCTCGGAAGGCCACGGTCGGGGCCCGCCTGCCTCGGCCGCCGCGGTCCCGGGCTCGGGGCCGGGGCCGCTTCTCCGCATCGGGCGGGGCTACTTCTTCAGGAACGTCAGGAGGTCCGCGTTGAACCGCTCCTTGTCGCCGGGCACCACGGCAATGCCGTGGGAGGCCCGCTCGTAGACCTTCAGCTCCGCGCCCGGCACCAGCCGAGCGGTCTTGCGGCCCGTGGCGTCGATGGGGACGATCCGGTCGTCGTCGCCGTGGACGACGAGGGTCGGGATGTCGAACCTCTTCAGGTCCTCGTGGAAGTCCGTGGTGCCGAACGCGTCCACGCAGTCGACGCCGCCCTGGATGGTCTGCGCCATCGCCATGTACCAGAAGGCGTCCTTGTTTCCCCGTGTGACCTTGTTCCCCTCGCGGTCGGCGGAGAAGAAGTCGACCGCGGTGTCCTGCCAGAACTGCGAGCGCTCCTCGATGATCCCGGCCTTGATGCCGTCGAACACCGACTGGGGGACGCCCTCGGGGTTGTCCGGCCCCCCCAGCATCAGCGGCGTGATGGCGGAGAGCAGGACCGCGGAACGGACCCGCCCGGTGCCGTGCCGGCCGATGTAGCGGGCGAGTTCACCGCCGCCCATGGAGTGCGCGACGAGGGTGACGTCGCGCAGGTCGAGGCCGGTGATCAGGTCGTTCAGGTCGTCGGCGAAGGTGTCGAAGTCGTAGCCGTCGTAGACCGGAGTGGAGCGGCCGTGTCCGCGGCGGTCGTGGGCGATGCCGCGGTACCCGGCGTCGGCCACCGCCTTGAGCTGGTCCTGCCAGGCGTCGCCGTTCAGCGGCCAGCCGTGGATGAAGACGACCGGACGGCCCGCGCCCCAGTCCTTGTAGAAGATGTCGACGCCGTCGCGAGTGGTGCAGATGGGCATGCGCCCTCCGTCGGTCGGGGCCCGGCCGTGCGGCGTGGGCCGGCGGGTGATGGGGACGCCTCGGCATCTCCCCCAGCAGTCGAACGTACTTACGCCGCTTCCGCACGCGGCAGACGACCGGACGGGTACGGCGAGCGGAGCGGCGCATGTGAACGCGGCGTCGCCGCCCCACTCCGTCCCTACGCGTCCGGGTCGACGTGTGTCGTGTCCTCCACCTCGGGCTCCTGACGGCGTGAGCCCGGAGCGGCCCGGTCGGGGGCCGCCTCGCTGTGCGCGGACTGGGGCGGTGGAGGCGGCGCGGTGTCCCCCGGTGCGCCGGCGCCGGCGCCGGGCAGGCGCAGGGCGAGCAGCGCGACGTCGTCGCCGCGCGGTGTGATGCGGGCGAGCAGCTCGTCGCAGAACGCGTCGATGCTCCGCCCCTCCAGCCGGCGGGCCAGGACGCCGGCGTGGTGGCGGAGCTTGGCCATGCCGAGGTCGATCGGGCGGTCGCGGCTCTCCACCAGGCCGTCGGTGTAGAGCAGGAGGACGCTCTCCGGCGGGAGCTCCTCGTGCGCGTCGGGCCAGTCCAGGCCGAGGCGCAGGGTGGCGCCCATGCCGATGAGCGGTCCGTGGCCGGCCCCCAGGAAGCGGGTCCCGCCGTCCGGTGTGATCAGCAGGGGCGGCGGATGGCCGGCGTTGACCCAGTGGAACTGCCAGGGGCCGCCTTCGGGGCCTTCGACGCGGGCGAAGACGAGCGTGGCCATGGGGGCGTCACTGGTGTTGGTCACGGCCTCGTCGAGACGTCGCATGATCACGCTGGGCGGCTCCTGGTGGTCCCAGGCCAGGGCGCGCAGCATGTTGCGGACCTCGGCCATGTGGGCGGCGGCCTGCAGATCGTGTCCGACCACGTCCCCGATGACCAGGGCCATGACACCGTCGGCGAGCAGGAAGGCGTCGTACCAGTCGCCGCCGACCTCCATGGCGCTCTCGGCGGGCCAGTACCGCGCCGCCATACGGAGGTGGTCGACCTGCGGGAGGGGCGTCAGCAGCTGGCGCTGCATGGTCTCGGCGACGTTCTGCTGCTCGTGGTAGAGGCGGGCGTTCTCCAGGACCAGTCCGACACGGCGGCCGATGTCGGCCAGCAGGGCGACCTCGTCCTCGGTGTGCGCGGGGCGCTCCTGCGCGCGTGCCACGGTCAGCATCCCGTACGTCCGTTGCCGGGTGCGGAGCGGCACGATGACGGCCGAGTGTCCGCCGAGCCGTTCGAACAGCACGCGATGGGTGGCGGCGAGAGGGTGGTGGGGGTCGTGCGACAGGTCCTCCGCGCTCAGCGGGGCGGGGCGGTCACCGTTGACCAGCCGGGTCAGCGCGGCGCGGGCCGGGTCGGGCAGCGAGGTCACCCGCCCTCTCAGCCGTCCCGTGCGGTGCGGGCGTGTGCTGCTGCGGACGGCGACCCGCTCCAGGACGTCCGAGTGTCCCGGGTAGACGTCGACCGCGGCCCACTGGCCGAGTTCCGGCACCAGCAGGCGCAGGAGGCGGCGAATCGTGGCGGAGGTGCGCTCGGTGGGGACCGGCACCGTGGAGATCTCGGCCACCAGGTGCAGCTGGGCGGTGAGGGCTTCCAGGGCGGCGGTGCGCGCCTCGGTCTCCTCGGCGGCGCTGCGGTGCAGGCTGAAGTCGTGGAAGACGAGGACCAGCCCCTGCGGCCGGGCTTCCCCGGCCAGCGGGGTGGCCGCCCAGATGATCGGTACCGTGGTGCCGTCGGCCCGCTGGAAGTACTCCTCGCTTCCCTCCTGGGCGGGCGTCCCGTACAGGGGGTCGCGCAGCGAGCAGCGTTCGCGCGGCACGGGGCTGCCGTCGGCGTGCCGGTGCAGGAGGTCGTGCGCGTCGTGTCCCATCATGTCCCGCGCCGACCGCCCCAGCAGCTGCTCGGCCCAGGGGTTCACCGAGGTGATCCGGCCGGACGTGTCGAGGGTGAGGACGCCGGCGCCGAGAGCGTCCAGGACGGCGCGGGCGAAGTCGGGCCCCGGGGCAGTGCCCGCTCCGTCGGCTCCTGGCCCGCCGCCGTCCCGGTGGCCCGCCCAGCGTGATGTCACGACCCTCACAGCCTTCCGACGCCGTCCATCCCGCCAGGTTCCCCCAGGGGCGGGGATGAACCGCTCCTGAGGGCCGAAGGAGGGAGGTCGGGTAGGCTCCCGGTGCTGATCTTGTACCGGGAGGGTTGCGTGCGGACGAAGAACACGACCACGGCGGCGACCGTGCTGACCTGTCTGCTGGCGGGGGCCCTCGTGGCGGGGTGCGGCGGCGACTCCGGCGGGAGCGAGTCCGCCGACGACATGCTCGAGGACGCCAACGCCGCGATGCGGGCGCTGAAGTCCGTGCGGGTCGACTCCACCAGCACCGCGGCGAAGGGCGGTACGGTCACCGTCCGGCTCCTGACCGACCTCGACAGCCGGTGCACCGCGAAGACCACGTTCTCCCAGGGCGGCACCCTCGACCAGATCCGGCTGGGCGAGACCGACTACGTCCGTCCCGACCGCGCCTATCTCGAGAAGTGGAAGCCCGGTAGCGTCACCAGCGAGCAGCGGCTGTGGATCAAGACGCCCGCCGACGCGGCGCAGCCCGGTGACGGGCTCTCCTCCTGCACGCGTCCCTTCGAGTCCTTCGGCACGGCGACGAAGGGCAAGAGCACCCGCGTCGGCGACCGGGAGGCGGTCGAGCTGACCGTGACGGACAAGGCGGACGAGGGCGGGACGTACACCTTCTACGTCGCCACGCAGGGCACGCCGTATCTGCTCAAGGCGGTCTACAGGAGTGCCGAGTACGACACGACCACGTCCTTCGCCGACTTCGACAAGTCGCTGGACATCCAGCCGCCGAAGGCGGCCGAGGTGATCGACGCGCGGGAGGCGCTGCGGTGAGCCCGTGAGCGGCGTGGGCCGCCGCCGGGCGAGGGAGCCGGCACCGCGCCCGGATCAGGACGGGCGGCCGACGGCCGTGCCGTTCATGTCGTCGGCGAGCCGCACCGCGGCCCTCATGCGCTTGCCGACCGGCTCCCGGTGCACCTCGAAGCTCTGGCAGACGGCCATCACTATCTCCAGCCCGTGCCGGCCGATCCGGCCCGGGTCCGCCGTCTCGGCGACCGGCAGTACCGGGTCGCTGTCCCACACCGTGACCTCCACCCGGTCCTCCGCCAGTTCCAGATCGACCAATGAGGGCCCGGGCGCGTATTTGCAGGCGTTCGTCAGCAGTTCACTGACCACCAACTGCACCAGGTCCATCGCGCGGTCGGACACCGGGAGGCCCTGCGCGGCCCGCACCCGTGCCAGGAACCCGCGGGCCAGCTCCCGGCCCCGGGCGATGTCGCCGGGCATGCCCTCGTACTCCGCCGAAACCCTGACCAGCTCGCTGCTTCTCAGCCGGTCCCCATCGTGGGCAGCCCTGTCCATCCGATCCGCCCTCTTCCTGAGCCTTGACCGTTACGCCAGCCCGTCTACCCCCAAAATCCGGGAAACATCAGAGAACGGCCCGTCCGATCACGACGACTGCGCGGTCTCGCCGCTCAGTCGCTCGTCGGACGCAGGACGAGGCAGAGAAAGCCCATCGACTCCCGGTAGACCCGCAGCCATTGCTCGCGGTGGGTGGTGGCCGCCTCCAGTGCCTGGGCACTGTCCGGGTCGGTGGGGTAGTCCAGGGCCCACGAGGCCAGCGACCCCGTCCAGGACCACTCGTATGCGTCGAGCTCCCGTCGGGTGCTGACGTGTCCGCCGACCGGGGTCCAGCCGTCCGCTGCGACCCGGTCCAGCGTGGTCGGCAGGTCGGTGAGGTCGCCGAGCATCTCGACGGCCTCGGCGGACGGTTCGCTCTCCCAGTAGCCGTCACCGACCAGGACGCGTCCGCCGGGCGCCAGGTGTCCGCGGGCGGCGGCCAGGGTGGCGGGCAGGCCGCCGAAGGCGTGGGTGGAGCCGACGCACAGGACCAGGTCGAAGCGGTGCGGGGCGGTGAACCGCGTGGCGTCCTCGCGGTGGAGGACGAGGCGGTCGCGCACGCCGAGCCGGGCCGCCGCCTCCCGGGCGTGGGCGAGCGCGGTCTCGGAGGTGTCCACGCCCTCGGCCGTCAGCCCCGGGTGCTCGGCGAGGGCGCGCAGCAGCCACTCGCCACCGCCGCAGCCCAGGTCGAGGACGCGCGCGTCGCCGCGTGGGACACCGCGTTCCAGGAGCCGGCGTACCGAGTCGTCGTCCAGGGGGACGGCGATCGGGTGATCGGCATGGGCGATTCGGGAGATCTGTTGACGGTCCACCGGCGGATCATCACACGCCGGCCCGGGCTGAGGCACCTGCTTTGCGCTTCGTCCAGGCACCGCACCCGGCACGGCGAAGGGTCGTGCCCGTAGATTGGCCGCTTGGATCTCCTGGCCGTACGCACCTTCGTCATGGTCGCGGAGGCCGGACAGTTCCAGGCCGCGGCCGCCGAGCCGGCGGTCTCCCAGCAGGCCGTCTCCCAGCGTGTCGCCGCGCTGGAGAAGGAGCTCGGGGTGCCGTTGTTCACTCGTACCGCGCGCGGGCCCGGCTCACCGTCGTCGGACAGGCGTTCCTGCCGCACGCGCGTGCGCGGCTCGACGCCGAGGAGCGGGCCGCCGCCTCCGTACGGCCCGGCCGCCGCCCTCCGCGGGTCGGCGTGATCGGCAGACGGACCGCCGTGGCCGGTCTGCTCCGCGGCTTCCACCGCGCGCGCCCGGACGTCGGCCTCGATGTCGTCATCCTCTGCGAGCGCCGTCCGGTCCGGGGGGATCGACGCGTCCTTCCGCTGCGTCACCGTGCCGGGGCGGGGACTCCCCGACGGCATCGAGGCCATGCCCTTCCTCGACGAGCCGCTCCAGCTGTTCACCGGGCCCGCCCACGCGTTCGCGGCGGCCCGCCGAGTCCTCGACGGTGGCGACCTTCCCCCAGCGAGCGGCCCCCGCTCGTCCGGCCCGCCGTCCACGATCTGCGGCGCGTCCCGACGCCCGTCCATCCGCACTCGCTGCTCTGGCACGCCGGCAATCCGCACCCCGCGCTGACCGCGCTGCGCGCCCACCTCGCCTCCCGGCCGTCCGGCCGCCTCGACACGGAGGTCCGGACACCGCCGTGGGCCCTGCGCTCCCACCCGCGGGACGGTGGCACCCGGTCGTGACGTCGCTCCTCCCCGACTGGGCGCACCGCGGGGGTGGTCAGCAGTCGGCGCGTGCGTGATCCTGTGACCACGCCGGCGGGCCGGGCGGTGACCGGGGCCGCGCGGCGGACGGACTTGGGGGTGCCCGCGTGGCGCACGACGGACAGGACTCCGCGCGCAAGGCCGTCCGGAGGCGGACCGGGGCGGCGTGCCCGGTCGGCCGCGCGGCGGACGGGACGTGGCAGGTGCGCGACTACGCTGCCGCGCGAGCGCTGCTGCGCGGCCCCGGCACCGTGCAGGCCGGCCTCGGCATCGAGACGGTGGAGAAGCTCCCGCCCCGAGTCCGCCGGCCCGTGCTCTACCGGGACGGCCCCGAGCACCGGGAGCATCGCCGGCAGACCGCGCGCTTCTTCACTCCCCGCCGGGTGGACGAGCACTACCGCGACCTGATGGTCCGCGTCGCGGACGAGCAGGTCGCGGCCCTGCGCGCGAGGGGCGAGGCGCAGCTCTCCGACCTGGCCTTCGAACTGGCCATCGGCGTGGTGAGCGAGGTTGTGGGACTGCGGTACAGCAGGCCCGGCATCCGCCGCAGGCTGGAGCGCTTCTTCCCCGAGGAGTTCGGCGAGCCCGGCCTGACCGGCGTGCGGGGCGTCTACTGGTTGGTGCGGCAGAACACCAACTGGCTCCGCATCCACCTGGCCGACGTCCGCCCCGCCATCCGCGCGCACCGTCGTCACGAGCACGACGACCTGATCTCGCACCTGATCGCGGAGGGCTGCTCGGACGCGGAGATCCTCGGTGAGTGCCTGACGTTCGCCGCGGCCGGCATGGTCACCACGCGCGAGTTCATCTGCCTGGCCGCCTGGCAGCTGTTCTCGGACGCCGGTCTGCTCGACCACTACCGCTCGGCGGACGAGAGCGGGCGCCTGGCCGTCCTCCAGGAGCTGCTGCGGCTGGAACCGGTGATCGGGCGGTTGCGCCGGCGCACCACGGAGGCCGTCGAACTCCCCTGTCCCGGCGGGCCGGTGACCGTCGGCCCCGGCGAGTACGTCGAGCTCCACCTGGACGAGGCCAACACGGACCCGAAGGCCGTGGGCGACGAGCCCCTGCTGATCCGTCCCGGCCGGGCCCCGGAGGTCGGTGCGGGGCTCGCCTTCGGCGACGGGCCGCACCGCTGTCCGGGCGCGCACATCGCCCTCCTGGAGACCGATGTCTTCCTCAGCCGGCTGTTCGCCCTCGACGGTGTCCGGATGAACGGGCAGCCGCGCGTCGCCTTCCAGAAGGCGATCGGCGGCTACGAGATTCGCGGGCTGACCGTGGCACTCCCCGGGACCGGTCGTCACTGACCGGCCCGGGGGCCGGGTGCGGGGGTGCCGGTGCGGCGTCAGCCGCCCAGGGCGCCGAGGACGACGAGCTTGGCCTCGTCCTGCACCTGCCGGAGGTGGTCCGTCCCGAGGAACGACTCGCCGTAGATCTTGTAGACGTCCTCGGTGCCGGAGGGGCGGGCCGCGAACCAGGCGTTCTCGGTGGTCACCTTGATGCCGCCGATGGGCGCGCCGTTGCCCGGCGCCTCGGTGAGCACGCCGGTGACCGGCTCTCCGGCGAGGGTGTCGGCGGTGACCTGGGCCGGGGACAGCTTGGCCAGGCGGGCCTTCTCCTCGCGGGTCGCCGGGGCGTCGATGCGGGCGTAGGCGGGTTCGCCGAAGCGTGCGGTGAGGGCCGCGTACTGCTCGGAGGGCGTCCTGCCGGTGACGGCGGTGATCTCGGAGGCGAGCAGCGCCAGGATGATGCCGTCCTTGTCCGTGGTCCACACCGAGCCGTCCCGGCGCAGGAACGACGCCCCGGCGGACTCCTCGCCGCCGAAGCCGAGCGTGCCGCCGACCAGTCCGTCCACGAACCACTTGAAGCCCACGGGTACTTCGACCAGCCGTCGGCCGAGGTCGGCGGCGACCCGGTCGATCATGCCGGAGGACACCAGCGTCTTGCCGACGCCGGCGTCCGAGGGCCAGTGGGTGCGGTGGGCGTAGAGGTAGGAGATCGCGGTGGCGAGGTAGTGGTTGGGGTTCATCAGTCCGGCGTCGGGGGTGACGATTCCGTGCCGGTCGGCGTCGGCGTCGTTGCCGGTGGCGATGGTGAAGCGGTCGCGCCGCTCGATGAGCGAGGCCATCGCGTGCGGCGACGAGCAGTCCATACGGATCTTCCCGTCCCAGTCCAGCGTCATGAACCGCCAGGTGGGGTCGGTGAGCGGGTTGACGACGGTCAGGTCGAGGCGGTGCTGTTCGGCGATCCGGCCCCAGTACGCGACGGAGGCGCCGCCCAGCGGGTCGGCGCCGATCCGCACGCCCGCCGTCCGGATCGCGTCGAGGTCCAGGACGCTCGGCAGGTCCGAGACGTAGGCACCCAGGAAGTCGTAGCGGCCGGTGCCGGGCGCGGTGAGCGCCTGGACGTAGGGGATACGCCGTACGTCCTTCAGGCCGGCCGTGATGATCTCGTTGGCCCGGTCCTGGATCCAGGAGGTCGCGTCCGAGCCCGCGGGACCGCCGTTCGGCGGGTTGTACTTGAAGCCGCCGTCGGCGGGCGGGTTGTGCGAGGGGGTGACGACCACTCCGTCGGCCAGGCCCGAGGGACGGCCTCGGTTGTGGGTGAGGATGGCGTGCGAGACCGCCGGGGTGGGGGTGTAGCCGTCCGTGATGTCGATGAGTACGGTCACGTCGTTGGCGGCGAACACCTCCAGCGCGGTGATCCTCGCGGGCTCGGACAGGGCGTGCGTGTCGGCGCCCAGGAAGAGCGGGCCGTCGGTGCCCTGTGCGGTGCGGTACTCGCAGATGGCCTGGCTGGTGGCGGCGATGTGGTCGTCGTTGAACGCCGCCGCCAGGGACGATCCGCGGTGCCCGGACGTGCCGAAGGCCACGCGCTGCCCGGGCTCGGCCGGGTCCGGGTGCAGGGCGTAGTACGCCGTCACCAGCCGGGCGACGTCGATCAGGTCCTCGGGGCCGGCCGGCTTTCCGGCTCGGTCATGCTGCATGCGCCCACTCCTCCGCATCGGTCGGGACTTCGCTCGCGGTCCCATCTTCCCCTGTCCGGGGAGCGGGACCCGACGTCCGGGCCGAGACCGAGGCCGACGGCACGACCTGGGCGGGTGGTCGCGACTGCCGGTCCGGCCCGCGCGCCGGGGTACGGCGCGGCGGGGCCGGCCGGCGATCGGTACGACGCGCGGACCGCCCGACGGAATACGGCGGTCACCGTCATGGCCGTGGAGCGCTCGCCCCTCGGCATCGATCCGGCCGCCGATCCGCGGAGTTGTCCGTCCGGAAGGCGTCAGATCCGGCCGCCGGTGAGGCGGGTGAGGGGGCCGTGTGTGTGGCGTCCCGCGCGGCGGCCCACCGCGTACGACGCGGCGCTCAGGGCGGTGACGCCGGCGCCCACGCCCGCCGCGACGAGCTTGCGGTGGGCGATGGCCGTCCACGCCGTCCTGGCCGTGGCCGCGACGTGTCCCGAGGTGGTGACGACCGCCTGGCGGCCGGCTTCGACGCCCTTCGCCGCCGTCTGCACGGCGCCGTTCGCGGCCTGGGCCGAACGCTGGGCGCCGGCCTTGGCCGCTGACGCCGCGTCACCGGCCTTGCCCGCGGCGGCCTGTCCGGCCCGCGAGGCGGGGGCGGTCGCCTTGTCCGCGGCGTCACGCGCCTTGGAATCGGCGGTCCGTGTGGTGGTGGGCTTCTGGCTCGTGTCCTTGTTCGGATCGCTCATGGACACCGCCTTGCCTTTCACGAGAACGGTAAACACGCGCGGCGAGTTGAGCGGCCCGCGGCGGTCAGGCGGTCGCCGTCGGCGTTCACGCGTGTCGTGGCGTGCCGTCCGCGCAGGACGAGTGAGGGCGGGGAAGGTGTCGTCGTCACGCGGGCGGGACCGCCCTGCTCGGCGGCCGTGGGCCGCGACGGGTGACGCCCGCCCGGCGACGCCTTCGTCATCGGGGCGCCGCGGTCGGCGGCAGCTGGGCCGGGCTCACCTGCTCGCCCAGCACCTGGGCCATGAACTGCACCAGCCACCGCTGCGCCGGGCTGCGCGAGGACTCGTGCCGCGCGTACAGGGCGATCTCGATCGGTTCGGTCTCGAAGGGCAGCCGGACCAGGCGCACCCGGTGGGAGGCGGTGAAGACCTCCCCGACGTACTCGGGGACGATGGCGATCAGGTCGGTCTGTTCCAGCAGGTAGGGCAGCATCGAGAAGCGGGTGGCGTCCACGGCCACCCGTTCCAGGAGCCCGTGCGCGGCCAGCACCGCCCGGGGCGCGACGTGCCCGCTCGGCCCGAAGACCGTCGCGTGGTGCTCGGCCGCGAGGTCCGGCAGCGTGACCGCGTCGCCCCGCACGCGCGGATGGTCCGCGGCGACCATGAGGACGTAGCGCTCCCGGAAGAGCGGAATCCGTACGGTCAGGTGCGAGGTGATCACCGGGGTGGCCACGAACGCGTCGAGGTCGCCGCGGCGCAGCTGGCTCTCGGCGTCCTCCACGTCGAACGGGCGGACGGTGAACGACACTCCCGGCGCGCGCTCGCGGGCCGCGGCGAGGAGCCTCGGCAGGAGGGTCGCCTCGCCGAGGTCGGAGAGGGCGATCGTGAAGCGGCCCGACATGGTCCCGGGGTCGAAGGCGTCACCCTGCCGGACCGTCCCGTCGATCTCCGCCAGGGCGCGCTGCAGCGGCTCGTACAGCCGCCGGGCGCCGGCCGTGGGCGTCAGTCCGCGACCGTTGCGGCGGAACAGCTCGTCGTCGAAGTGCCGCCGGAGCTTGCCCAGGCTGTAGCTGACGGTGGGCTGCGTGACGTGGAGCGTCTCGGCCGTGGCGGTGACGCTCCCGGTCTCGTACAGGAGGACGAAGACGCGGGCCAGGTTGAGATCGAAGGTGCCCATATCGATGAACTCTATATCGGCGTGCCGAAACATCTATTGGTGCCCATGTCGCGGGGTGCCTAGCGTGTCCGGCGTCACTGCGAAAGGAACCGTCCGTGCCATCCGTGCGTCGTGTCTCCCACGATTTCCTGGAGCGCCAGGGGCTCACCACCGTCTTCGGCAATCCGGGCTCCAACGAGCTGCCCTTCCTCGCCGAACTGCCCGAGAGCTTCCGCTACGTCCTCGGCCTGCACGAGGGCGCCGTCGTCGGTATGGCCGACGGCTACGCCCAGGCGACCGGCCGCCCGGTCCTGGTCAACCTGCACGCCGCGTCCGGTTCGGGCAACGCGATGGGCGCGCTGACCAACGCCGTCGCCTCCCGGACCCCGCTCGTGGTGGTGGCCGGCCAGCAGGTGCGGCCCGCCATCGGTCCGGAGGCCAACCTGGCGAGCGTCGACGCGCAGACCCTGATGAAGCCGCTGGTCGGCTGGGCGGCGGAACCGGCGTGCGCCGAGGATGTGCCGCGCGCGCTCGCGCAGGCCGTGTTCGAGGCTCGGCTCCAGCGGCGGCCGACGTATCTCTCCGTGCCGTACGACGACTGGTCGGCCGACGTCGACGACAACGCCCTGGCCGTGCTCGACCGGCGAGTGGAGCGGGCCTCGGTGCCCGGCGGCGAGCAGAGCCGCTGGCTCGTGGAGCGGGTCGCCGCCGCCCGGCGCCCCGCGCTGGTGCTGGGCGGCGACATCGACTCGGCGGGCCGGTTCGACGACGCCGTCCGGCTGGCCGAGCGCCTGGGCGGTCCGGTGTGGGCGGCGCCCTCGCTCTTCCGGCTGCCCTTCCCCAACCGGCACCCGCAGTTCCGGGGCGTGCTGCCCGCCGGGATCGCGCCCGTCTCGCAGGCCTTCGAGGGCCACGACCTCGTGCTCGTGCTCGGCGCGCCGGTGTTCCGCTACCACGAGTACCTCCCCGGCCGGTATCTGCCCGAGGGCACCCGGCTCATCCAGGTGACCGAGGACGCGTCGGCCGCCGCGCGGGCTCCGATGGGCGAGGCGCTGGTCGCCGACCCGGGAGCCGTCATCGACCTGCTCCTGAAGTCGCTCGACGCCCCCGGAGCGCCGGCGGGCGCCCACCGGCCCGCGCCCGAACCGCTCGCCGCCGAGGGCCCGGGCCTCCACCCCGAGCAGGTCTTCGCCGCGCTGCGCGACGAACAGCCGAAGGACACGGCGTACGTCGTCGAGTCGACGTCGACCAACTCCGCGTGGTGGCGCCAGATGGACCTGCGCCACCAGGGCTCGTACTACTTCCCGGCGGCCGGCGGACTCGGCTTCGGCCTGCCCGGCGCGGTCGGCGTCGCGATGGCCCAGCCCGGCCGCCCGGTCGTCGGCGTGATCGGGGACGGCTCGGCCAACTACGGCATCACCGCCCTGTGGACGGCAGCGCAGCACCGGGTCCCGCTGACCGTCGTACTGCTGCGCAACGGCACGTACGGCGCGCTGCGCTGGTTCGGCGGACTGCTCGGCGTGCCGGACGCTCCCGGGCTGGACATCCCCGGGCTGGACTTCACCCGCATCGCCGAGGGCTACGGCGTCCGCGCCCAGCACGTCGGCGGCGCCGAGGAGTTGCGCGCCGTACTCGCCGAGCGACCGGACCACCCCCGTCTCATCCAGGTGGACACGGCGCTCACCACGCCCTCCTGACCCCGACAGACATGTCGGACACGAACACCCCGAGGAAAGGCCAAGCGATGACATTCCTGGACAGCGGCGTCTGGGGCCGGAAGTTCTTCAGCGACGGCTGGCAGGACTCCCCCGGCGAGCACCCGGTGACCGAGCCGGCCACCGGCGACCGGCTCGGCGCCGTCGGCCTGGCCACGGCCGAGGACGTGGGCCGCGCCGCCGCACGGGCCGCCGAGGCCCAGCGGGAGTGGGCGGCGACCCCACCGCAGCGGCGGGCCGCCGTGCTGCGCCGCGCGGGCGAGCTCTTCACCGAGCACGCCGCCGAGATCGAGGACTGGCTGGTGCGTGAGGCCGGCTCGGTGCGGTCCAAGGCGAGCTTCGAGGTGGGGCTCGCCGTGGGCGAGTGCTTCGAGTGCGCGGGCCTGCCGACGCACCCCCAGGGCGAGGTGCTCACCTCCGAGGAGGCGCGCTGGTCGCTCGCCCGGCGCCGCCCGGCCGGTGTCGTGAGCGTGATCGCGCCCTTCAACTTCCCGCTCATCCTCGGCCTGCGCTCCGTGGCGCCCGCGCTCGCCCTCGGCAACGCCGTGCTGCTCAAGCCGGACCCGCGCACCGCGGTGAGCGGCGGTGTCGTCATCACCCGTGTCTTCGAGGCGGCCGGGCTCCCCGCCGGCGTCCTCCACCTGCTGCCGGGCGACGGCTCGGTCGGCCAGGCGGTCGTCGAGGCCCCCGAGGTCCGGGTCGTCTCCTTCACCGGCTCCACGCCGGTCGGCCGGGCGATCGGCGAACGGGCCGGAAGGCTGCTGAAGCGCGCCCACCTGGAGCTGGGCGGCAACAACGCGCTGGTCGTGCTGGAGGGCGCGGACGTGCCCAAGGCCGCCTCGGCGGGGGCGTTCGGCTCGTACATGCACCAGGGGCAGATCTGCATGACGACCGGCCGGCACATCGTGCACGAGTCGCTGGTGGAGGAGTACACCGCCGCGCTCGCCGCGAAGGCCGAGGCCCTGCCGGTCGGTGACCCGGCCCGCGAGGACGTGGCGCTCGGCCCGATCATCGACCGCCGTCAGCTGGAGCGGGTGCACGGCATCGTCACCGACAGCGTCGCGGCGGGCGCGAAGCTCGCCGCGGGCGGTGAGATCGACGGCGCCGGCTACCGCGCCACCGTCCTGACCGGTGTGACGACCGACATGCCCGCGTGGCGCGAGGAGATCTTCGGTCCCGTCGCCCCCGTCATCGGCTTCTCCTCACTGGAGGAGGCCGCGCGGATCGTCAACGACTGCGAGTACGGACTGTCGGTCGGCATCCTCGGGGACGTCGGTACGGCGATGAAGCTCGCGGACCGGATCGACTCCGGCAAGGTCCACATCAACGAGCAGACGGTGAACGACGAGCCGAACGCCCCCTTCGGCGGGGTCAAGGCCTCCGGCACCGGGTCCCGTTTCGGCGGCGCCGAGGCCAACGTCGAGGCGTTCACCGAGACCCAGTGGGTCACGGTCCGCCCGGACATCGCCGACTACCCGTTCTGACCCTTCCGGCCGCCCTCGCCGCCCGGCCACCCCGGCCGTTGCCGCTCCGCTCACTCACACCCGCCCCCCGGGGGGAGACTCACCATGGCTTCCGCCACCACGTCCGACGCGCCCGAGCAGTCCGGCCGCGCCGGCAGCAGCAGCACCTGGACGGTGATCCTGTGCTGGATCACCGTCCTGCTGGAGGGCTACGACCTCGTCGTCCTCGGCGCCATCATCCCCACCCTGCTCAAGACCCACCACCTCGGCATGACCGCGGGCGACGCGACGACCATCGCGACGCTCTCGCTCGTGGGCGTCGCGATCGGCGCGGTCTGCGTCGGTCCGCTGGCCGACCGGCTGGGGCGCCGCCGCCTGCTCATCGGTTCGGTGGTGCTGTTCTCGCTCCTCACCATCGTGGTGCCGCTGGCCGACTCCGTCGCGATGTTCGCCGCGCTCCGCCTCCTGGCCGGCCTGGGGCTGGGCGCGTGCATGCCCGTCTCGCTCACGATGATGGCCGAGCACATGCCTGCCAGCCGCCGGGCACGCGCCAGTACGCTGACGATGACCGGCTACCACACCGGTGCGGTGATCACCTCGCTGCTGGCCCTTCAGGTGACCGACAACTGGGAGATCCTCTTCTATCTGCTCGGCGTCGTCGGCCTCGTGGTCGCCGCCGTCCAGTGGTTCAAACTGCCGGAGTCGGAGGCCTTCGTCCGGGCGAAGCGGGACGGGGCCCAGCGGGTGCCGTTCACCGAACTGCTCAAGCCCGCCTACCTGCGTGCGGGCATCGGCATCTGGGTCGCGTCGTTCATGGGGCTGCTGCTGGTCTACGGCCTCAACACCTGGCTGCCCAAGCTGATGAACGACGCCGGCTATCCCGTGCCCACGGCCGTCACCCAGCTCCTCGTACTGAACGTCGGCGGTGTCGTGGGCCTGGTCCTCGGCGGGCTCGTCGCCGACCGGCGGGGCATCAAGGGCACCACGATGGGCTGGTTCGCCGTCTCGGTGGTCATGCTCGCGTGCCTGAGCATAAAGATGGAGAGCGACCTGCTGCTCAACGTCGTCGTCTTCTTCACCGGCGTGTTCGTCTTCTCGGCCCAGGTGCTCGTCTACGCCTACGTGACCAACTTCTATCCGGCCTCCGTGCGGAGCACGGCACTCGGCTCGGCGTCCGGGATCGGCCGGATCGGCTCGATCGTCGGCCCGTCGATCACCGGCGCCCTGGTCTCCTCGGGGGTCGGGCACCCGTGGGGCTTCTACTTCTTCGCGGCGGTGGCGGTCTTCGGCTTCCTGGCCGTGCTCACGCTTCCGCGCACGGTGGCGGGCGAGACCGCCGGCTGACAGCTCCGGGCACGCGCGACGGGAGCAGGCGGGTGACTCCACCCGGCTGCTCCCGTCGTGCTTCCTCGGTTCCTTCTGCGGTTCCTTCTTCTGTCCTTCTGTCCTTCTGTGGTTCTTCTCTTCTCGCGGTACTTCTCGCGGTGTTTCGGGGCGGCGCTCAGTCGCGGTCCACGTCCTCGCGCAGGATCTTGCCGTTCGTCGCGTCGACGTCCACGGTGGTCTTGTTCCAGTTGTCGGTCGACACGACGTCGACGGACCACAGGAGCTGCTGGTTGTCGTTCTCGTCCAGCTCGACGCCGGTGACGGTGCCCTTGGTCTTGTCGGTGGCCACCTTCACGGCCTGCTCCGGCGTCTGGGTCGCCTTCTTGAGCCGGTCGGCGAGCTGCTGCTTGTCGTCCGCGTCCTGGTCCTCGGCCTGGGTGCGGAAGACCTTGCCGGAGACCGCGTCGACGTCGATCCGGTGCAGGGTGCCGTCGGGGGCGGCGACCTTGGCCTCCCACTCGGGGGCGCCCTGGCTGGGGGCCGGGTTGGGCATGCTGGGGCTGGGCGAGCCGGTCGACGCGGTGGCCTCGGCGGAGGTGGGCTTCAGTTCGAGGTCGACGAGCTTGCCCTCGGGGACCTCCTTGACGGCGGTGTCGGCCGCCTTGTCCCAGGTGACCTTGGCCTTCGGGACCAGAGCCTCGCGCTCGGACTGGTCATCGGTCAGGGTCTCCGACGGAGACGGAGAGGGAGAGGCGGTGTCGGTGGCGGACGCCGTGTCGGTGGCGGACGCCGTGTCGGTGGCGGAAGCGGTGTCGGTGGCGGAAGCGGTGTCGGTGGCGGAAGCGGTACCGGTGGCGGAAGCGGTACCGGTGGGGGGAGTGGTCTGAGCCGCCTCGGCGACACTGGAACGTGTCGTGTCGGCGTTCGTGCAGCCGGTCATCAGCAGGACGGAACTGCCCAGGGCACAGATGACGGCCATCGAACGAAGAGGCGGAAGACGTCGCACAGAGCTCATACACCTCTCCGTAACCGTATGACCGTCTTGCCATACCGGTTCGGGTGGGAAACCACCGCAATGGCCGATATCGCTCAGCTCGCCGGTACGAGACGTGGCCCGGTGTGTTCCAGCCACTCCCGGTAGGCGGTGGACTGGCGGGCCACCTCCCAGTACGCCTCCTCCAGCGCCGGGTAGACGGCGTCCAGCTCCGCGCGAGTGCGCGCGGCCAGCAGCAGTCGTACGCCGAGGGGGTCGCCGTACAGACGCCGTACCGCCGTGTCGGGGCGTGACTGGGAGCTGGGCTGGCACACGGTCACGACCTCGCCGGTGGCGACGAGGGACGCGGCGGTGTGGTAGTCGCCGTGCAGCACGCGCGGGTCGAGGCCGACGGCGCGCAGCATGCGGTGCACGCCGTCCCACTCGCCGTCGACGGTGGGGTCGACCATCCAGCGGTCGCCGGCCAGGTCGGCGAGGCGGACGACGGGCCGGCCGGCCGCGGGGTGGCCGGCGGGCAGCATGACGAACTGCGGTTCACGCTCGACGAGGACCCGTGTCCGCAGGCCCTCGGGCACGTGCAGTGGGCAGCCTTCGACCTCGTGCACGAAGGCGACGTCGAGCTGGCCGTCGGTGACACCGCGCAGCAGCGCGTTGGCGGAGACGTCCATCTGGAGTGTCGGTTCCAGGCCCGGCCGTCTGAGCCGGCGCAGCCAGCCGGCCAGGGCGCGGCTGGCCGTGGAGCCGACCCGCGGCCGGCTGTCGCCGCCGGCCGCGGCGGCGCGGGCCTCGCGGACCAGGGTGCGCATGTCGGCCAGCAGCGGACGGGCCCTGCCGAGGACCGTGCGGCCGAGCGGGGTGGGGCGGCAGCCGGTGCGTTCCCGGATGAACAGGGGTCCGCCCAGGGCCTGTTCAATGCGGTTCAACTGGGTGCTCAAGGTGGGCTGGGCGACGCCCAGTTGGCGTGCCGCACGGTGCAGACTGCCGGCGTCGGCGATGGCGCACAGTGCGCGTAGGTGCCTCACCTCGAGCTCCATGCAGGGAGCGTAGGGCGGAACAGTTGGTTGCGCCAGGTGAACAAAAGGCGGCGGATCAGGGCGAGTTCTGCACTCCGGTCCAAGCTGTCGACGGCTGGTGCGCGGCGGGTGATAGCCCTGTCCTATCGCCTGCTGCCATCATCACAGCGGGCTCATGGGCGCTCCACACTCACCGATGACGACTTCTCCCCACTCCCCCACACAAGGAGTCATCGATGCGCATCAGTCTGCCCCTGCTGTCCACCGCGGTCGGCCTCGGTCTGACGGCGGCCGTGCTCGGCACCGGCCCCGCCGCGACCGGCGCCGCGCTCCGGGCCCCGGACCGGGCCGCTCACGTCGGCTACCAGCCCTCGGCCGGCTCGGGCGAGGACGCCCGGGCCAACCGGGCGTTCTTCGAGGCGGTCATCAAGTCCGTCGCCGAGAAGCGCGCCGCCGCCCCGTCCTCGGCGGCGGCCGTCACCGTCTACTACAGCGCCGCGGGCGCGCCCAGCTTCCGTTCGCAGATATCCCGCTCCACCCAGATCTGGAACGGCTCGGTGTCCAACGTGCGGCTGGCGGAGAGAAGTTCGGGCGCGGACTTCGCGTACTACGAGGGCAACGACTCGCGCGGCTCGTACGCGTCCACGGACGGCCACGGCAACGGCTACATCTTCCTCGACTACCGGCAGAACCAGCAGTACGACTCGACCCGGGTGACCGCCCACGAGACCGGGCACGTACTCGGTCTGCCCGACCACTACTCCGGCCCGTGCAGCGAGCTGATGTCGGGCGGCGGCCCCGGCCCGTCCTGCACCAACGCCTACCCGAACGCCAACGAGCGCGGCCGGGTCAACCAGTTGTGGGCGTACGGCTTCCAGGCCGCCCTGGACAAGGCGCTGCAGAAAACCTCTCAGCGCTGATCACCCGAGGCGGACGCGTGCGTGGGGGCGGCCCGGACCGGGCCGCCCCCACCCACGTACGCCCTCTCTCCGCTTGTGCGATCTGCCTGCGGGTACCCGGAGTTCACTCTCCAGCGAACCTCCGAAGGAGTCCGACGTGAACGAGCGGCAGGCACCCACCGGCAGCGGTCTCGGTGATCTGGAACCGGGCACCCGGCAGCGCGCGCAGTTGCGCACCCGCCTCGCCGACGTCGCGTGGACGGCGTTGTGCGTCGTACTCGCGCTGTGGGCCGTGTGGAGCGCCGTGGACCTCGCGCGGGGCGCGACGGCGTGGGTGTACTGCGCCGTGGCCTGGGTGCTGCTCGCCGTGGCGCTGGCCCTGCGGGTGGTGGCGGTACGGCGCAGGACCTCGTTGTAACGGCCCCGGACTCACCGGCCTGGTGACGGACCCGGATTCACGGGCCGGCGGGCAGCGCGGAGAGTACGGCCCGGTGGACGGCCCGGGCCAGCCGGGCTCCCCACTCGGAGCGCGGGCCGGCGAACGAGTGGACCTCGGCACCCTCCCGTGGGGCGCGGGCGGCGACGCACACGGCGTCCGTGGGAGTGCCGGAGCAGTCCAGGCCCGCCTCCAGCAGCGCCTGGACCTTGGCCTCGGTCATCGTCATCACGGCGTTGACCAGGGCGGCGTCGCTCAGTGCGACCGGCAGCGCGGCGACGATGTTGATCGTCCCCGGTGCGGTGGCCCCGGTGGCGCCCTCCTCGGGTGAGGCCGCCCATCCGCGTACCGAGATGCCCGCGGTCGCCACGGCTTCCACGCCGCCGTCCCGCGCGCGGGACGCGTCGGACACGTCGGCGGCCGTCATCAGGCCCACCCCCGGCCCCCGGGCGCCCGCGGCGCGAGCCAGGTCGGCCAGGTGCCGTGCCGGGTCGGTGCGCCGGTATCCGTGGGCGACCTGGGCGTTGAGCACCCACGCGCGCTCGGCGATCCCGCCGCCCAGCACGGCGCTGCTGGCCATCCGCCAGCCCGGCCCAGGGCGCCACAGCAGGGCGTGCAGCCGTTCGCCGTCCTCCGTCCGTGTCAGTCGCTCCGGGTTCAGCAGGCGGGGCCCGGTACGGGGCGGGGGCAGGAGGGCGGGCACCGGTCGGGGCTCCTTGCGGCGGTCAGGGGACGGAGACGAGCGGACGGACGTCGGGGGCGGGCTCGGTGAGGGACCGGACGATCGTACTCAGTGCCGTGCGCACGGGACGGGCCGCCCGGTCCGTAGCGGCGCCCGGTGGCCCGGCCCGGGCCACCGGGCGCGTTGCGGACCCGGTGCCGGGCGCCTTCACTGAACACAACCTCGCCACCAGGCGTCGGATCGGAGGCCGCGATGCTGTCCCACACCCTGGAGCATGGGGTCCTGGTCATCACCGTGGACCAGGACCCGGGAATCGCCGGGCGGGCCACGCTGACCACACACATCACCCACCTGGTCGACGCCCATCAGCCGACCCCCGTCGTCATCGTCCTCGCCGAGCGGGCCGCCGGCCCCGCCGCGGTCAGCGCCGTGCTCCGGGCCCACCAGTGGTGCGCCCGGCTCGGCGTCCTGATGTGCGTCGTCGCCCACAGCGCGCCCGTGAGGCGGCTGCTGGAGGACAACGCCGACACCTCCGGGCCGCGGCTGGTCGTGCACGCCCGCGTGGACACCGCCGTCTCCACCGCGTTCACCGCGGCGGTCCAACAGCCCGTACGTGGTTCCGGCGGCTCCCACGTCTCCCCGGCGCCCGCGTCCTCGTCCTCGTCCGCGTCCTCGTCCGCGTCCGCGTCCGGGGAGGGTGTGTGACCGCCTCCCGCTACTCCTGGCCGAGCCAGAGGTCGGGACCGAAGACCTCGTAGTGGATGGCCTGAGCGGGCACACCGCGGCGCAGCAGGTCGCCGCGGACCGCGCGCATGAAGGGCACCGGGCCGCAGAGGTAGGCCGTGAGCCCCGGAGGCAGTTCGAGACCGGTGATGTCGGCGAGACCGGCCGACGCGTCCGGTACCTGGTCGCCGGGCTCCTCGTACCACAGGTGGAGCCGGGCGTCGGGCAGCGCGCGTATCAGGTCGAGCTGTTCCCGCCGGTGTGCGTGGTCGGCGGGGGTGCGGTCGGCGTGGACGACGGTCACCGGGCGGGTGGTGCCGGCGGCGGCCAGGTGGTCGAGCATGGCCAGCATGGGGGTGACGCCGATGCCGGCGGAGGCCAGCAGCAGCGGGCCGTCGCCCTCGGCCAGTGCCAGGTCGCCGAACGGCGCGGACACGGTGAGCACGTCGCCCTCGCGGGTGTGCGCGTGGATCCACGAGGAGACCTCGCCCTCCGGCCGCCCGTCGCCCTGGACACGCTTGACGGTGATGCGCCGGTCGGACCGGCCGGGCGCGGCGGACAGGCTGTACTGGCGGATCTGCCGGGAACCGTCGGGCAGTTCGGACCGCACGCTGACGTACTGGCCGGGACGGAAGGGCTCGGCGGGGCGGTCGTCGGCCGGCCGCAGTACGAGGGAGACCGCGTCGGGGCTCTCCTCGCGCCGCTCGACGACCTCCATGCGGCGCCAGACGTCTCCCGCGGGGGCCCCTGTCTCCTGGTAGAGGCGGGTCTCGATGGCCACGAGCGCGTTGGCCATCAGCCAGTAGACCTCGTCCCAGGCCGCGGCGACCTCGGAGGTGACGGCGTCGCCGAGCACCTCCGCGATCGCGGCGAACAGATGGCGGTGGACGATCTTGTACTGGTCGGGGGTGACGCCGAGCGAGGCGTGCTTGTGCGCGATCCTGGAGAGCATCACGTCCGGACGGGCGTCGGGGCGCTCCAGCAGCATGCCGGCGAACGCGGCGATGGAGCCCGCCAAGGCCCGCTGCTGCTCCCCGCTCGCCTGGTTGCCCCGGTTGAACAGGTCCCGCAGCAGCTCGGGGTGGGCGTCGAAGAGCTTCCGGTAGAACAGCGTGGTGATGTCACCGATGGCCGCCCCTACTGCCGGAAGGGTGGCCCGGACCACGGGAACTGACTGTTCGGAGAGCACAGCGACTCCTTAATTGGTAGAACACATTCGTCTTTTAGGTCGCGGTTCGGCACCGGCCCGTCGGTCGCCGCCCCTCATCCGGAGGGGCGGTCCGTCAGGCCGATCAGGACCGGGCCGGTCGGCGAGGCCACCAGATCGGTCACGGTCAGCGGGTCGAGCGTGGCGTAGAAGGCCTCCTGCGCGTCCCGGAGCGCACCCCGGAGCCGGCAGGCCCCTCGCAGCGGGCACGGCGTGCCCCCCTCACAGGCGACCACTTCGCCGTCGCCCTCGAGTTCGCGCACCAGCCGGCCCACCGAGGCGCGCCGCCCCCGGTCGGTCAGCGTCAGGCCGCCGCCGCGACCGCGCCGCGCCTCCACGACACCCAGGTGCCGCAGGCGCGTGATGGCCTTCGCCGCGTGCGTGTACGGCACACCGACGACCTCGGCCACCTCGCGGGTGGTCGGCGGGTCGTCCCCGTCCCTCACGACCGCCAGGCGCATCACGGAACGCAGCGCCAGGTCGGTGAACTTGGTCAGCCTCACAACCGGGACGCTATCAAACACGCATAATAGATTCGTGTTTACTTACGACGACGACTCTGTGGAGTACGTCACTGGACGCCCCACTGGACCGCCCGCGACGGACGGTGACACCTGATGGCAGCGGAAGACAGCGGCTCCCCCGCTCCGGCGGGCACGCCTCCCCTGCCCCGGATCCTGTGCGACACGGGGGAACTCCTGCCGTCCGGCGGGGACCTGGCGTCCGGCGCCCTGTGGAAGCTCGCGGAACCGGGGCGGCAGCTCGACGCCAACGTGGTCCGCGTCCCCGCGGCGGGGCGGGTCGACACGCACACCGAACCCGACCTCGACGTCCTGCTGCTCGTCCTCGACGGTGCGGCCGCCCTCCTGTGCGCCGACGGCGAGCGACCTCTGCGCGCGGGCCTCCTGACCTGGCTGCCGCACGGTTCGGCGCGGGGCGTCCGGGCGGGCCCGGAGGGGGTGACGTACCTGACCGTGCACCGGCGGCGCCCCGGCATGCGGATCCAGCCGCCGGGCGCCGCCGAGCGGCTCCGGCCGGACGTGGACGGCACCTGAGGCCACGGTCAGCCGGCCGGTGCGGGCAGGCTCAGACGTCCGTCGCGCACCTCGGTGACACGGTCGGCCGCGGCCAGATGGGCGTGGTCGTGGGTGACCAGCACCGTGGCGGTGCCCCGCTCCCGGGTGAGCCGGGTGATCAGGTCGATGACCGCGGCGCCCCGCTCGTGGTCGAGCGCGCTGGTGGGCTCGTCGACGAGCAGTACGCCGGGGTCGTTCATCAGGGCGCGGGCGATGTTGACGCGCTGACGCTGGCCGCCGGAGAGCTGGTGGGGCCGGCGGTCGGCCCGGTCCGCCATGCCGACCGCGTCGAGGAGCTCCAGCGCCCGGCCGCGGGCGGCGCGCGGCCTGCGCCCGTCGAGGTGGGCCATCACCTGGAGCTGCTCGGCCGCGGTCAGCGCCGGCAGCAGGTTGGGCTGCTGGAAGACGATGCCGATCCGCTGCCGGCGCAGGTCCGCCAGCTCCCCCCGGCTCATCCCCGCGGTGTCCGTGCCGTCGACGGTGACGGTGCCCGTGTCGGGCGCGATGAGGGTGGCGGCCACGGCCAGCAGGCTGGACTTGCCCGAGCCGGAGGGACCGATGACGGCGGTCAGACCGCCCCTCGGGACGTCCAGACCGACGCGGTCGAGGGCGGTCAGGCGGCCGTCGCCGTCGGGGTAGGTGAGGGTGATGTCGGTCAGGCGCAGGCTCATCGGGCGCTCCCCAGGGCGGTCAGCGGGTCCACGGAGGTGATACGGCGGACGGCGAGCCCTGCCCCGAGCCCGCCGAGGAGGACCATCACGGCGGCCGGGACGAGGACGGTGGCGGGCGTGAGGACGAAGGGGACGGCCGAGCCGGAGACCGCGGCGCCGATCGCCGCGGCGGCGGCGGTACCCACGAGGGTGCCGCCGGCCAGCAGCACGACGGCCTGGCCGAGCGCGTCGCGCAGCAGGGCGGCGGTGGTGGCGCCCAGGGCCTTCAGCACGGCGATGTCGCCGCCGCGCTGGATCGTCCACACGGTGAAGAAGGCGCCGGCACGCCCTGGACGGCACACTCACCGTCGAGTCCGGTCCCGGACGCGGCACGGCGCTGGCCGCGCGGCTCCCGCTCACCCCCGCGCCCGCCCCCGCACGGGGCACCGACGCCCCCGACCATGCCCACGACCCCCACGGTCCCGAGGCGCAGCCGTGACCGAGACCACCCCGCCGCCGATCCGTCTGCTGCTCGCCGACGACCACCCCGTCGTCCGTGCGGGGCTGCGCGCGGTACTGGAGACCGAGGAGGGCGTCACGGTGGCCGCCGAGGCCGCGACCGCAGAGGAGGCCGTCGAGCGGGCGGGGCGGGGAGACATCGACGTCGTCCTGATGGACCTGCAGTTCGGCGGGGGCATGAACGGCGCCCAGGCCACGGCCGCGATCACCGCGCGACCGGGGGCGCCGCGCGTCCTGATCGTCACGACGTACGACACCGACGCGGACACGCTGCCCGCCATCGAGGCCGGTGCCACCGGCTACCTCCTCAAGGACGCGCCGCCCGAGGACCTCGCCGCCGCCGTACGCACCGCGGCGACGGGGCGGACCGCGCTCGCGCCCACGGTCGCGGACCGGCTGATGACCCGCCTGCGTGAACCGCACACCTCGCTGACCCGCCGGGAGGCCGAGGTCCTCACCCTGGTCGCCGAGGGTCTGTCCAACCAGCTCATCGCCGGGCGGCTCCAGCTGACCGAGGGCACGGTCAAGTCACATCTGGCCCGTGTCTACACCAAGCTGGACGTGGACTCCCGCACCGCCGCGGTCGCCACCGCCACCGCCCTCGGTCTCATCCGGCGCTGAACCGCGCCGCCGGTCGGCGGCGGGTTTCGATCTCCCTGTTGCGTACGGCCGTCTCCGGGGCACTCCTCCAGACAACGAGAAGGAGACGGCATGGAGGACTGGCGTGGGTTCGCACAGCAGATGGCGTCGCTGGCACGCGATCTGCTGGCCCAGGAGTCGGTGAACGGCACGCTCGAACGGATCACCGCCTCGGCCACGGAACTGGTGGAGGACTGCGACGCCGCCGGCATCCTGGTCCTGCGCGGCAAGCACGTGCAGTCCCTCGCGCCCACCGACCAGGTGGTCATCGACAGTGACGAGCTCCAGGGACGCGTGGGGGAGGGACCCTGCTTCGACGCGGCACGCACGTCCGAGGGGCAGCGGCACTTCCGCATCGCCGACTTCACCGACGAGGCACGACGCTGGCCCAAGTACGTGCCCGAGGCCCGCAAGCTGAAACTGGGCAGCATGATGGGTTTCCTGCTGTTCACCGAGGACGAGGACCTGGGGGCACTGAACCTCTACTCCTACCGGCCCGGCGCGTTCACCGAGGCCGACGAGACGGCCGGCTGGCTGCTGGCCTCCCACGCCGCGGTCGCCTTCTCCAGTGCCCGTACGCACGCCCAGTTGCAGGAGGCCATCGGCACCCGGCACACCATCGGCGAGGCCATGGGCATCCTCATGGGCAGGAACCGCCTCACCGAGGACCAGGCCTTCGCCGCGCTGCGCCGGTACTCGCAGGACCGCAACGTGAAACTCCGTGACGTCGCACGCCGGGTCTGCGAGCAGGGAGGTCTGCCCTGACCGCCGCGGGCGTCGTCCGGTCCGGGCTCGCGGCCGGGCAACTGGCGTACCGCCGCCCGGCCGCGGGCACACGACAGCGATGACCTTGGCTGACTTCCTCTTCACCGTGCTCGGGGCGGGCGCGCTCGCGGCGGCCGTGCTCCCCCGCCTGGTGGCCGGGCGGCCCCTGTCCATGCCGCTCGTCTTCCTGGCGTGCGGAGCCGTGCTGGAACTGCTGCCCACGCCGCTGCCGGAGATCGACCTGGTGCGCGACCGGGTGTGGGTGGAGCACCTCACCGAGATCTGCCTCATCATCTCCCTGATGGGCGCCGGGCTCGCCCTCAACCGCCCCTTCGGCCTGCGCCGCTGGCGTGCGCCGTGGCGGCTGATCGGCATCACCATGCCGCTGACCATCGCGGCCACGGGGCTCCTCGCCTGGTGGCTGCTGGACTGGCCGCCGGCCGCCGCGCTGCTGCTCGCGGCCGTGCTCGCGCCCACCGACCCTGTACTCGCCTCCGAGGTGCGCGTGGGCGAGCCCACCGACTCCGAGCACGACGAGGACGAGGTGCGGTTCGCGCTCACCAGCGAGGCCGGCCTCAACGACGGTCTCGCCTTCCCCGTCGTCATGGCGGCGATCGCGCTGACCGCGGCGGCGGGCACGGGCCTGTCCGGCGGCTGGGTGGGGCACTGGCTGCTGGTCGACGTGCTGTACGGGTGCGTGGTCGGAGTGCTGGCCGGCCTCGCCGTCGGCAGACTGCTCGGCTGGCTCTTCTTCCGCGCCGGCCGGCAGGCGGTGCGGCTGTCCGAGCACCGGGAGGGCTTCGTCGCCCTGGGCGCCACGTTCCTCTCCTACGGAGTCACCGAACTCGCCCACGGCTACGGCTTCCTCGCCGTGTTCGTCACGGCCTGCCGCGTCCGTGCCGCCGAACGCGACCACGGCTACCACACCGTGCTCCACGACTTCGTCGAGCAGGTCGAACGGCTGCTGACCGCCGGGCTCCTCTTCCTGCTGGGCGTCTGTGTCGCGCAGGGCGCCCTGGCCGACCTGACCTGGCGGGGCGCGGCCGTCGGTCTGCTCGTGCTGCTCGTCGCCCGGCCGCTGGCCGGCTGGGTCGCCCAGTTCGGCACGGCCGCCGGTCCCCGGGAGCGCCTTGTGACCGCCTTCTTCGGCATCCGCGGCATCGGCTCGCTGTTCTACCTCGCCCACGCGCTCGGCACGGAGGGCTTCCACGTCCCGGCCGGGGAGTTGTGGGCGGTGGTGGCCTTCACCGTCCTCGCCTCCGTCGTCCTGCACGGGGTGACCGCCTCCCCCGTGATCTCCCGGCTCGACCGGCTGCGGCTGCGGCAGGCCCACGGCCGCCGGCGGACGGGGTGGACGCCGAACGGGGACGAGGTGGCCAACGAGCGTCTGTGACGCGCTGCCGGAGCGGACTCAGGGGCAGCACGGGTGTGTGAACGAACAGCCCCGAAACAAGTAGAGATTGAGCGAGACCCTTCTCTTTTCGATCACTAACTCTCGTATAGTGATCGCCAGTTGCGCGCCGTGTGGCGGCTTCGAGCTCACACGCGCCCCCAAGGACGACACGAGGGCCGCTCCGGCGGCCTGGCGAGGACCCGATTGATGACCGCGCCCGCCCGCCCCGGCGACCGACCCGTCCCCCGCGTCCTCGGAGCCGTGACCCTGCCCTGCGCGGTGGTGTCGGCGCTCGTGGTCGGCGGTGCCGTCGCCGCGGCGCCGTCCTCGGCACGTGTTCCGCTCGGCCTGGGCGCGAGCGCCGCGGCGATCCTGCTCTGCGCGGCCGTGACGGTGGCCGTGCACGCCCTGCGCCGGGAACGGGCCACCCGCCGTCTGCTGGACGCCGCCCGTGCGGACGCGGCCGGGCTCGCACAGGACCGGGCGCGGCTGGCCGAGCGGGCGAAACAGGAACAGGAGCGCGTACGCGCCCAGGGCGAGCGCGAACGGGCCCGTCTCATGGCGGAATTCGAGGGTGAGCGGGAGCGGCTCGGGGACGGCTTCGAGCGGGAGAGGGTACGTCTCGCCGAACAGCGGGCCCAGGAGGTCGCGCGGCTCACCGAGGAGGCCGCCCGGCTGCGGGCGCGGCTGGAGCGGGCGAACAGCGGGCGGGCCGCCGCCGTCTCCGCGACCGCCAACGCGGCCGGCCGGATGCAGGCGCTGGCCACCGGAATGCTCGCCGACCTGCGCGCCATGGAGGAACGGCACAGCGACGAGGACGTCCTGGCCGACCTGCTCCACCTCGACCACCGCACCGCGCAGGCGGGCCGGCTCGCCGACTCGGTCGCCGTCCTCACGGGTGCCCGCTCCGGGCGCCGTTGGGCGCGGCCCATCGGCATGGAGTCCATCCTGCGGGGCGCCATGGGACGTATCGCCGGCTACCAGCGGGTGCGCGTGCACTCGGCCAGCGACACCGCCGTCGCCGGGCACGCCGCCGAGGGCGTCATGCACGCCCTGGCCGAACTCCTCGACAACGCCGCGAACTTCTCCCCGCCGACCGCCGAGGTCCATGTGTACGTCGAGGAGGTACCGGCCGGCGTCATCGTGTCCGTGGAGGACAGCGGACTGGTGATGGGCGAGGTGCAGCTGCGCCGGGCCCAGCAGGCGGTGTCCGGCGAGTCCGCCGGGCTCGGCGGTCTGACCGGCACCCGGCTGGGCCTCGCCGTGGTGGGCCGGCTGTCGGCCAAGTACGGGCTGAAGGTGTCCTTCCGGCCGTCCGCGCGCGGCGGCACGGGCGTGCTGATGCTCGTACCCCAGGACATCCTGAGCGGGCCGGCCGCGTCCGGCGGTCCGGCCGCCGGTCCGTCGGAGGCGGCCGGTCCGCCGGCCGACCCGGCACCGTCCGCCGACCTGCCGCGTACCCCCGCACCGCCCGCCGACCTGCCGCATGCCCCCGCACCGCCCGCCGCCGGGCCCGTATCCGCCGACGCGGACTCCGAGCCGCTGCCCGCCCACGAGTCGGCGGACCGCGGACCGGGCGCGTCGGCCGGGGCCCAGGCGCCCGACGAGCCGGACACGGGGCTGCCCAGGCGGCGCCGCGGCCGCACCCTCGCCGCCGCCGAACGCGCCCGCGCCACCAACCGGTCCGCCGAGCCGCACGCCACGCCGTCCGCCGACGACGCGAAGGTGCGCGCGGCCCGCTTCAGCAGCTTCCGCCAGGCCGTCCGGGCCACCGGTACCGCCGCCCGGGCGGACGGAGCCCCGCAGGCGGACCCCGCCGCGTCCGCACCGGCCGAGACGGCCCCCGACCACCCGTCCCACTCGCACGCGCACCCGGAAGGCGACACCACTTCATGACCGGCTCCACCACCGCCGACGAGAAGCTCACCTGGCTCATCGAGGGCCTTCTGGAGCGCACGCCGGGTGCGCGGCACGCGCTCGTCCTCTCCCGTGACGGACTCAAGCTGTGCCGCACCCCGGAGCTCTCCGTCGACCAGGCCGACCAGCTGGCCGCGATCGCGGCCGGCATCCAGTCGCTGTCCCACGGCGCGTCCGTGGAGTTCGGCGACGGCAGCGGCGGGGTGCGCTCGGCCATGACCGAGTTCTACGGCGGCATCCTGTTCATCGTGGAGGCCGGCGAGGGCGCGCACCTCGCCGTGGTCACGTCCGAGGACGCGGACGCTGGGCTGGTCGGACACAACATGAGCGAGCTCATCGAGCAGCTCGGCGAACACCTCACCGCGCGGCCCCGTACGTCATGAGCCGCCCCGGCAGGGACGACGCCCCCGACCGCCTGTACACCGTCACCCAGGGCCGCAGCCGGTCCGACCCCGGCAACCCCTTCGACCTGGTCACCCTCGTCGTCGCCGAGTGCGAGCCGAGACCCGGCATGCAGTCGGAGCACACGGCGATCCTCAGGATGACCGAGGCGCCCACGGCCGTGGTCGAGATCGCCGCCGAACTGCGGCTTCCGGTGAGCATCACCAAGATCCTGCTCTCCGACCTCCACGCGGCAGGCCGGGTGAGCGCACGCCACCCGTACACGGCGGCCGTACCCGATCCCGACATCCTGGAGCAGGTGCTCGTTGGACTCCGCAATCTCTGACGCCCGTACCCCAGCACGCGTCCCGCTGGGCGCGTCCGCAGACAACGGCCTGAAGATCGTGGTCGTGGGCGGGTTCGGCGTCGGCAAGACGACCATGGTCCGCTCGGTCAGCGAGATACGCCCCCTCAACACCGAGGAGACGATGACGCAGGCCGGCGAGGCGGTCGACGACATCAGCGAGGTGCGCGGCAAGAACGCGACGACCGTGGCCTTCGACTTCGGCCGCATCAGCCTCGACGCGCGCAACGTGCTGTACCTGTTCGGCGCGCCCGGCCAGGAGCGGTTCTGGTTCCTGTGGGACCGGCTGTTCTCCGGCACGCTCGGCGCGGTGGTCCTGGTGGACACCCGGCGCATCGACGACTCCTGGTACGCCATCGACCGCCTGGAGCACCACGGCACTCCGTTCATCGTCGCCTGCAACGACTTCGGCGGCCCGGGCCATCCGCCCGAGGCCGTACGCGAGGCGCTCGACCTGGATCCGCGGGTGCCTCTGGTCTCCTGCGACGCCCGGTCCCGCGAGTCCAGCAAGCAGGTGCTGATCGCGCTCGTGGAGCACCTCCAGGCCCACTACGCCGGCCACGCGGCCCGGCCCCGACAGGAGTTCGTGTGAGCACCGACGCCACCGGCGTCCCGGACGCCGTACCGCTCAGCGGCCCCCGCTTCCAGACCGAACCCGCCCTGCTGTACCGGCAGATGCGGCGCGAGCACGGCGCAGTCACCCCGGTGCTGCTGGACGGGGACGTCCCGGCCTGGCTGGTGCTCGGCTACCGGGAGCTGCACCAGGTGACGGGCGACCCGGCGCTGTTCAGCCGGGACTCGGGCCTGTGGAACCAGTGGGAGAACATCCCCGACGACTGGCCGCTGCTGCCGATGATCGGCCGGGCGCAGCCGTCGATCCTCTACACGGTCGGCGAACGGCACCGCGAACGCGCCGCCATGATCAGCGACGCGCTGGAGGCGGTCGACCCGCACGTCCTGCGGGGCCATGCCGAACGGTTCGCGGACGAACTCGTCGACCGGCTCTGCGCCAAGGGCGAGGCCGACCTGGTCGGCGACTACGCCATGCTGCTGCCGGTGCGGGTCCTGGCCCGCCTGTACGGCTTCTCCGACGAGGAGGGTCCCGCGCTCGTCACCGCCCTCAACGACATGATCGACGGCCGGGAGCGGGCCATCGCCGGCCAGGCGCACCTCGGCACGTCGATGGCGGGCCTCCTCGCCGACCGGAAGGCGGCGCCCGCCGACGACGTCGCCTCCCGGATGCTGGCCGACGAGAGCGGCTTCGGCGAGGAGGAGGTCGCCCAGGACCTGATGGTGATGCTGGCCGCGGGCCACCAGCCGACGGCGGACTGGATCGGCAACTCGCTGCGCCTGATGCTGACCGACGACCGGTTCGCCGCCTCGCTCTTCGGCGGCCGCAACAGTGTCGCCGAGGCCATGAACGAGGTGCTGTGGGAGGACACGCCCACGCAGAACGTGGCCGGCCGCTGGGCCTCGCGCGACACCCGGCTCGGCGGGCGCCACATCCGCGCGGGCGACCTGGTGCTGCTCGGCCTTCAGGGCGCCAACTCCGACCCGCAGGTCCGCACCGACGGCTCCGCGCTCACCGGCGGCAACAACGCGCACTTCTCCTTCGGCCACGGCGAGCACCGCTGCCCGTTCCCCGCGCAGGAGGTCGCCGAGGTCATCGCGCGCACGGGCATCGAGGTCGTCCTCGACCGGCTGCCGGACATCGACCTGGCGGTACCCGCCGGGTCCCTCACCCGTCGCCCCTCGCCCTGGCTGCGGGGGCTGACCGAGTTGCCCGTGCGGTTCACCCCGACCACTGCCCTGGGAGGCACGTCAGCATGACGACCGGTACCGAAGAAGCCCGGATCCCGCTGGACCCGTTCGTCACCGACCTGGACGGCGAGAGCGCCCGGCTGCGCGCGGCCGGACCGCTCGCCGCGGTGGAGCTGCCCGGCGGCGTGCCCGTGTGGGCGGTCACCCACCACGCGGAGGCCAAGGCCCTCCTCACGGACCCCCGCCTGGTCAAGGACATCAACGTGTGGGGGGCGTGGCAGCGCGGCGAGATCCCCGCCGACTGGCCGCTGATCGGGCTGGCCAACCCCGGCCGCTCGATGCTCACCGTGGACGGCGCCGAGCACCGCCGGCTGCGCACGCTGGTGGCGCAGGCGCTCACGGTGCGCCGGGTGGAGCACATGCGGGGGCGGATCACCGAGCTCACCGACCGGCTGCTCGACGAGCTGCCCGCGGACGGCGGCGTGGTCGACCTCAAGGCGGCCTTCGCCTACCCGCTGCCGATGTACGTCATCGCCGACCTGATGGGCATCGAGGAGGCGCGGCTGCCGCGGCTGAAGGTGCTGTTCGAGAAGTTCTTCTCGACGCAGACGCCGCCCGAGGAGGTCGTCGCCACCCTCACCGAGCTGGCCGGGATCATGGCCGACACGGTCGCCGCGAAGCGCGCCGACCCGGGCGACGACCTGACCAGCGCGCTGATCCAGGCGTCCGAGGACGGCGACCACCTCACCGACGCGGAGATCGTCTCCACGCTCCAGCTGATGGTGGCCGCCGGTCACGAGACCACGATCTCGCTCATCGTGAACTCCGTGGTCAACCTGGCCGCGCATCCCGAGCAGCGGGCCCTGGTGCTCTCCGGGGAGGCGGACTGGTCCGCGGTGATCGAGGAGACGCTGCGCTACTCGACCCCGACCTCGCACGTCCTGATCCGCTTCGCGACCGAGGACGTCAAGGTCGGCGACAAGGTGATACCCGCCGGGGACGCGCTGATCGTGTCGTACGGCGCGCTGGGCCGGGACGAGGGGGCGCACGGCCCGACGGCGGACGGGTTCGACATCACCCGCACCTCGCCCAGCCGGCACATCTCCTTCGGCCACGGCCCGCACGTGTGCCCGGGCGCCGCTCTGTCCCGGCTGGAGGCCGGCGTGGCGCTCCCCGCCCTCTACGCCCGCTTCCCGCGCCTGGACCTGGCGGTGCCGGCGTCGGACCTGCGCAACAAGCCGGTGGTCACGCAGAACGACCTCTTCGAGCTGCCGGTCAGGCTGGCGTAACGGCGTCCGGTCGGGACGGGGCCGTCACCCGCGGGGCGTTTGCTCCCCGCCCTGCGGGTAACTCCGGCATTCCGGACGCCGACCCCCGGGAGTCGCCATGTGGAAGCGCAAGAGCAGGAAGGGCCGTCGGACCACGAAGCCGGTCCCCGTGGAGCTGTGCGACCTGTGCGCCAGGGTCTTCCCCGAGGACCAGTCCGTCAGCGGTTACGTGCCGGACTCCTCCGCGGCGGATCCCACCCACCCCTGGGCCGACGGGCTGCGGCTCATCACCGCGTGCTGCGACGACCACTTCGACGTGGTCAAGGCGGGCTACGCGCACCGGCCCTTCGTGGAGGAGGAGCTGTGGGCGGCGAAGCTCACCCGGACGCTGACCGCGGGCCCGACGGCACTCTCCATGGAGCAGCTCGGCTGCCGGACGGGCCTCCAGGAGCCACAGATACGCGCCGCCATCGCCTGGCACAACGAGCGCATGCGTGAGCAGCAGCGCACGGACCCCTGATCCCTGCCCCGGGACCGGGCCCCCCTGCCCGCCCCCGGGCAGGCGGCTCGCCTGCCCGACGGCTCGCGGCCCGGTGGCCGGGGCCGTGGTCCCGGCCGAGGCGGGTGGCCGTGTCCCGGACGAGGCGGGTGGCCGTGTCCCGGACGAGGTCAGGACGGGCGTGTTCCGTGGACGCGGTAGGGCTCCGCGTCGGCCCACCTGACCTCCAGGCCGAGTCCCGGCCGGCCCGTGTCGGGGCGCAGGGCGCCTTGGTCGAGTGCCGGAACGCCGTCGAACAGCAGACGCTCGACGCGCACGTGGTCGTGGAAGTACTCCAGGTGCCGCAGCCGGCGCACGGCGCGGAAGGCGTGGGCGGATACCGCCGGGGCGCAGTGCGCGGACAGGTCGAGGTGGTGGGCCGCGGACAGACCCGCGACCTCCAGCACGCCGGTGATGCCGCCGCACCGGGTGACGTCGGCCTGGAGGCAGTCCACAGCGGGTCCGTCCACAAGGTTGACGAAGTCCCGCGCGGTGAAGGCGTACTCCCCCGCGGTGATCTCCAGGCGGGCCGGCCCCCGGGCGCGGAGCATGCGCAGCCCTTCCAGGTCCGCCGAGCTCACGGGCTCCTCGAACCACCGCACGTCCCACTCGTCGTGAAACCTGTGCGCCCAGTACAGGGCCTCCTTGCGGCCCAGCGCACCGTTGGCGTCGGTGAACAGCTCCGGCTCGTCCCCGACCGCGCGGCGCACGGCGGTCAGGCGCCGGGCGTCGGTCTCCGGTTCCCGGGAGGTCTTCAGCTTCACGCGGGGGATGCCCTGCTCCACCCAGCCGGTGAGCTGGTCGGCGAGGCGGCCCGGGGAGTAGTTGGTGAAGCCGCCGCTGCCGTAGACCGGCACCCGGTCGTGGTGGGCCGGCAGCAGGTGGGCCAGGGGAAGCCCCAGCAGCCTCGCCTTGAGGTCCCACAGGGCCACGTCGACGGCGGACAGCGCCATGGCGCCGGCACCGGGGCGGCCGGCGTTGCGCATCCGCTTCCCCATCCGCTCCCACGACGCGGGCGGCGAGGAGACCGGCCCGCCCTCGATCACCGGAGCCAGTACGGAACTCACGAAGGTCGCCACCGACACGTCCCCGTAGGTGTAGCCGAGGCCGCTCCTGCCACCGGCGTGCACCCGCACGAGCACCAGGGTCGTGGAGTCCCATTCCAGGGTGCCGTCCTGTTCCCGGCCGCCGGGGCCGTCGGTGGGGACCTCGAAGGCGTGCACGTCGACGGCGTCGACCACGTACTCGTCCAGCTCCTTGGCGTCGAAGCCGGTGGCCGGCGTCATCGTGTACTCCCTCGGGTCGTCCCGTGAGCGGTCAGGGCGCGCCGCCCTCCAGCATGATCACCGTCTTGATGTCGTCGGCGCTCCGCTCGAACGCCCGTGTCGCCCGTTCCAGCGGTTCGCGACGGGTGAGGAGCCGGTGGAGCCAGTCCCGGTCGGCTCGTGCCAGGGCGTCGGCGGCCTGCCGGAAGTGGCGGAGGTTGGCGTTGACGGAGCCCACGACGACGTCGTTCTCCAGCACGATGTCGCGGTTCACCGTGCCGGCGTCGACGGTCAGGCTCCGCCCGGCGGTCGAGACACCCGTGAGGCAGACGATGCCGTACGCCGCCGTTCCGCGGATCGCGTCGAACACCAGCCGGGCGGCCCCGGTGGCCTCGACCACGACGTCCGGGCGTACGGCGGCGAACACGTCGTCGGCCGCGCCGCTGTGGTACGTCGCCCCCAGCGCCCGCACGAGGTCCGGTTTGGGCCCGTCCGTGACCAGGTCCAGGACGTGCACGTCGAGGCCCCGCTGCCGGCCGAGCAGGGCGGCGAGGAGGCCGATGGGGCCGGCGCCGGTCACCAGTACGCTGCGGGGTTCGAACCAGGCCCTGGCGCCCACCCTCTCGATCTGCTCCCATGCCTTGGCCACGACACTGGCCGGCTCCATGAGCACGCCCGCGAGGCCGAGCCCCTCGTCGATCCGCACGGCGTAGCCGGTCTCCAGGCGCCACAGCTCGGCGCCGTACCCGTCGAGTTCCCTGATGCCGCGTTCGCGGTAGCGGCCGTTGCGGCACATGTCGAACTCTCCGTGCGCGCAAGCTCCGCAGGGCTCCGGGTCGGGGCGCCGCACCACGCCGGCCACCAGGTCACCGACGGCGAATCCACTGCCGGACGGTGCCTCGGCGACACGTCCGAGGGACTCGTGGCCGAGGATGAGCCGGTCGTGGCCCGGCGCCGCCCTGCCGTACTCGCCCGAGGCGATCTCCCGGTCCGTGCCGCACACGCCCAGTGCCGTCCCGCGGACCAGGAGTTCACCGGCGGCCGGCCTCGGGTCCGCGACCTCCTCCACCCCGAGCGAGCCGGGCCGGCCGGGGCGGACGGTCAGTGCGCGCATGGTGCTCACCCTCTCGGCTCGCCTTCCCGGAGCCGGTTCCCCGCATCGCCCGGCCCATGCGGAGGCCGTCCGGTCCGGCGTGGTGGCGGTCGCGATCCGGGCGTGGTGGCGGTCGCGGTCCGGGCGTGGCAGGCGCCCGGCCCGGGTGGCGACCCGTCCGGGGGCGCGAGGGCCGTCCGGGTGGGCGCGGCGGGCGTCCGGGTGGCACCGCGTTTGTCCGGGCCGCCGACGGGTCACACAGTTCCGCGTCCGCGAGCCATCGAAGGGACCGCCCGAGGAGCACCCCGTGAACCGCTTCCGGCAGCCGTTCCACCGCGTGTGGGACCGGTTGGCCGCGTCCTCCCTCGTCCGGCGCGGCCGGGACCTGGAGCTGATGCACCGGGCCATGGGGTTCGCCACGCTCGCCCTGGTGACGCTGGCCCCGCTGCTGATCGTGGTGGCCGCCTTCGATCCCCTGGGACGCGGCGGTTTCGGGTCCTGGCTGGCCGACGGCATGGGGCTGTCCGGCCGGTCCGCCCGGGTACTGACCGGCATCATCACTCCGCCGACCAAGATCGTCGGCACCACGAGCGTGTGGGGCGGTATCGCGCTCGCCGTGTTCGGCGTGTCCTTCGCGGCGAGCGTGCAGAACGGCTACGAGCGGATCTGGGAGCTGCCCTCCGGACCGTGGCACCGCGTCTGGCGCCAGATGACCTGGGTGGTCGCGCTGACCGCGTACCTCTACCAGGAGGTGCAGACGCGGACCGCTGTGCACGGGTCGGTGCGGATCGTGCTGTCCACGGCGACGGGCGTGCTGTTCTTCTGGTGGGGCCAGCATTTCCTGCTGGGCAGCCAGGTCCGGTGGCGGGACCTGCTGCCGGGAGCGATCGCGACCATGGTGGGCCTGATCGGCCTGCGCGGCTTCTCGTTCCTCGTCTTCACTCCCCTCATCCTCGACAACGCGATCAGCTACGGCACGGTCGGCATCGTGCTGGTGGTGGAGTCCTGGCTGATCGGGGTCGGGTTCGTGGTCTTCGGCGGCTCGATGGTCGGCCACTGGTTCTGCGAGCACCACTGGTGGACACGCACCGTCGACCGTGAATGACCCGTCCGCCGCCGTCGCAGCGGTGCGGGCACGATCCGGTGCTGTGACGTCACCGCGGGGCCGGCCGCCCTGAGCGGCGGCGCCCGTCCCGTCCGGGGACTACGTCCACGGCCCCCGGCCGGGAACTACATCCACGGCCTCCGGCCGGTGAACCCGGCCCACCACGGGGACGCGGCCCCACCGCGCCGGGAGCGCCGGCGCGCGCCGTCGGCCAGTGCCGCGGCGGCCGTGGTGGTCACGGCGGCGGCCAGCGCGAGCGGGCGGCGGTGGCGGGACAGCCAGAACTGGAGGCTGCGCGAGTGGGACTCGTCGTCGAAGACGCCGTGCGCGCCGTAGTCGGCCGGTGCGGTGTCGTCCGGGGGCTCGTAGAGGTTGACCGGGCGGGACGGGTCGACGGGCTCGTCGGTCTGCTGCCCGTCGTAGCCGGTCCGGGCCAGATAGCGGTCCAGCAGGCCCGGGGCGAGCTTCTGGCCGAGCAGGGTGGCGACGGTGGATCCGCCGACCCAGTACTCGCGCCGCCCGGGATGGTCGGCGGCGTACAGGACCGCCTCGGCGGCGACCTCGGGCTGGTAGACGGGAGTCACCGGGCGCGGATGCCTGGGCAGCCGGGTGAGGACCCAGCTGAACTGGGGCGTGTTGAGCCCGGGCATCTGGACCATGGTCACCCGTACCCCGCTGCGGTCGTGCAGCAGCTCGCAGCGCAGGGACTCGGTGAAGCCCTGGATGGCGTGCTTGGCCCCGCAGTACACCGCCTGGAGCGGGACGCTGCGCCGGGCGAGGGCCGACCCCACCTGCACGATGGTGCCGCGATCGCGCGGCGTCATGTGCCTCAGGGCCGCCTGGGTGCCGTGGACGAAGCCGAAATAGGTCACCTCGGTGGCCCGTTTCAGCTCTTTCGGGCTGATCTCCGCCACCGGGGCGAAGACGGTCGCGAACGCCGCGTTCACCCAGACGTCGATCGGGCCGAGCTCCGCCTCGGTCCGGGCGGCCGCCGCGTCGACGGCCTCCGGATCACAGACGTCCACCACCAGGGGCAGCGCGCGTCCGCCGGCCTCCCGGACCTCCTCGGCCGCCTGCTCCAGGGCGTACTCGCCGCGCGCGAGCAGGGCCACGGAACTCCCGCGGGCGCCGAAGGCCCGGGCGACGGCCCGGCCGACGCCGCCGGTCGCCCCGGTGACGACGACGACCTCGGTGCTGTCCGCCCGGCGGTGCCGCCCGCCTCGCCCGGCCCCGCGTCCACTCCTCACTTCTTGCCCCGGCCGGGGAGGTGCCCGGCGTACTCGGTGAGCTTCTGGCGAACGCCCCTGGTGGCGATCCCGGTGAGCTGCGGGTCGTGCAGCGCCGCCTTGACGGCCTTCTTGCCCTGCTCCTTCATGATGTGCGGCGGGATCGGCGCGATCTCCGCGTCGACCTTGAACTCCAGGACCACCGGCCGGCCGGCGGCGAGCGCCTCGTCCCAGGCGGAACCGAGCACATGGTCGGCGACTTCGGTCATGGAGCTCTCCCGGGCGTGGGGGCGGACGGCTGTCGGCTTGTGGAGTTGCCTTCACCGGCAGGCCGTAAACCGGGCGGTACCCATCCGTTCGGACAGGAATCGGCCCGGTCGTCACGCGGAGTGAACGAGGGCGGGCGTACCGCGGGACACCCCCGTGGCTACGGCCGACCCGCCCTGGACCGTGGCTCCGGCCCCGCCCCATGCCCTCTACTCCGGTGGTCCCGCCGTACTCGCCCGGGTCACCAGCCGGGTCGGCACGAGCGTCGTGCCGCGCTCCGGGCCGTCCTGGCGCATCTTGCGCAGCACGGCCTCCACACAGAGCCGCCCGACCTCGGCGAAGTCCTGGTGGACGGTGGTCAGCGGGGGCAGGAAGGAGCCCGCCTCGGGGATGTCGTCGAAGCCGATGACGCTGACGTCCTCGGGAACGCGCCGGCCGCGTTCGTGCAGGGCGCGCATCAGGCCCAGGGCCATCTGGTCGTTGGCCGCGAAGACGGCCGTGCACTCCTTACGGGCGGCGAGTTCCAGGCCGGCCCGGTAGCCGGACTCCGCCGACCAGTCACCCCGGGTGAGGGGCGGCGGGGTGCGGCCGGCCTCCGTCAGCGTCCGCCGCCAGGCGTCGGTGCGGCGCTGGGCGGCGAAGGAGCCCTCGGGCCCGCCCAGGTGCCACACCGTGTCGTGCCCGAGGTCCAGCAGATGGCGGACGGCCGCGCGGGTGCCGCCGGCCTGGTCGGTGTCGACGACCGTGTAGTGGTCGCCGGCGTCGGAGTCGACGACGACCACCTGCACGTGGGGCGGCAGTCTGAGGGAGGCCGCGTCCAGCAGGTGGACCTCCATGATGACGATCACCGCGTCGACGGCGAGTTCCTCCAGCCGGGAGAAGGCGCCCCGCACCTCGTCCTGGGTCGGGACGGCGACCGGCAGCAGCGTCACCGCGTACCCCTCGCTCGCCGCGGACGTGGCGATGGCCTCCAGGGTGCGCACGTTGCCCGTGGTGGCCAGCGAGAAGGTGATGACGCCGATGGTGCGGAACTCGCCGCGCTTCAGCGCCCGGGCCGCGCTGTTGGGCCGGTAGCCCAGCTCCTTCATGGCCGCCAGCACCTGGTGCCGGGTCTCCTCGGTCACGCCGGCGTAGCCGTTGGAGACGCGGGAGACGGTCTGCGAGGAGACCCCCGCGAGCCGGGCCACGTCCGCCATGGACGCCGTCGGCGCCCGGCCGCCGCGGCGGCGCCGCGTCCCCGCGTCCCGCGCGCCCGCGACTTCCTCAGCGGTGTCCACTGCCGTTCGCCACCTCTCCAGCCACCTCTCCGCGACGGTCCGAGCCCCGCTGCCGAAGGACCCTTGACCGTCGTCCTCGGGGCAGTGTAGACATGCCGCCATCAAATGTTTACGTAAACATAACAGCCCCCCGATCAGCGGAACCTCCCTTCCGCGCTACTCGATGTTTACGCAAACATGCTGAGGCTCCAGGACTCTCAGGACGTGGACGAGCAGGACGTGGACGAGCGAGGAACGACATGACGACGCTGCAACCCCCGGCCGCCGCCGAACCGCGGCCCGCCCCACCTCCGGCGAGGCGGGAGCGCCGCTCCTGGACGGGGTGGGGCTTTCTCGGTCCCTTCGTGGCCGTGTTCGCCCTGGTGTTCCTCGCGCCGCTCGCGTACTCGGTCTACCTCAGCCTCTTCCGCGACCAGCTCATCGGCGGAACCACCTTCGTCGGCCTGGACAACTACAGCCAGGCGCTCGGGGACGAACAGTTCTGGGCCTCCCTCGGCCGGGTCTCGCTCTTCCTCGCCGTGCAGGTGCCGATCATGCTCGGCATCGCGCTGCTGGTGGCACTGGCGCTGGACAGCGGACGCCTCTACGGCCGGGACTTCTTCCGCATCTCGATCTTCCTGCCGTACGCCGTGCCCGCGGTGGTGGCCACCCTGATGTGGGGCTTCATGTACGGCACCCGGTTCGGCCTGCTCGGCGACATCAACAGCGCCCTGGGCGTGTCCCTGCCCGACCCGCTCTCCCCCGACCTGGTGCTGGCCTCCATCGGCAACATCGTGACCTGGGAGTTCGTCGGCTACAACATGCTGATCTTCTACGCGGCGCTGCGCGTCATACCGAACTCGCTGTACGAGGCGGCCCAGATCGACGGCGCGGGCCAGATCCGCGTGATCACGGCCATCAAGCTCCCCGCCATCCGCGGTGCCCTGGTGATCGCGACGATCTTCTCGATCATCGGCAGCTTCCAGCTCTTCAACGAACCGAGCATCCTGCAGCCGCTGGCGCCCAACGCCATCACGACCGACTACACACCGAACTACTACACGTACTCGCTGTCCTTCAACGGCCAGCAGCACAACTACTCCGCGACGGTCGCCATCGTCATGGGGCTGATCACCATGGTCATCGCCTACGTCGTCCAGCTGCGCGGCATGCGCAAGGGAGTGTGAGCAGCGATGACCAATCCTGTCGTCACCGCCTCCGAGCGTTCCGCGAACGCCCCGTCCGGCACCACGGGACCGGTGCCCCGGCTGCGTGCGTCCCGGCGCCGGCACTCCCCCGGCAAGCCCCGGCGCAGCGTACTGCTGACCGTGCTCACCTCACTGGTGCTGCTGTACAGCCTGGTGCCGCTGATCTGGCTGGCCATCAGCGCCACCAAGACGCAGGAGGGACTGTCCCGCTCCTTCGGCCTGTGGTTCGACGGCGACTTCGCCCTGTGGGACAACGTCGCCCAGACCTTCACCTACGACGACGGCGTCTTCACCCGCTGGCTGCTGAACACCCTGCTGTACGTGGGACTGGGCGCCGGCGGTGCCACCTTCCTGGCCGTCCTCGGCGGCTACGCGCTCGCCAAGTTCGACTTCCCCGGCCGGCGTGCCGTCTTCGCCGTCGTCATCGGCGCGGTGGCCGTGCCGGGTACGGCGCTGGCGGTGCCCACCTTCCTGATGTTCAGCGAGATGGGACTCACCAACACCCCCTGGGCGGTGATCATCCCGTCCCTGATCTCGCCGTTCGGCCTGTACCTGATGTGGGTGTTCGCCACCGACGCCGTCCCGGCCGAACTGATGGAGGCCGCCCGCATCGACGGCGCCGGCGAGGTGCGGACCTTCTTCCAGGTCGCCCTGCCGCTGCTGGCGCCCGGCATCGTCACCGTCCTGCTCTTCACCATGGTCGCGACCTGGAACAACTTCTTCCTGCCGCTGGTCATGCTCAAGGACCCCGACTGGTATCCGCTGACCCTCGGCCTGAACAGCTGGAACGCCCAGGCCGCGACCGCGGGCGGCGAGGCCGTCTTCAACCTGGTGGTCACCGGGTCGCTCATCACCATCCTGCCCCTGATCGCCGCGTTCCTGCTGCTCCAGAAGTACTGGCAGTCCGGACTCGCCGCCGGAAGCGTCAAGGAGTAGCGCCGCACAGCTCCGAGCAGCCCCTCCACTGCCCCGAAAGCCCCTCCAACCCTCGACGGTGCCGGTTCCGGCCACGAAGAAGTGGAAGCAATCCCATGCCCAAGCACTCGCGCCGCCTCCTGCGCGGCACAGTCCTCGTCTGCGCCCTCGCCCTGGGGGCGACCGCCTGCGGAGACTCCGACGACGGCGGACCGAGCCGGAAGGCGGTCTCCGAGGCGGACATCCAGGCGGCCCTCGAGAAGGGCGGCACCGTCACCGTCTGGGCATGGGAACCCACGCTCGAGCAGGTGGCCACCGACTTCGAGAAGGAACACCCCGGCGTCAAGGTCGACCTCGTCAACGCGGGCACCAACAACGAGCAGTACACCGCCCTGCAGAACGCCATCTCGGCGAAGAAGGGCGTCCCGGACGTCGCCCAGATCGAGTACTACGCGATGGGCCAGTACGCCCTGACCGAGCAGCTCGCCGACCTCAAGGCCTTCGGCGCCGACAAGCTCTCCGCCACGTTCTCCCCGGGCCCGTGGAACGGCGTGAAGGCAGGCTCGGACGGCATCTACGCGCTGCCGATGGACTCCGGCCCGATGGCGCTGTTCTACAACAAGAAGGTCTTCGACAAGTACGGCATCGAGGTGCCCACCACCTGGGCCGAGTACCTGGACGCGGCCCGCGACCTGCACAAGGCCGACCCGAAGGCGTACATCACCGCCGACATCGGCGACGCCGGGCTCACCACCAGCATGCTCTGGCAGGCCGGTTCGCGTCCCTACACGGTCGACGGCACCAAGGTGCGGATCGACTTCTCGGACCAGGGAGCCAAGACGTACACCGACACCTGGCAGAAGCTCATCGACGAGAAGCTCCTCGCTCCCGTCAACTCCTGGACCGACGAGTGGTACAAGGGCCTCGGTGACGGCACCATCGCCACCCTCGCCACCGGCGCCTGGATGCCCGCCAACCTCGCCTCGGGTGTGAAGGACGCCGCCGGTGACTGGCGCGTCGCCCCGCTGCCGCAGTGGACGGCGGGCGGCAAGGCCGGCGCGGAGAACGGCGGCAGCGCGCTCGCGCTGCCGGAGCTCGGCGAGAACGAGGCGCTGGCGTACGCCTTCGTCGAGTACGCGAACGCGGGCGACGGCGTGCGGACCCGCCTGGAGAACGGCGCCTTCCCGGCGACCAACGCCGATCTGCGGTCCGCGGAGTTCCAGGACACCGCGTTCCCCTACCTCGGCGGCCAGAAGGCCAACAAGATCTTCGCCGAGTCCGCCGCGAACGTCGCCGACGACTGGGCCTACCTGCCCTACCAGGTGTACGCGAACTCGGTCTTCAACGACACCGTCGGCAAGGCCTACGTCTCCGGCACCACCCTGGCCGAGGGCCTGAGGTCCTGGCAGGAGGCGTCCGTCGAGTACGGCACCGAGCAGGGCTTCACCGTCGAGAAGTAGCAGTCGGAAAGCAGTACCGGCAGCACACGATGCGGCGGCCCGCGGGGCGGCGGCGCGACTCACCCACCGCCGCTCCCGACCGCACGCACCACACCGGAAGGACCGCCATGATCTCCACCCTTCTGTCCCGCCTGCGGCGCGGGCCGGACGGTGCCCCCGCCCCCCGTCTCGCCTTCGGCGCCGACTACAACCCCGAGCAGTGGCCCCGGGAGGTGTGGGAGGAGGACGTACGGCTGATGCGCGAGGCCGGCGTCAACGTCGTGTCGCTGGCCATCTTCTCCTGGGCGCACCTCCAGCCGGGCCCGGACGCCTGGGACTTCGCCTGGCTCGACGAGGTCATGGACCTGCTGTACGAGAACGGCGTCGGCGTCGACCTGGCCACCGCCACCGCCTCCCCGCCGCCCTGGCTGACCACCGCGCACCCGGAGATCCTCCCGGTCACCGACCGGGGCGAGACCCTGTCGCCGGGCGCGCGCCAGCACTGGCGCCCGACCTCGCCCGTCTTCCGCGAGCACGCCCTGCGCCTGGTCCGGGAGATGGCGACCCGCTACGCCGACCACCCGGCCCTGGTCGCCTGGCACGTCAACAACGAGCTGGGCTGCCACAACGTCCACGACTACTCGGACGACGCGGCCCGCGCCTTCCGCGACTGGCTGCGCGCCCGGTACACCACACTGGACGCCCTCAACCACGCCTGGGGTACGGCGTTCTGGTCGCAGCGCTACAGCGACTGGGAGCAGATCCTGCCGCCGCGGCTGGCCGCCTCGCACCCGAATCCGACCCAGCAGCTGGACTTCAAGCGTTTCTCGTCGGACGCGCTCAAGGACTACCTGCGCGCGGAGCGGGCGGTCCTGCGCGAGGTCACGCCCGACGTGCCCGTCACCACCAACTTCATGGTGATGCCCGGCACCAAGGGCATGAATTACGCGGACTGGGCGGACGAGGTGGACTTCGTCGCCAACGACCACTACGTCGTGCCGGGCCCCCAGGCCCGCGACGAGCTGTCCTTCTCGGCGAACCTCACCAGCGGCATCGCCGGCGGCCGCCCCTGGTTCCTGATGGAGCACTCCACGAGTGCCGTGAACTGGCAGCCCGTGAACCTGGCCAAGCGGCCGGGTGAGATGGCCCGGGACTCGCTGACGCACGTGGCGCACGGCGCCGACGCGGTCTGCTTCTTCCAATGGCGCCAGTCCGCGGCCGGCGCCGAGAAGTACCACTCGGCGATGGTCCCGCACGCCGGCGTGGACAGCGACCTGTTCCGCGCGGTCACCGCGCTCGGCGACACCCTGAAGACGCTGGCACCGGTGGCCGGGAGCGAGCGGGAGCCCGCCGGGGTCGGCATCCTCTTCGACTGGGAGTCGTGGTGGGCGAGCGAGCAGGACTCGCACCCGACCTCGCTGCTCGACTACCACCGGGAGGCACTCGACTGGTACTCGGCGCTGCTCTCCCTCGGCATCCGCGCCGACGTCGTCACCACCGGCGCCGACCTGAGCCGGCACCGGATGCTGATCGCGCCCGTGCTGCACCTGGTCCCGGCCGAGCTCGCCAAGGACCTCACCCGGTACGCCGAGCAGGGCGGGCACCTGGTGACCACGTACTTCTCCGGTGTCGTCGACGAGAACGACCACGTCTGGCTCGGCGGCTACCCGGGCGCCCTGCGGGACCTGCTCGGCATCCGCGTCGAGGAGTTCGGCCCGCTGCCCGCCGGGCAGTGCGTGGAGCTGGACGACGCGAGCACCGGCGGCCTGTGGACCGACCACATCACCGTCACCGCGCCTTCGACGGAGGTCCTGGCCCACTACCGCACCGGCGCGTACGCGGACCGCCCGGCCGTCACCCGGCGTACGACGGGCGACGGTTCGGCCACCTACGTCTCGACCCGGCTCGGCGCGGACGGGCTCGCCTCGCTGCTGCCGCGGCTGCTGGAGCCGGCCGGCGTGACGAGCGAACTGCCCGCCCAGGTACGGGGATCGGTCGAGACCACCGTGCGCCGCGGTCCCGGCGGCCGGTTCCTGTTCCTGGTCAACCGGACCGACCGGGCGGTGTCCGTCCCGGGCGTCACCGGAGAGGTTCTGGTGGGCGGCACCGACGCGGACGGCGCCGTCGTCCTCGCGCCCCGGGGCGTCGCCGTCGTGCGCACGCCCACCGGCTGAGCCGCCCCGGCGGCACACTCACGACTCCCCGGAGCGGTACGCACGCTCCGGGGCCACCCCCTTCCGCCCGGACCGGGGCGAAGGGGCCACCGCAGCGACCACACCTCTCAGTTGGGAGCACACGTTGGCACGCCGTACCCGCAGCAGACACCTCCTCACAGGCGCCGTCCTGACCGCCCTGGCCACGGGGGCCGCCCTGATCAGCGTCCCCGCGCAGGCCGAACCGGTCACGGCGGCCGCCGCCTCCGTCACCGTGCGGCCTGACCCGTCGTACCAGCAGGAGAGGTTCGAGGGCTGGGGCACCAGTCTGGTCTGGTTCGCCAACGCCACCGGCGACTACCCGCCCGAGATCCGCGAGAAGCTGGCCCGGCTCCTCTTCGGCGACGACGGCCTGGGGCTGAACATCGCGCGCTACAACATCGGCGGCGGCAACGCACCGGACGTCGAGGACTACCTGCGCGCCGGCGGCGCCGTCGAGGGCTGGTGGCAGGCCCCCGCGGGCACCACGCGCGAGGACACCGACTGGTGGAGCGCCGACGACCCGGCCGACTGGAACGAGGACGCCGACGCCACCCAGCGCTGGTGGGTGGAACGCATCAAGGACGACATCGACCACTGGGAGACGTTCAGCAACTCCCCGCCCTGGTTCATGACCGTCAGCGGCTACGTCTCCGGCGGCTTCGACTCCTCCGCCGACCAGCTGAGGTCCGATTCGGTCGAGGACTTCGCTGCCTACGTGGCGGGGGCGACGAAGCGGCTGGAGCGGGCCGAGGGCATCGAGGTCGACACCGTCGACCCGTTCAACGAGCCCAACACCCCCTACTGGGGCACCCGGCTGGGCGCGGACGGCGAGCCCGTCGGCGGCCGGCAGGAAGGGGCCCACATGGGCCCCGAGCTCCAGCGCGAGGTCCTGCGCGCTCTGGCTCCCGCGCTGAGGAAGGCGAAGGTCAAGGCGGACATCTCGGCGATGGACGAGACCAACCCGGGTACCTTCGCGACGAACTGGAACGCCTACTCCCAGGCCGACCGCGACCTCGTCGACCAGATGAACGTCCACACCTACGGCACCGGGCAGCGCACCACCGTGCGGGACCTGTCCAAGGCCGCGGACAAACCGCTGTGGATGAGCGAGGTCGGCGGCGACTGGGGCGACGGACAGGACTTCGAGGACATGCGGCCCGGCCTCGGCCTCGCCCAGCAGATCGTCGACGACCTGCGTGAACTGGAGCCCCGTGCCTGGGTGTTCTGGCAGCCCGTCGAGGACTACGACAACATGAAGCCCGGCGGCGAATCCGCCGGGGGCGGCAACTGGGGCAGCATCCAGCTCCCGTTCGACTGCACCGCCGAGGACACCCTCGAGACCTGCCCGATCCGGACCAACACCAAGTTCGACACCGCCCGCAACTTCACCCACTTCATCCAGCCCGGGGACCGGCTGATCAAGACGGACGACACCTCCAGCGCCGCCGCCGTCACCCGCGACGGCAAGGGCGCCTCGCTCGTCCACGTCAACCGCGCCACCGAGGCCCGCACGGTCACCGTCGACCTGTCGAAGTTCCGCGACGTACGCCGGGGCGCCACCGTCACCCCGGTCGTGACCAGCGCCGACGGCAAGCTCGACCAGCGGGCCCCGATCAGGGTGAGCGACCGCGCGGCCACCTTCACCGTGCCCGCCGAGTCCGTGACCTCCTTCGAGATCAAGGGCGTCTCCGGCGTCGCGAAGGACGCCGCCCCGCTGCGCAAGGGCCACACCTACACGCTGACCGGTGTGCAGAGCGGCAAGGCCGTCACCGTCGCGGCGGGCGGCACGGACCTCGTCCTCGGCGGCGAGGCCGGCACGAGCGCCCAGCGGTGGCGGCTCGGCGCGGTGCGCCACGACAGCGGTGTACGCGACCGCTATGTCTTCACCGATCCCGCCGGCGGCACGCGGCTGGCCGTACGCGACGACGTCCCGGTGGCCGAGCCCGACACCGGCAAGCGCGACAAGGCCGCCGAGTGGATCATGTCGACCACCGGTGACGGCACCTGGACCCTGGTCAACGCGGCCACCGGGCGCCTGCTCGAAGTAGGCGGCCAGGCGACGCACGAGGGCGCGGCCGTCACGACGTGGCCGCCCAACTCCGGCGCCAACCAGCGCTGGACCGTGACGGACGTGTCCGCCGCGAACACCGGCTGACGACCGCCACCACATCCACGGGTTCCGCCCGCACCGCACCGGTCCCGGGGCGGTGCGGGCGGAACCCGCACACACGCCGGCTGAAGGAGGCCACATGACGACCGATCCGCGCGAGACCGAGGTCCGCCGCAGGATGGCGGCGCGAGAGCTCTACTCGGACGGAGCGCCGGGCCTAAAGGCCCTGGCGGAGGAACGGCTTCGGGGCAAGGAGCTGGCCGACGCCTACAACCGGACCGGAGCCCGGGACGAGGAGGGCCGCCGGACGATCCTGAAGGAGATGCTCGGCTCCGTGGGCACCGGAGTGTGGATCGAGCCTCCGCTGCACGTGGCCTACGGCAACCGTGTGCACCTCGGCGACGACGTGTACGTCAACTTCGGACTCACCCTCGTCGACGACGTCGAGGTCTTCGTCGGGGACCGGGTGATGTTCGCCCCGCACGTGACCATCAGCACCACCGGACACCCCGTCCACCCGGAGCTGCGCGGGGACGGTACGCAGTTCTCGGCGCCGGTACGCGTCGAGGACGACGTGTGGATCGGGGCGGGGGCGCTGATCATGCCGGGGATCACCGTCGGCCGGGGCTCGGTGGTCGGCGCGGGCAGCGTGGTGACGGCGCACGTGCCGCCCATGGTGGTCGTCGCCGGGACTCCGGCGCGGATCGTACGCGAGATCACCGACGCCGACCGGGAGTGGACCTACCGCCCGCCCCGCACCCTGCGCCCCGGCGCCGGATGACCTGCGCGGAGAGAGCGGCAACTCCCGGTGTCCGTACGGCACATGGCACGACGCGCGGAGCAGTACGATGATCGGAGACCGCGGCGGAGCGTCACCTCCCGGAGCACGGAGCCTGCCATGACGACGGACCATTCCCAGCCTCCCCACATCGACACCGGCCGGGCCCACCCGGCGCGTGTCTACGACTGGCTGCTGGGCGGCAAGGACAACTACCCCGTCGACGAGGCGGTGGGCGAGACACTGCCGCCCCAGGCGCGGGACGCGGCGCGGCAGAACCGCGCGTTCATGAACCGTGCGGTGGCGTCTCTCGCCGCTCGGGGCGTCGACCAGTTCCTGGACATCGGCACCGGTATCCCGACGGAGCCCAACCTCCACCGGATCGTCCAGCGGACGGTGCCGACGGCCAGGGTCGTCTACGCGGACAACGATCCGATCGTCCTGCGCCACGCGGAGGCCCTGCTGGTCAGCAGTCCCGAGGGGGCCACGGACTACATCCAGGCCGATGTCCGGGAGCCGGACGGGATCGTGCGGCACGCCCGGGAGATCCTGGACTTCGACCGGCCGATCGCCCTGTCGCTGATCGCCCTGATGCACTTCGTCCCGGACGAGCAGGACGCCCACGGCATCGTCCGCCACCTGGTCGGGGCCCTCCCGTCGGGCAGCCACCTGGTCCTCACGCACGCCGCGATCGACCTCTTCCCGGAGCTGGCCGAGCAGGTGATCGCCCAGTACGCCAAGGGCGGCATCCGGCTCGGCTTCCGCACCCGCGCGGAGGTGGCACGCTTCTTCGACGGGCTGGAGCCGGCACCGCCCGGCCTGGTCACGGCCACCGAGTGGTACGGCGCCGGCCAGAAGCCGCCCGCGCCCGAGGAGAGCGGTATCTACGCGGGCGTGGCGCGTATCCCCTGACCGGGAGGGGCCCGGGGCGGCGGTTCAGCGGCGGCGTCCGCGCGTCGCCCAGCCGCTGCCGATCCCGGCGACGTGCAGGGCCAGCAGTGCCAGGCCGACAAGCATGACGTTGGTGGAGGTGAAGATGTCGTTGGTCGAGATCTCCGCCGCGTTGATCAGCCAGGCGATGAGGAACAGGACCGCCGCGATGATGGCGAGCACGGTGTACATCCCTTCGGATCGGGGGCACCGGAGCGGTGCCGTGTCACGCGTATGCCCCCGACGGGGTGCGTGACACGGCCGAAGGCACCGCGCGCTTCGTACAGTGGAGGGACGGGACCGTCCGCGGCACACCGAATCCGGGGCCGGTCCGCCCCGCCCCCTCGTACCGGAGCCCTCATGCACGACCCGTCCACCGCACCGGACGACGGCTCCGGCACGCTCTTCGGTCTCGACGCCCTGGCGCCCGGCCCGCCGGCCCCGCGGCCGGTCGCCGGACCACTCTTCCGGGACTCCCCCGCCGCCCGTCGTCTGCTGCCGGTGCGGGAGATCCACGCCGAGCCGGCGGCGGCCGCCTCCGAACGCGGCCGGCAGGTGATCGCCCGGTTCCCCGGGGCCCGCGTCGTCGAGGTCGACTCCCACTGGCGCATCCCCGGCCTGTACGGCAACGAGGGCAACGTCGATCGCTGGGTGCGCGTCAAGGGCGAGACGCTCGTCCTGGGTGAGCGCAAGACGCTGACCACCCGTCCCAACGGCCGGTCCGCGGACTGGATCGCCCCCGGCGCCTCCAACGGCTGCGCCATGGCCTGTGCCTACTGCTATGTGCCGCGTCGCAAGGGATACGCCAACCCGGTCACCGTCTTCACCAACACGGACCGGATCATCGCCCACCTCGGCCGGCACATCGCCCGGCAGGGGCCCAAGTCCGAGCCCAACCAGTGCGACCCAAAGGCCTGGGTCTACGACGTCGGCGAGAACGGCGACTGCTCGGTGGACGCCCTGATCTGCGACAACACCGCGGACCTGGTGCACGCCTTTCGCCAGTGGCCGACGGCCAAGGCCTCCTTCGCCACCAAGTTCGTCAACCCGGACCTGCTCGCCCTCGACCCGCGCGGCCGGACCCGGATCCGCTTCTCCGTGATGCCGCCGGAAGACTCCCGGCTGCTGGACGTGCGCACCTCCCCGGTCGCCGAGCGCATCGCCGCGGCCGGGGACTTCCTGGACGCCGGTTACGAAGTCCACTTCAACCTCTCCCCCGTGGTGGTGCGGCCGGGCTGGGAGGAGGCGTGGGCGGAGCTGCTGCGGCGCCTCGACGACGTCCTGCCGGACCGGGTCAAGCGGCAGGCCGCCGCCGAGGTGATCATGCTGACCCACAACCGGGACCTGCACGAGGTGAATCTGGGCTGGCACCCGCGCGCCGAGGAGGTGCTGTGGCGGCCGGAGCTCCAGCAGGCCAAGCGCTCGGAGAACGGCGCGCTGAACGTGCGCTACCGCAACGGCGTCAAGGCCGCGGCGGTCGAGCGGCTCCGTGCGCTCGTCGCCGCCCACGCACCCTGGCTGCGCATCCGGTACGCCTTCTGAGGCCGCGCACACCGCCCGGGCTCCGGGCCCCGTCGGGCACCGGGGAGGGCGAACCCAATGGCAGATAATGTGCCAGGTACGACCATCCGCCGGAAGCCCGCACTTCCGACACGCACATACCTGGGGAGCCGGCCTTGCCGCACACGATCGACGCGACCGGAGACCGGCCGGACGCCGTCACCGACGAGGGCTGGGTAGAGCTCGGCTCGCGCGCGGAACTGCGCGAACTGCTGGGCGAGCCCTGGCCCATCGTCATGGACAAGGTCCACGGCCGGCTCACGGACGAGGACCGGGACATCCTGGCCCGCTCCCCCTTCTGCCTGCTGGCCACCTCCGACGCGCGGGGCAACTGCGACGTCTCGCCGCGTGGCGACGCCCCGGGCTTCACCCACGTGCTCGGCCCCGGCACCGTCGCCCTGCCGGACCGGCCGGGGAACCGGCGGGGGGACAGCTTCCACAACATCCTGGACAATCCGCACGCCGGACTGCTCTATCTGATCCCCGGCGGCAAGGAGGTGCTGCGGATCAACGGCCGGGCCCGCCTCCTCACCGACGCCCCCTTCTTCGACGCGATGGCCCGGGACGGCCGCCGTCCGGACCTGGCGCTGCTGCTGGAGATCGACGAGATCTATCTTCACTGCCCGCAGTCCCTCAACCGGGCGGGACTGTGGAAATCGCAGCCTCAGAAGGTGAGTTGAGCGCGGCTGTCGCTCCCGGACGGCGGGGACGGGGCGGTCGCCCCGGGCGCCGTGTGAGCCCCGTCTCTACCAGCACTTTTTAGGTTAGGCTAACCTTCGCCACGTGAGATTCGGTGAAGACGCAGCCGGTACGCCGCGCCTGCGCGGTCATGAGCTGTCGGCGACGGGTGTGACCGTGTCGTACGACGGTGTCGATGTCGTGCACGGCGCCGCGGTCAGGCTCAGGCCCGGTGAAGTGACCGTCCTGGTGGGTCCGAACGGCAGCGGGAAGTCGACGCTGCTGCGGACCGTCGCCAGGCTGCAGCGTGCCCGTAGCGCCGCGCTGAGGATCGACGGGGACACCGACGGCCTGGCGCTGACGTCCCGTGAGTTCTCACGGTACGTCGCCCTGCTGACGCAGGGGCGCCCGACTCCGGGCGGGCTGACCGTGCGGGACGTCGTCGAGTTCGGCCGTTATCCGTACCGGGGCCGCTGGGGGCGGCCGGATCCGGACGGTCCGGCCGCCGTCGACCGGGCGCTCGCGCTCACCGGCGTCGACGCCCTCGCCGACCGCGGCGCCGACCACCTGTCCGGCGGGCAGTTGCAGCGGGTCTGGCTCGCGAGCTGCCTCGCCCAGGAGACCGGCGTACTGCTGCTGGACGAACCGACCACCTACCTCGACCTGCGCTACCAGGTCGAACTCCTCGACCTCATCCGCGATCTGGCGGACGTCCACGGGATCGCCGTCGGTGTCGTCCTGCACGACCTCGACCAGGCGGCGGCCGTCGCCGACCGGATCACGCTGCTCGAAGCGGGCCGGATCGTCGCCGACGGCCTGCCCGAGGACGTGCTGACACCGGAACGCCTCAGTGCCGTCTACGGCATCCGGATCGACGTCGACACCGACCCCCTGACCGGCCGGCTGCGCACCCGCCCGATCGGCCGCCACCACATACGAACCGAAAGGCTCGGCACCACCTCATGAGACGCCTCCTGCTCACCACGGCCACCACCGCCGCGGCGCTCACCCTTGCCGCCTGCGGCACCACCGAGCCCGCCGCCGACAAGTCCGAGAAGAAGGCGGCCTCGGAAGCCATCACCCTCAAGGACGGCAAGGGCACCGAGGTGAAGCTCGACGGCCCGGCCACCAAGGTCGTCGCCACCGAGTGGAACGCCGTCGAGAGCCTCGTCTCGCTGGGTGTCGACCCGGTCGGTGTCGCGGACGTCAAGGGCTACAAGACGTGGGACACCTCGGTCCCGCTGAAGAACGACCCCAAGGACATCGGCACGCGCGGCGAGCCGAGCATGGACACCGTCGCGTCCCTCGCCCCCGACCTCATCGTCGCCACCACGGACCTGCCGCCCGCCGCCGTGAAGCAGCTGCGCGAGGTCGCCCCGGTGCTGGAGGTCAAGTCCGCCGACGGCACCGACCAGATCGGGCAGATGCTCGACAACGTCGACCTCATCGCCAAGGCCACCGGCACCACGGACAAGGCGGAGACGATCCGCACGAACTTCGAGACGAAGGTCGCCGAGGGCAAGAAGGCCCTGGCCGACGCCGGGATGGCCGACAAGGAGATCGCCTTCGCCGACGGCTACGTGACCTCCAACCAGGTCTCGGTCCGCCCCTACACCGCGACCTCGCTGATCGGTGAGGTCAACGAGGCGATCGGTCTGAAGAACGCCTGGAAGGTGAAGGGCGACGAGGCCTACGGTCTCGGCTCCTCCGACGTCGAGGGCCTGACCGCCCTGCCGAAGGACACCCACTTCGCCTACATCGGCAACGACGAGGACCCGGCCGCGACCCCCTTCACCGGCGCGCTGGCGAAGAACTCGGTGTGGAAGTCCCTGCCGTTCGTGAAGGCCGGCGACGTGCACCGGCTGGACGACGGCATCTGGATGTTCGGTGGTCCCGGGTCGATGGAGGCGTACATCGACGCCGTCGTCGGCGCGCTGACGAAGTAGCGGGGTCATGGCCGTCACCGCAACCGAATCCGCCGCCCGTCCGTCGACGGCACCCACGTCCCGGTCGGGCGCGGCCGCGGTGACGGCCGGGCTCGTCCTGCTCGTCGCCGTCCTGGCCGTCGTCGACATCGCCCAGGGCACCGCCGCCGTCGGCCCTTCCGAGGTGTTCAAGGCCCTGACCGGGCGGGCCGACGCCGACGACGCGTCCGTCGTGATCGCGTCCCGGCTGCCCCGGATGACCGCCGGCCTCCTGGTCGGTGCCGCCCTCGGCATGGCCGGCGCCGCGCTCCAGGCGGTCAGCCGCAACGTGCTCGCCTCCCCCGACACCCTGGCGGTGAACGCCGGTTCCTACCTGGCGCTCGGACTGTTCGGCGTCACCGGCGTCTCCCTGCCGATGATCGCCTCCTCCGGGGTCGCCTTCGCCGGCGGTCTGGCGGCGGCGGCCGTCGTGCTGGGCCTGTCCGGCCTGGGCACGGGCACCGTCCGGCTGGTGCTCGCCGGCACCGCGCTGATGCTGGGTCTGACCTCCATGACGGAGGGGCTGCTCCTGCTCTTCCCCGAGCAGACGGACGGCCTCTACCAGTGGAACCAGGGCAGCATCGCCCAGAACGGTTTCGACGGCGTCCTGCAGATGCTGCCCGTCGCCGTCGTCGGGCTGGCCGGGCTGCTGCTGACGGCCCGCCGGGTGGACGCCCTCGCGCTCGGCGACGACGCCGCGCGCGGGCTGGGCGTCCCGGTCCGGGCCACCCGGGTCACGGTCGTCGTCCTGGCGGCGCTGCTGTCCGCCGCCGCGGTCACGCTCGCCGGGCCGATCGGCTTCGTCGGCCTGTGCGCGCCCGCCCTCGTCCGCCCGCTGGCCCGCCGCTTCCGCGGCTTCGTCCGCTCCGGTGCCTCCATGTCGGCGGCCGCGCTCACCGGCGCGGCCCTGGTGCTGGGTTCGGACGTGCTGCTGCGGACGTTCACCGACGACGACCTCTCGGTGGCGGTGCCCACGGGGGTCGTCACCAGCCTGGTCGGCGCCGTGTTCCTGGTCGTGATGGCGCTGCGGCTGAAGGACACGGCCAAGGCCGGCGCGCCGGACCGGCTGCGCATCCCGAGCCGGACGGTGTTCCTGGTCACCGTGGCCGTCCTGGTGGCCGTCCTGGTCGGCCTCGTGATCGCCGCCGTACTGGTGGGCGACAGCAAGCTGCTGCTCGGTGACGTCGTCAACTGGGCGCAGGGGCGGGCCGGACGGGCCGTCTCCTTCGTCCTGGACACGCGGGTGCCCCGGGTGCTCGCCGCGCTCTGCGCGGGCGCGGCGCTCGCCCTGTCCGGCACGCTGGTGCAGGCCGTGACCCGCAACCCGCTCGCGGAACCCGCCGTCCTGGGCGTCTCCGGCGGTGGCGCGCTGGGCGCAGTACTGCTGGTGACCACCGTGCCGTCCGCCGGAACGTGGGGGATCGCCGGGGCGGCGTTCGCGGGCTCCGCGGTCACCGCGGTGCTCGTCTTCGGGCTCGCCGCCCGGGGCGGTTTCCAGCAGAACCGGCTGGTCCTGGTCGGTATCGGCGTCGCCTCCGCGACGACGGCGCTGATCAGCCTGCTGATCGTGCTCACCGACCCGTTCAACGCGACGAAGGCGCTGACCTGGCTGTCCGGCTCCACCTACGGGCGGACCATGCCGGACGTCGTGCCGGTCGCGCTCGCGCTGATCGTCGGCATCGGTGTGGCCGTCGCCCGGCGCACCGAGCTGGACCTGGTCTCGCTGGACGAGGACACGCCGCGGCTGCTCGGCCTGCGCGTGGCGCGGGGACGCCTCGGGTTCCTGGTGCTGAGCGTCGTACTCAGCTCGGCGGCCGTGGCCTGTGCGGGCACCATCGCCTTCGTGGGGCTCGTCGCCCCGCACGCGGCCCGCGCTCTCGTGGGCCGGCGGCACGTACGGGTCGTGCCGGTCGCGATTCTCCTCGGCGCCACGCTCGTGTGCACGGCCGACCTGATCGGCCGCACGGTGATAGCCCCGGCCCAGCTCGGCGCGGGGCTCATGACGGCGGTCATCGGTACGCCGTACTTCCTGTACCTGCTGATCCGCAGCCGCCGATAGGCGCACCGGGCCGAAAGCCGGTGCCGGTGACCGTGCGCCCCCGTACGGTGCCGGGATGGACCGACGCGCCGCGGGCGGGGGCCACGACGGCCTGCTGAACGTCGTCGACCTGGAGGCCACCTGCTGGGACGGGCGACCGCCGCCCGGTGCGGTGAGCGAGATCATCGAGACCGGGCTCGCCGTGGTGGACCTCGACGCCCGGGAGCGGGTGGGCCGGCACCGCGTCCCGGTGCGGCCCGCCCGCTCCCGGGGCGGCGCGTTCCGCACCGAACCGACGGGCTTCACCCAGGCCGAGGCCGACCGGGTGACGTACCCCTTCGGCCGGCAGGCTCCGCCGATCACCGATGCCGCGTGGGGGACGCCCTGGTTCCCCGGCGTGCTCCTTGTGAGACAGCGTGTCAAGTTACTGAACCGTAATAAGCATGGCGCTACCCACGGTAACCCCTGTCCGGTTACGGTCCCGTAGCCCCACAGGAGCAGCGCGACCACGGCCCCGGCCCCACCGGACCGCGGACGACGATTCCGGCCCTTCCCCAGGAGGTTCGCCATGCCCGCACGCCCACGCACGCTCGCCGCGGCCGTCACGGTCGCTCTCGCCCTCGGCGCGCAGGCCGCCCCGGCCGCCGCGGCCACCGGCTCGGCCACCGGTTCGGCCACGGAGGTCTCGCGCGGCGTCGAGATACCCCCCTTCTACACTCCGCCGGCGACGCTGCCAGACGCCGACGGCGCGCTGGTCCGCAGCGAACCCCTGCGTCTCGCGCTGAGCCTGCCCAGTCTCGGTGGCCCCCTTCCGGGGCGGGCGACCCGGCTCATGTACAAGTCCACCGACGCGAACGGCGAACCGGTGGCCGTGACCGGCGCCTACATCGAGCCGACCGCGAAGTGGCGCGGCGACGGACCGCGGCCCCTGGTCGCCCTCGCGCCCGGCACCATGGGCCAGGGCGACCAGTGCGCCGCCTCGATGGCCCTGGAGCACCCGCTGACGCTCAACGGCGAGACGGTGTCGGTGGGATACGAGGACCTGTCGGTCTACCGGCTGCTGCTGCGCGGCGTCGCGGTCGTCGTCACCGACTACGTCGGCCTCGGCAGCACCGACCGGCTGCACACCTACGTCAACCGCGTCGACGGAGCCCACGCCGTACTGGACGCCGTACGCGCCGCGCGTTCCCTCGACTCGGCGTCGGTCACCCCGGACTCCCGGGTCGGCCTCTTCGGGTACAGCCAGGGCGGTGGGGCGACGGCCGCCGCGGCCGAACTCCAGCCGTCCTACGCCCCGGACGTCGAGCTGGCGGGCACCTACGCGGGCGCTCCGCCCGCCGACCTGACCGAGGTCACCGAGGCGATCGACGGCGGCGACCTGGCGGGCGCGCTGGGCTGGTCGCTCAACGGTTTCCTGCAGACCGAGCCGTCGCTGCGGCCCATCGCCGAGCGGTACATCAGCGCGGCCGGCGAGGAGGCGCTGAAGGACCTGTCGACCATGTGCGTCGGGGACGCGCTCTTCGGGTACGGAGGCGACAGCAGCACCGACTGGACGAAGACCGGTCAGTCGATCAGCGACGTCATCCGGGCCGAGCCGACACTGCGGGCCTTCCTCGACGAGCAGCGCATCGGCAAGCTGAAGCCCGGCAGCCCGGTCCGCGTGGCCACGGGCGTCAGCGACGACCTGGTCCCCCACGAGCAGTCCCGCCGGCTGGCCGTGGACTGGTGCCACAAGGGAGCGGAGGTCACCTACGACCCGGTCGTACTGCCGGGCGTCGGCAGCGGCCTGCTCAACCACTTCGCCCCGCTCCTCGCCGACCAGGGCAAGGCCATCTCCTGGCTGACCGACCGCCTCTCCGGGAAGCCGGCCGGCTCCAACTGCTGGAGCATGCCCGTACAGCCCTGAGCCGTACCGGAGGCAGGCGCGGTGCCCTCGGCGGACATCCGCCGAGGGCACCTGTGTGTCACCCGCGTGGACCCGGGCGGCGGCTCCGGCATGCGCCGGACGATCACTGCGGCACAGAATTCACTCAGGGGAATCGTGGTGCGGCGACAGAAAGGCGGCAGCGCGGTGAACGCGAAGCCTGACGGCGGGTCCGGGCCCCTGAGCCGGGTGAAGATGCCGAGTACGGTCGCGCACCTGCCGCGACAGGTGCGCGAGGAACTGACCCGCCGGCTCCGCCGCAACAAGCGCGCCTTCGGCGAGGACGACGTCCAGATCGTCGAGGGCCCGCTGCTCAAGCGCGCGGTCGGGGCCTCGGCGCTCGGCAACTGCATGGAGTGGTTCGACTTCGGCGTCTACAGCTACCTGGCCGCCACCATCGGCAAGGTGTTCTTCCCCGGGGCCTCCCCGACCGCCCAGGTCATCTCCTCCTTCGCCACCTTCGCCGCGGCCTTCGTCGTACGCCCGCTCGGCGGCCTCGTCTTCGGCCCGCTCGGTGACCGCGTCGGGCGGCAGAAGGTGCTCGCCACCACCATGATCCTGATGGCGATCGGCACCTTCTCCATCGGCCTCATCCCGAGCTACGCCACCATCGGCATCGCCGCCCCGGTCCTGCTGCTGCTCGCCCGCATGCTCCAGGGCTTCTCCACCGGGGGCGAGTACGGCGGCGCCACCACCTTCGTCGCCGAGTACTCACCCGACCGGCGGCGCGGGTTCCTCTCCAGTTGGCTCGACTTCGGCACCTTCGTCGGCTACGCGCTCGGCTCGGCGCTGGTCACCGTGCTGAACCTGGCGCTGACCGACGGCCAGATGCTCGACTGGGGCTGGCGCGTGCCGTTCCTGATCGCCGGTCCGCTGGGCCTCATCGGCCTGTACATGCGGCTCAAGCTGGAGGAGTCCCCCGCCTTCCAGCAGCAGCTCGACGAGCACGAGAAGAGCCTCGCCCAGGAGTCGGCGGGCAGCGAGTTCAGGACCATCATCCACAAGCACTGGCGTGCGCTGCTGATCTGCATGGGCCTGGTGCTGCTCTACAACGTCACCAACTACATGGTCACCGGCTATCTGCCCACGTACCAGACGGAGACCCTCGGCCGCTCCAGCGGCTTCGCCGACGTGCTGGTGCTGATCGGCATGGTGTGGATCGTGCTGCTGATCACCTTCCTCGGCCGGCTCAGCGACCATGTCGGCCGCCGCCCGCTGTACGCCGCCGGCGCCATCGCGATGATCGTCCTCGCCGTGCCGGCCTTCCTGCTGCTGAAGGCGGACGGCACCTGGGCGCCGGTCGCCGGGATCCTGCTCCTCGCCACCCTGCTGGCCTGCTTCGCCGCGCCGACCGCCGCCACCCTGCCCGCGCTGTTCCCGACCGCGGTGCGCTACGCGGCCATGGGCATCGGCTTCAACTTCGCCGTCGCCGCCTTCGGCGGCACCACGCCGCTGCTCACCGAGGCGCTGGTGAGCGTCACCGGCGACGACATGATGCCCGCCTACTACCTGATGGTGGCCGGGGCCATCGGTCTGGTGACCGTGCGGTTCCTGCCGGAGAGCGCCCAGGTGCCGCTGAACGGCTCGCAGCCCATGGTCGGTTCCCGGCAGGAGCAGGCGGAGCTCATCACCACCTCGAAGGACCTCTACAGCTTCTCCAAGGATCGCTCCGGGACCCGCTGACGCGTCCCGGGCGCACGGCCCCGGCGCGCGAACCACACCGACGCGGCGCCCGACCCCACGGCGACCCCGGCGCAGACCAGGGCGCTGCCCACGGCCTGCGGGGCGCCGTAGGAGCCGGCGCCGACGAGCGGGGCGGTGCAGGCGGCGGCGACCGGGATCAGACCGGAGAACAGGGTGGCGCGCTCGGCCCCGATCCGCTGCATGCCCATGTACCAGCACACGAACCCGATGACGGTGACCACCGCCGCCTGCCACAGCAGCGCGCCGGTCTCGACCGCGTCCGGCCGCGGCAGCCACCCGCCGCCGTCGACCAGCAGGCCGATCAGCGCCGACTCGGCCGCCGCGATCCCGCAGACCACCGTGGACAGCAGCCAGGGCCCCAGCGGGCGCAGTACGGGCACGGCGAGGACGGCGAATCCGACCTCGCCGAGCAGGGCGCACACGGAGAAGGCGATACCCGCGCCGTCGGTGCGCCCCCAGCCCTGGACCGTGAAGGCGCCCACGGCCACGAACAGCGATCCGTACAGCACGACGCGTTGTGGCCGGCGCCCCTCCAGGAGGGGAACGAGGACGGCGACGACCACGGGAGCGCAGCCCACGAAGACGCCGGGGACCGCCGGTTCCGCGGTGCGTTCCGCGAAGAGGACGGCCAGGTTGAAGCCGACCATGCCGACGGCCGCGAGGACCGCGAGGCGCATCCACCGGGCGGCACCGAGCGCGCGCAGCCGGGTCAGCGCGCCGGAGCCGGCGAGCGGGATGAGCAACAGGAAGGCCAGCCCGTAGCGCAGGAACTGACCGCCCGCGTACGGGTAGTCGCCGAGCAGGCTGTTGGCGGTGAAGGAGCCTCCGACAAGGACACAGGCGAGCGCGGCGAGCAAGGCCCCGCGCGTGGTGGTGGCGTTCATGCCCACGACACTAGGAAGCGCGGCGGCCCGTCACGGAGTCCACTTCGCGGGCGCCGTCGGGGACCAATCGGCGGCGACGGCCCTCACAAGGGCGTCACGGCTTCTCCCTCACGTGCATACGGGGGGAATCGGGGTAGTCGGAACGTCCCGGTGCCAACACATCGGGAAACCAAGGGATTTGACGGATCCGACGGTAATGGACCCACATGGGAAAGGACTTCCAGTGCGCACCAGCAAAGTGGCAACCGCCGTGGCGACCGCGAGCGTCTCGGTCGCCCTACTGGCCGGCTGCGGCGGCGATTCCGGTGCCGGCTCCGGCGACGACGGCAAGCCGTTCGAGGGGCAGAGCGCCGACGACATCGCCGCGAAGGCCGTCGAGGCCACCCGGCAGGCGAAGTCCATGCACGTGAAGGGCGACACACGTCTGGAGGGCGGCGGCAGTGTCACCATCGACGTCTCGGTCGACCAGGAGAAGAACTGCCAGGGCACCATCGGCACCGGCGAGGCCGAGGCGGACGTGCGGCACACCGACGCGACCCTCTATCTGCGCGGCGACGGGCAGTACTGGCAGGAGGCCCTGAAGCAGCAGCCCGACGAGGCGCGGCAGATGGCGCCGAAGCTGCGGGACAAGTGGGTGAGGATGCCGGCGAACGACGCCACGACCGCCGGTGTCTGCGACAAGCAGGGCTTCGTCGCCGCCATGGACGAGGACAAGTCCGAGCGCCGGGGCATGAAGCGCGGCTCCACGACGGAGGTGAACGGCGAGGACGCCCTGAAGCTGACCAAGGAGGCCCCGGGCGGCGAGACCCTCGCCCTGTACGTCGCCACGGAGGGCGAGCCGTACATCCTGAAGTCCACGTCCGAGGGCGGCAAGAACCCCGGCAGCGTCACGTTCAGCGAGTACGGCGAGCCGGTGGAGGCCGAACAGCCGCCGGCCGACCAGACGGTCGACCTGAAGGAACTCGCGGGCGAGCAGCGGGCCTGACCGTCCTCCCTAGAGGACGCCGCCTCCCGCCTCGCCGCTCTCCCGGTCCGAGGCCGGCCACACGTAGGGCAGGTCGTCCGGGACCCCGGGAAACAGCTCGGCGTACACCTCCGGCTCCTTGCGCACCAGCGCCGACCGATGGCTGCGGTGGAAGGCGTCGTCCCCGAGCCAGGGCGGCAGCTCCCCGGCGTGCGCCAGCTCCGGCTGGTCCCGCACCGGCTCACCCGGACGGCGCACGGCGAGTCCGGAGACGAGTGAGGCGGCGCAGCTGTCCTGGTGGCCCCGCTCGCGCCAGACCCGGCAGACCTCCAGGCCGTACCGGACGAGTGCCTCCTCGTAGCCCGTCCACATCCGCACCGCCGGATGCCGGCGCCAGCCGTAGCCGGGCACGGTCAGGCCGCGCAGCACCTGGAGCGCCTCGACCCGCTGTTTGCCCAGCCGACGGCGGTCCAGGGCCAGTGCCGACTCGCGGAAGCCGGGGTGGGGCAGGAAGGTCTGCATGCTGTCCTCTCCGGTCAGCCGGGGAACCGGCCGCGGTCGCGCAGGTGTCTGCGGCGTTCGGCGTAGGCGAGGTCGTCGCGCCACAGACGGCCGGCGGCAGCGCGCATCAGCGGGCGCAGGGCGGGTGCCAGGCGGCGGGCCACGGGGAATCCCGGCCGGTCGGAGGTGGCGAGCACCGCCTCGACGACCGCGGTGCGCGGCCGGCCGCTTCCGTCCGGGCCGAGCGGCGTGGCGTGGCTCTCCACGACGGACCCGGTGCCTTCGCCGTCGGTGATGCGCATGACGACGGTGCGGGGTTCCGGCGCGGTGAACTCGGCCCGTACGGGTACGACGAGCCGGCCGGTGAGCCTGAAGGAGACGTCCACGACGAAGCGGTCGTCGTCCTCGCCCTCGGCGGACGTCCCGCCGGGCGTTTCGACGGGTGTCTCGACGGGTGTCTCGACGACGGTGAGGTCCACGAAGGAGTACGGGTGGAACCAGGCGCCGTGCCACGGGTCGAGCCGGTTGGCGACGACGTCCTCGGGTTCGCAGATCCCGACTCCGCGCCAGACGGACGTCAGCGCCGTCGCCCGCGGTGGCCTGGCGGGTACGACGGGCGCCGGGGCCGGTGGCTCCTCCCCCACCGCGTCCAGCCGCACCCACACCAGTACGCCGTCGTCGTGGACCGGCCAGGGCTCCCACCCGGCGAACGGGGTGCCGTCCAGGGCGAGTCCGTGCCAGTGGCACACGAGTGTCCCGCACCGTAGCGGGCTGTCGGCCAGCGGGGCGCCGAGGTGGGGGCACGCGCCGGGCCCGCCCACCAGGCGCCCGCGCCCGTCCCGCCAGACGACGACCTCCACGCCGGCGACCGTGCCCGACAGCGGGCGGTCGGGCCGTACGCCGGAGCTCGCGCCGAGGACGTACCAGTTGCCCGAGGGGCGTGCCAGGGCGCGCTCGAGCGCCCCGGCGATGACGGCGGGCCGGGCCTCGCGCCAGGTGGGCCGCTGCCGCTGCCAGGGGACGGGGCGGCGGCGCAGCCGCAGGGGGAAGCGGCCCCGGCGGGGGCGGGGGGTCGCACTCATCCGGCCTCCTTGGCGGAGCGGGAGCAGACGTCGTTCGGACTCGGCACGGGCGGGGTCCGGTGGGCGGCGGAGCCACGTGCCTTCAGCCGGGCGGCCAGCACCCTCGCCAGTCCGTCGGCCGCGACGACCGCGCGCCGGCGGCGGCGCACCACCGCGCGCCGGTGCAGTACCGCGTACCCGTCGGCCGCGATGGCGTCGAGGATGGTCCGGTAGAGGACGTACGCGGTACGGATGCACGGTCGCGCGACCGGGTCCAGCATGGCCAGTCCGGGCGCGGCCTCACGGTAGACGGCGCGGGTGAGGGCCTCGGCGGCCCTCAGCGCGGCGGTGATGCGGGGGTCGTGGCGGCCGGTGCGCCTGCTCCACAGCAGCAGGTCCCGCTGGACGCCGTGCGCGGCCAGCAGGTCCGCCGGGAGGTAGATCCGGCCCCGGTCCAGGTCCTCGCCGACGTCACGCAGGAAGTTGGTCAGCTGGAAGGCGACGCCCAGCGCGGCGGCGTGCGGCGCGGCCCGGGCGCGGGCGGTCACGGTGCCGAGCACGGGCAGCATCTGGAGGCCGATGACGGCGGCCGAGCCGTGCATGTAGGCGCGCAGGTCGTCGTAGCTGGCGTAGTCGGTGACCGTGAGGTCGCTGCGCATCGAGGCCATGAAGTCGGTGAAGTGCGCCGGGTCGATGGCGTACCGGGCGGCGGTGTCCGCCAGGGCGAGCACGACGGGTTCCGCGGTGGGCCGGGCACCGGTCAGCGCCTGCCGCAGCTGCTCTTCGAGGCAGGCCAGGGTGGCCGCCCGTTCGGCGGCGGTCGCGTCCGTGCCCAGGTCGTCGACGATGTCGTCCGCCCACCGTGCGAAGCCGTACAGGGCGTGCACGGCCGGCCTGCGGTCGGCGGGCAGGAGGCGGGTCGCCAGGAAGTAGGTGCGTCCGTGGCGGGCGTTGAGGAGCCGGCACCGGGTGTAGGCGGCGCGCAGGGCCGGGTCGGTGATGCCCGCGGCGTCCAGTTCGCGGTGGGTCATCGGCGCCCGCCCCTCGCCGCCGTGGCGCGTGCCGGTGTTCCGGTGATGCGGGCGGCGGCCAGCTTCCCGGAGATCAGCACGGTCGGCACGCCGACGCCCGGGGTGGTCCCGCAGCCCGCGAGGACCGCGTTGTCCGTGCCGCGCACCAGGTTGCGGGGGCGGAAGGGCCCCGTCTGGGCGAAGGTGTGGGCGACGGAGAAGGGCGTGCCCGCGCCATGCCCCTGGGTGGTCCAGTCGGCGGGCGTCACCAGGCACTCCTCCTCGATGGCGGTGGCGATGCCGGTCAGTCCCCGGCGTTCCAGGGTGGTGAGCAGGCGGTCGCGGTAGCGGGGAGCGAGGTCGGTCCACTCCCGGGCGCCCGGTCCGATGTCGGTGTTGGGGCAGGGCGCGAGGACGTAGTGGAGATGGCGGCCCTCGGGGGCCAGGGAGGGGTCACCGGCGGTGGGCCGGGTGATCAGCAGCGACGGGTCGGTCATGAGGGTGCCGGTCCTGGTCAGTTCGTCGAAGGTCCGGTGCCACGCGGCGCCGAAGGAGAGCGTGTGGTGGGCGAGGTGCGGCCAGGTGCGGGTGGTGCCGGCGTGCAGGACGACGGCGGAGGGCGCGTGCCGCAGCCCGACCGGGCGGCGCGGGCGGCGGCCCAGCAGCCGGTGGACGACGGGCAGGTCGGGGGTGAGGACGACGGCGTCGCACGGGATGCGCTCGTGGGCGGTGACGACGGCGGTGACGCGGTTGCCGGAGCGTTCCAGCCGGGTGACGTCCTGTCCGAGGCGCAGGTCGGCTCCGGCGTCGGCGGCGGCGTCCGCCATGGCGCGGGGCAGGGCGTGCATGCCGCCGCGCGGGAAGTACACGCCGGCGACGGTGTCCATGTAGGCGATGACGGCGTAGGCGGCCAGCGCCCGGGCCGGTGCGACACCGGCGTACAGGGCCTGGAAGGAGAAGACGCGCTTGAGCCGCTCGTCCGTCAGGAACCGTCCGATGCGCGCGTCCAGCCGGCCGAAGCCGCCGAGGGCGGCGAGCCGGGCCAGGTCGGGGGTGAGCAGGCCGAGCGGCGAGTCGAAGTTGGCGTCGATGAACCGGCGCATCTGCACGTCGTGGAGCTGCCGCAGCCAGGTGCGCAGCCGCCGGTATCCGGCCGCCTCCCGGGCCCCGGCGAACCGTTCGACCTCGGCCTCCATGGCTACGGCGTCGGTGTGGACGTCCAGGGTGCCGCCGTCGGCGAAGCACGCCCGGTAGGCGGGGTGGAGGGGGAGGAGTTCGACGCGGTCGGCCAGCCGGTCGCCGACGGCGGCGAACGCCTCGTCGGCCAGATGGGGCATCGTCAGGACGGTGGGGCCCGTGTCGAGTCGGTAGCCGCCGAGTTCGCGCCGTCCGGCCCGGCCGCCGGGCAGCGGGTCGCGTTCCACGACCGTCACCCGCCGTCCGGAGCCCAGCAGGTGCAGGGCGGCGGACAGGCCCGCGAGCCCCGCCCCGACGACCACGACGTGGTCGGTGCGGCCGGTCACGGTCCGTGTCATCGCGGGTCCTTGCCCGCGGGCGACCGGTGACGCGGCTGTTCCCTGCTCTCGTCGGCCGTGCTGGAGCGCATCCCGGGTCCTCTCGTCGTCGGCTGCGGGGGTGAGCCATGTCGGGTACGTCGGCTGTCGCGGCTACTTCCGCCGAGCGGCACTCCTCGGATGCACCGTGCGGGGCCCGGCCACGGCCACGGCCGCAGGCGGGTGGGGTGACTCGGCGTCATCCCTTCCCCCGTCGCCCGCGGCACGATGCCGCGCCGGTCCGTTCACGCCCGGTAGTCACCCGCTCGGCGGGTACCCGCCCTGGGGACGTCCAGCGCGCCGTGCATCCACGGACGGCGGGGGACCGGAATACTCCGCCGAAAGCCGAAAGCCGCAGCGGGGCGGGACGGCCGGACCGGCGGGCTTTCGGACCGGCGGGCAGGCGGAAGGGAGGTGAACCGTGGTCGACGCGGACATCGTCGTCGTGGGTGCCGGGGCGGCGGGTCTCTCCCTGGTGCACAGGCTCCCGGCGGGGACTCCGCGTGCCGCGGCGCCCACCGCGGTCCTGGTCGATCCGCCGCCCGGTCCGCTGCGGGCCCCACGCCGCACCTGGTGCTTCTGGGAGTCCGGTCCCGGCCGCTTCGACGCGGCGACGACGGCGTCGTGGGAGTGGCTGCGGGTACGCGGCCGGGACGGAGCGGTCGTCCTGCGGCACATCGCGCCCGCGCGCTACAAGATGATCCGCTCGGACGACTTCGAGGCACTGGTGGACCGCGACCTGAAGGACCGGCCGGGGCTGCGGCGCCTGGAGGCGACCGCCGGAACGGTCACCACCCTGCCGGACGGGACCGCGTGCGTGCCGGCCACGGACGCGAGGGGAGCCCACGTCGGCCTGCGTGCCCGCTGGGTCTTCGACTCCCGCCCACCGGACCGCCTGCCGCCGGCCCGCACCCGCCTCCTCCAGCACTTCCGCGGCTGGTTCGTCCGCACCGAACGGCCGGTCTTCGATCCGGGGGTGGTCGACCTGATGGACTTTCGCACCGGGCAGCCGGGACGTGGCCTGTCCTTCGGCTACGTCCTCCCGACCGGGCGGCACACCGCGCTGGTCGAGTACACCGAGTTCGGACCGGCGCCGCTGACGTCCGACGCGTACGACAGCGCCCTGGAGGACTACACGCGCCGCGTCCTGCGCACCGGCGCCACGGAGGTCCTGTCGACGGAGCAGGGGGTGATCCCGATGACCGACGCCGCCTTCGAGCGGCGGGCCGAGGGCTCCGGGGCCGTCTTCCGTATCGGGGCCGCGGGCGGGGCGACGCGCGCCTCCACCGGGTACACGTTCGCCGCCGTGCAGCGGCAGTCCGACGCCATCGCCCGGGCCGTGCGCGCGGGCCGCCGCCCGGTGCCGCCGCCTCCGCACCCGGCGCGGGCCCGGCTGATGGACGCGGTACTGCTGCGCGCGCTGGACACCGGCCGGGTGGACGGCCCCGACCTCTTCTTCCGGCTGTTCGAGCGCGTACCCGCCGGGCGGCTGCTGCGCTTCCTCGACGGGCGGTCCCGGCTGTACGAGGACCTCGCGGTCGGAGTGCGCACCCCCGTCCTGCCGATGCTGCGTACGGCGGCGGAGCTGCCGTGGCTGTCGCGCCGGGACGACCCCGTCCGTTGAGCGGCACCCGTCCGAAACCCATCCGGTCCGAAACCCATCCCGTCCGAGAGCCACCCTCCGAAAGAACCGTCCGAAAGCCGCCCGTCCTTCAGGGAGCCCCGATGCCGCCCTTGCTGCGCGACTCCGCGCTGACCGCCGCCTTCGACCACGGCGCCGGCCGCTACGACCGCCTGGTCGCGCTCAACCCGGGATACCACGCCCAGTTGCTCCGCTCCGCCCGCCGGCTCGGCCTCACGGACGGCGGCGCCGGACGCCGGGTACTTGACCTGGGCTGCGGCACGGGAGCGTCGACGGCGGCGCTGGCCGCGGCCTTCCCCGCCGCGGAGATCGTCGGGGTGGACGCCTCGGCGGGCATGCTGGAGCGGGCCCGGGCCAAGCGGTGGCCGTCGCGGGTGCGCTTCGTGCACGCCCCGGCGGAGGAACTGCACCGGGCCGAGGTGGGCGGACCCTTCGACGCGGTCCTCGCCGGCTACCTGTTCCGGAACCTGACCGACCCCGACGCCGTCCTGCGCACGGTGCACGGGCTGCTGACTCCCGGTGGCAGGCTGGCGGTGCACGAGTACGCGCTCGGCGGGCGGCGTGTGGACCGTCTCGTGTGGGACGCGGTGTGCCGGGGCGTCATCCTGCCGCTGGGCACGGCCACGGGCGACCGAGACCTGTACCGGCATCTGTGGCGCAGCGTCGCGGCGTTCGACACCGCACCGGCGTTCGGCGCGAGGCTGGGCCGGGCCGGGTTCGAGAGGGTCCGGGTCCTGCCGCTGCCGGGCTGGCAGACGGGCATCACCCACACCTTCGTCGGCCGCCGCGCCGACACGGAGACGTACGACGCGCAGACGGACGGGGCCGAGGCGGGCGGCACGCGGACGGAGCGTGCGCGGTCGGGTGGCGTGGGGGAAGGCGGTGTCCGGTGAGGCGGCGGGGCGGGGCGGCGCTGCCGGGGCGGGACCGGCGGGCGCAGGCCGTCGTCCCCCGGGCGGGACGGGAGCGGGTGACCGGTGATCCGCCGTCCGTGGCGGTGGTCGGAGGCGGCATCGCGGGGCTGGCGGCGGCGACCGTGCTGGCGGAGCGGGGAGTCCGGGTGGTGCTGCACGAGCGCGAACCCGTGCTCGGCGGCCGGGTGTCCGGCTGGCCGGTCGGCCTGCCCGACGGCACGTCCGCCACGATGAGCCGCGGCTTCCACGCCTTCTTCCGCCAGTACTACAACCTGCGGAGTCTGCTGCGCCGGTCCGATCCCGAGCTGGGCATGCTGACCGGCCTGCCGGACTATCCGCTGCGGCACAGCAGCGGGCTGTGCGACGGTTTCCGCCGGGTGCCGCGCACTCCCCCGTTCAGCGCCCTCGGCTTCGTCGCCCTGAGCCCCAGCTTCGGGCTGCGCGACCTGCCGGCCCTGCGGCCCGCCGCTGCCCTGCCGCTCCTGGACATCCGTACGCGCCGTGTCCACGAGCGGCTGGACGACGTCAGCGCCCACGACTTCCTCGACGCCATCGGCTTCCCCGCGGCCGCACGGCATCTGGCCTTCGAGGTGTTCTCGCGCAGCTTCTTCGCCGACCCGCGGGAGCTGTCGGCCGCGGAGATGGCGCTGATGTTCCACATCTACTTCCTCGGCTCCAGCGAGGGACTGCTGTTCGACGTCCCCGGTGAGCCGTTCCCGCAGGCGCTGTGGGACCCGCTCGCGGCTCATCTGGGGCGGCACGGCGCCGAGGTGCGGACGAGTACGTCCGTCGAGGCCGTCCGGCCCGGTCCGTCCGGCGGCCACCTGGTGGTCGACGCCGCCGGTGCCCGGCCGTACGACGCGGTCGTGCTCGCTCTGGACACCGGCGGCCTGCGGGAGGTGGTGGGCCGCTCCCCGCGCCTGGGTGACGCCGGGTGGCGCGAGCGGGTGGCACGGCTACGGACCGCTCCGCCCTTCCTGGTCACCCGGCTGTGGCTGGACCGTCCGGTGGCGTCCGGCCGGCCCGGCTTCCTCGGCACCAGCGGCTACGGCTCGCTGGACAACGTCAGCGTGCTGTCCCACTGGGAGGGCGAGGCCGCGCGCTGGGCGGCGCGTACCGGAGGTTCGGTCGTCGAGCTCCACGCCTACGCCCTCCCGTCGACGGCCGTCCGGGAGGTCGAGGAGAAGCGCCTCGTCGACCAGTTGCACCAGGTGTATCCGGAGACCAGGGAGGCCCGCGTCATGGGGGAGCGGCACGAGTGGCGGGCGGACTGCCCGCTGTTCACCGTCGGCGGCTACCGTGACCGTCCGACGGTCCGCACGTGCGACCCGTCCGTCGTGGTCGCCGGGGACCTGGTCCGTACGGATCTGCCCGTGGCCCTGATGGAACGCGCCGCCACCTCCGGGTTCCTCGCGGCCAACGCGCTGCTCGAGCGGTGGGGCGTACGGGGGGAGACCCTGTGGACGGTGCCGGACCAGGGGCGCTCGGCACTGCTGCGGGCCGTGGCGCGACGGTTCGGGGCGCGCTGACCACGGTCCCCGTGGCGCTACGCCCCCGTCCCCTCGGCCGCGCGGTCGGCCCGCCCGCCCGCGCCGAGCGGACCGGTCGGGTCCATGGCGCCCTCGGCCTCCAGCCGGGGCAGCTCGCGGCGGGACAGCCGCAGGACCATCGGCGGCAGGGTGCTGCGCCCGACCTGGGCCAGGCGCAGCCAGCCGGGCACGTACACGGCCGTACGGCGGCGCTCCACGGCGCGGACCAGCCGGGCGGCGACATGGTCCGCCGGGTAGGTGCGGCGGGCAGGAGGCGGCATGTGCCCCCGCAGCTCGCGCAGGACCGCGTACCGGTCGGCGTCGCGGATCATGTCGGTGTCGATCCAGTTGAGGTAGGCGATGCCCACGGCGACCCCGTGATGGCCCACCTCGGCGCGCAGCGAGTGGTTGAAGGCCTCCACACCCGCCTTGGCGGCGCAGTACGCGCTCATCATGGGGGCGGCGCCGAGCGAGGCCAGCGAGGCGATCTGTAGGTGGTATCCCTCGGTGCGGAACAGGTCCGGCAGGAAGGCCCGGGCCGTGTGGGCGCTGCCGGTCAGGTTCACGTCGATGACGCGCCGCCACTCGGCGGGGTCCGAGGTGGCGAACGGGCCGCCCTCCGCGATGCCGGCGTTCGCCACCACGACCGACGGCGGCCCCAGACGGCCGCGGACCTCGGTGGCCGCCTCCTCCAGCGCGGCGGGGTCGGTGACGTCGACCTCGACGGCGATCGCCGGGGCCGGCAGGTCCGCCGCCACGGCGTCCAGTCGCGGCTTCTCGTGGCCGAGCAGCGCGAGCCGGGCGCCCCGGCGGGCGCACGCCAGGGCCAGGGCGGCGCCCAGTCCGCGGGCGGCGCCGGTCACCACGACGGTGCGGTTCTGGAGGGGGCTGCCTGTCACCGTTGGGCCCTTTCCTCGGGAACACGGATGGTGGTCGAGGGGGGTGGGTGGTCGAGGGGGCTGGGCGGTCGGCCGGTCCCACGCCGGCGTCTCATCGTTTGTCGCCCACGCGGTCGCGGCGGGTGAGGGTGCGCTGCACCCGAGTGAGGCCGGCGAACCGGTGCTGTCGCAGGGCGGCGCGCGCGGCGTTGGACCCGGGCGCCCCGTGCACTCCGCCTCCCGGGTGGGTGCCCGCGGAGGCGAGGAAGAGCCCGGCCACCGGGGTCTCCGGCCGCCCGGTGCCCGGCACGGGCCTGAAGACGAGCTGCTGGTGCATGGCGGCGGTACCGCCGTTGATGGCGCCGCCCTCCAGGTTGGCGTTCATGGCCTGGAGCGTCGGCGGGGCCAGCACCCGCCGGGCCCGGATCAGCGCGCGGAAGCCGGGCGCGAAGCGTTCCACCTGACGCTCGACGCGGTCGGCCATGAGTTCCCGCTCCCTGGTGTCCCAGCTGCCGGTGATGCCCTCCTCGCCCGCGTCGGCCCGGATGTCGTGGGGGACGTGGGTGTAGGCCCACGCGGACTCGGTGCCCCCCGGCGAGCGGGTCGGGTCCGTGGTCGTCATCTGGCCGAAGAGCGAGAAGGGGCGGTCGGGGACCCGCCGCATGGCGATCTGGGCGGCGAACCGGGTCAGCTCGTCCAGACCGTCGGCCAGATGCACGGTCCCGGCCCGGGCCGCGTCCTCGCACCGCCAGGGCACGGGGCCGTCCAGCGCCCAGTCCACCTTGAAGGTGGCGAAGTCCCACTGGAAGCGCCGCAGGTCGGCGAGGACCTGGTCCGGCAGGTGCTCCGGGGCGACCAGATCGCCGTAGAGCGCGGGCACGGAGACGTCCGCGAGGACGGCCCGCCGTGCGGTGACCGTCTCCCCGCCGGCCGTACGGACGCCCACCGCGCGCCGGTCGCGCACCAGGACGTGCTCGACGCGCTGTCCGCAGCGCAGGGTGCCGCCGCGCGCCCGCAACCGGTGGACCAGGGCCGCGGTGAGGGCGCCGGAGCCGCCGACCGGCACGGGAAAGCCGTAGGTCTGTCCGAGCATCGACATCAGCCAGCCGAAGCCGCCGCTGCCGGCCGCCTCGGGCGCGAGGTCGGCGTGCAGGGCGTTGCCGGCCAGGAGCAGTTTTCCGCCCTCGCCTCGGAACTCCTCCTCTCCCAGGCGGCGCACCGGCAGTACCAGGGTGCGCGCCAGCCGGAGCCCGCCCCCGCCGCGCAGCCGCAGCGCCAGCCGGGCACCGGCCCGGACCGGGGGGAAAGGCGTGAAGAGGGCGTCCAGGATGTCGGCCCGGTAGCGGTCCCACACCTCGTGCAGGCGGTCCCAGGCGGCGCCGTCCCCGGGTGCGAAGGCATCGAGGGAGGCGGCCGTGGTGCCGACGTCGCGGTCGAGTACCGCGCACGTGCCGTCGGTCAGGGGGTGGGCGAGTACGTGGGGGGCGTGGCCCCAGCGCAGCCCGTGGTCCTCCAGCCGCAGTCCGGCCAGGACGGGGGACGCGGCGGCGAGCGGGTAGAAGGAACTGAACAGGTCGTTGACGAAACCGGGGGCGACCTCGCTGTCGTGGCGCACCGCTCCGCCCGGCTCTGGCTGCTCCTCCAGTACCTCCACGCTCCAGCCGGCGTCCGCCAGCAGGTTCGCCGCCACCAGCCCGTTGGGGCCGGCCCCGATCACGACGGCGTCAGGCACGGCCGGTCTCCGCACCGAACTCCACGGACCCGGCCCGCTCCTCGGGATCCGGCCGGCACTCGTCCCCGGACTCGGACTCGCACAGCTCGGCGAGCCGGGCCAGCATCGCGCGGTGCCGCACCTGGATCAGCGCCTCGACGCCCACGTTGTGCAGCAGGCCACCGGGACCGCGCAGCGGGTGTTCGTCCACGAGCACCAGGCACTGCTCGCCCCAGGGGCGCAGTTCGATGGCGATGCGGGCCGTGCCGAGCCTGCCCGCCTTCGCCTCGAGCTCCAGTACGGAGCCCTCCACGCAGTGTCTGACCACCGACTCGTTGTTCAGCCGCAGCGGCCCGACCCGCACCTCGTAGGCGATCGTCGCGCCGACCCGCGGCCACTGTCCGGTCTTGGGGGTGACCTCGGACGGGCCCACCACCCACTTCACGTACTGGTCGCCGTCCGCGAGCACGTCCCACACCGCCCGCGGGCTCGCCTGGATCAACCGATGCCGAACCGCCACGCGTGCCTCCCACGTCCAGAAGCCGTCACTACTGCAAGGACGCAGCACTGAGTGCCCCGTCCACGACCGGCCAACCGGCTCTTCCTTCTCTCCGCGACCCTGCGCGCCCCGCGCGCCCTGCGCGCCCCGCGCGCCCCGCGTGTGATCCCCGGACCGGCCCGACGAAAGGTCCTGCATTGGCATGGACCTGACGTTCCGCTCTGGCTAAGCTCGGACCAACCCAGATGAGAGCGCTCTCAGACCGCGGCTGTTCCACCCATCTGTTCCACCCCACCTTGCTGGAACGACGAAGGGCAACTCCCGTGAGACGCAGCAGAATCAGGCACCTCGGCCTGGCCGGCCTCCTCGTGCTCGGCAGCGGCCTGACCGCCGTCGGCACGCTGCCGGCCGCGGCGGCCGACTCCCCCATCGCCTCCGCCACCTCCGCCACCTCCGCCGAGGAACCGGCCTCCGCCGGTCTCCTGGACGCCATGCAGCGCGACTTCGGCCTCACCCGGGCCGAGGCGGAGGACCGGCTCGCGGCCGAACGCCGCGCCACCGACCTCGCGCCCACGGCCCGCCGGGCAGCCGGAGACGCCTTCGGCGGCTCCTGGTTCGACGCCGACCGCGGGCGACTCACCGTGGCCGTCACGTCGGACGCCACTCCCGCGACGGTCCGGGCCGTCGGCGCCACCGGCGCGCACGTGCGCACCGTCGAGCACAGCGCGCGTCAGCTCGACGCGGCCAAGACCCGCATCGACCGCCTGGACGCACCCGCCGGCGTCAGCAGCTGGCACGTCGACCCGGCCGCCAACTCGGTGGTCGTCGGCGTGGTCGAGGGCGAGCGTGGCGACAACGATGTCCGGCGCTTCGTGGGCCAGGCCCGCGAGGCCGGTCCCGTCACCGTGCGTACAGTCCCGTCGGCCCCGCAGACCCTCGCGGCGGGCACCGTCGGCGGCGACCCGTACTACACCGGCAACGTGCGCTGCTCCATCGGCTTCTCGGTGCACGGCGGATTCGTCACCGCCGGGCACTGCGGCGGTGCGGGAGGGGCGGTCCGCGGCTGGGACGGCTCGCACATCGGAACGTTCCAGGGATCGTCGTTCCCGGGCAACGACTACGCCTGGGTCAGCGTGGGCAGCGGCTGGTGGACGGTGCCGGTCGTGCTCGGCTGGGGCGCCACTCCCGACCGGCTGGTGCGCGGCTCGAACGAGGCACCCGTCGGTGCCTCGATCTGCCGCTCCGGCTCCACCACCCACTGGCACTGCGGCACGGTCCTCGCCAAGAACGAGACGGTCAACTACAGCCAGGGCGCGGTGCACCAGATGACCAAGACCAGCGTCTGCGCCGAGGGCGGCGACTCCGGCGGCTCCTTCATCAGCGGTGACCAGGCGCAGGGCGTCACCTCGGGCGGCTGGGGCAACTGCTCCAGCGGCGGGGAGACCTGGTACCAGCCCGTCAACGAGATACTGAACCGCTACGGGCTGACGCTGCACACTGCCTGACCCGGGGGCGGCGGGGAGGGCTTCGCCGGTGTCCGGCGGGGTCCTCCCCGACCGCCGGCCGGGGGCCCTTCCGAGTACCGGTCGGGACCCCGGCCGCCGGTCGCCGGTCGCGTGGGCCGGTCGAACGCCGGTCAGAAGTCGCCCGGCCGGGCGCCCGGCTCCGGTCCGTCGGGGCCGGTCGCCGTGGTCAGCCGGCGGTAGGCGGCCCGCGCGTGGACCAGGCGGGCCAGTGCCGTGCCGACGAGGGCCGCGCCGAGCAGACAGCCCAGCCAGACCGCGTCCCTCCGGCCGGCCCACGTCAGCGTGCCGGCGGGCGGGATGGCGAAGCCGTTGAGGGACAGCCAGCACAGGACGGCCGTTCCGGGGGCGGCCGTGAAGCGGGCGCAGAGCCCGAGCAGGGCCGCCAGCACGGAGAGCACGGCCAGCGCGAGTCCCGGACGGCCCGAGCCCATGGTGCCGTTGATGAGCGCCACCAGGGCGAGCGCGCCGCCGAAGGCTCCCGCCCACACCAGCGGAGCCGAGACCGGCCGGGGGACGGGTCTGGCTCCGCTGCCCAGGGGCACCCACTCGATCATCCTGACGGCTCCTTCCGGTCCCGGACGGTTCCGACCACGGCATCGGACACCGACCCTGCGGGCAGATTGTCCCACCGGGGCACCGAGGGGCGTACCGGCCGGGGACCTGACCGGGGATCATCGAAGACCTCCCGTACCGGCCGTACCGGCCGCGGACGGCGGCCGGTACGGCCGGTCCCGGACCGCCGGGGCCCTCCCCGCTCCTACCGCTCGGCGTCCGCGGGCTCCGAAGCGGAGGAAGAAGCCGCAGCCGAGGCCGATCCCGCAGCCGATCCCGCAGCCGAGGCCGAAGCCGAGGCCGAGTCCCGGGACGACACGGCGGCCGGCGGTTCGCCCGCCGCCGCGTCCCCGTCGGGCAGGCCACCCGCCACGCTGGCGGGCTTCCCCGCCCCGCCAAGCAGCCTCCCGGCGGCCCGCAGGGCACCGGCGAGCACGTGCGACTGTCCCGCGACGATGGGACCGAGGACGGCGAGGACGAGGACGTATCCGGCGATGAACGGCGCGAGCCTCCCGTCGAGTCCCGCGCCCGCGGCCATGGCGGCCAGGATCAGCGCGAACTCCCCGCGGGCCACCAGGGTGGTGGCGATCTCCGCGGCCTGCTCGGAGCCGTAGCGGTAGACCCAGGCGACGCACAGCCCGGCGATGACGTTCATGACGACGGTCAGGGCCGCCGCCGCGGCGACCGGGCCCGCGACGGAGGCGATGTCGCCGGGGTCGATGGCGAGCCCGAAGGCGAAGAAGAAGATCGCCGCGAAGGCGTCCCGCAGTGGGTGCACCAGTTCGCGGATCCGGGGTCCGGAGGGAGTGCCCGCGAGGATCAGCCCGACCATGAAGGCACCGATGGCGTCGGCGACGCCGAGGACCTCGGAGACGCCGGCGACGAGCACCGCGGCACCGAGGAAGCTGATGACGAGCAGCTCGTTGTCCCGGGTCGCGATCAGGCGGCCCACGAGCCGGGTGCCGTAACGGGCGGCGGCGGCCAGCACCAGCAGGAAGCCGAAGGCCTTGCCTGCCTGGAGGGCGATGTCCCAGGCACCGTGGGCGCCCGAGATGATCGGCTGGAGGGCGGCCAGATACAGCGCGAGGAAGATGTCCTCCACGACGATGACACCGAGGATCAGACGGGTCTCCGGGCGGCCGATCCGGCCCAGGTCGATGAGGATCTTGGTGACGATCGCGGAGGAGGAGATGCCGAGCACGCCGGCGAGTACCAGCGCCTCCCGCAAGCCCCAGCCGAGGACGAATCCGAAGGCGAGCCCGGCGCCGACGTTGAGCAGCAGGTAGACGCCGCCGGCGGTCAGCAGCCGTTTGCCGCCGGCCTTCAGGTCGTCGAGGTGGAACTCCAGGCCCAGGTAGAAGAGCAGCAGCACCAGTCCGAGCGCGGAGAGCATCTCGAAGTCGTGCGCGTCCTTAACCAGCACGAAACCGGGGGTGTGCGGGCCGAGCAGAATGCCGGCGAGCATGAACAGGGGGATGGTCGGAAGTCCGATCCTGCCGCCGAGACGGGCGAGGAACGCGGCGGCCAGAAAGGCGCCGCCCATGGCGAGCAGGGTGTCAGCGTGTCCCACGGGCCACCGCCTTCGACCGCGCGGAAGGTCGGGCGGGCTTCACTTGCCAGGGATGGATGCGCATTCTCCTTCGTCTGTGACACGTCATCTGTCGTACGGCCGGGCGCCTTCGACCGGCCGGTGCCGTGACACCGCTTCCGGACCGGAGCGGGACCGCGGAGCGCACGGGCGGACGCCCGGGCCGGACCGCGGAGCGCACGGGCGGACAGCCGCCCAAGCCGGACCGCGTCCACGGCACTACGCCAAGATGACCACCGGCCGCCTCGGCACTCGGGGTGCGGACGGCACACCCGGAACAGACCACGCGGCAACGCCCGCGAAGCGGGCGAGATGGGGCTTCCCGCAACGATCCCCGGCCCTCGAAACGATCCCCGGCCCTCGAAAAAGCCCCCGGGGCGCGGCGTCACTCCAGGGTCACACGCCGGGCCGGTGCGGGGATATCGGGGACGACACCCATAGTCTCCGGTGGCCGACACCCATCACCGGCCAGGGACGCGCGCCGTTCCACGGCCGCGAAGCACCCGCTGTACGGCGAAGAAGGTCACCGCTGTACGGCGAAGCGAGGCCCCCGCGGTACGGCGGGGAGGGACGCGCCGACGGCGGAGAGGGACGCGCCGTGGCTCCCGCCGACCGCCCCACGTCGTCCGCCCCGCCGCGGGATGCGACGGGGCGGACGACTTCGCGGACGGTCCGTCAGCACGGCGTGGCTGCCATCAGCTTCTCGAACGAAGCCATGCAGTCCGGGCAGTGACGTGCCCGTTCGCCGTCGGATGCCTCAATACGTTCGCGGAGTCGCTGTCCGCACAGGGTGGCCGCGGCCTGTTTGGCCATCACGTGCCACACCAACGCTCCGCCCGCCTTCTCCGGGCCCACGCACATTTCGTACATGATCGGCCTCCCAGCCTGGACGCCGCTGACACCCTCCAGGAGACACCGGATCGGCCGTCACCAGTAGCGCGCGGGGGCCATTCGGGTGACGGCCGCTTCGTCCCTCCGAGGAGATGTCGCACCCGGACGGATAGAAACGATCAGCCAACCGGTCCTACCTGCGTGGGCGCGTGACGTGGCGTCGGCGCGGGCGGCCGGGGTTCGGATGCTCTGGTCGGATGACGACACAGACCGAACCGATCACGCCCCTCCCGGCGGCGGAGCACCGCGCCGGCGGGCGGGTGATCGTCTCCTGGCTGACCACGACCGATCACAAGCGGATCGGCCATCTGTACCTCATCACGTCGTTCGGGTTCTTCCTGATCGCCGGGGTGCTGGCGATGCTGATCCGGGCGGAGCTGGCCCGGCCCGGGCTGCAGGTGCTCTCCAACGAGCAGTACAACCAGGCCTTCACGATGCACGGCACGATCATGCTGCTGCTGTTCGCCACCCCGACCTTCGCCGGATTCGCGAACGCGGTCATGCCGTTGCAGATCGGCTCCCCGGACGTGGCCTTCCCGCGGCTGAACATGTTGTCTTACTGGCTGTTCCTCTTCGGCGGGCTGATCGTGCTCGCCGGCTTCCTCACCCCGCAGGGCGCCGCGGACTTCGGCTGGACCGCGTACACACCGCTGAGCGGCCCGCTCCACGCGCCCTACCTCGGTGGTGACCTGTGGATCATGGGGCTGGCGCTGGCCGGGTTCGGCACCATCCTGGGGTCGGTCAACTTCATCACCACGATCATCTGCATGCGCGCACCCGGCCTGACCATCTTCCGCATGCCGATCTTCGTCTGGAACGTGCTGCTGACGTCGGTCCTGGTGCTGCTGGCCTTCCCGGTGCTGGCGGCGGCGCTGCTGGTGCTGGAGGCGGACCGGCACTTCGGCTCGCTGGTGTTCGCCCCCGAGAACGGCGGGGCGATCCTGTGGCAGCACCTCTTCTGGTTCTTCGGCCACCCCGAGGTGTACATCCTCGCGCTGCCGTTCTTCGGGGTGGTCACCGAGATCATCCCGGTCTTCGCCCGTAAGCCGGTATTCGGCTACATGGGGCTGGTCGGTGCCACCATCGCCATCGCCGGGCTGTCGGCCACCGTCTGGGCGCACCACATGTTCGCCACCGGCGCGGTGCTGCTGCCGTTCTTCTCGTTCCTGACGTATCTCATCGCCGTCCCCACCGGCGTGAAGTTCTTCAACTGGATCGGCACGATGTGGAAGGGGTCCCTGTCCTTCGAACCGCCGATGCTGTGGGCGGCCGGCTTCCTGGTGACGTTCCTCTTCGGCGGTCTGACCGGGGTGATCCTCGGTTCGCCGCCGCTGGACTGGCACGTCACCGACTCGTACTTCGTCGTGGCCCACTTCCACTACGTCCTGTTCGGCACGATCGTGTTCGCGATGTTCGGCGGATTCAGCTTCTGGTGGCCGAAGATGACGGGCCGCATGCTCGACCACCGGCTGGAGAAGGTGCACTTCTGGACGCTGTTCGTGGGCTTCCACACCACGTTCCTGGTGCAGCACTGGCTCGGTGTGGAGGGCATGCCTCGCCGGTACGCCGACTACCTGGCCGTCGACGGCTTCACGGCCCTCAACACCCTTTCCTCCATCGGCGCGTTCCTGCTGGGACTGTCCACGCTGCCGTTCCTGTACAACGTGTGGAAGACCGCCAGGTACGGTCGGCCGGTAGGGGTCGACGACCCGTGGGGGTACGGGCGTTCACTGGAGTGGGCGACGTCCTGTCCCCCGCCCCGCCACAACTTCCACGCGCTGCCGCGTGTGCGCTCCGAGTCTCCGGCCTTCGACCTCAACCACCCCGAACTGGTCCGCTTCGACCAGGCGGAGCAGACGGGACGGCGGGACGCCGTGGAGCCGGGGCGGGGGCAAGGGCACAAGGGCGACCGTTAGTACCGGCCGGTGCCGACTGGTGCCGGCCGGTGCCGGTCCGCGTCAGGGCGCGTGTACGCCGGTGACGGCGAAGCCGCTGCGCGGGCGGGTCGGGATGCGGCGCAGCGGGATGCGCAGGTCCTGCTCCGGGACCGTGTACTCCAGGAGGGCCAGCCGCACGGCCAGGGACTCCAGCAGGCCCACGGTGATGCGCTCGCCGGGGCAGCGGTGTCCGGTGGCGGGGTCGCCGCCGCCCTGCGGGATCAGCTCGTCGGGGTCGGCGGGCCGCTCCAGGAACCGCTGTGGCCGGAAGGTGTACGGGTCGCCCCAGAGCTTCTCGTCGTGGTGGTGACCATAGACGTCGAGCAGCAGGATCCCGCCGGCCGGGACGGACTCGCCGTGCCAGGTCAGCTCCGTGACGGTCCGGCCGCCGAGGAACGGGGCGAACGGGTAGAACCGGCGGACCTCGTGGGCGAAGGCCGTGGCGAACGCGCCGTCACCGGCGCGCAGCCGCTCCCGGTGGGCCGGCCACCGGTACAGGGCGTGGGCGGCGAAGGCCACGAACCAGCTCACGGCGGCCGTGGGGCGCAGCACGTTCAGCAGTTCCACCGCCGCGGTCCCGGCGTCCAGCGGTCCGTCCGGGCCGTCGTGGTGCCGGGCGACCCGGTCGAGCACCGAGTCCGCGGGGGCGGAGACCTTCCCGCGCCGTACGTCCTCGACCAGGCGGGCCATGCGCGCCTCCTGCCGGGCGCGGGCGCGGCGGGCCCGCAGATGGCGCGGTCCCGGGGTGGCGAAGCCGTCGACCATCGTGATCAGGTCCCGGGCCAGTGGCTCCGCGTCGACGGCCTGGGGCGGGAGTCCGGCCCAGCGGCAGACTCCGCGGGTGAGCACCACGCCGGCCTCGTCGAACAGCACGACGCGGGGCGCTCGCTCCAGGAGCGTACGGCCTCGTCCCAGGCAGCGGTGACGTGCTCGGTGAGGCCGGCCACGCGCTCGGGGTCGAGCAGCGGCAGGAAGAGTTCCTTGCGGGCGCGGTGGGCGGCCCCGTCGAGGGTGTGGACCGCGCCCTGGCCGAACAGGGTGTCCAGCACGGGCGCGGGGATGGCACCGTGACGGTGGACGTGTCCCTCGTCGTAGAAGAAGCGCACGGCCTCCGGTCCGCGCACGGCCAGCGCGGGCCTGCCGAGCAGCCGGGTGCGCAGCACGGCGTCGGCGCTGTCGCGCATGCGGTTGGGCAACCAGGCGTACCCCTCGGTGAGCAGCGGCAACGTGCGGTCCATCAGGGGGCGTCGGTGTGCGTCCATGGCCGACGAGTGCCCTGGGCCGCCGCACGGACACCCGGGCCTGTCGGGTCTGGTCGGGCGGGGCGGGCGCGGTGCCGTCGACGCCCCGTCGGCGGGGTTGTGGCGGCGGGGTGAGCCGTCGTGGGAGGGGTACTCCGTCCTCCCGTGAGGGTCCGCCCCGAGCGGCCGGGCCCGGCCCCCTGCTCCCGGACAGGATCGGATCGCCCTTATGCCCCCGTCTCCGGACGACTCCCTGCGGATCCACTTCGTCGGCAACGCGACCGTGCTGCTCCAGTACCGGGGGCTGAGCCTGCTCACCGATCCGAACTTCCTCCACCGCGGCGAGCGCGCCTACCTCGGGCACGGTCTGGTGAGCCGCCGCCTGACCGAGCCCGCGCTCGGACCCGGCGACCTGCCAAAGCTCGACGCCGTGCTGCTGTCACATCTGCACGGCGACCACTGGGACCGCAGGGCCCGGCGGCGGCTGCCACGGTCGCTGCCGATCGTCACCACCCCGCACGCCTCCCGCAGACTGCAGGGTCTGTACGGGTTCCACCGGGCCGTGGGGCTGCGCACCTGGCAGGCGGAGACCGTGCGGCACGCGGACGCGCAGGCGCGCATCACGGCGCTGCCCGGCCGGCACGCCGGACTCCCCGCCCTGCGGCGCCTGCTGCCGCCGGTGATGGGCAGCCTGCTGGAGTTCGGCCCGGCCGACGGCCCCGCACGGCACCGGCTCTACGTGTCCGGCGACACGCTGCTCTTCGACGGCCTGGACGAGATCGCCCGGCGCTGTCCCGGACTGGACCTGGCCGTGCTGCACCTCGGCGGCACGACGCTGCCCGGCGGTTTCGTGGTGACCATGGACGGGCGCCAGGGCGCGGAACTGGCCCGGCGCCTCGACCCCCGGTTGATCCTCCCGGTGCACTACGACGACTACACCGTCTTCCGCTCCCCGATCGACGCCTTCCTGGCGGAGGCCGACCGGAAGGGGCTCGCGGACCGGATCGTGCACTGCCGGCACGGTCAGCGGGCCGTCTTCCGCCCGGACGGCGGGCCGCCCGTCGTGACGTAGCCGGCGCCGCCCGACCGCCCGTCCGGATGTGGCCGGCGCCGCCGAGGAGGCGTCGGCCGGTCAGTACAGCTTGTCGACGGCCTTGACCGTGGTGGCCCCGAAGTCGGCCACCTGAGCGTGCTCGAAGGTGCCCATCTGCCCCCACTGCACGACGGTCACGGTCCTGCCGTCCCGGCCCACCGAGAACAGGCCGATGTCGGAGGCGCCCCACTCGGCGACCGTGTGGACGCCGTAGACGTGCGCGCCCTCCTCCACGTTCAGCCGGCCGTAGTACTTCTGTGTGGCGGTGACGTCGGGGTACCGCTCCATCACCTTCCGCGCGCAACCGGCGAGGTCCTCACGGAGCAGGGCGGCCAGCCTCCCGGCCCGCCGCTCGCTGCGCTCGACGACCGTGACCTGGAGGGCACCGGTGTCGTACTCGGTCCAGTACCGGCGGTGGGAGGCGGTGGACGGCAGCGCCTCGCCGACGCACATCGGCAGGGGGTCCGGCTGCCCGGCGGTGACCGGCCCGGCGTGCCAGCCGGAGGTGGCGTGCGGCGGCAGTTCGGCCGGCTCCAGGAAGGCGGGCGGGCCGGGGCGCGGCGCCGCCGCGGTCGCCGGGACCGTGGCCGCGGCGAGCGCGGCGCCGGCCGCCAGCGCGGTCACCGTGGCGCGGACCGCTCGGTTGTGGACGTGCATGTTTCCCCCATGACGGTTCGTCGGTATCGGTCGTTCTTTTCCCCGTACGACCTGTACGACCCGACATGGGGGCGAAGGGTTGCCCTTGTCCCCGCGAATTCACCCGGCCGCGTTGTCGGTGCGCCTCCGCACCTGCTCCTCCAGGCGCCGCAGGCTGCTGTCGAGGGCGTCGGCCACCGTCCGCTGCCCCGGGTCGTGTCCCTCGTCGAAGAACGACAGGTGCACCGTGACCTCGCTGGCTCCGCTGTCCAGTCCGGCGACCTGCAGCCAGCCCGCGTAGCTGCCCTGGTCACGGGTGCCCCACTCGAGCCGCATCTGCTCGGGCCGGGCGCTCAGCAGTGCTGAGGTGTCCTGGTCGGTGCGGTCCTCGTGGACGGTGACGGCGGGCGGCTCCTCCGGCTCCACGTGCAGGTCCCGGGGCAGCCAGGTGTCCAGCTGCCCGACGTCGGCGGCCTGGTCGAAGACCTGCTCGGGATGGGCGGGCATGGTGCGGGAACGCTCGTACTCGGTCATGCGGCACCACTCCTTCGCTCTCGGTGTCGTACGACGTGACGCGTGCCCTGTCCGCACGGACCGAAGCGCCCGGCGGGCGATCCGCTCGACGGGCGAGGCCCGGCGGGCGGTGCCAGACTGCTGCGCAACGTGCCCCGTCCCGACGGGTTTCTCGACGAGGGGAGACGAGGTGTCGACGTCAGAGACGAGCGACGCGCCGCTGTACGAGTTCCTCGCCGATCCCACCCATCTGACGCTGGACCTGGCCACCGCCCTGAACCGGTGCACCAAGGCGCTGGGCCTTGAACACGCCGCGGTCTACCTGGTCGATCTCCAGCAACGGCATCTCGTGCCACAGACCGACGTGGCGTCGGCCATCCCCGTCGACAGTTCACTGGCGGGCTGGGCCTACCGGACGCAGGCGCTGCGCGTCGAGGAGTCCGAAACGGGCGGCGTCACGGCGTGGCTGCCCCTGGTGGACGGCGCCGAGCGGCTCGGGGTACTGGCGCTGCACTCGTCCGCGCTCACCTCCGCCACACTGACCCGCGGGCGGGCGCTGGCCTCGCTGCTGGCCATGATGATCACCTCGAAGCGGGCGTTCGAGGACTCCTTCGTACGGCACACCCGCACCGAGCCCATGCACCTCCCCTCCGAGATGCTCCGGGCGTTCCTGCCGCCGCGCACCATCGGCAACGCGCACGTCGTGTCGACGGCCGTCCTCGAACCGGCCTACGAGCTCGGTGGCGACGCCTTCGACCACTCGCTCACCCCGACGACACTGCACATCTCGGTCATCGACTCCATGGGTCACGACCTCGCCTCCGGTCTGACGAGCGCGGTGGCGCTGGCCGCCTGCCGCAACGCCCGGCGCAACGGATCCGATCTCCCCGCGCTCGTGGAGTGCGTCGACGACGCGCTGGCCCGCTGGCTGCCGGACCAGTACTGCACGTCGGTCCTCGCCCAGCTGGAGTTCGAGACCGGTCTGCTGCGCTGGAGCAACTGCGGCCATCCGGCGCCGCTGCTCATCCGCGGCGAGCAGCTGCTGGTCGACGCCCTGGAGCGGGAAGCCGATCCGCCGATGGGCGCGCCGGCCCGTCTCTCCCCCGACCCGCGCCGGACGCACGAGACACGGCTGGAGCCCGGGGACCGAGTGCTGATGTACACCGACGGCGTCACCGAGGCGCGTACCCGGGAGGAGAAGCTGTTCGGGCTCGAACGGTTCGCCGACTACGTCATCCGGGCCACGGCCGGGGGCGAGCTGGCCCCGGAGACGCTGCGGCGCCTGATCCACTCGATCCTGGACTCGCAGGCCGGCGGGCAGCTGCGGGACGACGCGACGATCCTGATGTTCGAATGGCGGCCGCCGGGCCGCTGACCCGCCGTCGCTCGGTCGACGCCCCGTCGGTGGCGGGCGGGTCAGACCCGGTGCCCCCGCGCACGCAGCCACTCGTGCACGACGTCCTTGTCCGACGGGGTGATCCGGACGGGGCCCGCCACGTAGGGGCCCTCGTCCTCGGTGAACCCGGTGTCCGTGATCCTCGCGGTGACCCAGGTGGCCAGGTCCTGGGCGGCCCGCTCGGACAGAGCGCCCCGTTCCCAGCCGGTACGGGCCTCGTGCTCCGCGGCACGGTCGTGGTGCCCGGTCTCCGCCAGCCATGCCGCCACCAGCCGCTCCACGGTCTCGATCCGGTGATCATCGGGCCCGGCCGGGTGGGCCCCCGGACCGGTCCGCTGCCGCTCCTGCTTGTCGTTCATGCCGTCCGAGTGCCCGGAATCCTCCCCGCGCCTCACCTCCGGGACGGCCTTCGTGTCGGCGGTACCGCGCCGGGTACACGGGATTCCAGGGGAGGACCGGCCCGACGCGATCGCTCCGGTTCTCGTCGGACCGATCGACGGTTCTCGCCGGACCGATCGAAGGGGACAGCCCGGGAAGGGGACAGCGATGACGCAGCCCGCCGACGACCGCGCTCTCGAGCAGCGCGCCGGCGTTTCCGAGCTCCGTCTGGCAGCGGGGGACCCTCAACTCGTCCCCCAGAACGAAGCGCGCCACGAGGATCTCCCGCTCGACCGCAATCAGGCGATCCTTCAGGCGGCCAAGCAGGTGGGTTCGATTCTGAAGAAGGAGGAGCATCCGTTCGCGCTGGCCGGCAGCGTCGCCGTGTACGCGCACGGCGGCACCCAGAACCTCCAGCACGACGTCGACTTCTGTATCCGGCCCGAGGACGCGGAGGCGGTCGCGGCGACGCTGCGGGACGCGGGCCTGGCGGTGTACACGCCGCCCGAGGACTGGCTGCTGAAGGCGAACTGCCTGGGTCAGCAGGTCGACCTCATCTTCGAGCTGGCGCACGAGCCCGTCACGGAGCAGCTGCTGGCGCGGGCCCAGGATCTCTCGGTCGACTCGGTGCTCATGCCGGTCCTGTCGCCCACCGATCTGCTGCGCGGTCTGCTGGCGGCCTTCTCGGAGCACCACTGCGACTTCGGGGCGGTACTGCCGATCGCCCGCACGCTGCGGGAGATGATCGACTGGGACGAGCTGCGCCACGACTGCGGGGACGCCCCGATGCCCGCCGCGTTCTTCTTCATCCTCGAACGGCTGGAGATCATCTCCCCGGCCCCTTCCGTAAGCTCCGTGAACTCCGTGAACGCCGCGGACGCCGTGGACGCCGCGGACGCCGTCAAGGAGGAACAGCGATGAGTGACCCCGTCGCACACCAGGGCCCCGCGGCGAGCGACACCGCTTCGGCCGGGAACGTCGAGTACCGCGTGGCCCACCTGCACGACCGGCTCGCCGCGGAGGAGCTCGGCGAGCTCGGCGTGCGGGCCGAGATCCGGGCCGGCGCCATCGTGATCACCGGCACGGTGCCCTCCGCCCAGTGCCGTGAGACCCTCCTGCGCATCGCCCACGAGGAGCTGGCCGGGCTCACCGTGCACACCGACGTCCTGGTGGCGGAGACGACCGGCCCCGACCACGCGGAGGAGCTGTGATGATCCGTGTCGCCGCCGTCGGAGACATCCACATGGGGCCCGACAGCCAGGGGCTTCTGCGGCCCGCCTTCGAGACCCTGCCCGACTGTGCCGACCTGCTGCTGCTCGCCGGGGACCTCACCCGGCACGGCACCCCGCAGGAGGCTCGGGTGGTGGCGCGGGAGGTGCGCGACCTGCCGGTTCCGGTGGTGGCCGTCCTCGGCAACCACGACCACCACGACGAGCAGCCCGAGAAGGTCACCGCCCTCCTCCAGGACGCCGGGGTGAGGGTCCTGGAGGGCGAGGGCACCGTGGTGGAATGCGCGGGGACCCGGGTGGGGATCGCCGGGACCAAGGGGTTCGGCGGCGGCTTCGTCGGACGCAGCGCGGGCGAGTTCGGCGAGCCGATCATGAAGGAGTTCGTGCGCACCACCCGCCGTTCGGCGGACAGTCTGCACGCGGCGCTGAAGGAGCTGGGCGACGAGGGCTGCGCGGCCCGGGTGGCACTGACGCACTTCTCCCCCGTCGCCGACACGCTCGCCGGGGAGCCCTTGGAGATCCACCCGTTCCTCGGCAGCTACCTGCTGGCCGAGGCGATCGACACGGCCGGCGCGGACCTCGCCGTCCACGGCCACGCCCACCTGGGCTCGGAGCACGGGATGACGGCGGGCGGCGTACGGGTGCGCAACGTGGCCCAGCCCGTCATACGCCGGGCCTTCAACGTCTACCGGCTGGGCACCGCCTGACCGCCGCCCCGTGCGTCAGGTCCGGCCGGTGTCGTCCGTCGTACGTCCGAGGCAGGTGACGTCCGCGGGGTCCAGGCCCGCCGTCTCGATCTGGTGGAAGCCCATACGGTCGTAGAAGGCCCTGGCCGGTGTGTTGGCCGTGGCCATGACCAGGTGGACGGACGGCACCCCTCGTTCCCGCAGCGCCTGCCAGAACGCGCGCATCAGCGCCCGGCCGTATCCGCGGCCCTGCCACTCGGGCAGCAGGTCGATGTGGAGATGGGCCGGGTACGGGGCCAGTTCGGGGACGATCATCCGCTCCGGGTCGTGCAGCAGTCCGGCCATGACCTCGTCCGGGGTGCCGGGCGGGCCGTCCGGCGCCGGGTATCGGTCCGCGAACCGCGGCAGCCACTTGGCGCGGAACTCCTCCGCGAAGCGCGAGGTGTCCGCCGTGCCGAGGATGTAGCCGACCGCCCGGCCGCCTCCGTCGTCCAGCACGAAGGCCAGGTCCGGATCCAGGTGGACGTAGGGGGCGGCGAAGATGGCGGGCAGGACGGCGGGGTCGGCGTACACGGGCCGGCTGTCCCGGCCGTTGTGCGCGGTGCGGATGCAGATGTCGTCGAGGGCCGGGGCGTCGGCGGGACGGTACGGGCGTACGGCGGCAGTCGGGGTGGTCACCGCAGTATCCTGCCCGCCTGAGAGCGCTCCCACAAGCGGTCCGCGTCGATTCGTGACGCCCGGGTACCCGGCGGCCGGCAGTGTGACGCACTTCTGGTGGGAGGCCCGGTGATGCAGGATTCCGCGGACCGGATCGCGCGGCCGTGGGGCGCGAGGGTGCCCTACGGCCGGCACGAGACCTGGCCGGCCCGGGTGGACACCTTCCTCGCGGACGGGGTGGAGCCCGAGGCCGTGCAGCGATGGGTGCAGTCGGCGTCGATTCTGCACTCCGACGGCGACGCCATGGACATCGCGGTGGCCGACGGCCGGATGGTGGGCGTACGGGGCCGGGACGTGGACCGGGTCAACCGGGGCCGGCTCGGCCCCAAGGACCTGTTCGGGTGGCAGGCGAACGCCTCCCGGGACCGGCTGACCCGGCCGCTGGTGCGGCGGGACGGGCGGCTGGTGGAGACCGACTGGGACACGGCTATGGACCTGGTGGCCGCCCGCTCGCGGGAACTCCTCGACGAGCGGGGCCCGGGCTCGATCGGCTTCTACACCTCCGGCCAGCTCTTCCTGGAGGAGTACTACACCCTCGCGGTCCTGGCCCGGGCCGGCATCGGCACCAACCACCTCGACGGCAACACCCGGCTGTGCACGTCGACGGCCGCGGAGGCGCTGAAGGAGACCTTCGGCTGTGACGGTCAGCCCGGCAGCTACGACGACTTCGACCACGCCGACGTGGTCGCGCTGTTCGGCCACAACATCGCCGAGACCCAGCCCGTGCAGTGGATGCGGCTGCTGGACCGGCTGGAGGGGGCCGATCCGCCCCGCCTGCTGTGCGTCGACCCCCGCCCCACGCGGGTCGCCCAGCACGCGGCCGTGCATCTCGCGCCCCGCGGCGGCACCAACGTCGCCCTGCTCAACGCGCTGCTGCACGAGACGATCCGGCACGAGCGGATCGACCGCGACTTCATCGCCGCGCACACCGTCGGCTTCGAGGAGCTGGCCGACCGCGTCGCCGGCTGCACGCCCAAGTGGGCCGCGGACATCTGCGACGTCCCCGCCGCCAGGATCGAGGAGGCGGCCGAACTGGTCGGGACCACCGACGCGTTGGTCTCCACCGTCCTCCAGGGCGTCTACCAGTCCCACCAGGCCACCGCCGCGGCGGTGCAGATCAACAACCTGCACCTGATCCGGGGCATGCTGGGCCGCCCGGGCGCCGGTCTGCTCCAGATGAACGGCCAGCCCACCGCCCAGAACACCCGCGAGTGCGGCGCCAACGGCGACCTGCCCGGCTTTCGCAACTGGCAGAACGACACGCATGTCGCCGACCTCGCCAAGGTGTGGAACGTCGAACCGGAGGCCATCCCGCACTTCGCGCCGCCCACGCACGCGATGCAGATGTACCGGTACGCCGAGCAGGGATCGATCCGGATGCTGTGGATCAGCGGCACCAACCCCGCCGTCTCCCTGCCCGAACTCTCCCGGATCCGCTCGATCCTGACGCAGGAGCGGCTGTTCACGGTGGTGCAGGACCTGTTCCTCACGGAGACGGCGCAGCTGGCCGACGTGGTGCTGCCGGCCGCGACCTGGGGCGAGAAGACCGGCGCGCTGACCAACGCGGACCGCACGGTGCACCTGTCCCAGAAGGCGGTCGAACCCCCCGGCGAGGCCAAACCCGACCTGGAAATCTTCCTGGACTACGCGCGGCGCATGGACTTCCGGGACAAGGACGGCGGCCCGCTGATCACCTGGGACGACCCCGAGTCGGCGTTCGAGGCGTGGAAGCGGTGCAGCGCGGGCCGCCCCTGCGACTACACCGGCCTGTCCTACGCCAAGCTGCGCGACACCAGTGGCATCCAGTGGCCCTGCGACGAGTCGGCCCCCGAGGGCACCGCGCGGCTCTACACGGACGGCATCAGCTGGGCCCACCCGGACGTGTGCGAGAGCTACGGCAAGGACCTGGAGACCGGGGCGTCGCAGGAGGTCGTCGAGTACCGCTCCCTCAACCCCGACGGCAAGGCGGTGCTGAAGGCCGCCGCCTACCGGCCGCCGCACGTGGAGCCGGACGAGGAGTATCCGTTCCAGCTCACCACGGGCCGGACGATCTACCACTTCCACACCCGTACGAAGACCGGGCGGGCGCCCCAGCTCCGCGACGCCGCCCCGGACGTGTGGGTGGAGATCTCCGCCCAGGACGCGGACCGGCTCGGCCTCGGCGAGGGCGACCTGGTCGACGTGGCCGGCAGGCGCGGTTCGCTGCGGGGACGGCTGCGGGTGACCGGCATCCGTCCGGGGCTGCTGTTCGTGCCGTTCCACTACGGCTACTGGGACACCGAGGGCGGGTCCGGTCCGGGTCCGGACACTCCCGGGCGGGCGGCGAACGAGGCGACCGTCACCGACTGGGACCCGGCTTCCAAGCAGCCGCTGTTCAAGACGGCCGTCGCCGCGCTCACCCTGGTCGAGCGCGGCGACGGCCGGCCGTCCCCGGCACCGACCACCACCGCGTCGGCACCGGCCGCCGCCGGCCTCGCGCCGCCCACCGCGGGCGGATCGGCGGCGCACACGGCACAGACACCGACGGATTTCCCGCACGGCCGTGAGGAAGGCGCCCAGTGAACGGCATCACCCTGACCCTGCGCACGCTGCACCGAGGCGAACGGCGCCTGGCGCACGACCTGGTGACCGCCGCCGAGCGGCACCGCACCGAGCACGAGGTCCACCACGTCGCCACCGACCTGGCCGTCTGGTCGCGCGAACACGTCCGGCGGCTGGCGGAGGTCGCCGCGCACCAGGACGTGAAGCTGGGCGACCCGTCGGACCCCTCCTCGGACGGCGTCTTCGCGACGCTGCGGAAGAAGGCGTCCCAGGCGGTGGTGCACCGGCCCGAGACGGGTCTGCTGCTCCTGCGCGACCTGCGGGAACTGCACGTCGCCGCCGCGGAGAACTCACTGCACTGGGAGATGCTGGCCCAGGCCGCCCAGGCGTCCGGGGACGGCGAGCTGCTGGAGGTCGTCTCCTCCTGCCATCCGCAGACGCTGCGCCAGATGCGCTGGACCAACACCATGATCAAGAACCTGTCGCCGCAGCTTCTGAACAGCCTGTGACCTGCGTGGAGCCCACGCGACGCGGTACCCGCGAGCGTCGGGGCCGCGGCGGGCGCCGAATGGCGCGGCCCGGTCCGGGCACCTGATGATCCCAGTGGGCATCACGCCCCTGGCAACCCCTGCCCGTTCTCCGGTACCCCATGGAGAGCAGCGAGAGAGCGAGAGAGCGTCATGAGTCTTTTGCGTATGGCCGGCCGTCCGATGCTCGCGTCGATGTTCGTCGCGGGCGGTCTCCAGTCCCTGCGCAGGCCCGAGGACGTGGCCCCGGCGGCGGAGCCGGTCGTGCGGCCGGTGACCGACCGCGTGGCGGTGCTGCCGGACCGCACCGAGCAACTCGTACGGCTCAACGGCGCCGTCCAGGTGGCCGGTGGGGTCATGCTCGGGCTCGGCCGCTGTCCGCGGCTGGCCGCGCTGGCCCTCGCGGCGACGCTGGTCCCCACCACGCTGGCGGCGCACCGCTACTGGGAGGCCGAGGACCCGTCCGACCGCGCCCAGCAGCGCATCCACTTCCTGAAGAACCTGTCCATGATGGGCGGGCTGCTGATCGCCGCCGATGACACCGGCAGTGCCCCCTCGTTGCTGTGGCGCGGCCGGCACGCCGCGCAAGACCTGCGGCACGACGCCCACTTGGTGCACCGTTCGGCCCGGGCCGCGGCCCGTCCCGCGGCGGCCGCGGGTGGTGTCCGGGCCAAGCTGGACAGCTGCCGAAGGGGGCGTTAGCCCACTGAGTGCGGGGGGACCCGACGCTCGTGGCGGGGCGGCCCCGCGACCGCCACGACCTTCAAGGAGGTGGAGCATGGGACACGGAGGAAACGTCATCGACGAGCTGACGACCGATCACCGTGAGGTCGAGGAGCTCTTCGGCAAGATCGAGGCGCTGCCGTCAGGTCACAAGGACCGCAAGCTGTACGCCGATCAGGCCACCATCGAGCTGATCCGGCATTCGGTGGCGGAGGAGGCGTATCTCTACCCGGCCGTCCGTGAGCACGTGGCCGACGGCAGTGCTCTCGCGGACAAGGAACTCGAGGACCACGCCGAGGCCGAGCAGATCATGAAGGACCTGGAGGGCTGCGCGTCGGACGACGCGGAGTTCGACCGCTTGATCGGCATGTTGATGAGTGAGATCCGTGAGCACGTCGCCGACGAGGAGGGCAACCTCTTCCCGAGGCTCCGGGAGGCGTGTCCGCCGGACGCCCTGGACCAGCTGGGCGACAAGGTCCGTCAGGCGAAGAAGACGGCACCGACGCGACCTCACCCGTCCGCCCCGGACAAGCCCCCGATGAACAAGCTTCTGGCACCCGGAGCAGGCATGGTCGACCGGGTGCGGGACGCGATGTCGGGGCGGGGCAAGTCCGGCTGAACGCGGCGCCAACGGCACCTCAGGCCTCGCCCGAGGGGCCCGTCACCTCTGTCGGTGACGGGCCCCTCGGGCTCTGTCGGTGACGGCCCCTCGGGCGAGGCCGAGGTGTGCGAGGCCGAGGCCGGTCAGCCCGTCGGCGGGCTTCGCACGGTCCGGGGCGGGGCGCTCTTCACGCCCACCACTCCCCCGCCCGCTCGCTCGTCGCCGTCGGGACCGGGTCGGGCCGTCCGCGGAGTGCGGCGACGGTGCGTTCCAGCCCGTCCTGCCAGGTCACACCCGGCAGCCAGCCGAAGATCTCGCGGGCGAAGCCGGTGACCGGCGAGGCTTCGGCGGGCCGGTCACCCGCTTCGCCGACGAACGCCAGCGGCGAATCGGAGCCGGTCAGGTCGATCACCCGGCGGGCGATCTCCAGGGCCGTGGGCTCCTCGTCACCGCCGATGTCCACGGGCCGTACCGAGCGGCCGGCCGCGACCAGCAGCACGCCGTCGACCATGTCGTCGACGTAGCACAGGGGGTACGTCCGGCTGCCGTCCCCGGGGACGGTGACCGGCCGGCCGGCCAGGGCCTGCTCGATGAAGGCGGCCGGTGTTCCCCCGTCGTCCGTCCGCATGCCGGGGCCGTAGCCGGTGAACAGCCGGACGATCCCGGCGTTGGAGCCACGCGCTCCCGCCTCCGCGGCGACCAGGGCCTCGGAGAACCGGACGGCCTCGGCACAGGCGTTGTGCGGGCCGAAGGGGTCGGCGTCGTTCCCCTGCTGGGCGTCGGGCGGCGAGGAGGCGAGCAGGAACCGGGCGCCGTCCCGGCCGGCGACGGCCAGCGCGGCGCGGGTGCCGAGGCTGGCGGCGTCGAGGATCTCCACGGGCCGCTCCGGCCAGGCGGCCGGGGACGCGGGGCCCGCCAGGTGCAGGACCAGGTCGTACGGGCCGGTGAGGGCGTCCGCGCAGCCGACCTGGGAGACGTCCCGTTCCAGGAAGCGGAAGCCGGGGCGGCCCGCGAGGTGGGCCACCTTCTCCGCCCGTCCCGTGGAGAGGTTGTCCACGCAGTCGACTTCGACATCCGAATCGAGCAGGCGGGTGCACAGGTGGGAGCCGAGGAACCCCGCGCCGCCGGTCACCAGGACGCGGTCCCAGGGCGGGCGGGCCGCTGCCCGCGGGCCGAACGCCGCCATCGGCATCATGAGGACGACCTTCCTTCCTCCGCGAAGCGCTGCCGGAGCACGGACCGGCGCACTGGCTGAGCGCCGGCAGAGCACTGGCAGAGCGCTGACCAGCGGGCCCCGGGTGCCCCACCGAGTCGCTTTCATGCTCTGGCGGCTGCCGTGGCCCTCCCGTACGGCCGCGTCGCCCGCCGGACGGACGGACGCGTGGACAGACGTTACGAAGTCGCTGTGGCCGCCGTCACGGTCGCCGGCCTCCGACGTCCGGCGGCCGGGAGGCTGTGATCAAGCACACTCGGGCCGCCAAACACGTGTCACGGGACGGGAATTGGGTTCTCCCCGCCGAGACCGGGGGCGAGTACCGGCGATGACTCGCCGGTCCCTTCTGCCACGATGGTCGGCGCCGTCATCCGGCTTCAGTGGAGTGGCCGCGCAACGCAGCCGGCCTTCTCGCTCCCGTCCCGTCCCCCCTGGGTCTCACGACTCGTCTTCGAGTGGCGCACTGTGTCTTCTTCCCCTCCCCCCGCCCCGCCGGCCCCCGCGGCGCCTGCTCCCGCCTCCGCACCGGCCGAGGCCGAGTCCCGTTCGCCGTGGCGGTCCCTGAGGTACCGCAGCATGCGCTGGTGGTCGGTCGCGAACTTCGTGTCGAACGCCGGTACGTGGATGCAGCTCACGGTGCAGAACCTGCTGGTCCTGCAGATCACCGGGTCCGCCGCCGCGACGGGCCTGTCGATGTCCGTCCAGGCCGCGCCCGCGCTGCTGATCAGCGTCTTCGGTGGCGCGGCCGTCGACCGCTGGCCGCGGAAGCTGACCGCCGCGGTCAGCCAGGCACTGCTCGGCGCGGTCGCGTTCGTGACGGCGCTCCTGGTGGCGCTGGACCGGATCGACGTGACCACCCTGATGGTGCTGGCCGCCGTCACCGGCGTCATCGCCACGATCGACGGCCCGGCGTGTTCGCTGCTGGGCAACGACCTCGTCCCGGCTCAGGACGTGCCCTCCGCGATCGGAGTGGGCGCGCTGGTCCACCAGGCGGGCCGGCTCACGGGCGCCGCGCTGGCCGGCGTGACGGTCGGCTTCCTCGGCACGGCCGCCGCCTACGCCGCCAACGGGCTCTCGTTCCTGTTCGTGGCCTCGGTCGTCCCCTTCCTGCGTCCGGCACGCGGGGCGGTCGAGCACGTCGCCGCGAAGCGCCGCGGTGAGGCGGACACCATGACCGTGCGCGAGGGACTGGCCTTCTTCGCACGCCGTCCCCGGCTGCTGGCGCTGGCCGGTGTCACCGGGGTCAGCGCGGTCTTCGGCCGCAACTACCAGCTCACCCTGGCCGTCCTGGTCACCGGGCCGCTCGCGGGCGGCGCCGGGTCGTTCGGCACGGTCTCCACGGTGCTGGCGGCCGGCGGCATCGTCGGCGCGGTCCTGGGCGCCCGGCTGCGGAGGCCTTCCGTACGGATCGTGGGCGCGCTCGCGGCGGCGGGCGGACTGCTCCAGGTGGTGGCCGGACTCTCGCCGTCGCTGGCCGTCCTGCTGGTGATGGTGCTGCCGATGGCCGTGGTGGAGTCCGTCTCCGACACCGCGGGCACCGCGGTGCTCCAGACCGACCCGCCCGCGCACATGCGGGGCCGGGTGCTCGGGGTGTGGGGCAGCATCGGCACGGTGTGGAGCCTCGGCGGCCCACCGGCCCTCGGCCTGCTGATGGAACTGGCCGGTGCGCGCGGCGCGCTCATCGCGGGCGGACTGGTCATCGCCTGCACCATCGGCGCCGGCCACCTCCTGCGAGAGCGCCGGTCCACCACGCCGGTGGCGGTGCGGGCCGGGGACGCCGACGCGCCCGGGCAGGCTGCGCTGGGGACGGCCGCCTGAGCGGGTGGCCGGGCCGGCCGGGGGCGGCCGGCCCGCGCGGACCTGCCGTGGCGCCGTGCTCCGGCGTCGATACCGGCCGGGGGTGAGTGACGGGGACCGGCGCCGGGCGGACGCGGCGCGGGTCAGGCGGCGAGTGCCCGGCCCGGGTCCAGTCGGGCGACGAGCTGGGCGTGGTGCAGCCCGGCGACGGGTGCGGCGAGGTCGGGGTGCCGCAGCAGCGTAGCCGCCCGCCGGTCCTGTGCGTCGGGCGCGAGCAGGCGGCGGAACTCGGCCGGCGTACCGGACGGCGTACCCTCCGCGGGGTCGCCGTCGGCCAGCGCGGCCACGGCGAGGGCGGCGAGTTCCGGGTCGGTCAGCAGACAGGCCGCCCAGCTCGCCACGACCTCGTCCACCCAGGTCCGCCAGGCCTGGTCCGGGTCCCCGGCCGCCGTGCCGTCCGCGCCCGTGATCCAGTCCAGCCCGGCGGAGCCGCCGGGGCCCGTCACGTCCATCAGCGCGACGTCCATCGGGGTCGGACAGCGCAGCCGGGCCGCGACCGTCACGGCCTGCCGCGCCTGCGCCTCGCACAGGGCGTGGGCCAGCGCGCCGCCGGACGCCGGGTAGGCGCGGGTGAGCCACTGGGTGGTCGCCGCGATGACGGGGGAAAGATCTGCGTGCACTGCCGGGCCGTCCGAACTACTCGCCGTGGGGACTGGAGTGTGGTCGTCACTACTCGTCGTGGGACAGGGGGTCCGGTCGTCGTGGGGAGACGCCGGGTCCGCCAGAACCGTAGCCCGCGGCTCATGGCCCGGAACATGGCCCGGCTCTCGTCGACGGCGTGGCCTCGGACACATCCGGGCCGGGCCGGCGGGTCCGGTCGCGGACGGCGGCACCGGACACGCGGTCCGTCCCTGTCCCGCCGTGCGCGCCCTGTCCCCGCCCGGGGATGCGACCCTGGGCAGCCTTCGTCGATCACCGGGTGCCCGCCCGGCTCACCGGTGTGGAGGAGAAGTCCTGAGTACCGCCGTTCTCTCCGGGGCCGTCCCCGTCGTCCTGCTGCTGGGTGTCCTGGTCTTCGCCGTTCTGCGTCCCCGGGGACTGCCGGAGGCCGTGGCCGCCGTACCCGCCGCCGCGCTGGCCGTGGTCCTGGGCACGGTCACCCCGCACCAGGCGTGGGAGCAGACACGCACCCTGCTGCCGGTCGTCGCCTTCCTCGCCCTGATCCTGGCACTGGCGTACCTGTGCGCGAAGGAAGGACTGTTCGAGGCCGTCGGCGCGGCCGTGGCCCGCCGGTGCGGTGGCGGTCCGCGGCGGCTGCTGGCCGGGGTGTTCGCCGTGGCCTCGGCGGTCACGGCGGTGCTCAGCCTCGACGCCACGGTCGTGCTGCTCACCCCCGTGGTCCTCGCCACCGCGTCGCGGGCCGGCGCCCGGGCCCGCCCGCACGTGTACGCCACGGCGCATCTGGCGAACTCCGCCTCGCTGCTGCTGCCGGTCTCCAACCTGACCAACCTGCTGGCCTTCGCGGCCAGTGGGCTGTCCTTCACCCGGTTCGCCGCGTTGATGGCGCTGCCGTGGCTGGCCGCGATCGCCGTCGAGTACGCGGTGTTCCGTCGCTTCTTCCGCGCGGACCTGGCCAAGTCCGCCGGCTCCGTGCCCGTGCCCGCCGGCTCCGCGTCCGTGCCTACCGGCTCCGCGCCCGTGCCCCTGGCTGAGCCGCGGGTGCCCCGGTTCGCCGTCGTCGTCCTGGCCCTGACCCTGGCCGGGTTCGCCGTGGCCTCGCCCGCCGGGCTGGATCCCGCGTGGGCGGCGCTCGGCGGGGTCCTGGTGCTCGGCGGGCGGGCACTGGCCCGGCGCCATGTCACGCCCCGGGAGCTGGTGGGGGCCACGGCGCCGCTGTTCTGCGTGTTCGTACTGGCCCTCGGCGTCGTGGTGCAGGGGGTGGTGGCGAGCGGCCCGGCCTCGGAGCTGGGGCGACTGCTGCCGGCGGGCGACTCGCTGCCGGCGTTGCTCGGGGTGGCCGCGGTCGCCGCGGTGCTGGCCAACCTCGTCAACAACCTGCCGGCCGTCCTCGCCCTGCTTCCCCTGACCGCGCCCGCCGGACCCGCCCAGGTCCTCGCGGTGCTGATCGGCGTGAACCTGGGTCCGAACCTGACCTACGTCGGCTCGCTCGCCACTCTGCTCTGGCGGCGGATCCTGCACCGGCACGGCATCGAGGCGGACCTCGGCCGGTTCACGCGGCTGGGCCTGCTCACCGTACCGGCCACGGTCGCCGCCTCGACCGTGGCTCTGTGGGGGGCGCTGCGCCTCATCGGCGCGTGACACCGGCCGGCTGCCCCGCCTCCACGGTGCCTGCGCTCACTCGGTCGCCACGACGACGCAGCGCCGCAGCTCCTCGGCCGCCTCCGGGTCGCCCTCGACCGTCACACCGCCGTCCCCGCCGTCCCCCTCGGCGCCCTGCCGGTTCCACAGCCGGCGCAGCACGGCCTCCGGGGGGCCGCTGAGCGTCAGGTCGGCGGTGCCGTCGCCGGCGCCGTCCGTCACGCTGAACTCCCCCGGCCCGGTCCGTACCCGCCACGCGGCGTCACCGGCCCGCACCAGGAACGTACGCCCCGGCGAGCCGGACAGGATGTCGGTGAAGTAGTCGCCCCACTCGGCGACGGAGTACGCGGCGAAGACCTTGAGCAGCTCGTCGACGCCGTCCACGGCGAGATCGGCCGGAACGGGCGCGACGGACCGGCCGGTGGCGAGTTCGGCGTCTATGCGGTGGACTACGGTCTCCTGGGCCATCCGCCGGATCCAGAAGCCGACGCTCTGGTCGGGGCCGTACCAGGTGGCGGCCGGGTCCTCGGGAGCGCGGCCGGCGAACTCGGCGCGCAGTGCGGTGTACCCCCGGTCGAGCAGCGCGGTCGGCTCCTCCTCGGCGAACTCCTTCGGCGGCCAGGGCTCGGGCTCGACGCCCTCACGCATGGCGACGGTCTTGTGCAGGTAGACCTCGCCGACGTGCCGGGTCAGGTCGGCGACGGTCCAGCCGGGGCAGGTGGGGACGAGGGCGTCGGCGTCGGTCTCGACGACGGCTCGCAGCCGGTCGTAGTCGGCCGCGAGGCAGTCGAGGAAGCGGGGGAAGTCCATGCCGCAGACCCAACCACACCCTCGGGTTCGGGACACCGGGTTTGTCACCGGGGCGCCGGCGGCCCCACGCTCACCAGGCCGCGCTGGGGATCGCGGGCCGGCGCACGGCCTCGGCGGCGTCCCGCAGGTACAGGGCCACGGTGATCAGCGCGCGCAGGGCGGACGGGCGCAGGCTCTGCGCGCTCTCGGCGGCGAGCACCAGCAGGCAGCCCGCGGCCTGCTCGACGACCGGGACCGAGAACGCGAAGTCGCCGCCGTCGGCCCCGCGAAACGCGCGCCAGGGGGTCGCGGCACCGTCGATGGCCTTCTGGACCGCGTGCTCGAGATGGTGCGCGGCCTGCTCGCACACGGGGGCGGGCAGGGTGATCGTGCGATGGAACGCTGAACTGGTCATAGTCCCACTGCTCCCCCGCGCCCGGGTTGTTCGATCGGCGTACCGGGCGTTTTTCACCGGGTCGGCCGCAGCCGGTCCTACTCTGGTGACCGTGTCCGCCACCCTCTCCCCCTCGGCCGCCGCGGCCCGGTTCACCGGCCGGTCGGTGACCGGTGAGCGCCCGTTGTCCTCAGCGCTCACCGAAGTCACCCTCGACGACGGACACACGGTGATGGTCAAACGCGGCGACGGCACCGGAGCGGCCCGGGCCGAGGCCGCGGGGCTGCGCTGGCTGGCGGACGCCGGCACCGTGCGGATCCCGGCGGTGCACGGCGACGACGGGCGCTGGCTGGTCACCGATCGTGTGGCACAGGGCCGGGCGGATGCCGGGGCGGCGATCCGGTTCGGCCGGGACCTGGCCGCGCTGCACGCCGCCGGGGCACCGGCCTTCGGTGCCGCGCCGCCCGGTGGCCCCGAGAACGCCTACATCGGGCTCGCCCCGATGCGCAACGTCACCGGAGGCGACTGGCCGCGCTGGTACGCCGAGCACCGGGTACTGCCGTATCTGCGTGGCGCGGTCGACGCCGGCACCGTCCGGGCGGCCGAGGCGGCCGACGTCGAGCGGGTCTGCGAGCGGCTGCCCGAGCTGGCGGGGCCCGCGGAGCCGCCCGCCCGGCTGCACGGCGACCTGTGGAACGGCAACGTGCTGTGGGGTGCCGACGGAGAGGTCCGGCTGATCGACCCGGCCGCGCACGGCGGACACCGGGAGACCGACCTGGCGATGCTGCGTCTCTTCGGCTGCCCGCACCTGGACCGGGTCCTGGACGGCTACCGCGAGAGCGCGCCGCTCGCCGACGGCTGGGAGGACCGCGTCGGCGTGCACCAGCTCTTCCCGCTGCTGGTGCACGCCGTGCTGTTCGGGCGCGGCTACGCCGAGCAGGCGCTCACGGCGGCCCGGGCGGCGCTGCGGCACACGGGGTGAGCGTCAGCGCGTCACGACGTGCCGCTCGTTGGGGACGCAGTGGGTCATCGTCAGGCCTTCCACGTCGCGCGGCGGGTTCTTGCCGAGGTTGGCCAGCCGCTCCCGGTCCTCGTCGGTGAGGTCCTGACTGGCCAGCGGCTTCAGATGCGAGACGTCCTGCGGGCTGATGCCGATGCCTTCGCCGACCCGCAGACCGAGGTCGTTCTCGACCAGCAGGAAGTGCCACACCATGCGCTCCTGCACCGGCCGGTCGCACTGGGAGAGCAGGTTGACGAAGTTCGCCACGAGGTCGTCGCGCTCCCACTGCTCCAGCAACAGATAGCGCTGTCCGGCCTGGAGGTAGTCGTTGGTGCGCGGGATGCGCTTGCGGGTGAGCCGCCCCTGGATCTCCGGGCCCTGCTCGTCGTGCGTCGGGTACTGCCCCTCGCGCAGGCCGCCGGTGATCGACGGCTCGTAGTTGACGATCGGGTTCTCGCCGCCGCTGTCCTGGTGGTAGGCCATCTGGCCGTCGCGCTGGTTGGTGCGCACGTCGGCGTTCTTGGCCCGGTTGACGGGCAGTTGGAGGTAGTTCGGGCCGACCCGGTGACGCTGGGTGTCGCTGTAGGAGAAGGTGCGGCCGACCAGCATCTTGTCGTCGGAGAAGTCCAGGCCGTCGACGATGACGCCGGTGCCGAAGGAGATCTGCTCGTTCTCGGCGAAGTAGTTCTCCGGCATCCGGTCGAGCACCATCCGGCCGACCGGCTTGGCGGGGAACTCCTGCTCCGGCCAGGTCTTGGTGTCGTCGAGCGGGTCGAAGTCGAGCTCCGGGTGGTCGTGGTCGTCCATCATCTGGACGAGCAGTTCCCACTCGGGGTACTCACCGCGCGTGACCGCGTCGTAGAGGTCCTTGGTGGCGTGGCCGAGGTTCTCGGCCTGGACGTTGGCGGCGTCCTCCTCGGTCATGCTGCGGACGCCCTGCTTGGGCATCCAGTGGAACTTGACGAGCTTGGTCTCGCCGGCCGCGTTGACCCACTTGTAGGTGTTGACGCCGAAGCCCTGCTGGTGGCGGTAGTCCGCCGGGATGCCGCGCGGGCTGAACAGGTTGACCAGCATGTGCATGCACTCCGGCGTCTGCGACATGAAGTCGAAGATGCGCCGGGGCTGCTGCTCGAAGGTCACCGGGTCCGGCTTGAGGGCGTGGATGACGTCGGGGAACTTGATCGCGTCGCGGATGAAGAAGACGGCGAGGTTGTTGCCGACGAGGTCCCAGTTGCCGTCCTCGGTGTAGAACTTCACCGCGAAGCCGCGGGGGTCGCGGGCCGTCTCCGCGGAGTCGCGTCCGCCGATGACGGTGGAGAACCGGACGGCCAGGTCGGTGCGCTTGCCCCGCTCCTGGAACAGCTTGGCCCGGGTGTAGCGGTCGATCGGCTCGTCGCCCCAGGCGCCGTACGCCTCGAAGTAGCCGTACGCGGTCACCCCGCGGGCGTGCACGACGCGCTCGGGGATGCGCTCGCGGTCGAAGTGGCTGATCTTCTCCAGGAACTGGTAGTTCTCCAGCGTGGCGGGGCCGCGGGCGCCGACGGTGCGCTGGTTCTGGTTGTCGTAGACGGGGTGCCCCTGCCGGTTGGTGAGCACCTTGCGGTCGTCGCCCGGGGCGGGTCCCTGGCTCGATACGTCCGTCATGTTCGTGGGCTCCTTCGACTCGTGGCCGTCCTCGGGCGCGGCCCTGAGCTGCGAGGCGGCCGTCGGCCGCGCACATGGGCGCCCCGGGTACCCATAGTGATACATCCGACACGTACTGATTTACTCGCATTTCGCACGTCCCACGCCGAGAACCCGGACGCCCGGGTCACAGGGCGTCCGGGTCCTCGCGGGCGGGCCGTGTCAGCCGCCGTTCAGCCGCGCGCGCAGCAGCCCCTTGCCCATTTCCGCGCCCTTGCGGCTGTCCGCCTGAGCCTTGCGGAAGAGCTCCGCGACCTCGGTGTCCTTGTTGCGCTCCGCGTCCTGGATGTACGTCTCCAGGCGCAGCGCGTTGTTCAGGCACGACTCGACGTACCAGATCAGGTTGTAGTCCTTGTCCTGCGTGCCGGTCACGCCGCCGGTCTCCGTGCCGCTGGCCATGCGAGCCTCCTCGAGGTGGTGGTCGGTCCGAAGCGCGGACCGGGTACCCGGCGCACCCCGGGGCACACGGCATCGGCGGACGCGGGCCGGACGGGCGACTCGATGTCCCGTTGAGCCACATGTCTCAGTGAGTCACATGTCCCATTGGGACATTTCAGGTGTACTCTGGGAGACATGACGGCGACGAAGCCCTCCACCACCACCGAGGACCGGCGGCAGCGCAAGGCGCGGCAGACCCGCGACGCGCTGGCCACCGCCGCCCGCGACCTGCTCCTGGAGCGCGGGCCGGCGGCGACCACGGTGGAGGCCATCGCCGAGCGCGCGGACGTCACGCGCCGCACGTTCAGCCGGCACTTCGCCGGCAAGGAGGACGCCGCCCTCGACTTCGTCCGCCGGGACGGCGACCGCATCAACGCGCTGCTGCGGTCCCGCCCCGCCCACGAGCCGCCCCTGCTGGCCTATCGCAGGGCCGTACGCGACTGGCTGGCCGACCGGGACGACCCGGCCTGGCACGTGCGTCCCCGGATGCGCCGGCTGCTGGCCCTGGCCGACACTGAGCCCGACCTGTTCGCCGCCTATCAGCGCATCCGGGTCGACGCCCAGGAGGAGTCGATCCGCATCGTCGCCGACCGGCTCGGCACCGACGACACCCGGGACGTACGCCCCGCCGCGCTCGTCGACGCCGCCGCCGGAGTCCTGATCGCCGCCCTGCGTCTGTGGGCGCGCGGCGGTGACCGGGACTCGGGAGCCGCAGACCTCGCCGCCCTCGTGGAGCGGGCCTACGACGCCCTGACCTCGGAGGCCGCGGCCGCGACCCCCGACAGCACCACCGAAGAGTGAGAACCGCACCATGAGCACCACCGGCACCACCACCGGCACCACCCCTGCCACCGACCACGCCGCCGAGTTCACCGGCCGCACCGTCCTCGTCACCGGCGCCGCCTCCGGCATCGGCCTGGCCACCGCCCGCCGTCTCGGCGCCGGCGGCGCGGGCGTCGTCGTCGCCGACTACAACGCCGAGGGCGCCGAGCAGGCCGCCGCCGAGCTGAGGGCCAAGGGCGTCGAGGCCGCCGCCGTCGAGCTGGACGTGACCCGTCCGGAGTCGGTCGAGGCCGCCGTACGGACCGCCGTCGACGCCTTCGGCGGCCTGGACCTCGCCGTGAACAACGCCGGCATCGGCGGCCCGAGCGCCCCGACCGGCGAGTACGACATCGCGGCCTACGACCGCGTCGTACGCACCAACCTCGACGGCGTCTTCTACTCGATGCGCTACGAACTGCCCGCCATCGAGGCGGCCGGCAAGGGCGGCGCCATCGTCAACGTCGCCTCCATCCTCGGCTCGGTCGGCTTCGCCGGCTCCCCCGCCTACGTCGCCGCCAAGCACGGCGTGGTCGGGCTGACCAAGGCGGCCGCCGCCGAGTACGCGGCCAAGGGCATCCGGGTCAACGCGGTCGGCCCGGGCTTCATCGACACCCCGCTGCTGAAGACCATGGACGAGGCCGCCTACAACGGCCTGGTCGCCCTGCACCCGGCCGGCCGCCTCGGACGCTCCGAGGAGGTCGCCGAGCTGATCGCCTTCCTGCTGTCGGACCGGGCGTCCTTCGTGGCAGGCAGCTACCACCTCGTCGACGGCGCCTACACCGCCGTCTGAGGCCGACCGCACATCAGGGGGGAACGAACCGGGGGAGAACGAAGGAGTTCGACCATGAAGGCACTTCAGTACCGCACCATCGGGACCCCGCCCGAGGTGGTCACGGTCCCCGACCCGGAGCCCGGCCCCGGCCAGGTGCTGTTGAAGGTCACCGCCGCCGGTGTCTGCCACTCCGACATCGCGGTGATGGGCTGGCCCGCCGAGGGCTTCCCGTACGAGCTGCCGCTCACCCTCGGCCACGAGGGCGTCGGCACGGTGGCGGCGCTGGGCGCCGGTGTGACCGGGCTGGACGAGGGCGACGCGGTCGCCGTGTACGGGCCCTGGGGCTGCGGCACCTGCGCCAAGTGCGCCCAGGGCAAGGAGAACTACTGCCTGCGCGCCGAGGAGCTGGGCATCCGTCCGCCGGGGCTCGGGCGTCCGGGCACGATGGCCGAGTACCTGCTCGTCGACGACCCCCGGCACCTCGTCCCGCTGAACGGGCTCGACCCCGTCGCGGCCGTACCGCTGACGGACGCCGGGCTGACGCCGTACCACGCGATCAAGCGGTCGCTGCCCAAGCTGGTCGCCGGGTCGACCGCGGTGGTCATCGGCACCGGTGGTCTCGGCCACGTCGCCATCCAGCTGCTGCGCGCCCTGACGCCCGCCCGGGTCGTCGCCCTGGACGTCAGCGAGGACAAGCTGCGCCTGGCCCGCGAGGTGGGCGCGCACGAGGCGGTGCTGTCGGACGCCAAGGCGGCGGACGCGGTGCGCGAGCTCACCGGCGGTCTCGGCGCCGAGGCCGTCTTCGACTTCGTCGGAGTGGCACCGACCGTGAAGACCGCGGGCGCCGTCGCGGCCGTCGAGGCCGATGTCACGCTGGTCGGCATCGGTGGTGGGTCGCTCCCCGTCGGGTTCGGCATGCTGCCCTTCGAGGTGTCGGTCAGCGCGCCCTACTGGGGCAGCCGCAGCGAGCTCATCGAGGTGCTGGACCTGGCCCGCGCGGGTGCCGTGTCGGTGCACACCGAGACGTACTCCCTGGACGACGCCCCGCTCGCGTACGAGCGGCTGCACGAGGGGAAGGTCAACGGCCGTGCGGTGATCCTGCCCCACGGCTGAGCGCCCACCGCTTTCCGGCGGGCGGGGACGACGAATGCGCCAACTCGTCGCCCCCGCCCGCCCTTTGAGGTTGCGACGAGTACAGTCCCCTGAGCGGACCGGAGAGATCCGCCGTCCGGAGGAGACCGTAGGAGACACGTCGTGACCGTGCCCGTGACCGACCGCATCGCCCTCGACCCGTTCGGCGCCGACATCGCCGCGGAGAGCGCCCGGCTGCGTGCCCTCGGTCCGCTGGTTCCCGTGGAGCTGCCCGGCGGCATACCCGCGTGGGCGCCCACCCGCTACGACACGCTCAGGGAACTGATCCTCGACCCGAGGGTCAGCAAGGATCCGCGGCTGCACTGGCGGCTGTGGCCCCGGATCGCCGAACACCCCTCGTGGGGCTGGATCCTGGGCTGGGTCGGTGTGGTCAGCATGCTGTCGACCTACGGCCCCGACCACACCCGGCTGCGCAAGCTGGTGGCGCCGAGCTTCACGCACCGGCGAACCGAAGCGATGCGCCCCCGGGTGGAGGCGATCACGGCCGAACTGCTCGACGCTCTCGACTCGTCCGACGTGCCCGGGGGTGACGTCACCGACCTGCGGGAGCGGTTCGCGCACCCGCTGCCGATGCGGATGATCTGCGAGCTGTTCGGTGTGCCGGAGAAGCTGTGGGAGGACACGGGGCGGCTCATCGCCGCCGCCATGGACACCTCCGACCCGAGCCCCGGGCACGCCGCCTCCGTACAGCGGCAGATGGGCACGGTGCTGCCCGCGCTGATCGCCCACAAGAGGGAACACCCCGGGGACGACCTCACCACCGAGCTGATCCGGGTCCGCGACGAGGACGGCGACCGGCTCACCGACGAGGAGCTGCTCTACACGCTGCTGCTGGTCATCGGAGCGGGCTTCGAGACCACCGTGAACCTCATCGGGAACGCGGTCGTCGCCCTGCTGACGCACCCGGAGCAGCTGGCGGCCGTGCGGTCCGGACGGATCGGCTGGGACGCCGTCGTCGACGAGACACTGCGGGTGCACCCGTCGATCGCGTCGCTGCCGCTCCGGTTCGCCGTCACCGACCTCACCGTCTGCGGCGTCACCGTACCGGCCGGGGACGCCATCGTCACGACGTACGCCGCCGCCGGGCACGACCCGTCGCGCTACGGACCGGACGCCGACGCCTTCGACGCGGCCCGCGGCGTTGACGACCACCTCGCGTTCGGCATCGGCGTGCACCGCTGCGTCGGCGCGCCGCTGGCCCGCGCGGAGGCCCTGACGGCGCTGCCCGCCCTGTTCGAGAGGTTCCCGGAGCTACGCCTGGCCGTGGATCCGCGGGAGCTGCGACAGGTGCCGTCGTTCATCGCCTACGGCTGGCGGGAGATCCCGGTACGGCTGCGCGGCTGAGCCGGCCCCACGCCCGGGTGGCGACCAAGCGGCGGGGGCGCGACCGGTCCCCCGTTCCGGTCGTACCCCCGCGGCCCGTTGAACCTACGTGGACGGGTCGGCCGTTGTGAATCGTGTCGATGCCCGATGGCGGTCCAAAAGGACTCACCCGTGCACAGGTGAGTCCGGATGGCCCGGTTTCGTCCCGGGCAGAGGGGGCTGGCCGAGGTCGCCCGCCGCCAGATGGGCGAGCACCACCTCGTACAGGTCGCTGCCGGCGGCGAGCAGTTGGCGTTCGAGGACCGGCTCGGCGCTGCGGACGTGCTCGCGCACCGTCTGGGCGTGCACACCGAGCGTCTGCGCGGCCCGCTCGGCGTTGCCGCCGACGGCGATCCAGGTGCGCAGCGTCCGCCGCAGGTTGCGGGCGTCCGGCTCCAGGCGGCCGAGCAGACCGCCGGCCCACGTGCGCAGCGCCGGAGCGGTCAGCAGGTCGGTGAGGCAGGCGGGGCCCGGCCGTGCGGTGCCGTCGTCGGCGGGGTACTGGGCGAGACCGGCCTGGGCGTTCAGGGCGAGGTGGACGGTGGCGCGTACGGTCAGGTCCGCGAAGTCGGTGCGCAGCAGTGACTCGACCCGGTCCATGCGGGCGCGGACCGTGTTGCGGCTGACGCCGAGGATCTTCGCCGTGCTGACGGCGGTGAACTCCAGACCGAGCCGGGTGGTGGCGAGCAGCTCGGCGCGGGTGTGGTGCGGCAGGGCGTCGAGCGGGCGCAGCAGGCGGGCCGTCCAGCCGTGCAGCGCCGCCGGGTCCATCAGGCGCTCGGGGTGGGTCCGCTCCGCGTACACGGCGGCCTTGTCCGGGCGGAACCTGGCGACGGCCAGGGCGCTCACGGCCTGCCCGTACGCGGTGGCGGTGCGGGCGAGGCTCTGCCGGGCGCTGCCGCCGAGGAAGACGCCGGGGAGGCGGCCGACGAGCGAGCGCAGCTCCTGCCCGGCCGCCTCGCCGGGCGTGAGGACGATCACGTGTCCGTCCATGGCCGGGCACCGCACCACGAGCGCCCGCTCTCCCGTCGCCGACAGGCACTCCTCGGCGAGCCGGTCCCGCCCCTCGGGGCTGCTCTCCACGACGTAGACGCACGCCGCCTCGGTGTCGAGGAGGCCCGGCCAGAGACCGGCGGCCACCCGGCGGGCGGAGACGGTGTCCTCCACCATCAGCAGTTGCAGGATGGCCAGGCGCAGGTCGGAGGCCGCCCGCCGCAGCCGGTGTCCGGCCGCGGCCGACTCGTGACCGGCCAGCAGCAGCTCCACCACCTGGGCGGTGTGGGTGACGATGTCGAAGGCCCGCCGGTCGAAGGGGGTCTCGCGCGCCACCGCGAGGACGGCGGCCGGCGCCGGATGGACCCGTTCCACGCGGACGAGCCGCAGATGACGGCCCCGGTCCTCCAGGGCCGCGGAGGCGAGCCGGCCGGAGGTGATGTCGGCGACCAGGTCCTCGTCCAGCCGCGCGCGGGTGCCTGCCAGCAGGCGGCCGGTGCCGTCCTGCAGCGACACGGCCGCGTGCGCGGCCGAGGCGAGCCAGGTGACGACCCTGCGCACGTCGCGTCCGGCCGGCCGCAGGTGGTCGAGGAGTTCCTCCGCCCAGTCCGCCGGCTCACCGGCTCCGGTCGCCCACTGCCGTGTCCCGTCCTGACGGCCCGCCACGTCGGCCTTCTCTCCTCGTCCTCGCCTCGCCCCCCGTCCCAGGTCGGGGACGTTACCGCATGGCCGGGCGCGCACGGCACCCGTACGGGCGCGATCGTCCGCGCGGGGCCCCGTCCGAGTCCGCGACCAGGCCTGTCGGTCCGTACCCGCGAGCGGGCATAAGCTCGGTGAATGGCGAAGTACTTCGACGTGCACCCCGACAACCCCCAGCCGCGCAGCATCTCCCAGGTCGCCGACAGCGTCCGCTCGGGAGCGCTGATCGCGTATCCGACGGACTCCTGCTACGCCCTGGGCTGCCGACTGGGCAGCCGCGACGGCATCGACCGCATCCGGTCGATCCGGCAACTGGACAACCGGCACCACTTCACCCTGGTGTGCCAGGACTTCGCGCAGCTCGGTCAGTTCGTACAGATCGACAACGACGTGTTCCGGGCGATCAAGGCGTCGACCCCCGGCAGCTACACCTTCATCCTGCCGGCGACCAGGGAGGTGCCGCGCATGCTCCAGCATCCCAAGAAGAAGACCGTGGGGGTGCGCATCCCCGACCATGTCGTCACCCAGGCCCTGCTCACCGAACTCGGTGAGCCGCTGCTGTCCAGCACCCTGCTGCTGCCCGGCGAGGACGAGCCGATGACCCAGGGCTGGGAGATCAAGGACCGGCTCGAGCACGTACTGGACGCGGTGATCGACTCCGGTGACTGCGGCACCGAGCCGACCACGGTCGTCGACTTCTCCGGCGGCGAGGCGGAGATCGTGCGGCGGGGCGCGGGCGACACGACCCGGTTCGAGTAACGGGCCGCCCGCGGCGGGGTACCAGCAATTCCCCGGCCCCGCCCCCCGGCGTGCCACGATGATCACGACCCGTCGGTGCCCCGGCGGGTCGCCCACCGCCGCTCCGCAGGAAGGCAGCCCCGCCATGACCGCCGTACAGGGAACCGCTGTCGACATCACCACCGCCGACGGCACCGCGGACGCCTACCTGGCGCACCCCGCCGACGGGAGGCCGCGTCCCGCCGTCCTGCTCTACATGGACGCCTTCGGGCTGCGCCCGCAACTGAGGAACATGGCCGACCGGCTGGCGGGCGCCGGGTACACCGTGCTGGTCCCGAACGTCTTCTACCGGCACGGGCGGGCGCCGGTCGTGGAGCTGCCCGAGTTCATCGACCCGGGGGCGCGGCCGGACATCTTCCGGCGACTCGGCCCGATCATGCGGTCGCTGACGCCCGAGCGGGCGATGCGGGACGCCGGCGCCTGTCTTGACCGGCTGGCGGAGGCCCCGGCGGCGGCCGACGGCCCGGTGGCGCTGACCGGCTACTGCATGGGCGCCGCACTCGCCCTGCGCACGGCCGGCGCGTATCCGGACCGGGTCGCCGCGGCGGCCGGCTTCCACGGCGGGAACCTGGCGACCGAGGGACCGCGGAGTCCGCACCTGGTGGCCGGGCGGATCACCGCCGAGCTGTACTTCGGCCACGCGGACCACGACGGTTCCATGACGCCCCAGCAGCAGGAGCGTCTGGCGTCGGCCCTGACCGCGGCCGGCGTCCGGTACCGCTGCGAGGTGTACGACGGCGCCCCGCACGGCTACACGCAGGAAGACACCGCGGCGTACGACCCGGAGGCGGCCGAGCGGCACTGGGAGGCGCTGCTCGGCCTCCTGAAGCGGACGTTCTGACCGGGAGGGTCCGGGACGGCGCCTCGCCGGCGGCGTACGGTCTTCCGCCGGACGGGACACGTGGCCGCGAGGACGAGGTGCCGCCCCGCTCGTCCGGCGGCTCACCAGCGTCCCGGTCCGCTGCCGACGACCACCTCCGAGGGGGTGCCGTCCACCCCGGCCGGCACGTCGCCGGTGAGCATCACGCGGTGCATGGTCCGGGGGTGGCCGAGGTGGGCGTTGTCGCTCGGGGCGAGATGGATGGTGGCCCGGTTGTCCCAGAAGGCGACGCTGCCCGGCTCCCAGCGGAAGCGGACGGTGTACTCGGGCCGGGTCGCCTGCTCCAGCAGCAGTTCCAGGACCGCCGCGCTCTCCGGGCGGGAGAGGCCGGTGATCTGCTCGACGTAGTACCCGTTGACGAACAGCACCCGCTCCCCCGTCTCCGGGTGAACGCGGACCAGCGGGTGCACGGTGGCGGTCTGGTGGTCCAGCAGGTGGCGGACGTAGGCGTCGTCGCCCGGGCGGGGCTGGTAGCCGACGCCGAGGCGGTGTTCGGCGCGCAGTGTGCCGACGAACGCGCGCATCGGGGCGGACAGTCCGGCGTAGGCGGCGGCCAGGTTCGACCAGGTGGTGTCGCCGCCGTACGGCGGGACCGTCTCGGCGCGCAGAATGGTGGCGGCCGGCGGGTCGACGCGGGCGCCGTGGTCGCAGTGCCAGCCGCGCAGCAGCGTGTGGCGCCGGCGCCGCAGCCACTCGTCGTGCTCCATCCCGAACCTCCCGCCCAGTTCCAGCCGGTCGGCGGTCGTCTCCACCTCCGGGAAGTGTGCCGGCGACGCCTTGCCGCGCCGGGGCAGGACGACCGGTTCGCCGAAGAGGCGCGCGAACGCGACGTGCCCGGCGTGGTCGAGTCGCTGGTCGCGGAAGAAGACCACCTTCCAGTGCAGCAACGCGGCCCGGACCGCCGCGACCCGGGCCGCGTCGAGGCCGGCCGCCAGGTCGACGCCGTGGATCTCGGCGCCGATGTGCCCGGCGACCGGTTTCACCTCGATCCCCGCGGCCTCCGCCGCCGTGCGGTCCCCCGTTGCCCTGTCCGTCGTCATGTGCGCTCCGTCGGTCGGTCGGTCGCTTCGGCTCCAGCAGAGATCGTGGCAGAACACCGGGCGCCCCGTCCGGTTGATCACCACTCACCCCGTGGGCGACGCTGGACGTGCGGCACACCGCCGCGCACAGTCGAGGGAAGGCCCCACGGTGATCAGCATCCCGACGCACACGCTCAACGACGGCACCACGCTCCCCGCCCTGGGGCTGGGCACCTGGCCCATGCGGGACGACGAGGCGGAGCGGGCGGTCCGTGAGGCCCTTCGGACGGGCTACCGCCTGATCGACACCGCGACGAACTACCGCAACGAGACCGGCGTCGGCCGAGGCGTGGCCGCCGGCGGGATCCCCCGCGAGGAGATCGTGGTGACGACCAAGCTGCCCGGCCGGCACCACGGCTACGAGGAGACGCTCGCCTCGTTCGAGGAGTCCCGCGCCCGGCTCGGCCTGGAGTACGTCGACCTGTACCTGATCCACTGGCCGCTGCCCCGGGTGGACAAGTACGTCGACTCCTGGAAGGCCATGGTCAAACTGCGCGAGGACGGCCTCGTACGCTCGGTGGGCGTCTCCAACTTCACGGCCGCCCACATCGAGCGGCTGGAGAAGGAGACCGGTGTCCTGCCCTCCGTCAACCAGATCGAGCTGCACCCTCTCCTCCCGCAGGAGGAGCTGCGCGCCTTCCACGAGCGCAAGGGCATCCGTACGGAGAGCTGGAGCCCGCTGGGCCGCGGCAGCGACCTGCTGGACGATCCGGCGCTGGCCGCGGTCGCCGAGGCGCACGGTGTGACGCCCGCGCAGGCGGTGCTGCGCTGGCACACCCAGCTCGGCGCGGTGCCGATCCCGAAGTCCTCCGACCCCGCGCGGCAGCGGGCGAACCTCGACGTCTTCGGCTTCGAACTGGACGCCGGCCAGATGGGTGCCGTCGCGGACCGCGCGCACCGGCGGATCGGCGGCGACCCCGAGGTGCACGAGGAGTTCTGACCGGGGTACCCGGCCCCGGTCGGCGGGGGCCTCTCGGGAAGGAGCCGCACGTGGGCGAGGACAACGGGCCGCGCGACTACCACGGCAGGCGTGACGTCGACCGGACCGGCGAACCCGCGGGACGCGAGGCGGCCTCGGAGGGTTCCGGCAGCGAGGGGCACCGCTTCGTCGTACAGATCCACGACGCGAGCACCCTGCACTTCGACCTCCGGCTCCAGGTGGCCGACGTACTGAGGTCCTGGTCGGTGCCGAAAAGCCCCTCGGCGGACCCGCGCGACAAGCGGCTCGCGGTGCCGACGGAGGACCATCCGCTGGAGTACGAGGAGTTCGAGGGCGTGATTCCCGCGGGTGAGTACGGAGGCGGCACGGTCATCGTCTGGGACCACGGCACCTACGAGCCACTGAGCCACGACCGCCGGGGACGGCCGGTCGGCTTCGCGGAGTCACTCGCGCGCGGCCACGCCAGGTTCCGGCCGCACGGCTCGAAGCTGCGCGGCGAGTACGCGCTGACCCGGTTCCGCGGCGGGAAGGAGGGCGACGACGAGGAGGCGTGGCTCCTGGTGAAGACGGCCGGCGCCGGGGCCCGGAGGCACGGCACCCCGGACCCCCGGCGTGCCCGGTCGGCACGCAGTGGCCGCACCCTCGCGCGGGTCGCCGGGGAAAGCCGCTAGGTGTTTCGACCGGGCAGGGGCTGTTCGGCCCAGATGGTCTTGCCGGTGCCCGTCTGCCGGCTGCCCCAGCGCTGGGTGAGCTGGGCGACCAGCAGCAGGCCCCGGCCGCCCTCGTCGTAGGCGTGGGCGCGGCGCAGGTGCGGGGAGGTCGAGCTGCCGTCGGAGACCTCGCAGATGAGGGCGCTGTCGCGGATGAGGCGGAGCTGGATGGGCGGCTCGCCGTACCGGATCGCGTTGGTGACGAGCTCGCTGACGACCAGTTCGGTGACGAAGGCCGCCTCGTCCAGCCCCCACTGTGACAGCTGCTCGTTGACGGACCGCCGCGTGGCCGCCACGTGGACGGGGTCCGGGTGGATGTCCCAGGTACGTATCTGGTCCGTGCCCAGTGCGCGGGTGCGGGCCAGCAGCAGCGCCACGTCGTCACTGGGCTCCTCCGGCATGACGGCCTTGAGTACGGTGTCGCACAGGGCGTCGAGCGAGCTGGCGGGCGCGGTCAGCGCGCGGCACAGCTCCGCGGTCGCGTGGTCGACGTCGCGGTCGCGGTCCTCGACGAGACCGTCCGTGTACAGGGCGACGAGGGAGCCCTCGGGCAGTTCCAGCTCCGTCGCCTCGAACGGCAGCCCGCCGACACCGAGCGGCGGCCCCGCGGTCATGCGGATGAGCCGCGTGGTGCCGTCGGGCAGGACGAGGGCCGGCGCCGGGTGGCCCGCCGCGGCCAGCGTGAGGGACCGGGTGACGGGGTCGTAGACGGCGTAGAGGCAGGTGGCTCCCAGTTCCGCGACCTCGTCGCCCGAGTCGCCGGCGACGAGGTGGGTGACGAGGTCGTCGAGGTGGGTCAGGAGTTCGTCGGGGGGCAGATCGACGTCGGCGAGGGTGCGGACGGCCGTGCAGAGGCGGCCCATGGTCGCCGTGGACGGGATGCCGTGGCCGACGACGTCCCCGACGACGAGCGCGACACGGCTGCCGGACAGCGGGATCACGTCGAACCAGTCGCCGCCGATGCCGGCCGCCGACACGGACGGCAGGTACCGGTGGGCCACCTCGACCGCCGCCTGCCCGGGCAGGCCCTTGGGCAGCAGGCCGCGCTGGAGGGTCAGGGCGGTGGAGCGCTCGCGGGCGAAGCGGCGGGCGTTGTCGATGCAGACCGCGGCCCGGCTGGCGAGCTCCTCGGCGAGGACGGTGTCGTCGTCGACGTGCGGTTGCTGGGGCGCGGCGCGCACGGCCACCGCGACGCCCAGGGCGGTGCCCCGGGCCATCAGCGGCACCGCCAGGGTCGAGCGGACGCGCTCCCGGTAGGCGCGGTTGTAGGGGGCCTGCTCGTCGCGGGCCCGCATCCACCGGTCGAAGTCCGGGTCGCCCGGGCCGGTGAGCACCGCCCGCCCCTCTCTCAGTGCCCGCGCGGGCACCGAGTACGACGGGTAGGCGTCCGTCTCGCCCAGGTGGACGGAGGCCCTGGGGAAGTCCTCGGTGGTGGCGCTGTGCGCGACGCGCCGCAGTGCGACGGCCTCGGCCGGCACCGCGAGCGGTTCCTCCGCGCCCAGGACCCAGTCGAGCAGGTCGACGCTGGCGAAGTCGGCGAAACGCGGCACGAGGAACTCGATCAGTTCCTCGGCGGTGCGTACGACGTCCAGCGTGGTGCCGATACCGGCGGCGGCCTCGTTCAGCAGACCCAGCCGCTGCCGCGCCCGGTGCTGCCCGGTGCTGTCGAAACCCGCCACGGCCACGGCGGCCACCTCGTCCTGGGCGTCGCGGACCGGCCACATCTCGATGGTCCAGGCGTGTTCGCCGAGCCGTGAGGAGGCTGGGGTGAAGGTCTCGTAGTGGGCGGGCAGGCCGGTTTCCACGACCTTCCGCAGGTGCCGCATGAAGCCCGACCCGTTGGCGTCCACCTCCTCCATGATCTCCGGCAGCCGCCGCCCGATGAGGTCCTCCTCCGGCAGCCCGAGCATCCGGCGTGCCGTGTCGTTGACCTGGAGGTAGCGCTGTCGGGTGTCGTGGACGGACATGGACAGGGACGCCTGCTGAAGAGCCCGCCCGGTCAGGCGGAACGTCCGTTCCTCGGGCGACTCGACGGTCACCACGAACCCGTCCGGTGCGCCGGCCGCCCCCAGCAACGGCGAGCCGCGCAGGGACACCGCCACGGTGGAGCCGTCGCGGTGCCGGAGCAGAGCCGTGCCCGCCGGCTCGCACCGGGCTCCGGGCGGCACGTCCTCGGCGAGCAGGTCCCGTGCGTCCCGGCCGACGACCTCCTCGGCCGGATAGCCGGTCAGTCGCCGGGCACCCTCGCTCCAGCTCGTCACCGTGCCGTGGGCGTCCAGGATCGCCACAGCGGAGGCATGCTCCATAGCGTCCAGGATTGACCCTTTGTGGCCCGCTTTCAACCGCGGCGGGCCGGGCGGGTGCTTCCCTACCCTCGGTGAGCGCGCAGCGCCGCGAGGGCGCGGTCGGCGTGCGTGTTCATTCTGAGCTCGCTGCGGACGGCCTCGATCAGGGTGCGGTCCTGCCCGATGACGAACGTGACCCGCTTGGTGGGAGCCAGGCTGAACCCCCGCTTCACTCCGAACAGCTCGCGGACCGCGCCGTCGGCGTCGGAGAGCAGCGGCATGCCGAGGGTGTGACGCCCGGCGAACTCACGCTGCCGTTCGACGGGATCACCGCTGACACCGACGGGGTGGGCGCCGGCCGCGGCGAACTCGGCGGCGAGGTCGCGGAAGTGGCAGGCCTCCGCGGTGCAGCCGGGGGTCAGTGCGGCCGGGTAGAAGAACAGTACGACCGGGCCGTCGGCGAGCAGCTCGGACAGGCGGCGCGAGGTGCCGGTCTCGTCCGGCAGCGCGAAGTCCTCGACCGTGTCCCCCACGGCCGGGGGGCGGCTCACGACCGGCCCTCGCTGCCCTTGGCGACGCCTCGGGCCCACAGCACGAGCGGCAGCTGCACGGGGAGCCTGGCGTAGGCGGCGGCCTTCTGCGGCGTGGGACGGTGCCGCCAGTCCACGGCCATCTTGACGTTGCCGGGGAACACCCCGACGAAGAAGGCTGCCGTGGTCAGCGCGGCGGCCTTGCGGGTGCGCGGCAGCGCGATGCCCGCGGCGAGCGCCAGTTCGGCGACGCCGCTGGCGTACGTCCAGGCCCGGGGCGTGCCCGGCAGGCCGCGCGGCACGATCGCGTCGAACGTGCGGGGGCGGGCGAAGTGGGCGACGCCCGCGGTGGCCAGCAGGCCGGCGAGCAGCAGGGGTGAGCGTTCGGACCGGGACACGGTTCCTCCTCCGGGGGGCCTGCCGCGCGATATTACTCGACGGTAAGGACCGGGGGTGACCGGGTCGCGTACGGCGGTCGCGGGTGCCGGGTGCGCAGCCGGGGCAGCGGCCCGCCACCGGCCGGCGGCGGCAGGCACCCGCCGGCCGGCCCGCGCGGCCCACCACCACCCGCTCGACGCCCGTACAGCCGGAAAGCGGCACAGCCGCACAGCCGCACAGCCGCACGGTGAGCGTCCGTCAGGCGGTCGCCGTACGCAGCGTGGACCGGCCCTCGGGCTCCTCGTCCGCCGCGTGGCCGAGGAAGTCGTCGGCCACGCGGTGGAAGAGGCCGGCGAGCTGCCGCGGTTCACCGGGGGACCAGTCGGCGGGGCCGACCGCATACCGCGGGCCTCGGCGTCCGGCAGGAGCGTGACGGCCTCGCGGGCCGGCCCCGGTGAGCTGGACGCGCTGGGCCCGGCGGTCGTCGGGGTCTCGGGGACGCGGGTGGCGCACCCCGTCCGCTGCGACTGCCGCACCGTGCGCGCGACCTGTGAGGGCTCCACACCCAGCCGGGCGGCCGGCTCCCCCGGGCGCGGCGGGCCGGAGTGCCGTCCGGCGCGGCAGCGCCGCGGCCGCCCGGTCGAGCGGCACGTCCGCGCGGGCCGTCAGCCGTTCGCGCTGCCGCCGTCGCGTGCCCGGGCAGGTGACTCGGGGGAGCGCTCGCCCGGTCTCGGTCGACTCCGGGTACACGCAACCGCCGGGGAGCGGGGCCGCGGACATACGGCCGCTTCACCTTCCCCGCGCGCCACGCGATCAAGCGCCCCGCGCGTGCGGAGCCCCCGTCACTCCCCGCCCCGGGGCGTGACGGGCGCCAGCCACATGCCCACGATCGCGTCGACGAGGCCGTCGGCGGCCTCCTCCCAACTGACGCGAGGGGTGGGACGCCCCTCGGCGAGAGCGCGTTCCCGCTCGGCCGCCATGTGCACGATGAGATGACGGGCCATGTCGCCCCGCTCGGCCCGGACCTCGTCCGGCAGCGCGGGCATGCACCGGTCGCGCCCCACGATGATCTCGCGCAGCGATGCGGAGGTACGGGACTCCTCGACCATGATCTGCCGCAGCGCCGGATCGGTCATGACCTGGGCGCAGAACCGCGCGTACCAGGTGGGACTGCCCAGCGCCGCCAGATGGTCGAACTGTGGCCGCACCAGGCAGTCCACCCAGTCGCGCAGGTCCGCCGAGCCGCCCACGGCGGCCAGCTGCCGGGCGCGCAGCTCCTCGACCCTCTCGTAGTGCCGCTGGGCGATGGCCCGCACCAGGTCGGCCCTGGTGCCGAAGTGGTAGCCGACGGCGGCGTTGTTTCCCTGTCCGGCGGCCTCGCTGACCTGGCGGTTGGAGACCGCGTACACCCCGTGCTCGGCGTACAGCCGCTCGGCCGTGGTCAGGATCAGCTGCCGGGTCGTGCTGACCTGTTCCGCCCGTACCGCCCTGCCCGCCATGACCACCGCCGTACCGGGACTTTCCTTCCCTGCCCGCGCCGGCCAGTCCCTCGAGTCGCCGCAGGTCCGCCGCCGGGCGGCACGTTCCACGGAAGCCTACGCAACGTCGCGTCCGGGGCCGTGCGTGGCCGGGATGCGCGGGCACCGCCTTCCATCCCTTAGAGTACGTCAAGCGACTGATTTAAATAAGCTCGCGTACCTCGGTTCCACGCCCGTGACTCGAAAGGCACCCTCATGTCCGCTTCTCCCGCCAGATCCTCCGGCGCCGGGACGGCCGCAGCTCCGCGGCCGAACGCCGTGGTGGCGGTACTGGCCCTGGCCGGGATCGTCGTCTCGCTGATGCAGACCCTGGTCATCCCGATCGTCCCCGAGCTGCCCAAGCTCCTGAACGCGTCGGCGTCGGACGCCGCCTGGGCCGTGACCGCCACGCTGCTCGCCGCCGCGGTGGCCACTCCGGTCGTCGGCCGGCTCGGCGACATGCTCGGCAAGCGGCGGATGCTGCTGCTCAGCCTGGTCCTGCTGGTCGCCGGCTCGGTGGTCTGCGCGCTGAGCGACACCCTCGTACCGATGGTCGTCGGCCGCGCCATGCAGGGCCTGTCCGCCGCCGTGATCCCGCTCGGCATCAGCATCATGCGCGACGAGCTGCCCGCCGAACGGCTGGCCGGCGCCACCGCCATGATGAGCGCCTCGCTCGGGGTCGGCGGCGCGCTCGGCCTGCCCGCCGCCGCGCTGATCGCGGACAACCTCGACTGGCACATGCTGTTCTGGCTCTCCGGCGCGCTCGGCGCCGTCGCCCTGGTGCTGATACTGGCGCTCGTGCCCGAGTCCTCGGTGCGCACCGGCGGCCGCTTCGACCTGCTCGGCGGCCTCGGCATCGCGGCCGGCCTGGTGTCCCTGCTGCTCGCCATCTCCAAGGGCGGCGACTGGGGCTGGACCGGCGGCACCACCCTCGGCCTGTTCGCGGTGGGTGTGCTGGTCCTCCTGGTGTGGGGCTGGTGGGAACTGCGCACCCCGCAGCCGCTGGTGGACCTGCGCACCACCGCCCGCCGTCAGGTGCTCTTCACCAACCTGGCGTCCGTGGCCATCGGTTTCTCGATGTTCGCGATGTCCCTGGTGCTTCCGCAGCTCCTCCAGTTGCCCGAGGCTACCGGTTACGGTCTCGGCCGCTCCCTGCTGACCACGGGCCTCGTGATGGCGCCGGCCGGTCTGGTGATGATGGCGTTCGCCCCGGTCTCCGCGAAGATCTCCCAGTCCAGGGGACCGAAGGTGACGCTGATGATCGGCGCCCTGATCGTCGCGGCCGGCTACGGGCTGAACATCGTGCTGATGTCCGAGGTCTGGCACCTGGTGCTGGTCTCCTGCGTCATCAGCGGCGGCATCGGCTTCGCCTACGGCGCCATGCCCGCCCTGATCATGGGTGCGGTGCCGGCGAGCGAGACGGCCGCCGCGAACAGCCTGAACACCCTCATGCGGTCCATCGGCACGTCGGTCGCCAGTGCCATCGCCGGAGTGGTCCTGGCCCAGATGACCACCGACTTCGGCGGCTTCGCCCTGCCGTCCGAGAACGCGTTCAAGGTGGTCATGGCGATCGGCGCCGGTGCGGCCCTGCTCGCCTGCCTGATCGCTTCCTTCATCCCGCGGCACCGTCCCGATGCCGGGCCGGCGCACCCCGCGCCGGACTCCGGAGCCGGGGCGAAGGCCGCCTCCGTCCGCTGACGGCGACGGCGCCGGTCCCGGGGCGGGACCGGCGCCGTTCAGGCGAACCTGGCGGACGACGCGCGTGACGGCGCACGGGCACGTCGAGAACTGACCCGTGGAGCTGCCGCTGATCCCACCCATGCTCGCCACCCCCGGCACCCTGCCGTCCGCCGCGCAGGACACACGCTGGGCCTACGAGACCAAGCAGGACGGCCAGCGCGTGGTGGTCTACCTGCCCGGCGACGGCAGTGCGCTGCTGCGCGCCCGCTCCGGGCAGGACATCACGGCCGCCTACCCCGAACTGGCACCGCTCGGCACCGCGCTCGGCTCCACCCCCGCCGTGCTGGACGGGGAGGTGCTGGCCCTGGACGAACAGGGCCGCGCCGACTTCCAGTTGCTGCAGTCCCGGATGGGCCTGGCGCACGCCCCGGGCCGGGCGGCGCACCGGGCGGCGCGGGTCCCCGTCCATCTGGTGCTGTTCGACGCCCTGCACCTGGCGGGCGAGTCCCTTCTCGGCCTCCCCTACGCCCGCCGCCGCGAACAGCTGGCGGACCTGGGCCTCGGCGGACCGTCCTGGTCGACCCCGGCCGCGCTGGTCGGCCACGGCGAGCAGGCTCTGCGGGCCACCCGCGAGCACGGCCTGGAGGGCCTGGTGTGCAAGCGGCTGGACTCGGTGTACGAACCGGGGGTCCGTTCCCGGGCCTGGATCAAGATCCGCAACATGCGCAGCGAGGACGTCGTGGTCGGCGGCTGGCTGCCCGGCAAGGGGCGGCTCACGGGCCTCCCCGGCGCTCTCCTGGTCGGCCAGCGCGCCGCGGGCCGGCTGCGCTACGTCGGCGGGGTCGGCACCGGCTGGAGCGCGGCCGAGCGCAGCGAGCTGGCGGCGCTGCTGGGGGCCGCCGCGAGCGACGTGTGCCCCTTCGACCCCGTACCGCCGGTGCCGGGGGCGCGCTGGGTCGTCCCCCGGCTGGTCGGCGAGGTCCGCTACAGCACCCGCACCCGGGAGGGCATGCTGCGCCAGCCGTCCTGGCTCAGGCTGCGCCCGGACCTCGCGCCCGAGGAGTCGGCCGCCGACCTCCCGGACGACACGGCGTGACGGAGTTGACGGAGTGACGGGGAGTCACTCCGGGCTCTGCCCTTCGCTACCGGGACGCCCCGTCCCCGGCGGCCGCGAAGCCCACCGGCGTGCCCGCCGGCCCGAGCGTCCGAGGCGCCGGCGGCCGTCAGCATTCGGCGGGGCCGGTCGAGCGAAGCGCGAGACCCGGGCTCTCCCGGGAGCACTATCGTGTCCGCATGTCCGCCCCCGAACTGATCCGCATCGTCTCCCGCGACTCCCCCATGGCCCTGGCGCAGGTCGAGCGCGTCCGGGCCGAGTTGGCCGCCCTCCACCCCGGCGCGCGCACCGAGGTCGTGCCGGTGAGGACCACCGGCGACAAGTGGCTCGGCGACCTGTCCCTGGTGGAGGGCAAGGGCGCGTTCACCAAGGAGGTCGACGCCGCGCTGCTGTCGGGCGAGGCCGATCTCGCGGTGCACTGCGTCAAGGACGTGCCCGCCGACCGGCCGCTGCCGGCGGGCACGGTGTTCGCCGCGTTCCTGGAACGGGACGACATCCGCGACGCCCTCGTCCACCCGGACGGGCTCACCCTGGACGGGCTGCCGGCCGGCACACGCGTCGGCACCTCCTCGGTGCGCCGCGTCGCCCAGCTCGCCGCCACCCACCCGCACCTGAGGTGCGTGCCGTTCCGCGGCAACGCCAACCGGCGGCTGGCGAAGCTGGCCGCCGGCGAGGCCGACGCCCTGCTCCTCGCCGTCTCCGGCCTGGAGCGCATCGGCCGCCCCGACGTGATCAGCGAGGTCCTCTCCCCGGAGACGATGATGCCGCCGATCGGCGCGGGCATCCTCGCCCTGCAGTGCCGGGAGGACGACACCGCGCTCATCGACGCGGTGTCCGGACTCGGTCATCCCCGGACACATCAGGAGGCGACGGCGGAACGGATGTTCCTGCATGTGCTGCAAGGGCACTGCAACAGCCCGATCGCCGGGTACGCCCGCGTGGACCGCGGCGGGGAACTCTCCCTGCGGGCCTGTGTCTTCACACCGGACGGCAAGACGCGGCTGAACGCCCACGAGTGGGCCGGCCGGCTCGACCCGGCGACCCTCGGCACCTCGGTCGCCGTGGCGCTGCTGCGCCAGGGGGCCCGCGAGATCATCGACGGCATCGCGCACTGAGGCGCCACCGGACGGGGGTCAGCCGGAGCCCTCGTCCGCCTGGCCCCGCAGGAAGGCGCTCACCTGGTGCACCAGGCCGTCCTCCCGCGCCGCGGCGGAAAGTGGCCCGGCGGCCCCGTCGGACAGCCCGAGGCCGCCGGTCCACAGCCGGCGGTCGGCCCATTCCTCGTCCACCCGCAACTGGACCTGGACGTCCACCTGGCCGAGGCTCGCCTCCGGGCCCGCCGCGTAGAGCACCGCGGTGACCCGGCGCAGCGGGTAGACGTCGAAGCCCTCGACGAACTGGGAGTTGCGCCAGTCGAGGAAGGCGCTCTCCCCGTCGGGACCGATCCGCACGTCGATCTGGCCGTCCTCCAGGTGGATGCCGAGCTGCCGGGCGCCCCGGTTCTCGACGGTCACCCGGACACAGAAGTACGTCAGCCCCTCGGCGGCGTCGTCCCGTCCACGCGGCGGCTCGGCCTGCTCAAGACGGTGGACGCGGACCCGCAGGCCGGCGTGCTCGTCGTACTCCTGCCAGTCCCCGACCACGTTCGGCTCGTACACGGTGCCCCTCTCGACCTCTCGACGCTGCTTCCTATCTGTGCGTTCAGCGCACTGTCAAATGAGCGGAATGCGCTGTGGCCAGGGATTTCGCACCTTTTGACAAGTGATCAAGCGCTGCGCAGGGACGATCCGCCACCACCCCCGCCGGGCGATCACCCAGAGCGTGCCGCACATCACGTTCGGCAGCCTCTCCGTCTCACTCACCGGTCCGCGGCCGTTCGGGTGGCCGCTCGGGTGGCCATTCGAGGCATTGGCGCTCAGTATCCATATATATGAGGATTTGCCAGCCCCCCTGCTGAGGGAGGTGCGCATGACGCGTATCGCCGGCAGAACCAAGCCCCACCCCCACGACGACGCCCCCGACACGGCCGCGGCGTTCGACCGGCTCGTCGCGCTGCCCGACGGCCCTGAGCGCAAGGCGCTGCGGGACGATCTGATCAAGGTCTGGCTGCCCATGGCGGAGCGGATCGCGGTCCGCTTCCGGGGCCGCGGCGAGAACCTGGAGGACCTCTACCAGGTGGCCGCCCTCGGACTGGTCAAGGCCGTCGACCACTACGACCCGGAACGCGGCCACGCCTTCGAGGCCTACGCCGTGCCGACCGTGACCGGCGAGATCAAACGGCACTTCCGCGACCACATGTGGACCCTGCACGTGCCGCGCCGGATCCAGGACCTGCGCAACCGGGTGCGCAGATCCGCGAAGGAGCTGGCACAGACGATACCGGGACGCGCCCCCACCATCGAGGAGATCGCCGAGCACGCGCAGCTGACCACGGTCGAGGTCCGCACCGGCATGGAGGCACTGGAGTGCTTCTCCGCGCTCTCCCTGGAGGCGGAGATGCCCGGCACCGACGGGTACGCCCTCGGGGACGCGCTCGGCGGCCCGGACCCCGCCTTCGACGCGGTCGTGGACCGGGTGGCCGTCCGGCCCTGTCTGGAGGCGCTGCCCGAGCGCGAGCGCACCATCCTCTACCTGCGCTTCTTCGGCGGGATGACGCAGAGCCGCATCGCGCAGCAGCTCGGCATCTCCCAGATGCACGTCTCCCGGCTGCTCAGCGGGTGCTTCGACCGGATCCGCGAGGAGATCCTCGCGGAGATCCGCTGACTCCGCCGGCGTGCGGTGACTCTCAGCGGGTCTGAGGCGGGGCGCCGGGGATCTGCGTGGGACCGTGACGGTCCAGGCAGTCGTCGAGGGCGGCCCGGATCTCCGGCGGCATCACTCCGGCGCGCCCCCAGATGAGTATCATTTCTGCCACGTTGCGCAGTTTGATGTTCGTATGCTGGGAAACCTCCTTCAGTACGATCCACCCCTGGTCCGGTGTCACCCTGCCGAGGGCGACGATCATTCCGATCGCCTGGTCGACGACGGCGTGCGAGACGACCGCCTCCTTCAGCTGCCGGACCTGCTCCTGCAACCGGAAGATCTGGTCCGAACCGGTCTCGTCCGGGCCGGTCTCGTCCGGGCCCCAGTCGTCGGTGGGCATGGTCACCTCCGGATCCGGCGGGTCACCGCCGCCTGTGCCGCGCGGTACCGCTCCGACGCCTCCATCGTCGCCAGCCGCGCCGCCTCGCGCCACTGGGCCGTCCGGGGCGCGTGGGCCCCCGTTTCGGCGACACGGCCGGGGTACTCGGCAGGCGCCCGCCGCACTCCCGGCCGGACACTGGCGTCGAGCCGGTGGCTGCCGGTGGACGAGACCAGGACGCGACTGCCATGAACCACGACATGTCCCTTTCCGCCGGCGGGGAGAGCGTGCTGTCCACGCACTCCGTGTACGGCGCCCCCTGCTGGGTGAGCCTGACCAGCCGTGACCTGCGGGCCACCGAGGAGTTCTACTCCGCCGTGCTGGGCTGGCGGTGGCGGCCCGGCAAGCTGGGCGACGCCTTCCGGATCGCCCTGGCCGACGGGGCGCCGGTCGCCGGGATCGGCGAGGTCGCCACGATGTGGCAGATGGCGGTGGCGTGGACGCCCTACTTCGCCGTACGCAGTGCCGACGAGGTGGCCTCCCGGGTGCAGGAGCGCGGCGGCACGACCGCGGTCGGGCCCATCTCCCTGCCGCCCGGACGGGCGGCCCTCCTGGCCGACCGGGACGGCGCGACCTTCGGGATCTGGGAGGGCGCGCTGTTCACGGACTGGGAGACCTGGCGCACCTCGCGCCCCGCCTTCATCCGGCTGCACACGCGCGACGCCTTCGACGCCGCCATCTTCTACGGCGAGATCTTCGACTGGGCGTCGGGTCCCAGTGGCTGCTGCGAGGTCCAGTACGAGGGCGACGAGGTGGTTCTGCGCAGCCAGGGCGACGTGGTGGCACGCATCGAGTCGGGCGCCCTGGGAGCGGCGCCCGATCCGGCCATCCGGCCGCACTGGCAGGTCCACTTCGCGGTCCGGGACGTCGCGGCCTGCGCCCGCGCCGCCGAGCGGCACGGCGGCAGCGTGCTGACCGTGAGCAGTGACGAGGCCGTGCTCCGGGACGCCGACGGCGCGCGGTTCACGGTGACCGCGCGCCGCCTCGGCGGCTGACCTCACGGGCTGCTCACCGGCCGGTGTGGGACGGCCGGGAGAGCAGCACCAGACTGCGCTGCTCGACGGTCACCACGGTGCCCGCCTTGTGCTCCGCCTCGTCGGGGACGCCCTCCGGGTCGGCGGTGTCGATCAGGGTCGCCCAGCGCTCGCCGTAGGTGGCGCCGGGCAGCCGGAAGTCCGTCGGCTCCCAGTGGCTGTTGAGCAGCAGCAGGAAGGAGTCGTCCACGACCGGCCGGCCGCACGGGTCGGGTTCGGCGATGGCGTCGCCGTTGAGGAAGACGCCGACGGCGTGCGCGTCGGAGCGCTGCCAGTCGTCGTCGGTCATCTCCCGCGCGTTGGGCAGCAGCCACACCAGGTCGGGCAGCGGCTGGTCCGCGTGGGTGCGGGTCTCACCGCGGAAGTAGCGGCGCCGGCGCAGGACGGGGTGGCCGGCCCGCAGCGCGATGACGCGGCGGGCGAAGTCCAGCAGGGCGCGCTGCTCCCCGTTCAGCCGCCAGTCGACCCAGGAGATCTCGTTGTCCTGGCAGTAGGCGTTGTTGTTGCCCCGCTGGGTGCGGCCCAGTTCGTCGCCGTGGCAGAGCATCGGGATGCCCTGCGAGAGCAGCAGCGTGGCGAGGAAGTTGCGCTGCTGGCGGCCGCGCAGTTCCCGGACGGCCGGGTCCTTCGCCGGGCCCTCGGCCCCGCAGTTCCAGGAGCGGTTGTGACTCTCGCCGTCCTGGTTGTCCTCGCCGTTGGCCTCGTTGTGCTTGTCGTTGTACGAGACGAGGTCGCGCAGGGTGAAACCGTCGTGCGCGGTCACGAAGTTGACGCTGGCGCGGGGGCGGCGCCGGCTGTGCTGGTACAGGTCGGAGGAGCCGGTCAGCCGGGAGGCGAACTCGCCGAGCGTGTGCTCCTCACCGCGCCAGAAGTCCCGTACCGCGTCCCGGTACATGCCGTTCCACTCCGACCACAGCTGCGGGAAGTTGCCCACCTGGTAGCCGCCCTCGCCGACGTCCCAGGGCTCGGCGATCAGCTTGACGCGGCTGATCACCGGGTCCTGCTGGATGAGGTCGAAGAACGCCGACAGCCGGTCCACCTCGTGGAACTGCCGGGCCAGGGTGGCCGCGAGGTCGAAGCGGAAGCCGTCGACGTGCATCTCGGTGACCCAGTACCGCAGTGAGTCCATGATCAGCTGGAGTACGTACGGGTGCCGCATCAGCAGGCTGTTGCCGGTGCCGGTGGTGTCGTAGTAGTGCTGCCAGTCGCCGTCCACCAGGCGGTAGTACGAGGCGTTGTCGATGCCGCGGAAGGAGAGGGTGGGGCCCTTCTCGTTGCCCTCGGCGGTGTGGTTGTAGACCACGTCGAGGATCACTTCGAGGCCGGCCTCGTGCAGGGCCTTGACCATCGACTTGAACTCGTTGACCTGCTGCCCGCGGGTGCCGAGGGCGGCGTAGCCGTTGTGGGGCGCGAAGAAGCCGATGGTGTTGTAGCCCCAGTAGTTGGACAGGCCCCGGTCCTGGAGCACCCCGTCGTGCACGAACTGGTGCACCGGCATCAGTTCCACAGCGGTCACGCCGAGGGACGTCAGGTGGTTAACGACCGCCGGGTGCGCCAGTCCCGCGTAGGTGCCGCGCAGTTCGTCGGGCACGTCGGGGTGGGTGCGGCTGAGCCCGCGGACGTGGGCCTCGTAGATGACGCTCTCCGAGTACGGGCGTCCGGGCGGGCGGTCGTCGCCCCAGTCGAAGAACGGGTCGGTGACCACCCCGAGCATGGTGTGCCCGGCGCTGTCGCCCGGGTCGGCCCTGCCCCTGGCCCGTTCGAAGAGGGAGGCGTGGTTGTCCACCATCCCGTCCACGGCACGGGTGTACGGGTCGAGGAGCAGCTTCGCCGGGTTGCAGCGGTGGCCCACGGCGGGGGCCCACGGACCGTGGACCCGGTAGCCGTAGCGCTGTCCCGGGCCGACGCCGGGCAGGTAGCAGTGCCAGACGAAGCCGTCGACCTCGGGCAGCGGGACGGTGCTGTGAGTGCCGTCGTCGTCGACGAGGACGAGGTCCACCCGTTCGGCGACCTCGCTGAACAGCGCGAAGTTGGTGCCCTGTCCGTCGTACGCGGCGCCCAGGGGGTAGGGGTGCCCGCTCCACACGGGCGACCCCTTCCAGTTCGGCCTGGCGCGGGTCACCGGGCCTCCTCCAGAATGCCGTGGTCCGTACTGGCCGGTCCGGCCAGCCGGGCCACCGGCATGATCTCTCGCGGCACTTCCAGCCCCTCCTGGGTGATCGGTTCCGGCGCCGTCGCCACCAGCGGTACGCGTTCGCCGGCGCGGGCACGCTGCGAGAACCAGATGACCTTGGCCCCGGTGTCGATGGCGCAGCAGCCCCAGCCGTCGCTTGTGGCGGCGAGGTGCTGCAGGCAGGTGCGCAGGTCCTGGTCGGGACGGAGCGCGTGGTCCTTGCCCCCTACGGCCGTGATGAGGTGCTGGCGGTTCCACCACATCTCGATCGACGTGTTCTTGTCGCTCGCGTGCTCGTCGATCGCCCGGAGCAGCATCTCGGCGCCCGAGCAGACGGGTTCGACGAGGTTCTCCAGGTTCCAGAACCGGAGGTGAGCGGCCAGGATGCGCCTGACCTGTACGACCCGTTCCGGGCTCACTTCCACATCGAGGTGGTAGTAGCAGGGCACTGCGGTCTTCATCGTCGTGGCTCCTCACCGCGAGAGCTCTCGCTCCTCCTCGCCCCTTGGGGGACGAGCTCCCCGACACGAAGCGTGAGCACTGATCGCTTCTGAGTCACTCCAGAGTGGGAGCGGTAGTCCATTCGTGCAACACGAGAAAGTGGTTGAAGTTCCAACAAGACGGCGCGTCACCGCCCGTGCACCATGTGTGAAGAAGTCGATCGTCCGTACCCCCGGACCGTCCGGAAGGTGACCGGCCATGCTGCTTCCCGCGAAGAGCGAAGTCGCCCGGCAGCTGCGGCGTTACCGCGCCTGGGAACGCTCGATGCTCGCGTCCCCCGCGGACGGGGGCGTCCGGTCCACCTTCGAGGACTCCGGCTACACCCTGTGCGTACTGATGGGAAAGCGGTGCGCACGCGAAGCCGCGGATGCCGCCGAACGGTATCTGCGGACGAACCTGGTCACCCATGCGCAGGAACAGGGTGACCGGCTCTCCCCGTCGGGGCGGAAGACCCCCTCCGGCGCGGCTTGACCCCGACGGCCGGGCCCGCGCCCGGCCCCGAGCACGGCGGAGGTGAGAACGGATGAGTGCGACCGTGGGGATCGGACGTATCCCGGTTCGGGACGTCCACCCGGTGGTGGAGTACGGCAGACGCCCGGCGAAGGCGGTGGCGGGAGAGACGTTCGAGGTCACCGCGACCGTGTTCCGCGAGGGGCACGACGCGGTGGCCGCCAACGTCGTGCTGAAGGACCCGGAGGGCCGACCGGGCCCGTGGACGCCGATGCGGGAGCTGTCCCCGGGCAGCGACCGCTGGGGCGCCGAGGTCACCCCGGACGCCACGGGCGAGTGGACCTACCGGGTGGAGGCGTGGAGCGACCCCGTGTCCACCTGGCGGCACCACGCGCGGATCAAGGTCCCGGCCGGCATCGACACCGGCCTGGTCCTGGAGGAGGGCGCCGAGCTGTACCGGCGGGCCGCCGCGGGGGTGCCGAAGGCGGCCGGACGTGACGTGGTGCTGGCCGCCGCGACGGCCCTGCTGGACGACACGCTGCCGGTGGCCACCCGGCTGGCGGCGGCGTTGACGCCCGAGGTGGACACGGTGCTGGCCCGGCATCCGCTGCGGGAGCTGGTCACCACTTCCGACCCGCTGCCCCTGCTCGTGGAACGCGAACGCGCCCTGTACGGCGCCTGGTACGAGTTCTTCCCCCGCTCCGAGGGCACCCCCACCCAGCCCCACGGCACCTTCCGCACCGCCGCCCGCCGGCTGCCCGCCATCGCCGCGATGGGCTTCGACGTCGTCTACCTCCCCCCGGTCCACCCCATCGGCACCACCCACCGCAAGGGCCGCAACAACACCCTCTCCGCCACCCCCGACGACGTCGGCGTCCCCTGGGCCATCGGCTCCCCCGAAGGCGGACACGACACCATCCACCCCCAGCTCGGCACCCTCGACGACTTCGACCACTTCGTCACCGAGGCCACCCGCCTGGGCCTCGAAGTCGCCCTCGACTTCGCCCTCCAGTGCTCCCCCGACCATCCCTGGGTCCACAAACACCCCGAGTGGTTCCACCACCGCCCCGACGGCACCATCGCCCACGCCGAGAACCCGCCCAAGAAGTACCAGGACATCTACCCCATCGCCTTCGACGCCGACCCCGACGGCATCACCGCCGAAACCGTCCGCGTCCTGCGCCACTGGATGGACCACGGGGTACGCGTCTTCCGCGTCGACAACCCCCACACCAAACCCGTCGCCTTCTGGGAAAGGGTCATCGGCGAGATCAACCACACCGACCCCGACGTCATCTTCCTCGCCGAGGCCTTCACCCGCCCCGCGATGATGCACACCCTCGCCCAGATCGGCTTCCAGCAGTCCTACACCTACTTCACCTGGCGCAACACCAAACAGGAACTCACCGAGTACCTCACCGAACTTACGGGGGAGGCCGCCTCCTACATGCGGCCCAACCTCTTCCCCAACACCCCCGACATCCTGCACGCCCACCTCCAGCACGGCGGCCGCCCCGCCTTCGAGGTCCGCGCCGTCCTCGCCGCCACCCTCTCCCCCGCCTGGGGCATCTACAGCGGCTACGAACTCTGCGAGAACACCCCCCTGCGCGAAGGCGGCGAGGAATACCTCGACTCCGAGAAATACCAGCTCAAACCCCGCGACTGGGCCACCGCCGCACGCGAGGGCCGCACCATCGCCCCCCTCATCACCCGCCTCAACACCATCCGGCGCGACCATCCCGCGCTGCACCGGCTCAGGAACCTGCGCTTCCACCGGACCGACAACGACGCGCTGATCGCGTACAGCAAGCGCGTGGGGTCCGACGTGGTGCTGGTGGTAGCCAACCTCGATCCCCACCGCACCCAGGAGGCCACGATCTCGCTCGACATGCCGCAGCTCGGCCTGGACTGGCACGAGTCGGTGCCGGTCCACGACGAACTCACGGATGAGACCTACCACTGGGGCCGGACGAACTACGTGCGGCTGGAGCCCGGCCGGGCCCCCGCGCACGTCTTCCACGTCCGGCGGCCGTCCCCCGTCACGCCCCAGAACGAAGGGTCCGCAGCCTCATGACCGTGAACGAGCCCGTGCCGGACACCTTCGAGGACACACCGGCCAAGGACCGTGACCCGGACTGGTTCAAACGAGCCGTCTTCTACGAGGTCCTCGTCCGCTCCTTCCAGGACAGCAACGGCGACGGCGTCGGCGACCTCAAGGGCCTCACCGCCAAGCTGGACTACCTGCAATGGCTGGGCGTGGACTGCCTGTGGCTCCCGCCCTTCTTCAAATCCCCGCTGCGCGACGGCGGCTACGACGTCTCCGACTACACCGCCGTCCTCCCCGAGTTCGGCGACCTGGCCGACTTCGTCGAGTTCGTGGACGCCGCCCACCAGCGCGGCATGCGCGTGATCATCGACTTCGTCATGAACCACACCAGCGACCAGCACCCGTGGTTCCAGGAGTCGCGGAACAACCCGGACGGCCCCTACGGCGACTACTACGTCTGGGCCGACGACGACACCCGCTACTCCGACGCCCGCATCATCTTCGTCGACACCGAGGCGTCCAACTGGACCTACGACCCGGTCCGCGGCCAGTACTACTGGCACCGCTTCTTCACCCACCAGCCGGACCTCAACTACGAGAACCCGGCCGTCCAGGAGGAGATGCTGGCCGCCCTGAAGTTCTGGCTGGACCTGGGCGTCGACGGCTACCGTCTCGACGCCGTGCCCTACCTGTACGCCGAAGAGGGCACCAACTGCGAGAACCTCCCCGCCAGCCACGAGTTCCTCAAGCGGGTCCGCCGCGAGATCGACGCGCACTACCCGGACACCGTGCTGCTGGCCGAGGCCAACCAGTGGCCGGAGGACGTCGTCGACTACTTCGGCGACTACGCCGCGGGCGGCGACGAGTGCCACATGGCGTTCCACTTCCCGGTCATGCCGCGGATCTTCATGGCCGTGCGCCGCGAGTCCCGCTACCCGGTCTCCGAGATCCTCGCCAAGACCCCCGCCATCCCGTCCGGCTGCCAGTGGGGCATCTTCCTGCGCAACCACGACGAGCTGACCCTCGAGATGGTCACCGACGAGGAACGCGACTACATGTACGCGGAGTACGCCAAGGACCCGCGCATGCGCGCCAACATCGGCATCCGGCGCCGGCTCGCCACCCTGCTGGACAACGACCGCGACCAGATCGAGCTGTTCACCGCCCTGCTGCTCTCCCTCCCGGGATCACCGATCCTGTACTACGGCGACGAGATCGGCATGGGCGACAACATCTGGCTCGGCGACCGCGACGCGGTCCGCACCCCGATGCAGTGGACCCCGGACCGCAACGCCGGTTTCTCGACCTGCGATCCGGGACGCCTGTACCTTCCGACGATCATGGACCCGGTCTACGGCTACCAGGTGACGAACGTCGAGGCGTCCATGGCCTCGCCGTCCTCGCTCCTGCACTGGACCCGCCGGATGATCGAGATCCGCAAGCAGAACCCCGCCTTCGGCCTCGGCACCTACACCGAACTGCCCTCCTCCAACCCCGCCGTGCTGGCCTTCCTGCGGGAGGCCCCCCCGAATGGGGAAGAGGGGGACGACCCGGTGCTGTGCGTGAACAACTTCGCGCGGTTCGCCCAGCCCACCGAACTCGATCTGCGCGAGTTCGCCGGGCGGCATCCGGTCGAGCTGTTCGGCGGGGTCCGCTTCCCCGCCATCGGCGAGCTGCCGTACCTGCTGACCCTCGGGGGCCACGGCTTCTACTGGTTCCGGCTCACCCGAGTCGCATCCCGCATCGGCCGCCGCGTGTGAGCGTGGGCCGAGGAAAGGACGCGTCACCATGCCGAAGACCGCACCCCTGCGCCCCAGACGCGGGCATCTCGCCGAGCCCATGGCCTCGCTCGACGGGCTGCTGCGGGAGTGGCTGCCGCGCCAGCGCTGGTTCGCGGGCAAGGACCGGCCCGTGGAAGAGCTCGGTCTGCTGTCGATGACCGAGCTCTTCCCGGGCTGTCTGCACCTCCTGGTGCACACCGGGCACGGCTCCGTGCCCGCGCCGGGCGGCGCTCCCCCGGCCGGCGACTGCTACCAACTGCTGCTCGGCGTGCGCGAGCAGCCGTCGCCGCGTCTGGGCCGGGCGCTCATCGGGCAGGTACAGGACGGCCCGCTTGCCGGGCGGACGGTCCACGACGCGCTGCACGACCCCCGGACGGCCCAGCTGCTCCTGGAGCGGCTCAGGCGTCCCGGCAAGGCGGGACCGCTGCGCTTCGAGTCCGATCCCGCGCGGCCGGTGCCCGGCGGACTCGTGCCGCGGCTGCTGGACGCCGAGCAGTCCAACTCGTCGCTGATCTACGGCGACGAGTTCATCCTGAAGCTCTTCCGGCGCATCCAGCCCGGCGTCAATCCCGATCTGGAGGTGCCGGACGCGCTGGCCCGGCAAGGCTGCGGCCGGGTCCCCGCGCCGGTGGCCTGGATGCGGACGACCCATCCGTACCAGGCGACGCTCGGCGTGCTCCAGCCGTTCCTGCACGACGCCTCCGACGGCTGGACGCTGTCCCTGGACGCGCTGGCCGCCGGGGACGACTTCACCGTCCAGGCCCATGAGCTGGGCCAGGCGATGGCCGACGTGCACCTCGCGCTGGCGTCGGCCTTCCCGGCCGGTCCGCCCGGGGAGAACGGCCGGACGGCGGCGGCGATGACCGAGCGGCTGACCGCCGCCGCGCACTGCGTACCGGCGCTGCAGCCCTTCGTGCCCGGACTGCGGGCGGCCTTCGCGGCGCTGTCCACCTGCGACTCCGGGCCGCCCGCCCAGCGCGTCCACGGCGACCTGCACCTGGGGCAGGTGCTGCGGGCCGGCCGGGACTGGTTCGTCATCGACTTCGAGGGTGAACCGTCCCGTCCGCTGTCCGAACGGCGCAGCGCCCACTCCCCCGTGCGGGACATCGCGGGCATGCTGCGCTCCTTCGACTACGCCGCCCGGCAGCGCCGCCCGTGGCGCCCCGAGTGGGCGCGCCGCTGCCGGGAGGCGTTCTGCGCGGGCTACGCCGCACGCGCCGGGTGGGACCCCCGTAAGAAGCACGGCCTGCTGCGCGCCTACGAGACGGACCGCGCCGTGTATGAGGTGCTGTACGAGGCCCGGCACCGCCCCGACTGGCTTCCCGTACCCATGGCGGCGATCGAACGACTCGCCGTGAGAGGAGACTGACCCGTGGCCCTGCGCGACACCTCGCTCCCCGAGCCGTCCGGTCCCGTCCCGCCCGCACCCGGTGCGTGCGGGACCGCTCCGCCCCTCGACCCGACCGACCGGGGGCGCCTGCTGGCGGGCGCCCACCACGACCCGCACGCCCTGCTCGGCGCCCACCCGGTGCCCGGCGGCATCGCCTTCCGGGCGCTGCGCCCCTTCGCCCGCGGGGTGGGCGTGGTCGTCGACGGCGAGCGCCACGCCCTCGTGTCGGAGGCGGACGGCCTCTTCTCCGGGGTCCTGCCGCTGGCGGAGATCCCCGCGTACACCCTCGTCGTGGCCTACGAGGAGGGCGAGCACGAGACCCACGACCCGTACCGCTTCCTGCCCGCTCTCGGCGACCTCGACCTGCACCTGATCGCCGAGGGCCGGCACGAGCAGCTGTGGCAGGCCCTCGGCGCGGAGCCGATGACCCACGCGGGCGTCACCGGCACCCGGTTCACGGTGTGGGCGCCGAACGCCCAGGGGGTGCGGGTCGCGACCGACTTCACCCACTGGGACGGCACGGCGTTCCCCATGCGCTCGCTGGGTTCGTCCGGGGTGTGGGAGCTGTTCCTGCCGGGCGTCGGCGAGGGCACCCGGTACAAGTTCGAGGTCCACTCGCGGTACGGGCACCGGGTTCTCAAGGCCGACCCGATGGCCCGCGCCGCCGAGGAGCCCCCGAACACGGCGTCCGTGGTGACGGCCTCGCACCACGAGTGGGGCGACCGGGAGTGGATGCGGACCCGCGCCGACACGCCCGTGCACGAGGCGCCGTTCTCGGTGTACGAGGTCCACCTGCCGTCCTGGCGGCCGGGGCTGACCTACCGCGAGCTGGCCGAGGAGCTGCCCGCCTACGTCCGGGACCTGGGCTTCACGCATGTCGAGCTGATGCCGGTCGCCGAGCACCCCTACGGCCCGTCCTGGGGCTACCAGGTCACCGGTTTCTACGCGCCGACCGCGCGTCTCGGCTCGCCCGACGACTTCCGGTACCTGGTCGACGCCCTGCACCGGGCGGGGATCGGCGTGATCATGGACTGGGTGCCGGCGCACTTCCCGAAGGACGACTGGGCGCTGGCCCGCTTCGACGGGGACCCGCTGTACGAACCCGGGGACTCCCGGCGCGCGGAGCACCCGGACTGGGGGACGTACACCTTCGACTTCGCGCGGACCGAGGTGCGCAACTTCCTCGTGGCGAACGCCGTGTACTGGTGCGAGGAGTTCCACATCGACGGGCTGCGCGTCGACGCGGTCGCCTCGATGCTCTACCTGGACTACTCGCGCGACTCGGGCCAGTGGGAGCCCAACCAGTACGGCGGCCGGGAGGACCTGGCGGCCATGGCGTTCCTCCAGGAGATGAACGCGACCGTCTACCGGCGCTGCCCCGGCGTGGTGACGATCGCCGAGGAGTCGACCGCGTGGGGCGGGGTGACCCGGCCCACCGACACCGGCGGGCTCGGTTTCGGCCTGAAGTGGAACATGGGCTGGATGCACGACTCGCTGGAGTACGCCGCCCACGAGCCGGTGCACCGCAGGTACCACCACCACGAGATGACCTTCTCGATGGTGTACGCGTACAGCGAGAACTACGTCCTGCCGATCTCGCACGACGAAGTGGTGCACGGCAAGCAGGCCCTGGTGTCGAAGATGCCGGGCGACTGGTGGCAGCGGCGGGCGAACGTGCGCGCCTATCTCGGCTTCATGTGGGCGCACCCGGGCAAGCAGCTGCTGTTCATGGGTCAGGAGTTCGCGCAGGGCGCCGAGTGGTCTCAGGAGCAGGGGCCCGAGTGGTGGCTGCTCGACGAGGGGTACCACTCCGCCGCCGACCACCGCGGCGTCCAGTCTCTGGTGCGCGACCTGAACACCCGCTACGGGCGGACCCCGGCCCTGTGGCGGCGCGACACGGATCCGGCCGGATTTGGCTGGGTCGCCGTGGACGCGGCCGAGGACAACGTCTTCGCGTTCCTGCGGTTCGACACGGACGGCACTCCGCTGCTGGCGGTGTCGAACTTCTCCCCGGTCGTCCGGCACGAGTACGGGCTCGCGGTCGGCGACGAGGTCACCGCCTGGCAGGAGGTCCTCAACACCGACGCCGAGGAGTACGGCGGGTCCGGCGTGACTTGTCCCGACCCGGTCAAGCCGGAGGACGGGAGCATCCGGATCACGCTCCCGCCCCTGGCCACGGTGTGGCTGATGCCGTACGCCCTGTGAGGCGCGGCGGCGCGACCAGGTGTCCGGCCGCCCTCCCGGGGCAGTCGGTGGGCCTGGGACGGACCGGGGAGACCTCGTCCCCGGTGGTCCCAGGACCGAGCAGACCTCGTCGTCGCCGCGGCCGGGCCCACAGAAAGGCGGCATCACGTGCGCACCGTCGGAGTGGAGGAGGAGCTCCTCCTGGTCGACCCCGGGACCGGCGAGCCGCGGGCACTGTCCGCCGCCGTGCTCGCCAGGGCCTCGCTGGACGATGCCGAGCAGGACGTGTTCGAGAAGGAACTGCACGAGCAGATGCTCGAGTTCGCGACGCATCCGCAGGCGGACATGGAGCGGCTGCACACGGAGATCGTCCGCTGCCGTGCGCAGGCCGGGCGGCACGCCGGGGGGATAGGCTGCGCCGTGGCCGCGCTCGCCACGTCACCGCTGCCGGTCAGCCCGTCGGTCGGCGTGAACCGCCGCTACCAGTGGATGGCCGACCAGTACGGTGTGGTGGTCCACGAACAGCTCGTCCTCGGCTGCCACGTGCACGTCTCCGTGGAGTCCGACGAGGAGGGCGTCGCGGTGATCGACCGGGTGCGGCCCTGGCTGCCGGTGCTGGCCGCGCTGAGCGCGAACTCCCCCTTCTGGCAGGGCAGGGACTCGGCGTACAGCAGCTACCGCAGCCGGGTATGGCAGCGCTGGCCGTCGGCCGGTCCGACCGAGCTGTTCGGTTCGGCGGAGACCTACCACCGCCGGGTCGCGGACATGCTCGCCACCGGCACGGTCCTCGACGACGGGATGATCTACTTCGACGTCCGGCTGTCCCAGCGCTACCCGACGGTCGAGTTCCGGGTCGCGGACGTCTGCCTGGACTCCGGGACCGCGGTCGTCGTCGCCGCCCTCGCCCGTGCCCTGGTCGACACGGCCGCGCGGGAGTGGCGGGAGGGCGCTGAGCCGGCCGGGCACAGCGTGAGCCTGCTCCGCCTCGCGGCCTGGCGGGCCGCCCGGTCGGGGCTGACGGAGGAACTGCTGCATCCCGTGACGATGCGGCGGATGCCCGCCGAGACGGTCGTACGGGCGCTGCTGGAGCACGTCGGGGAGGCGCTGGCCGCGGGCGGCGACCTCGACCGGGTACGGGACGGCGCCGCGGAGCTGCTGCGGCACGGCAACGGTGCCCGGGTGCAGCGCGAGCTGCTGGAGCGCACCGGCAGCCTGCGGGACGTCGTCACCGAGTGCGTACGCCGTACTCAGGCGGCCTGAGACGCCCCGCGGGGTCACCGCTCGCCGGGGCCCGTCAGAGGATCAGGACCAGGGCGTAGCCCAGGAAGCCCGCCGCGATGAGCGCCACGAGGGCGAGTATCACGGCCAGGGGCGCCTTGGCCCAGCCCTTGGGCGGATTGTTCCCCTCCCACGGGCCGGCCTCGGACATGCTGCTCTCCGCCGGCGGGGTCTCGCCGGGCGGCACACCGCCTCCCTGCTCCAGTCCGGTGGTGCGCTCGGGTTCCGGGTCGGGGTTCGTATAGCTCATGCCGTACGGGTCCCCCGATCCGCCGAGATCACCAGGCGGGAACACTTCTGCCGTCCCGGCCCCCCGCCGCCTGCGGCTCGGCTAGATTCCGAGCACAGCCGACCACGGTGCCCGCCGGTGCTCGTCCGTGGGTCCACCGCCCGTACACGTCAGGAGCCCGCGCATGCGCGACCTCGCTCTCGCCCCGGCTCCCCGGCCCGTCCCGCCCCTGACCGGGGGTCTCGCCGACAGCCTCTTCGAGACGGCTGCCCGGACGCCGACGCTGCCGATGCTCGCCCGCCGCCGGGGCCCGGACTTCGCCGACTGGCAGGAGGTGACGGCCGCGGAGTTCCGCGACGAGGTGGTCGACCTGGCCAAGGGGCTGGTCGCGTGCGGGATCTCGCCGGGGGACCGCGTGGCGATCCTGGCCCGCACCCGGTACGAGTGGACGGTCTTCAGCTACGCGCTGTGGGCGGTGGGGGCCGAGGTCGTGCCGATCTATCCGACCTCCTCGCGCGACCAGGTCGAGTGGATCCTGCGGGACGCGGGCTGTGTGGCGGTGGTGGTCGAGGACGAGCAGAGCGTGATGACCGTCGGCTCGGTGTGCGCGTCGCTGCCGGCGCTGCGCCATGTGTGGCAGCTGGACGCGGGCGCGGTGGACACGCTCGTGGCGCGTGGTGAGTTCCTCCCGTTCGCCACGGTCGACTCCATGCGCCGCATCGTGCCGCCGGACTCCACGGCGGTCGTCGCCTACACCTCGGGCACGTCCGGCCGCGCCCTGGGCTGCGCGCTGAGCCACCGCGGTCTGGCCAGCCCGTGCGACACGCTGCTCGAGGGCTGGGGCCACACGGTGGCGCCCCCGGGAGAGCAGGGCGCCGTCCTCGCCTTCCTGCCCTTCTCCCACGTGTACGGGCTGATGATCCAGAGCCTGTGCGTCCGGGGCGGGCTGCTCATGGGGCACGAGCCCGCGATGACCGAGGAGGCACTGGCCTCGGCCCTGCGCTCCTTCCGCCCGACGTACTTCTACGCCGTCCCCTCGGTCCTGGAGAAGCTCTACAAGAATTTCCTGCGCACCGCGCAGCAGGCGGGCCGCGGGGCGTTGTTCGAGCGGGCCGCCGGCACCGCGCGGGACTTCGCCGCCGCGCTGGAACGCCGGCGGCTGGGCAGGGGGCCGGGCCCCGGTTTCGACCTCCGCCTCCAGCACGCCCTGTACGAGCGGACGGTCTACCGCCGGCTGCGGAGCGCGCTGGGCGGCCGGGTGCGCCGCGCGACGTCGGGCGGTTCGCCGCTCAGCCGCGAGCTGTCCCTCTTCTACGAGGGCATCGGCGTCTACGTCCACGACGGCTACGGTCTGACGGAGACCAGCGGCGGGCTGACGATGCAGCCGCTGGGCCGGGAGAAGTCCGGCACCGTCGGGCAGCCGCTGCCCGGCATGGAGATCCGGGTGGCCGACGACGGGGAGATCCTGGTGCGCGGCCCGTCGCTGTTCCAGGGGTACGTCGGTGACGGGACCGCCACCCGGGAAGTGCTGCGCGGCGGCTGGCTGGCCACCGGGGACCTCGGGCAGCTGGACGACGAGAACTATCTGGCGATCACGGGTCGCAAGAAGGACGTCATCATCACCAGCGGCGGCAAGAGCGTGGCCCCGGCCGCCCTGGAGCAGCGGCTGCGCATGCACCCGCTCGTCCACCAGGCGGTGGTCGTGGGCGACAACCGGCCCTGCGTCGGCGCCCTGATCACGCTCGACCCGGAGTTCCTGACGCACTGGCGGGCGGGTCTGGCCCTCACGGGCGACGCCCCGGCCCGGGAGGCACGCGAGGAGAACGCCCTGCGGGAGGAGGTCGCGCGGGCCGTCGCCGCGGCCAACAGCGCCGTGTCGCGCTCGGAGTCCATCCGGGTCTTCCGCGTCCTGCCCACTCCGTTCGACGTGGCGGGCGGGCTGCTCACCCCGTCGATGAAACTCCGGCGGGACGAGATCGTGCGGACCTACGCCTTCGAGATCGACGCGATGTACGAGGCCCGCTCGCACCGCCGGCCGCAGCCGCCGCCGGTGGAGCCGGCCGGCTGGGAGGACTCGGACAACGTGTTCTTCCGGTGACCGGCGAGCCGGCCCCGGGCCGCCGTGCGTCCCGGCGAATCAGCCGCGGGTCACGGGGCCGTCACCCCTGGCCACCGCGCCCCGGCCCGGCATACCAAGGCGCGTAGGCTCGCCCGGCACGGGAACTACAGACGAAGGGAAAGCGAAAAGGGACAACGCCCGGCGGATTCCGGGCCGGGAAGGCGAAATGGCAGCCGAGTCGCGTTGGGACAGGACACTGGCTTCCGAGGAGATCACGAACCGCACCGCCAGCTTCACCGGGGAGCTGCACAACGTGACCGGTGCACGGCTGGTCGCGGAGGAATTCCTCTACGACCTGGCCCGTGCGTCACCGCCCTCGCAGCCCGAGCACTGGGACGACATACTCCTCGTCGTCACGGAGCTGGCGGCGAACGCGGTGCAGTACGCCCCGGGACCGTTCCAGCTGCGGCTGCGCCGTACCTTCGACGGCGTGCACGTGGTGATGCACGACTCCAGTACGACCGAGCCCGCGCCGCGCCCCTTCCATCCGAGCAGCGGCGGCGGCGGTATCGGCTGGCATCTGATCCACACCCTGTCCGACCAGGTGAGCGTCGTCACCGGCGAGCGGGGCAAGGACATCCACGTCTTCCTGCCCTGGTGACCGGCCGGGACCGGTCACGGTCCGGGCCGACCGGTGACGGTCCGGGTCACGGGGCGTCCGCGTCGCGCGCGTCGCGCAGGGGCACCAGTACGCTGATCGTCTTTCCGCCTCCCTGGTGCCGGTCGACGTCGATGTCCCGGGCCAGGCGGGCGACGAGCGGCCATCCGTAGCCGCTCCCGTGGTGCCTGGTGGGAAACGCGTACGCGGCCCGGGGCACCCGCCCGTTGTTGTCGTGGACGGCGATCCACACGCCCTCGCCGGTGGGCCGGACCTCGAAACCGGCCAGTCCGTCGCCGTGCCGGATCGCGTTGGTGACCAGCTCCGAGACCACGAGCAGCAGGTCGACGACGTCCTCTTCCCGCACCCCGCGGCCCGAGCCCCGTCGCGCGCGCGCCACCGACTCCGCGTACGCGCGTGCCGTCGCCGGGCCGGTCACGGCGTCCGGTCCCGGCCCGCCGGGCGCCGGTGCGCCGGGGGGCGTGACGCCGGACGAGGCCGTGGTGATCTGGTCGGTCGGTTCCATGTCAGTGGTGTCCCTGGTGATCGCCGTGCTGTCGTTCGGCGCCGGGTCAGTCCGCGGAGGTCTCCCGCGGCGGCAGCCGGTGGTAGTAGTCGCCGACGGACGCCAGGTACTCCCGGTCCATCGTCTCGCTGTCGGTCCGGAACCGGGGCGCGTCCTTGACCTGCGCCCTGGTGCAGCCCACCGTGACCGTGCGGGCCTCGGGGTCGACGCCCCGGACCATGCCGACGGGCACGAGCACGCTCCGGCCGAAGACCCACACGCCGGTGTCGACGACCAGGTGCCGCATGCCGAAGTGTTCGGCCTGCCGGTCCACGTGACCGATGGTGCCGTCGCTCGCGACGACGGTGCAGCCCGTCAGGTCCTGTCCCGTCACGTACCCGCTGCCCGCCGCGTACGACCAGATGCTCTCCATCGGCACGTTGTCCTTTCCTCCCGCGTCGGTGACGGCTGTGGGGCCGGACGGCTGCCACCGGCCGGACCGGCTCCACAGCAGCAGATACCCGGCGGGGGCCGCCGCATTCGGACGTCGTGGGCCGAACAGCGGCGACGGAACCGGGCCGGGTCCCCCCGTCACGTCCCGCACACGCGACGTGATCCGTACGGGGCCGGTCTCCACCGGGTGGGGGTCCCGCTTTGTCCGCACCCGGGACCTGGGTTAGCCTCTGACGTATTTTTCTCATTGGGCAGATCCGTGAACCGCGGAAAAGCACGCACAACAGGCCGGACCGCCCGATGGGTCCGGAGGGGGTCCGAGTCCTCGCGTCCGAGGGCTCCTGGGGAGCGGAACGAGGGTGCGCATGACCAGCGACAGCACCGGGACCGTCGACGCGGTTCCGGGCGACCAGGAGTTGCGCCGCCTCCTGGCGGGCCTGACCGCCGTCCGGGACGGCGATTTCGGCACCCGTCTGCCGGACGAGGCGGACGGTCTGATGGGCGACATCGCCAAGGTCTTCAACGGCATGGTGGACCAGCTGTCCGTGTTCACCTCCGAGGTCACCCGGGTGGCCCGCGAGGTCGGCACGGAGGGGACCCTCGGCGGACAGGCCCGGGTGCCGGGTGTCTCGGGTACCTGGGCGGACCTGACGGACTCGGTCAACGCCATGGCCGGGAACCTGACCACCCAGGTCCGTGACATCGCCCAGGTCGCCACCGCGGTGGCCAAGGGCGACCTGTCGCAGAAGATCGACGTGGACGCCCGCGGCGAGATCCTCGAACTCAAGAACACCATCAACACGATGGTCGACCAGCTCTCCGCCTTCGCCGACGAGGTCACCCGCGTCGCCCGCGAGGTCGGCACCGACGGGCGGCTCGGCGGCCAGGCCGACGTCCAGGGCGTCAGGGGCACGTGGCGCGACCTCACCGACTCGGTGAACTTCATGGCGGGCAACCTGACCAACCAGGTGCGCAACGTCGCCCAGGTGGCGACCGCCGTCGCCAAGGGCGACCTCTCCCAGAAGATCACCGTGGACGCCCGCGGCGAGATCCTCGAACTCAAGAACACCATCAACACGATGGTCGACCAGCTCTCCGCCTTCGCCGACGAGGTCACCCGCGTCGCC